>NZ_VFRA01000001.1:0-708970 GCF_006788895.1 Rhodoglobus vestalii
GCTGGTTATTGCACTCCCCGAATTTGCGGATCGTGAAACGTTGTACCGAAGGCACGGTCGGAGGCTCCAGCACGATCGAGATACGGCGTGACACCGCCCATCTGGAAGGGGTAACCGGCGCCGAGAATGAGGCACAGATCGATGTCTTCTGCCGCCGCCACGACGTTGTCTTCAAGCATCCGATGAATCTCGTCTGCAAGACCGTCTTCGATGCGGATCTGAAGCTCCTGCGCCGTCATGGGGGAGTTGCCACCCTTAACGATCTCGACAGCCTTCTTCGAAACCCCCTTTGCTTTGCCCTTACTGTCGCGGTCGAAGATGAAACCTAGCTCAGCGAGCTTGTGAAGATTTTCGCTTTCGAAGAACCGTTCGGGGAATGCGGCATGGTGGGTATCGAGCACGTGCGCTCCGACCTTCAGCCCCACGAGTTCAAGAAGCTCGAACGGAGTCATCGGTAGCCCGAAGGGACGAGTCGACTCCTCGACGACCTCAAACGGTGTTCCGGTGTCAACCGCGTGCATCGCCTCGCCCAGCACCTTTGCGAGAATTCGGTTCACGACGAAACCAGGGGTATCAGTCGTGATGACCGCATTTTTTCGCAGGTTCTTTGCGGTCACCATGGCGGTCGACAGCGTCTCGTCGTTGGTGTGCGGCGTCTTGACGACCTCAATGAGCGGCATCACTGCTACCGGGTTGAAGAAGTGGAAACCGACCAGGCGCTCTGGGTGCTTCAGCTGTGAACCGATCTGTTCAACTGACAACGATGACGTGTTCGTGGCCAAGATTGCTTCGTCAGAAATGTGCTGTTCTACCTCTGCAAACACGGACTGCTTGGCGCCCAGCTCTTCGAAGATCGCTTCGATAACCCAGTCGCAGTCAGCGAAGTCGGCCTTGTTGGTGGTGCCGGTGACTAACGCCTTCAGACGATTGGTGTCATCGGATGACAGTCGTCCCTTTTCGTGAAGCTTGTCGATCTCGTGGTGGATCGCAGTAACGCCGGCATCGGTCGCGGTCTGATCGAGGTCAGTGATGACAACGGGCACCTGCAGGCGACGCACAAAAAGCAGCGCAAATTGGCGTGCCATGAGACCAGCACCGATCACCCCAACTTTGGTCACCTTGCGGGCGAGCTCTTTATCAGGGGCGCCTGCTGGGCGCTTCGCGCGCTTCTGAACGAGATTGAACGCGTAGATGCTCGCCTGAAACTGATCCCCCGAGATCATGTCTGCTAGGGCGTTATCTTCAGCCTCGAACCCGGCCTTCTTGTCGGTGTTCTTTGCGGCTTTGAGCAGTGCAAGCGCAGCATACGGTGACTTGGCAACGCGCCCAATGCGGTTACTCAACATCTTTTCTGCGATGCCGATCGCGACATCCCACTTGACGGTGCGTTCGATCTTGCCCGGCTCATTGGGGCGTTTCACCTTAGTAGTGCCGGCGATCACACCATCAGCCCAGCGAATTGAATGTTCAAGGAAGTTGGCTGGTCCGAACATCGCATCCGCGATACCGAGCTCAAAAGCTTCAGGCCCCTTGAGCATCCGGTTGTTCTTGAGTGGATTTTCGATGACGACCTTGAGCGCGTTCTCAATCCCGATCAGATTCGGCAGCAACCATGCGCCGCCCCAACCGGGAATGAGTCCGAGGAAGACCTCGGGAAGAGCAAGCGCGGGCACCGAGCTATCAATCGTGCGGTAGTCGGCATTGAGCGGAACTTCCACACCGCCGCCGAGCGCGAGACCATTGATGAACACGAACGACGGAACGCCGAGGTCGCTCAGTTTTCCGAGCGACCAGTGACCGAGCTGCGCCATCTGCTTACCCGTTTCGCGATCGGGGATCTCGCTCACCTTCGACAGATCAGCGCCGGCCGCAAAGATGAATGGCTTGCCGGTAACGGCCACGCCGTGGATCTCGCCTGCGGATGCTCGCCTCTTCTGCTCGTCGAGAACCTTCGCGAATTCGAGCAGGGTTGCCGGGCCAAGCGTGTTGGGCCGGGTGTGGTCTTTGCCGTTGTCGAGCGTGATCAACGCGAGCGTGCGCCCCTGCGAGAGCGGTACATCCCGAACGAAGGAATGGGTGATGACCTCGTCTGTGGACAGGTCGGCCAATAGTGCGAACTGCTCGGTCATTGTTACTCTGCTCCCTTGTAGTTGGGGTTTTCCCAGATAACGGAACCGCCTTGGCCAAGGCCGACACACATTGCGGTGAGGCCATAGCGCACCTCGGGGTGTTGCTGGAACTGAGCCGCAAGTTGAATCATGAGTCGCACGCCTGATGATGCCAGTGGGTGGCCCATTGCAATGGCGCCGCCCCACTGATTGACGCGGGGGTCTTCGTCATCGATTCCGAAGTGGTCAAGCAGCGACAGAACTTGCACGGCGAATGCTTCGTTGAGTTCGAAAAGACCGATGTCATTGATCGAGAGACCCGCTTTTTGAAGCGCTTTCTCGGTAGAAGGGATTGGACCAATACCCATAATCTCTGGTTCCACGCCGGCGTAAGCGAAGCTGACCATCCGCATCTTGGGCTTCAAACCGAATTCGCGTGCAGCATCACCACTCGCGATAATGCTCGCTGTTGCGCCGTCGTTGAGTCCCGATGCGTTGCCCGCCGTGATGCGACCGTGTGGTCTGAATGGAGTCTTGAGCCCGGAGAGTCCCTCAAGGGTTGTTTCGGGTCGCAGTCCCTCATCGCGGGTTGCCATTCCCCAGCCAGCCTCGCTTTTTGTGGCAACCGGGATCAGGTCGGGCTGAATGTTATTGGCCTCGTAGGCGGCTGTTGCTCGCTGCTGGCTCCGCAACGCGAATGCATCCGAACGCGCCTTCGTGAGGTGCGGAAAGCGGTCGTGGAGCTTCTCAGCCGTGTTGCCCATGTTCAGCGCTTCAGGGTCGACAAGCTTCTCGGAGAGGAACCGGGGGTTGGGGTCGACTCCCGAGCCCATTGGATGATGGCCCATGTGCTCAACGCCGCCGGCGATTGTCAGGTCGTATGCGCCGAAAGCGATTCCGCCAGCCACATTGGTGACGGCGGTCATGGCCCCAGCACACATGCGATCAATAGCGTAGCCAGGAACCGAGGTGGGGAGACCAGCTAGCAGCGCTGCGCTGCGGCCGATGGTGAGTCCCTGGTCGCCGGTTTGTGTCGTGGCAGCGATGGCTACCTCATCGAATCGCTCCCGGGGAATCGTGGGATTGCGTTCCAGCAGCCCAATCATCGCCTTGACGACAAGATCGTCAGATCTGGTGTTCCAGAACATGCCCTTCTCGCCAGCACGTCCAAACGGAGTACGGACTCCGTCTACGAATACAATCTCGGTTTCCTTGGCCACAATGCCTCCACTAAATCCTCGGATGTAGCACCGATCCTAGGTTGCCACCGATGCCAGTTGGAATCCTTTGACTGTTCCTACGACTCGGTCTTGCCGGGCTCCTCCAGCGTTTGGTTGGCTTCGACAAAGGCTTTCGCAATTGACTGTGCAGAAACGTCAATTTGCCACGGTCGTGCTCCGAGATTCTTGAGCATTTCTGAGATAGCCTCCGTCGTCATGTCACCGGGAGGGGTCCAGGAAACTCGTCTTAAGTAGTCGGGGGTCAGAAGGTTCTCGATCGGGATTGAGAGCTCCTCGGACCGTTCGGTCATAGCCGCACGCGCGGCTTTGAGTCGAGCATCCGCCTCCGGATTCTTGTCTGACCACACGCGCGGAGGAGGAAGGGCATCACTCGAAACGCGGGATGCGGGGATATCCTGTGACGCTAATCCGGCGTGAATCGCGGCCCACCAGCGGTCAATCTGGGTGCGACTGGCCCGTCCACTAAATTCCTTGAGCATTGAGAGGCCACGCTTGGTCTCCGGAAGCACTCGTGCCGCCGCAAGGAGTGCCGAATCGGGAACCAGCCGCCCAGGAGCTGTGTCGACTTCTTGCGCGTAGGCGTCGCGAGCCAACCACAGTTCACGTGCCACAGCAAGATTTTTTCCACCGCGGATCGAATGCACCCCGCTGAGACGACGCCACGGTTCCGCGCGCACATTGCTGAGATCCCGAGTCAACACTGAGTCGAATTCTTGTTGAGCGATGTCGTGCTTGCCAGCGGAATCAAGGAGTTCGCCGAGATTTTCGCGAAGATCGACCAACAACTCAACGTCGAGCGCGGCATAAACGAGCCAAGCTTGCGGCAGTGGGCGAGTCGACCAGTCTGCTGATGAATGCTCCTTGGCAAGATGGATGCCCAGCAAATGTTCGACGACCGTTCCGAGCCCAACCCGGGGAAGCCCGGCAAGTCGCGCGCCGAGTTCTGTGTCGAACAATCGTGCGGGGTGGAGCCCGACCTCCCGCAGGCAGGTCAGGTCTTGTGTTGCCGCATGCAGTATCCACTCTTCGCCGGCAACAATGTCGTTGAGCTCGCTAAAATCACCGATCGCGGGTGGATCAAATAAGAACGTTCCCGCGCCGCGTCGAAAAACTTGGATGAGGTAGGCGCGCTGTGAGTACCGGTAACCGCTGGCCCGCTCAGCGTCGATACCGATGGGGCCATGGCCCTCAGCGATGGCCGCGACGGCGGAAAGATATGCATTCCGATCATCGATAACGACTACGGGGTCATGAGGGGCTTGGGTGGCGGGCGACTCGCCCTCGGGGGCTGCACCTTCTGTAGCGCTACTCACGTCCAGCTTTACGGGCCGACAACAGGGTGACTCCTTCAATTGCGGGTGGTAGTCCGGCTAGCATGCAGACCAACTCACTCCAGCCTTCCACATGTGCGGCCATGTTGACGTCTTTGGGGCTCCACGAGGCGCGCAGTTCGATCTGTGCGCCATCCGGCTGTGATTCGAGTTCACCAAATCCGGTTGAGAGGATTCGGGTTGCCGTGCCCGAGACTTGATCGTAGGTGGCCGCGCGACTGTCTAGTGCGTCGACGAGCCAGGACCAGGTCACTTCGCTGAGGAATGGGTCGACACCGATTTCAGATTCAAGCGGCGCTTGCGCGAAGCAAATGATCCGAAACTCACTGCCCCAGGCATCCGGAATTTCTGGATCGTAGAGCAGAACAAAGCGACCAGTGCCAAGATCGGAATCTTCACCGTGTCTGGTGGGGGTGACATCGCCAGCGAGAGCGAAGGACCACGGGGCGATCTGGGACGGGGCGGTTATCTCAGTGACGGCAAGCTCCGGTCGCAACACTGCAGCACGAAGAGACTCAACCGCTGAAGCGAATGCCGCGGGTGGTGTTGGTCCAGCTGGCGAATCAGGCACGACTGAAGATTAGGCTTTAGGTGAACGATCGCTGGTGAGGCACGCCGAACGCTGGCGGCTGCGAGACGGAGGTGGCTGGATGCGTCATTCACAGAGCCTCCGCGCAATCATTGGTTTCTTCACCGGCGTGACAATCGGTGCAGCCGCGGTTGGCGCCATCGGCTTCGCACTGGGAGCGGCAGTCTCGGTGCTGTTTGCTCGCCGAATGGTGACTCCTGGCGGTCGTTCGTTGAGTGAGTTGCGCGTGCTAGCCGTAGGGGAGTCGACCATTGTGTTGTCTACCTCGGTTGATAGCCGTGCACCAGGCCGATTTAGTCTGTGGTTTGCTGACCAATCCGGTCACGCCCGGATCGGCGCGGTGGTCTCGCAGAGCGCGCACTGGGTCGCTCGAGAGCTAATCTCCGTGGATATCGGCGAGCCAGCCCCTGGAGACAATGCGCGCACCAGTGGTTGGTTTTATCTCACTCCCGCCGACCTCGACCTCACGTTCTCCGAAGTCTCAATCGCGACCGAGTTGGGCCCAGCACCCGCATGGTTAGTGCCTGCAGACCAGCCGAGCTCAGTTTGGGCGCTACATGTTCACGGACGAGGGGTGCAGAGACCAGAGACACTTCGCGCACTTGGTGAGTTTTACGACGCGGGTGTGACCTCGTTGTCTGTTTCCTATCGCAACGACACGGAAGCGCCAGCGTCGGCCGATGGACGCTACGGACTCGGCTCGACCGAATATCGGGATGTGGATGCTGCAGTGCGCTATGCGCGTGCGGCTGGGGCTACGCGGATCATCCTCATGGGCTGGTCTATGGGCGGAGCAACGGTATTGCAAACGCTCATGCTTTCACCGAACCGCGACATGATTGTTGGTCTTGTTCTCGACTCACCTGTCGTGGATTGGGGGCCGACTATTGAACTGCACGGCGCGCTCAACCGCATCCCAGCCGGAATTCGCAGCGCAACACAGGCTTTGCTCGCAAGCGAGCAATCACAACTCCTTGTTGGTACCGATCGACCGGTAGATCTCGCTGCCATGAACTTTGTGCAGCGCGCAGCTGAGCTTGATCGGCCTATCCTGCTGATGCACAGCACAAATGACGTCTACGTTCCGGTCGAACCGTCACGAGCTCTAGCACTTTTGCGCCCCGACATTGTCACGTACGAAGAATTCGATACCGCGGGTCACGCTCGGCTCTGGAACTACGACAGTGACCGTTGGCTTGGTGCAATTCGCAGCTGGCTGCGCATCCAATTGTCCGAAAGATCTGATTGCACTTCGGCGGGCAAGTCAGCTACGTAATACTCTTCAAGCGAATCTGCCGTTTCGCGCGGGCAAGCATTCCCGTCATCCCGCGCAAGCGAAGTGGACTGACCGCTTTCGCAAGGCCAAGGGATTGCGGATATTCGTCAGACAGATCTAAAACCTCTTGGGTGCTGAGCCCAGAAAGTCCCTGAGCCAAAATTGACGCGAAACCGCGGGTGGTCGGTGCCTCAGGAGGTGCCGTAGCGAACATCTGCACGGTGTCGTTATCTACCTCAATGAATATAAATACCGGCGACTGACATTCTTCGACTCGCTCGAAAAGATCTGGGTGATCACGGTATCGCTCCGGAAGCTCAGGTAACTCGTTGGCGAACTCTAAAAGCAGTTGAAGTCGATTCTTCAGCTCAAGTTCGAGAAAATCGTCGCGAATTTCAGCCAACTGGGTCGGGATTTGCTGCTCACTCATCGCTTAAGCCTAGCGCGAAGGAACCTCGCCGGGCTCTTCGCCCGTGGCGATGGGAACGGCGACCAAAGAGCCCCATTCTGTCCACGATCCGTCATAGTTGCGCACGTTATCAAAGCCCATCAGATAGTTCAGAACGAACCACGTATGGCTTGAGCGTTCCCCGATGCGGCAGTAGGCGACTATCTCGTCGCCATCCTGGAGCCCAGCACCCTTTCGGTAGATCGCGTCGAGTTCGCTGAGTGGGCGGAACGTGCCGTCGTCGGCAACCGCCTTCGACCATGGCACACTCTGGGCGCTGGGGATGTGGCCGGCTCGCAGCGCTCCCTCCTCGGGATAGGCGGGAGCTGTGGTGCGTTCTCCGCTGTACTCCTCAGGGGAGCGCACATCGATAAGCGGATTGCCGAGGTGCGTGAGAACGTCGTCGCGGAATGCGCGAATCGTTGAATCATTGCGCTCGACGATTGGGTACTCGGTGGCAGTTGGCGTCGGAGTTTCGAGGGTGTACTCGCGACCATCCGCTTCCCATTTGGCGCGGCCGCCGTCGAGCAAACGGACATCGTCGTGACCGAAGAGGGTAAATACCCACAGCGCGTAGGCAGCCCACCAGTTGGTCTTATCGCCGTAAATGACTACCGTCGTGTCGCGTGATATTCCACAGCGCGACATCAGCTCAGCAAACCGCTCGCCGTCAATGTAGTCCCGAGTCACGGGGTCGTTGAGATCGGTGTGCCAGTCGATCTTGACGGCTCCGCGGATGTGACCAGTTTCATAGAGCAAAACGTCTTCATCCGATTCCACCACCACCAATCCGGGGGTTTCCAATCGTTGCTCGAGCCACTCGGCTGATACCAACCGCTCGGGGTGGGAAAATTCGAGAAATTGGGGGGCTGGATCGCGTTCGATAGTCATATCTACCTTCGATAGTGGATGGAAAAAATTGGCGCGGGCTTCAAACTAAGCTTGATTAGTCCCTTGCTGAAGAGAATTACGAATTCGCCCCTGATTTCACTGCGTTGCCGTAAGACTGCGAAACATAACCGAGGATGAGAATGAGCGCTACTGCGCCTACGACTCCTGAGCGTCTAGTCGATCGTATCCCGTCGCTGACCGGAGCGCAGATGCTCGCCGAACTGGTGCCTCCGCGCCAGTTCACCAGCGCAACCCTTGAGTCATACCGGCCAGACCGTGATTACCAGTCTCAGGGTGCTGCGGTTGCGGCGATGAGAAACTTCTCTTTCGGCAGCAAACAGGTGAGGCTTTTCTCTCCCAAGAAGGCTCCGATAGCTAAGCCGGGGGTATATCTCGACGGCGGTTTCGGTGTCGGAAAGACTCATTTGCTTGCCGCATTGTGGCACCAGATGGCGGGACGAAAATATTTCGGAACCTTTATCGAGTACACCGCCCTCGTCGGTGCACTGGGGTATGCCCAAGCCGTTCAGCTTCTCAAGGGCGCATCATTGGTCTGCATCGATGAATTCGAACTTGATGATCCCGGCGACACACGCCTGATCTCGCGACTGCTGTCGGAGCTGGTTGCCTCGGGAGCAAAGATTGCGGCAACGTCGAACACACCACCCAATGCACTGGGTGAAGGTCGGTTCGCGGCGCAAGACTTTCTGAGAGAAATTGACTCTCTTGCCGCCAAGTTCGAGACGATCCGAATCGATGGGCTCGATTATCGGCGTCGGGATTCTGGAGCACATGCCATCGCAATTGACGATGCCGCCGCGGCGATCGCACACGTTGCCGGCACGGTCACTCTTGATTCATTTGACGATGTGCTGAAGCACCTTTCTGGGGTGCACCCTTCGCGTTATGTGAAGCTGATCGAGGGTATTTCGGCGATCGGGCTGACCGGCGTGCATCCGTTTGGAAGTCAGACCGACGCGCTCCGGTTTGTGGCGTTCGTTGACAGGCTGTACGACGCGCAAGTTCGCATTTATGCCGAGGGGACCCCGCTCGATGGTGTATTCCCTGAAGACATGCTCGCTGGTGGATACAGCAAAAAGTATTTGCGCGCCGTGTCTCGGCTCATCGCGCTTACGGCAAACAATAGTTAGATCAGTTGCAACGCGAGTTGGGTCTGGTCTTAGACGGTCCCGGTGAATTCGCTTTGTTGGCCAGTGAAACGATCAGCGAGAGGCTCACAGTGTCGCAAGTGTTCGTGGCCGCAACCATTGGGACAGTTGCCCTTGCGCTGCTGCTCGGCGCGCTAATTGTGTTGTACGCTCAGATTCTGCCGGCGGCCCCGTGGAGGCGGGTGATCCTAGAATCCCTCGCCTGTGCGTCTCCAGGAATGGTTGTTTGGGCAATTCTTGCGCCGCTTGCGTCATCTTTATTGAGGCCTGTCATGATGCCCGCGATTGGGCTTTTGGCCGGAATTTGTTGCTACCTTGTGACCCTCGTGGCTCGGAGTGCAGGCGCCTCACTTCAGCGCAGTATGGTGTTCGCATTAATTTGGGCAGGAACGGTGTTCACCCCGATTGCGGTCCGAACGTTTGAACCCTTCGGTACCACTACACCATTCGGGCTGAGCCCTATCGACTATGGCGGCGCGCTCGTCATGAGTGTGGCAGTCGGTGCCGGAATGCTTGCCGTATTGCTCGTGGAACGAAAGTTTCTTATCCGTGGTGCTCGATTGTCTGTCTCGGTACCAGCGGGCACTATCTCGTTAGTCGTTGTCGTGCTGTCGTGGATTGCGTGGCTGGTCGGTGCTGAATTTGCTATCGATGCCGCGGCGGGTTTGATAATTGTCAATAGTGCGGTGAGTGCCTGTGCCGGCGCGGTCGGCTGGATGGTTGTGCAGCTGATCGCCCACGGGGTGATCAGTCTGCGGTCGGTTGCTGCAGGTCTCGTCTGTGGTTTGATTGCCGTCACGGCTGGAGCACCCCTGTTCACTCCTGTATCCGCAGCAGTGGTGGGGCTGGCGGCGGGAGCGGTAGCCTGTGTTTTCACCGTGAGACGAGGCTCGCCGCTGGGAAATCAGCTTCGTTTTCTTCTCAACACCCATTTACTCAGTGGGAGCATAGGCGTGACTGCGTTGGGGATACTTGCGACCGGTTCTGGATTTCTCTTCACCGGGCAAACGGGTATCTTTGTAGAGCAACTTCTCAGTGTTGTCGTGACCGCTGGCTGGTCGTTTGCCGTGTCGTTAGGATGTTGGTGGTTGCTCAGCAGGTCCGCCAGAGCCGCGCGAGTCGACCTCGCCCGAGTTCTCGCCGAGAAGTGACCGTGTCAACAGCGTCGCACCGGCCAGCGCGGCGGGCATTGCGATCACGGCTCCAAATGGGATGAGAAAAACAAGATAGGTGGCCGTGCCGAGTCCAAGAGACTTGGCTCGGGATGCTCTCAGCAATCGCCGCCGTGCCGTGAGATGCATGCCCCGTGATTCGAACGGAATGTTGGACAGTTCAACGACTAAGAGCCAGCCGCCTAGCAGAGCTCCGGCGGTGGCGGCAATGACCGCTCCGGCTATCGGCACAAAACCGAGTGCGAATACGAGAAGTGCGAGTCCCACCGTTGGAAACAGCAGTCTCAGCCCCTCATTGAGACCGCGTCCGGCGTCTTTCCAAAAACCTTGCGGGTCACGCGCTTCTGGGGCACCGTGACGCGCATCAACGTGCGCCGCAATCTTGTGATAAAAAGCATCCCCAACCATCAGTGTTGCTGTCGTATAGATATTCACTACGATCAGAACGCTTCCCAAGACTACGGCGGTGCCGGCGACGAAGCGGAGTGCCGCGCGCGGGATTTCATCCCACTCGTCCGCGAACGGGGTGAGCCACGCCACTAAGGGTCCGATGCCAACGATGAGAGCACCCAAGATAACAATTGCGAGCGCTCCAACGATGGCCGCAGGAATCATGCCGAGGAACATTAGACGCGGTGCCGTAGCCCAAATGCGGAACCCGCGAAACAGGAATCCCATGCCGAGAAAGAAGTCGCGGATGGGAGTCGACGTGCGAAGTTGCCTGCGGATCATTGCACAAGGGTAGCGGCAACGTGATGGCTGCTTCTCGCAGGTTCCTCTGAGAAATTAGAGGGTGGAGCTGGGTGATTCCATGAAGAATTACGGGTAAAGAAGTGGACGATAGCGGACTCGATCCGAACTTTGGTTCCTCATCGCACCACGTTCCGCAGTCAACGATCTAAGCGCCGAGCGAGGAGCCAGACAACGCCCGAGGAACGATCTCCAACATTGCCCGTGCGCGTTCTGCCAGTCACGAGAGCTGCCCCCGCGTCAGCGCCGCGACCTCGGCCGACTCAGCCCGCGACGCCGCAGACCGCGCACCCTCCTCGACCTTGGCCTGCACCATCCACCGGCGAAGCCCAGACTCGGAGACCCCGAGCTCTCTGCCGAGCTGGCCAACCGGAATATCGCCAGCGCGAGACACAACCCCACATCTTAGGAGTCAATACTCCGGGGGGTGGTCCCATACGCGCTCAAACTGCGGCACGTTTCCCTTTTCGCGCAGTGGCCCGTGCCCAGTTAGAATAGGGTTGTTTCACCACCGTCGGCGGATCCGCCGGGGGCCGAACCCTGGTGAAAGGTCAACGATGACCGAACGTCCCTGGCTGTCGCACTACCCCTCCGATGTCGCCCATGAGATCGGCGACATTGCCTTCGCGCATTTACCGGCACTCGTGAGCGCGGCCAGTGCCACTTATCCCTCCATGATTGCCTTCACGCAGTGCATGCCGAACGGCATGAACGGTTCGCTGACGTACGCCGAAGTCGACTCCCTCTCGGATGACTTCGCGGCGTACCTGCGCGAGGTGATTGGCCTGAATCAAGGTGACCGCGTCGCGGTGCAAATGCCGAACTCACTTAGTTACCCGGTCGTGGCGTTTGGCGTCTTCAAAGCCGGCTGCGTGCTGGTGAACACGAACCCGTTGTACACCTCGGCAGAGATGGTGCAACAGTTCAGCGACTCTGGCGCGCGCGCGCTCGTCATCATAGACATGTTTGCCGATCGGCTGCCGGAGGTGCTACCGAAGACATCGATCGAGACCGTGATCGCCGTGCGCATTTCTGAATTCTTCCCACCGGTCATCGGGGGTGTCATCCGCGGCGTGCAGAAGTGGTGGAGCCGTTCGTTGCCGAAGATCACCGTCGATCACACGGGTCTGCAGGCGGCCCTGGCAGCCGGTCGCTCCCGCAAGACCTCCGCCGCTGCCGCGATCTATCTGGACGGCGTAGGCGCCAACACCATTGCCGCCCTGCAGTACACAGGAGGCACGACGGGGGTGTCGAAGGGTGCGATGCTCTCGCACGGAAATCTCGTGGCCAACACGCTGCAGATGATCTCGATGTGTGGAACATACATGCGCCCCGGCCACGAGATCGTGTTGACGGCTTTGCCGCTGTACCATATTTTCGCGTTCACGGTGAATCTCTTGGGCTTCTTCCACATCGGGGCCCGCAACATTCTGGTGCCGACTCCGCGGCCCCCGAGCAATCTCAAACGCGCGTTCGAGAACTACCGCATTACGTGGGTGAGCGGCGTGAATACCCTATTCAACGCCCTCATGAACGAGCGTTGGTTTGCCGATAGCCCGCCGAAGCACCTTCGCGCTTCGGCCGCTGGCGGCATGGCCCTGCACGAGTCGGTGGCCACGCGCTGGCGCGAGATGACGGGTACGCCCATCGTCGAAGGCTACGGGCTCACCGAGTCGTCGCCGGTGCTCACCTTCAACCCTCTTGATGGCATGGGCAAAGACGGCAGCATCGGCATTCCTGTGCCGTCTACCGACGTCCGCTGCATCGACGATGCGGGTGAGCCGGTCGCAGTAGGCGCACCGGGGGAACTGCTCGCCCGCGGCCCCCAGATCATGCTCGGCTATTGGCAACGTCCCGACGAGACGGCACTTTCACTCGCCGACGGTTGGCTGCACACCGGCGATATTGCCGAGATGGATGCTGACGGCTACTTTACGATCGTCGATCGCAAGAAAGACATGATCTTGGTCAGCGGGTTCAACGTCTACCCGAACGAGGTCGAGGAGCGTATCGCCGCGATGTCCGGTGTCATCGAGGTCGGCGTGGTGGGAATTCCCGATGACAAGGCTGGTGAAGCTGTGCGGGCGTACATCGTGGCGGAGCTGACGCCTCCCACCGAGGCTGAGGTGATCGCTCACTGCCGGGAGACGCTTGCGGCCTACAAGGTGCCGAGATCGGTGCGTTTTGTCGAGGAACTACCGAAGAGCCCGATCGGCAAGATTCTGCGCCGCGAACTCCGCGCTACCGCGGTCACGTCACCGACCGCCAGTATCGAGACTCAGGGAAGGGAGCTGTCATGAATGCCGTAACTCTGATCGTTCTGACCGAGACTGTGGTCAATGAGCAGGAGGTCGTCACCCCGTTCGAGCAGAACCTGCTCGTCGGACTCGTGTTTGTGATCATGTTTGGTCTCGGTGCGGGGCTGACCCCTCGGGACTTTCGGCTCGCGATTCGCCGCCCATGGGGACTCGTCATTGGCTGGTTGACCCAGTTTGGCATCATGCCGTTGCTGGCATATGTTCTCGTGATAACGCTGCTGTTCCAGCTTCCACGGGAGTACGCGGCGCCGGTTGCTCTCGGTGCCCTACTGATGGGGTGCGTACCAGCAGGCACGACATCAAACATTTTCACCTACTTCTCGAAGGGCAACTTGGCCCTCAGCGTCATCATGACTACCAACTCGACTCTGTGGGCCATACTCATGACGCCACTCGTCTTGGCGTTCTATGGCGGTTTGCTGTTCACCGAGGATTCCGACCTGCAGATTCCGATTACGAATATCGTAGTCACCCTTGTAATTCTGCTCGTGCCCGTCGTGCTCGGCATGCTCATCCGACGCTTCAGTGCCAACATCGGTGCAGTCATGGAACTCATGGGCGGGTTCTTTGGACTGTTCTTCATCGTGTTCCTTATGGCCACCTGGGTGCCGCGCAATTGGGGCTTACTCGCCTCCACACCCTGGCAAACTTACGTCGTGGCCATTGGCCTCGGCTTGTTCGGAATCGCGGTCGCATACTTGATCGCCCGCGCCATTCGATTGCATCCGATGAATGCACGCACGATTGCACTGGAGACCGGGATCCAAAACGGGCCACTTGCGATCGCGATCGTGTTACTGACGTTCAGCGGCAACTCCGATATCGGGTTGATCCTTATTGTTCCGGCACTGTACTCGCTCTTCATCGTGATCGTGGCTACGTTTGTCACCTTCGCGTTTCGCAAGGCGAATCTGGCGGCTGAGCAGAAGATTCCCAGCCTCCTTTAGCTACCCGAAACGACACTCGGGGCGCGACCACGCCCGCGCCCCGAGTGTCGTTTCGGCATCATCATCCGCGCAGGGCTTGGCGCGCGCCCGGCGCAATGTGCAGCACATCAGCCGGTGCAGCCTCCAGTGCCGCCGGCACGGCACCCGAGATGATGATGCGCACGGGGTCGAAAAGACTGGCGAACACCTCGGCAATGCGCGCGGTCGTGAGCCCGCCACGGTTCACGATGGTGGGTGCCCACGGGCCATCGGTTCGCACAGGCCCGAGCACATTGCTTCCGGTGAGATCGACGGCGTCACGACCCGTCAACGGATGCGCACCCGGGAGTACACCAGACGCGACGTCGTCACGCACCCAGGTCGTGGTCTGGGAACCGAGGCTTATTGCGCCTTGCACGCCCTCGAGCATAGCGAAGGCGGTCGCCTCGCCCGCCTCTCCGATGCACTCCTCGAGGCAGCCTGCCATCGCTGACCGTTCTCGCGTCTCGCATCAGAATGGTTGGCAGGGGTTGTTGGTTGCTGATGCAACGGGCGACACGACCTAGCTGAAAGGTCTGAATGATCATGAGTTGTCCCCTGTCGATCCCGGCGGAGAAGAAACTCCGCATTGTGTTGAGTGTGTTGCAGGGTCAGGTCACTGTGGCGGAGGCCGCCCGCCGGGAGAGCGGGTAGGGTCACCCCAGCGCTTCGAGGGCCTTGAGGTGTCCCGCGCTGAAAAGAGCAGTGTGGTGTACCTGCTCCCGGTGCCGGCTTTCCGGGGTCTTCCGCTTCTTGGGTAAGCGAAGAAAGCCAATCTGCGTGGCTGAGCTCCCCGCCACGTGCATTTTGGCTGTGACCGAATAACACCACGAATCTGGCAGGAATGTGAGGTGAGCGTCGTGCAGAGATTTTCCCCGTAAGATCCCCAGCGAGAGTGAGTGGTTCCAGGGGAGTGTGTGGTTTCAGGGGTGTAGATGAACCCCCGAATCTCAGGCGGATTCACGAGTGGGCGATACCGGACTCGAACCGATGACCTCTTCCGTGTGAAGGAAGCGCGCTACCAACTGCGCCAATCGCCCGCACTGCAATCTTCGCATAACTTTTCGATGCGGTCGCGACCGAATTGGCTCTCTGCGAAGACTTCGTATACAGTCATCTAGCACGCGAAAAAGGCTTACTATTTCGTGTACTGAATGCGGATGTGGCGCAGTGGTAGCGCATAACCTTGCCAAGGTTAGGGTCGCGAGTTCGAATCTCGTCATCCGCTCGAGTGAGAAATGTCAGCCTCGCTGACATTTTTCATGTGCGGTGGAGTGGCCGAGAGGCGAGGCAGCGGCCTGCAAAGCCGTATACGCGGGTTCAAATCCCGTCTCCACCTCGGAGTGAGTATCTATAATTGAATAGCATGAGCGATTGGCGCAGCGGTAGCGCGCTTCCCTGACACGGAAGAGGTCGCTGGTTCGATCCCAGTATCGCTCACTGAAAAACCCTTGAGTAATCAAGGGTTTTTTCATGTCCGGGGGCACTTTTCGACACTTAAGCACTATCTCGGCGTTATCTGTTTCAGCCTTTGCCTGGGATTCAGGTGTCTCTTACCAGTTCCAGCCATGTCCACTGATGTCCCGAAATTTTCGAGCGGATTGCAATATCTGCCCTGAACCCGCCCGGAATGCCGCACGGGTTCACCACTGGCAGATGGCCGCGCATAGAGGTGATATGGGACAGGCGATCAGTAGTATGGGAGACATGAAGACCGAGGCCAGGTTTATCTCCGCGGCAGACACCGCCGCCACGGTTGAGCGCGCCCTGGAACTCGGTGATGAAGCTGCCGCCATCCGCCATCTGACAGAGGCCGTTAGCCGCCTCATCCAGGCATCCGCAGATTCGAAAATACCCCAAGCTATTCTTGAAGCTCCCGACCCGATTCGGGACTCACGATATGAGACCCTGATCGCGACCGCTTTCGCCTACGCGATGTCTCGCCGAGGGGAAATGCCTTTGGCGTGGATGACAGACGCAAAGCCTGTGCCTACGGAATGGCTGTGGGGTGGCGATGGTGCGTCTAAGCCGTTCCGAGACTTCATCCGCAGTCACACACCTGACATCTTCCGCGACAAAAACATCCTCACCCGGGAGCGGGACTGGACCACTCTTTGAGCGGCGAATATCGTGAACTCAACGGCGATGAAATTCGTGAGCTGCTTGGCGAGCTGCTTGAGCGCCTCGCCGCCCGAGGCGTGGAAGTCGAAGTCTACATAATCGGTGGCGCCGCGATGGCGTTGCATCTCGGTCGGCAACAGCTCACCCCCGATGTTGATGGCCTGTTTCGTCCGAGAGATGAAGTCTTCGCGGAAGCCACACTGATGGCTGAGGAAAAGAACCTTGACCCTGACTGGGTGAACGACAGAGCAGTCTCGTTCATGGCTTTCGACCCGGCAGGTGACGTAGAAGCGAAACAGATAATGCTTCACGGTCACCCTGTCACGATCGCATCGAAGCGGACACTTCTCGCCATGAAGATCGCGGCGTCCCGGGTCAAAGACCACGAGGACACCAGCCGGCTTATCGTCGACCTCGGGATTACTGATGCCGAAGAGATAGTGGATCTCGCATTCGGCGTTTTCGGAGAGGACGGGATGACCCTTCCAAACGACCGTGGAGAGGTTCGCCTGATGGCGGAAGAGGCCATCAGGCGCGCCAACGCCTATGCCGCTCGCAAAGAATTCCTGCCAGATACACCCGCACAGTAACCGCGCGCAGGTCGGCACACGCGGATGCTTGGGCGAGAGCCTAGAAGGCATTGGCGACGCATAGCCCAACGCCCTAAGAGTTAAGAGGAGCGCCGCTACTCGTTGTCGCGGTAAGCCATCGTTTCGCCCATGTTCTCAAGGGAGTTGGCATCAATCCGAATCAGGCGGGGGCCGATGCGCTTCGCCTTGATGAGTCCGTCATAAATCCAGCGGCGAATCGTCTTCGTCGAGCATCGGTATCGCTCGGCGGCTTCCTGGACGGTAATCCATTCGGTCGCGTCGGTCGGGGCTGGGGTAAGGGTTGCTGTAGTCATGTCGGCTCTATGCGCGGCCGCCCATGTCCACTTGTTATTCTTGGCGTATTGACCATAAAGGGGTCCGATGCCAAATACCGCTCACCAGCTTCGCGCCGCACGCCTGACCTCGGGAATGAGTCAGGTCGAACTGGCGAAAGCATCGTCCACAGACCAATCACTCATCTCCCATGTGGAGTCAGGAAGCCGCGACACCCGCACCAGGACGCTCGACAGGCTGATGTCGACAATGGGACATCAAATGGTCGCCATCGACTCAGTGGAGCTCACAGCGCTTGACACAGCAATCACAATGCGGAGATGGCTTGCCCGCCAACGCCCAGACGAAGCCGGGAAAGCGCTCCAAGAATTCAGTGCCGGACTGCACCGCGTCGACGCAGCCACAATGGTTGCACTCACACACTCACAACCGCTGTCCACCGAGCATCGTCGATGGGATGCGGCGCTTGCGCAGGTTATTGAATTCCGACTTGATGCGGTGAGTGCACCCATGCCGGCATGGCTTCGATCCTCGGGCCTTCTAGGTGACGAGGTCGCATGGCTGGACGTTGCCTCTCAGCACAGCACCACAAGCCCACATCCGGCACATAACCAGTAAGGGCGTTCGCCGGATCTGGCGACTTCAAGGCGGCGCATGCAGCCGAGACAGTTAGGCGCGTCATCCTCCACGATCTGAGGCTACCCGCATCTGAGCTTCGGGCTACTCGACCACCCACAGGGCAAAGCAAAAGACCCCGACCAGCTCAATGCCGGTCGGGGTCTTTTCTGTCGCGCTAGCTGCCTACTGGCAGGAGTCGCACTGAAGCAGGTCCATCGGATCGACTGGTACGGCGCAGCCACCAACGTTTTCGCCGTCGTCCATATTTCTTCACTCCTCTTCTGAGGGCCTGCTGTCGAGTGCTCAAACGGTGAAGCTGAGCTTGGGTTGTCTGCCGATATTGTGTGCGACGCTGGCGCCGCGTCTCGCTTTGCCGGGTCAAGCTCCTCAGGTTGGCTATTTGTCCGAGCAGGAGGTCACGCGCATCGCCGGGTCCACTCTTCGTAATGTCGCTCAAGCCCAATAGAGTCGAGGAAGCGTCGTAGATGACGGCGCGACTCCCGCGGAAAGTAGCAACCACACGCATGTCACAGCAGCAGAACAACGCCAACTTCATCTGGTCGATCGCTGACCTGCTCCGCGGACCTTATAAGCCTCATCAGTATGGCGCGATTGTGCTCCCGTTCACTATCCTGCGCCGCCTCGATGCGGTGCTGGAGTCGACGAAGCAAGCAGTGCTGGATGAGGCGGCTAAGCGCGGCGACTCACCCGCCGCATCCGTGTTCATGGCAAAGGCGTCCGGACAGAGCTTCTACAACACGTCCGCTTTCACTTTGCAATCGCTGATGGGTGACCCGGCCGGCATCAAGGCGAATCTCACGGATTATTTGCTCGGCTTCTCCGATAACGTGCGAGACATCTTTGACCGTTTTGGGTTTGCGGATCAGGTAGAGAAGCTTGACGCAGAGGATCTGCTGTTTCTGCTGACTCAGAAATTCAGTGCGGTCGACCTGCACCCGAACCGGGTGTCGAACATCGAGATGGGTCTCATGTTCGAGGAACTCATCCGCAAGTTCGCGGAGAATTCCAACGAGACCGCAGGGGAGCATTTCACCCCGCGCGAAGTGATCAGGTTGATGGTGTCGTTGCTGTTCATCGCGGATGACGAGGCACTCAGCGAGAAAGGTGTCGTGCGTTCTATCTATGACCCGACTGCGGGCACCGGTGGAATGTTGTCTGTGGCGGATGAGTACCTTCTGGAACACAATCCTGACGCTCGCCTGGTCATGTATGGCCAGGAAATCAACGGGGAGTCATACGCGATCTGTAAAGCAGATCTGGTCATCAAGGGCCAAGATATCAACCATATTATTCACGGTGACACCCTCACCGACGACGGTTTGATTGGGGAAACGTTCGACTACTGCCTTTCCAACCCACCGTTCGGAGTGGACTGGAATAAGCAGAAACCTGCCGTGCTTAAAGAACATGAGCAGCAAGGCTTCAACGGTCGGTTCGGCCCCGGACTTCCCCGTGTATCCGACGGGTCGCTGCTCTTCCTGTTGCACCTTGTGAAGAAGCTGCGGCCGAAGGCTAAGGGCGGGGGCCGTGCAGGAATCGTGCTTAACGGCTCGCCGCTGTTCACCGGAGGTGCAGGGTCGGGGGAGTCAGAGATTCGCCGTTACCTGTTGGAAAACGATCTGTTGGAAGCAATCGTCGCGCTCCCCACAGACATGTTCTACAACACCGGTATTGCCACCTACGTGTGGATTATCGACAACGACAAACGCCCCGAACGCCGTGGCACCGTGCAGCTCATCGACGGAACCGGGTTCTCACAGAAGATGCGCAAATCATTGGGATCGAAACGTAAGGAGCTTGGCTCCAACGACATCGACGCGATAGTCAACCTTTATGGCGCTGCCGAAGAATCGGATGTTTCCAAGACCTTCAAAAACCAGAACTTTGGCTACCGCACAATTACGGTCGAGCGTCCACTGCGCCTGAACTGGACGCTCACACCAGAGCGCGTCGAAGTCGCCCTCGCGGCCAGGTCGCTGGCGAAGCTCCCGGACACAGATCGTGCCTCGCTTGTTAACGAGGCCGCTCGCGACAGTCTCGAATCCATCCCGACTTCAGATCAAACGGGGTTTGCCAAGCAGGCCAAAAAGTTCCTCGCACGCGCTGGCGTTACTCTCACCGCCCCTCAACTCAAAGCGTTCATCGCGGGGCTCTCCGAGCGCGACAAAACCGCGGCGGTTGTGACTGACAGTAAGGGCAGCCCACTGCCAGACACGGATGCCCGCGACACCGAGAATGTTCCTCTGAGCGAAGACATCCAAAGCTACTTCGCCCGCGAAGTACTCCCTCACGTCCCAGATGCCTGGATCGACGAATCCAAAACCAAGACCGGCTACGAGATTCCATTCACTCGTCACTTCTATCAATATGTGCTTCCGCGTCCGCTCGAAGAGATCGATGCGGATCTCAATAAGCTGGTCCGTGAGATCACGGAGCTGCTAAACGAGGTGGAGGCATGACGCTCAAGCCTTACCCGGCGCATGAGGACTCAGGGATCGAATGGGTTGGGAGGATACCGCTGGGTTGGGAGGTGCAGCCATTCTTTGCGGCTGTTCGTGTGCGTCGTGAAAAGAACGCAAGCCTGACAGAAGACAACCTGCTATCGCTTAGCTATGGAAATATCGTTCGGAAGGACATGAATTCGAACGACGGTTTGCTCCCCGAGTCGTTTGCGACTTATCAGATCGTCCACCCGTTCGACATGGTGTTTAGACTCACTGACTTGCAGAACGACAAGCGGAGTCTTCGGTCGGCGCTTGTGCAGGAAACAGGCATCATCACATCTGCCTACCTCGCAGTGAAGCCGCTGCATCATCACCCGAGGTATTTCGCTTACCTCATGCGTGAGTATGACGCCCAAAAAGTCTTCTACTCGATGGGCGGGGGCCTAAGGCAGTCGATGAAGTTCGATGATGTCAAGCATCTTCCTGTTGTGATGCCGCCGCGAGCCGAACAAGAGCAGATCGCAAACTATCTCGACAACCACACGGGAAAAATCGACGCGATAATCGGTAAGCAGCAACAACTGATCGAGACGCTGGCGGAGCGGCGGCAGGCCGTCATCAGCCACGCAGTCACCAAGGGGCTTGACCCGGATGCGCCGATGAAAACCTCCGGCGTCAGTTGGCTTGGTGAAGTTCCTTCCAATTGGGTGGTGCAGAGACTTCAATACATCACGGATGTACTAACCGGATTTCCGTTCAAGAGCGATGACTACTCGTCCGACGAAAACGACATTCGCCTCCTGCGTGGGATCAACGTGAGTCCTGGGCGTCTTGCCTGGGGTGAAGTCGCCTACTGGCCGCGCGCAGAAGCTGACGCCTACTCGGACTACCACCTCCACGAGGACGACCTGATTCTCGGCTTAGATAGACCAATCGTTTCGGCAGGAACTCGGGTGGCCCGAGTCCAATCTGAGGATCTTCCGGCACTTCTATTGCAGCGCGTGGCACGTATTCGACCTCGACGCGGAACCAGCGCCTGCTTTATTGAATATTTGCTCTCAGGCCCAGAATTCAGGGACTATTTGGCACCGATCTTTACGGGCGTCAGCGTTCCTCATATGAGTCCGGATCAACTGGATAATTTTCAAGTCGCTTTGCCCACGGCGGACGAACAGGCTGAGATCGTCACGTATCTTGACCGCGAGACTTCGCAGATCGACGGGCTGTCGGCGAAAGCGCGCGAGATGATCGTCGTGCTCAAGGAACGTAGACAAGCATTGATCAGTGCCGCGGTAACCGGGAAGATCGATGTGAGGGGACTGTCCTGATGGGCAAGCACAACGAGTACTGGTTCGAAGACGAACTCTGCGCCCACTTGAGCGCGAACGGGTGGGAGTATTCAGCTGATGACGCCGGCTATGACCCGCAGCTCGCTGTGTTCCCGGAGGATGTGCTGTGGTGGTTGCAGACCACTCAGCCGGACGCGTATGACCAGAAGGTTAAGGCATCCGACCCGCCTGCGGTTCGCGCGAAAGCGGAAGCCCAGTTACTCAAGGTGTTGGTCCAAACATTGGAGCGTCCGTTCGCGCAGGGTGGTGGCACCCTGAACGTGTTGCGGCATGGCTTCAAGGATGTGGCGACATCGTTTGACCTCTGCCAGTTCAAGCCCGCGCAGAACCTCAATCCGGCAACCCTTGAACGATATGGTCAGGTGCGGCTGCGGGTGATGCGGCAGGTTCACTACTCAACATCGAACGCGAAAAAGTCGATCGACCTGGTGTTCTTCGTCAATGGTCTGCCGGTGGCGACGATGGAGGTCAAGACTGACTTTACCCAGTCGGTCGAGGACGCAGTCATCCAATACAAGAAGGACCGCACACCGCGGGACCCCTCCACTAAGAAGACCGAACCACTGCTGGGCTTTGGCACTCGGGCGCTAGTGCACTTCGCTGTCTCCAATACTGAGGTGTGGATGACTACCCGCCTCGACGGGGCGGCGACGCGCTTTCTGCCATTCAATATGGGCAACGACGGTGGCAAAGGAAACCCGGCCAACCCGAACGGGTCGCCGAGCGCCTACCTGTGGGAGCGGGTGCTGCAACGCGATGCGTGGTTGGAGATCATCGGCAAGTTCCTCCACGCTGCCACTGAGAAGAAGACCGATCCGGTCACCGGTGAGGTGACGGTGACCCAGTCGCTGCTGTTCCCTCGTTACCACCAGTGGGAGTCTGTGACGCGTCTGGTGGCCGCAGCGCGGGAGGAAGGTCCGGGACATCGTTACCTGATCCAGCACAGCGCCGGCTCAGGCAAGACCAACTCGATCGCCTGGACTGCCCACCAGTTGTCTTCCCTGCACAATGACGCCGGGAACAAGGTCTTCGATTCGGTGATTGTCGTCACCGACCGCACTGTGCTTGATGATCAGTTGCAGGATGCGATTTATCAGATCGACCACAAATCAGGTGTGGTGGTGCCGATCACCCGTGGTGGTAGCGATTCGAAATCGACCGCGTTGACAAAAGCGTTGACTGACCGCGCGCAGATCATCATCGTCACGATTCAAACTTTCCCGCACGCGCTCAAAGCCATCCGCACCTCAGGCGCCTTGGTCGGTCGTAGTTTCGCGATCATTGCCGATGAAGCCCATTCTTCGCAGACTGGCAGTACGTCGGCAAAGCTGAAGCATGTGCTCTCCCCGGAAGAACTTGCCTCGGTTGAGGATGGTGGCGACATTGACATTGAGGCCGTGCTTGCCGCCGAGATGGAAGAGAAGGCTGAGACGAAGAACATCAGCTTCTTCGCCTACACCGCCACCCCCAAAGGGAAGACGTTGGAGCTGTTCGGCCGGCGCGGTGACGATGGCCTGCCGCACGCCTTCCATGTGTACACGATGCAGCAGGCGATCGAGGAGAAGTTCATTCTCGATGTGCTGAAGAATTACACGCCTTATATGTTGGCGTTCAAGCTTGCCCACAACGGCCGCGAGTATGACGACACAACACCTGTGTCCGCCATTGCGGCGGCAGATCCGTTAGTGGATCGGACTGAGGCGTCCAAAGAACTAATGAGGTGGGTGCGGCTACATCCGCACAACATTGCGCAGAAAGTTGCGATCGTCGTCGAGCACTTCCGCGACAACGTCGCTTGGCGTCTGAACGGGCAAGCCAAAGCGATGGTCGTCACTGGTAGCCGGCTCGAAGCCGTACGTTACAAACGCGCCTTCGACGCCTACGTCGCCAAACGCGGCTATGCAGGCATGGCCGCTCTGGTCGCGTTCTCTCGCGAGATTGCCGACCCGGATGTGGGCGAGAGCTCTGTGACCGAGGTCACCCTGAACCCGGGGCTGCGGGGCCGGAGCCTGCCGCAAGCGTTCGCCACCGAAGAATTCCAGGTGATGCTTGTGGCCAACAAATTCCAGACCGGCTTCGACCAGCCGCTGCTCGTGGCCATGTATGTGGACAAGAAACTTTCCGGCGTCACAGCCGTACAGACGCTGTCGAGACTCAATCGGATGGCGACAGGCAAGGACCAGACATTCGTGCTGGACTTCGTGAATGAACCAGCCGAGATTCTGGCTGCGTTCCAGACGTATTACAGGTCGGCAAGTTTGGCCGACAACTCCGACCCGAACCTCATCCATGCACTGCGCGCCAAACTCGACCAGGCCGTCATCTATGAAGAATCTGAGGTCGACGGGGCTGCCGCAGCGTATGTGCGCGATGAAGGCAACAACGCTTACTCGAAGTGGCTGACCCCAGCACAGCAACGCTTCTCCGTCCAATACACGAACGCGCTTAAAGCCGGAGACACAACACGAGTCGAAGAGCTGGAACTGTTCCGCGCCGACGTGAACGCATTCATTCGCGCCTACGACTTCCTCGCCCAAATCGTCAACTTCCACGACGTTGGGCTAGAGAAACGATCCATCTTCTACCGGCTACTAGTGCCGCTGATAGGTGACCCGAACCCCGACCGCGGCGTCGACCTCGCCGGGGTCGACCTCACCCACTACAGCTTGCCCCCGGGAGAGGCCGAGAACCTCCAACTATCCGGAGATGGCGACCCGTTGTCGGGGTTCAAAGGTGCCGGTTCAGGGGCCGCGAAAGACCCGGAGCTCGTGCGGATGCAGGAGATCATTGACATGATGAACACCCTGTTCGAAGGCGACGGCCTCACCGACAATGACATGCTCGGCTTTACGGGCTACCTCGGCGGGAAGTTCGATGAGAACAACACGCTGCGGGAGCAAGCCAAAGCAAATAGCTTCGAACAATTTATGGGAAGCCCCGACCTAGGCGCCGCATTCCAAAATGCTGTGATTGAGTCGGACACCAATTTTCAGTCAATGAGTGAGCAAGTCCTGGGCAGCAAGAACATCCAGAAGACGATTCTTGAACTACTTGCGCGGGAATTCTACAACAAGCACGGTGGGGGAACGGCAGCATAACCATCCCTGGGATAGAGGCAGAATTCGGCGGCTCGGATGAAGCATAACCGCGCTCTTCGGGCACGACCTCTAAGTGATGCGGGGTCGTGTGGGGTGGGGGAGGGCCCCTTCGAAAAACCTTTCGGACTGACCGATGTCCCGGTTTTGTGAAGCTTTGATTGGGAGGGTGCACTCTTGTCAGGCTGGCACGCCCAGCGTGTACGCCACCGTGGAGTGAGACCGGTCGACCCAGATTCCTCTTGGCGAACAGGGCGTGAATCGTCCTGAGGCGGAGCCTGAAGATTGAGGGCCAGCCAGTCTCCACGTGCTCGGTAGAATTTCGCGCCCTTTCGCTCAACGCCCGCACAAGCGCCGTGAGCACTCGATTTGAGGAGCGGAGCAGTTGAGACGCGATGCGTCGTTTCCATCGTCTTAGAAGCGAACTGATGGCGTTAGGCGGCGAGATTGGGGCATGGTCTGTCGTGCAATCTGCGTTGAGTTGTCGGGGCATGGGCTGTAATAGCTTTCGGTTCATCGCGTGCTTCCTCTCAGGTTGTTTTCGCCTCGCGGGGGAGTCGAGGCGCCTTCACTGAGATGGATATGCGGCGAAAACCGGAGGCTCGGAAGAATTCGCGAAACAATTTTTTGCCGAAGCCGTCACGAGTCCAGTCCGTCGGGAACGCGGGGTTGGTGCGGCCAGCGAACGTGTCGACAGAAAGTGCTCGCGGGCGGGTGTCCTCGTTCGAGTGCTAGAACCAGTTTTCATCATTGGCCACGAAGGTGAGAGGGTGTTGCGGCGCTTCACAAGCTGGATGAGGCGGGGCCCGGAGATGAAGCCCCGCCGTCCACCGCCGCGAGAATCTGGCCGGCCGGTGATGACGGTCTGGGTCTGATCCTGTGGGCTCCGCGAAGCAGTGTCCGGATGATGATTGGCGCGACGAATGGGGTGCGGATTCTCTGCTCGCAGAGCCCCGGCAGGGGAGGCTGAAAACTGAGTGCTGAGGATGTTGGGAACACCATCCTGGCGGAACGCGATTCTGGCGAAATCGATGTGCATAAAATGGGTCTGGCCGGAGGCTGACAGGACACCTGCGGCAGCCTCAATCCATTGGTCGATTATGGTGCCGGGGACGGTGTCGGGGACATCGCGATTTTCGGACTCGCCTGACGGATGACTTGAGCGCACAAAACCTCTGTGCGTGGCATCGGGGTACGGATTTGGGCTGTACCAGGTTGCTTTTTCTGTACCAGATTGGGTTTGGTACAGAAGTTCCCAGTGTTTATATAGGATTTTGGGCCCAAAACGGGTCTGTACTCGTGTACCAGGTTTGCACAGTACCCCTATAGAGAGAAAACCTATTGATATATATGGATACCTAGGCCCCTATATATATATACCCTCTGCCTCGTAGTGTATATATCTCTCTTAAGTACAAAGGTACAAGTAGTAGTAGAGGGCCCCCTTCCCAGCAAACAACTGGGCACTTCTGTACCAAACCCAATCTGGTACAAGGAAAGTAGTCGAGTACAGATTTTCGGCAACTTCCGCGGAATCCCGGTGATTTTTATTTGACCTTGGGTTTTTGGCCCAAATTGGTGCTCATCGCCAAAAACACATTCCGACGATTTTTTGCTCTCCGAAGCTCTCGAACGTCGACCGGAGGTGACCGAAATCTTCCCCAAACGGTCGACGCCGATGCAAGATCTTCCCCAAAAGGGTCGACCGATCGACGAAATTTCCCCCGAAAACACCTCCAAGAGGTCAGTTCCTGGCCCCGAATGGCACCTTCTGGTACAGATTTTCGTCCCCAAGGGCGGCAACCGGGGTACAAAAATGCGGGCCAAAAACGTTAGATCACCCCCGGATGCGGAACAATTATCATGCCCAGAACGCCCCCACCACACCGATCCCCACCCTGCCACTAGGGCACACTTTCCAGCCTGATCAAACCCCTATTTCCACACCTCGAAACCACCCCGAAACCACCGGGATTCCAGCCTCCGAATCGGCGCCGCCGAGAGCCCTTAACGCGGTCGTCAGATGGCTTCATTTTGACCTAGCGGCAGGGGTCGTTTTGTCACCATTTGGGGACCGGATAAAACCCCTTCGGGTGGGTGATTCCCACGGTGGGTGGAGCCGCTCTGGCAGGCGCCGGCAGAGCGGCTGTGAGGATGTTTTGACGCCGGGTGGTAGCCCTGCGGGTCAGGGCGGTCAGCGTGTGTGGTGGGCCGGCGGTGGAACTGAGTGACATCCGCCTGGACCGGGTTGAACCCGCCGCACATGTCTAGTTCAACATCACCTAATTAGTGGGGCGGCGGATGCCGCATCCTCGGGTCAGGAGGACGTCGACTGGACCGAGGAGCTCAGCAGCGTAGCCTAACGTCGCTGTCGCTGTGCGTTATCGACTTTTTGCCAGATAATGACCAGCGTGACCGACAGTATTTGCACAGCGGTGGAGCGGCAGGCTCACACCGAGTATTAGCCAATTGCTGATCCGAAATTATGACACCAGATGATAGCTATAGATTCCAATATGGCATATCATGGCACTTGTGACTATCAGAAAGGGGTTCCCGTGGTTCAGCGTGCTTCATCCCAGCAGAAACGACTCCTGAGAGACTTCGGCGCTAACATCCGACGGTGGCGCAAGGTCAACGGTATGAGCGCGGTGCAGGTTGCCGAGCGGGCATTCATTACCCGCCAAACGCTTCGGAACATCGAGAACGGCACCGGCACCGCACGTATGGACTCGCTGTTCGCCGTTCTCATGATTTTGGGAGTTGACGGCACCGTCGTCGACGCGGCAGATCCGTACAACAACAACGCCGGTCGAAGTCGAATTGACGACATTCTCAGCGCCGGCGGCACCATATGAAATCAGCGGACATCATCGAAGCAGGGATGCTGCTGGCCGCCACTTGAGTTGCGGATCCCGGACCTGATGGACTGCGGATCCCGATTCGGGCCGGTGTGTTCTCGATGACGGGGAGCTGGTTGAGGCAACTATTAACTCAGAGTTAGTCGTTCGGCAGGAAGGCGACCGCCGGCAAGTTGGACAAGGGGTTGTCTACGCGGTGAAACGCAGCATAAGTCGATCAGCGATGATGGCTTTCACCTCGGCGAATGGTTGCTCGGCGTCAACGACCAGGAACCTCTGCGGATCCCGTCGGGCGATACTGAGAAAACTGTTGCGGAGCTGCTGATGGAATTCATGTTTTTCGGCTTCGTCGCCTGAGCTGTGGGATTGTGCGACTGCGAATTCGGCGGTGACGTCGAGGAGGATAGTGAGGTCGGGAAGCAACCCCGATGCCGCCCACATGCCGAGGTCGCGGACCTCGCGTGGGTTGAGTATCTGGGTGGCTTCGGTCCATGCCACCGATGAGTCGATGTATCTCTCTTGGAGGACGGTGACACCGCGGGTCAGTGCGGGCGCGACGTGCGTGTTGATGTTCTGGGCTCGATCGGCGGCGAATAGTAGGGCTTCGGCTTGTGGGTCGATGTAACCGCCGGAACGCAGAACATGTTCGCGGATTTGGTCACCAATTTCGGTGCCGGCAGGTTCGCGGGTGCGAAGCGTTTCCGCACCGAGTTCGTTGAGTAGCTGCTGTGCTGCGTCGGCGTGGGCGGTTTTTCAACGCCGTCGCTGCCCTCAAAGGTGATGAAGAGTCCGGGGGTGGGGTTCCATGGGGGTTCTATGTGGTGGGGATCCGCACGGGTGGTTGTCGGTTCCGGGCATTCGGTGGTGGTACAGGGAACTCTGGGGCTGCTGCGGTCCCGCCGCTTGTGCGGAGCGTCGCACTCACGATCGCTTTCGGTCCAGGCACCATCCTGTGGTGGAAATATCTTCCCGCCGCGCGCGAGGTCATCCGAATTGTTCAGGCCACACTGACAGGCGGCGCGTTTGTCCTTGACCATAATATTGACCATTAAATCCCAAACATCGTATAATGGTCACAATTATGAATATTAGCCAGCGAACAACCGACGAGTGGGAGACCGGCATCGGCGAGCAGTTCCGCGCGCTTCGCATCCAGCGGGGTCTCGACCAGGAGACGTTAGCCACAATGGCATCAATCAGTAGGGGCGCGGTCCGAAACCTCGAAACGGGTGCTGGCTCGACTCTCAAAACGATTGTGAAGGTCACCCGTGCGCTAGACCGCACCGACTGGCTCGACACTCTCGATGATACCGGCGGGGAGATCAGCCCGATCGAGATGCTCCGTCAGCAGCGGCGCGAGCCGAAGCCCCACCAGCGGGCCCGGCGCAGGACGGACGCCTGATGGCGTTCGTGCCAACGGGGCTGATCGAAGTGATCGCCTGGGGCCGGACAGTCGGGGCTCTCGCCCCCGGCCGGACCCGGAACGCCTACGTTTTTGAGTACGACCCGGCGTGGGTGAGATCCGGTATCGAGATATCGCCAATCCACATGCCGACCTCCCGCCGCCAGTACACCTTCCCGGGCCTGCCGTTGGAGACGTTCCAAGGCCTCCCGCCGTCGATCGCGGACGCATTGCCCGACAAGTTCGGCAACGGGATCATCGACGCGTGGCTTTCGCGCGAGGGCGTACCGACGTCAAGCATCACCGCTCTCGACCGCCTCGCCTACCTCGGAGACCGCGGGCTCGGCGCGCTTGAGTTCCGTCCCGACACCGGCGCGAAGGACCTACCGCCGAGCGCCCTCGACATGCAGATGCTTGTGCAAAGCGCGCGCGATGCTGTCGCCGGAACGTTGACCTCTGACAGTGAGTCCGAGCGGGCGCTCCAACAGATCATCACCGTCGGAACCAGCGCCGGCGGCGCCCGGGCGAAAGCGGTCGTCAACTTCAACTCCGCCACGCAGGAGATCAGGCCGGGCCATGTACTCCCTGCCGAGGGCTTCGAAGCGTGGCTGCTGAAATTCGACGGAGTTGGCCTCGATTATCAGCTCGGAGCCGGCGCAAACTACGGCCGCATCGAGTACGCCTATTCTAAGATGGCGCGAGCCGCCGGCATCACGATGACGGAAACGCGGCTACTCGAAGAGAACGGTCGAGCGCATTTCATGACCAAACGCTTCGACCGAACGTCAGATCGTCAGAAGCTGCACACCCAGTCGCTGTGCGGGATCTCCATCCTCGACTTCAACGCCACCGGCACACACGACTACGCCCAGTACCAGGGATCGATCGGTGAGCTCGACCTCGGACTCGACGCGCGGACCGAAGCGTTCCGCCGGATGGTCTTCAACGTCGTCGCAGCGAACTGCGATGATCACACGAAGAACTTCGGCTTCCTGATGGACCAGTCCGGGCAGTGGTCCATCGCGCCGGCGTATGACATCACCCATGCTTTTAACCCGGACGGAGAGTGGACCCACCAGCACCTGATGAGCGTCAACGGTGAGTTCGGCAGGATTCAACGGAAGGACTTTCTGACCTTCGCTGAACGGCACGGCATCGAGCGAGCCGCGTCGATTATCGGTGAGGTGAATGATGCGGTGCACTCCTGGCCGCAGTTTGCTGTCGAAGCCGGGCTGCCTGCGGCTGTCACGGATCTCGTCGCGAAGGACCACCGTGAGGTCGCGTCGGCCCGGAAGAAGCCAGTCCGCCCCTAAACCCAACACCACTTAGTTAGTCTCAGTGCTCGGTTCGGCGGGGAGGGGTCGTCGTTTCCGGGGTTCCGTCTGGGCGGTCATTCATTACCCGCTAAACGCCTCGAAATATTGAGAACGGCACCGGCACCGGCACCGCGCGTATGGACTCACTGTTTGCTGTGCTCGCGGTGTTGGAGGTTGAGGGCATCATCGTCGATGCGGCAGATCCGTACAACAACAACGCCGGCCGAAGCCGAATTGACGACATGCGCACAACCGGGGGCGCGGCATGAAACCGACGGACATCGCTGAAGTTGCGATCGGCACCAGGGGACCGCCAATATTGGACGACACAACCGTGTACCAGCGATTCATCATCGACAGTTGGACGGAGATTAGGTTGCCACCGGCCGTTTCGTCGGCAGGCAGAGGGCGTTGACGGTTGCAACATAAGCCGCTACTTGAACATAGTTGCGCAAGTTATCGGCGCAGTAAGCTGCCGCGAGCCCTCCATAAGCAAGCAGGTCCAGACCTTACCTATTCGCGCAGCACGCCATGAGCGCAATGCTGAAGTTGTCATGTTAAAGGCTTTGATAGGAGAAGGAATGCAGGTCTCCTTGGTTTGAACTGACAAATGAGCGGACGGCATGCCCGAGCTGCGTGCGGGCTTCAAAAATGTCATCGGCGCGATTCTGAATCTGCTCGGGCGAAGCTCGTGGGCCTAGCTTGGGAACGCTCATGACCAGGTTGAGCGTCTTCTGAGCTTGCTCAATCGCAGGTGTACGGAACGTGCGTCGGCTGCCGTCTGGCCAAACCAGTTCTGATCGACTCTTGCTGATCCGAATCAATGGATTGTTCGCGGGGGCTTGTCGTTCCGACGTCATTTGTGTGTCTCCCATCAGCATTCGGCACCGATATTTTCCGCACCGATCACCCTGTGCGCGGCAATTCAGACCGCAGGAGCCAACTTCAATTTGATGCCGCGCACAACCCTTGCATGCATAAAAACAAAGGCCGATACGGGCCAATACGTAGAGCCGTAATAAATAGGGATGCAGCTCTTCTCACAGCAACTATTCGAGCTCGCTGCGCCATCGACGAAAGCGAGGACTCCTGCTGGATTTGGACAGGTGCTCGCGTGCCAGCCGGCTACGGTTTTGTCGGACGGGACTCTTCGAGGTGCTTCACGCATCGGCTGCATTTTTGGGCCTCCCGGTCTTTTGTAGGCAAACTCTCGGATCTAGAGAGCATTCATCATCTTTGTGGAAATCGGGCGTGCGTCAAAATTAGTCATCTAGCGGAAATCAGCTCTTTCATGAACACCATCGAGGCGGGTGCACGCGGAGTCCTTTTGAATCGCATCAAAATCCTGCAAAACGCACTTCGAACAGTCGACCCCCACCACCAACTTTTGCGTGATAGCTGGGCGGTGTCGAGCTCGACGCTAAAGGCGAGGTACAACACGCCCTCGACAAATTTCAGTGACAGGGAGCGGCTTCGTCTCGCCGCGAAACGGGAAGCACTTCGTGCGGCAGCGCAAACGCACCGTGACTTTCGATTCAGACAGGTCCTCGCTGTCCGAGCCTTCAGGAAGTCGGGCGTCTCCTCGGTCGAGGCACTATCGAGAGTCGGCATAAGTAGGTCGGGGTTTCACGACTGGGGCGTCAAGCTTGATCTCACTTTCAATGCAGAGGAACTGTAAAAGTGTTGCCTAACTAGGCGAAGATGTCAGCGGTTGAAATTGGTTCGGAAAAGACGCGGAGGCGCGCTTTGGTGCGACACATAATGCTGATTCCGCAGCGAAAGCAGGACATTGCAGTCTGCGCAACTGACGCGCCCACTACCTTCACAAAGCCGTTGAGCTGCCGACGAATGCGCAGCATTCTGGGTGCTTGATTTCGTCGGCAATTACAGACACAGTCCTGAACATTAATGCCTGCACGCAGGCGTCCCATGTGCGACGGATTTTTCTCCCCCAAAGGGCTCGGAATACGCCGCAAAATGGGCCATGAAGGTCATTTCCCAGCCCCGCAAAACCCCCAAGCCGTCACCCGCCGCCGCTCCGATCTCCCTCCGTATAACCAAGGCTTCGCCCATTTTGGTCAATAAACTGCGGGACATCGTTACGTCGATGTATCTCTGTGGAGGCTGCTTCGCATCCTCGTTCCGTTGTCGTCCCGGGTTCGCTGCGCTCACTCGTCGACTTCGCTACGGAACTGGCACTGCGTGCGCTCACTGCGTTCGCCGGTGGTCCGGTGTTCTCCGATGTGACGGTCACCGGTCTGGTAACCCCACATGCTCCCGCCGATGTCACCCATTGGCTCATCTGCCTGACCGGTCTGGTGACCCCACATGAACTACATGACGTCACCCTTACCTGGTCAACGAAACGTCAACGTGGCGACCACGATTCGTTGCGTAGCCCACACAACCCCACCGATGCCGAAGGCCGCCCCCGGCAGGGAAACCCCACCCAGAACTAGGCGTCGACAAAGAGGCTCCGCACCGTTGCGCAACGGAACAGGGGGAGTCCACAAAAATAGACGACCGTCCACTTAAATGAACACAGACCGGTGGAGGTGGAACAGCAGACATGTTGCGGCGAACCGACAGACACACCGAAACACACGCGAAGCGGGGGCGAGCGCAGCGAGCACCCAGCAGACATCACGCCCCATCACGACCTCCGGACAGAGACACACGCGCAGCGGGGCGAGCGCAGCGAGCACCCAGCAAACAACACGCCCCACACAGAACCACACACCGCCGCGAAGCGGGCGAACGAAGAGAGCCCCACACAAGTCGCAACCTGTCGCACAACTTCGACGCCCCCATCGACCTCAACGGTCCATGGTGACATCTCGTTGCACGACAGGTTGCTCCCCGAAACAGTTGCGCAGCAACCAAGCAGACATCACGATGCATACAGGAAGACAAGACGGAGTCACGCGAGGCGCCCCGGCGCCGAGCTCTTAATATGGGCGAGACACCAGCGCAGATAATGTTCGGGCCAGGCTTCGGCTACCGCCGCGAGGGCAACCGTCGGCTATCGCCGCCGGGTTTTTGCGTGGACGCACGGACGGGCTGCGGCTACCGCCGGCGGTTGTTCCAGTCGATGCCATCGAAGATGGGTTCGATGAGGTCGCCGGTCATCAGATACTTCTTCCGGCGACGGCCGACCACATTGACCTGACGGAGTTTGCGTTGAACCAGCTTGTGCAGCTTCGTGTTGAGCTGACGACTGACGTTGTCGTAGGAGGGGTCGCCAGTCTTCTCATTGACGCCGGGCCAGCGTGGATGTCCCATTGGTCATTCTTTCTGTCGGTGGAGGCACGCCGATTGGGGCGCCTGGCGGATTAGCTGTGCGCGGCAGCCGCAGGGTCATTGGCAGCTACACTCGTTCTCGCGTTGGCCGGATGTCAGTTCTCAAGCTAGTTGAGATTATTCTCAACTCTTATGAGACTGATGCACCGACCGTCATTTAATATCCGCAGTCATTCGCTACCGGAGTTGGTCAGGATTGTTGGGAGACTGCATCTCGACGCCCGTCCATTACTCGCATTCGGCAGCTCGGAATGCAGCAAAGAGCAAGTGGCAAACTAGCTCGGCCCGCCTGAGTCGGCCGCTGTCTCACGATTCTTCTGCTGAATAAGCTTCCAAATAGAAGGTGGCGAGCGCTACTGCTGACGATACAACGAGGTGTGCCGTGGCGACATCGAGTTCGGGCCTTTGAACGCCGCCGTTCCCGGTGCCGAATCCCGCATTCCGCAACTCTGCGGTAGAAGAGACAATCGAACTCAGAGAGCCAAACAGTTTTCGCCGCTGCTCGGCACCATGTTCGGCACCGCGATGACCAGTCGCATCCAAACCAAGACGCGCATTGACGTCCTCGACTAGCTTGGGAATGTCGACCTTGGTTTCAGCGCCATTCCCATGTAGCCCGAGAATCGCCTTGAGTACCGTCTTCAGAAGTTCCTTTGACGCGCCGATTGCAAGCTCGGGGTCATCGCGTAGTCCGCGACGAATCCGTCCGGCATGAATTTCGACGTACTCAAGCTCTAGCTCCTGTGAAGTAACCTGAAGCTCGTCAACGATCGTATGTGCCTCGCCTGCATATAGCTCACCGTACAACACGGGCTCTTCTCGTTGCAGGAAGTCTTCCAGGTGCAAATAGTCCTCGACCAAAGAGAGGTTCACAAAGCCATAGGGCCACTGGCTTTGCTTGGTTCGCGTCTTCCCCAGGATGACCGGAACAGTCTCAATGACGTGCGATAAGTAGTCGCCGTCCCCCCAGTCCAAGCTGCGCAAGAGACGCGCATGCGAGGTGATGTAGTCGAGTTTCCCAGTGATGAGGCCCAACTCCATCCAGCTGCTGCGGTCAAAAGTGGCTCCGATCGCTTTGACGACAGCCTGTACGATCCTTCCCTCACCTGCGGATTTTCTCATTCGTTCGGTTTGCCCGAAACACGCGCTTACCAGTGCACTTGCATATGCCGGAACAGCGTAGTTGGATACGCGGCGTCAATGGTTAGCGCTCCCTCAAGGGCTTTTGAATTCGCGAGCGCCACTCGACGTGCGGTAGCCACACGCGACTAGAACAAGGAGAGGTTCGTATCGGGTTCGTCCGCCACATTGGCAAGGGCTTCTTGCAATTCCTTTGGAGTTGCAATCGCGGTGGCGCCTTGCAGCAATAGCTTCTTGTTTCCCTCGGGGGTGCGGTCGCCGAAGTCGACAACAAAAACCGGACGACCGAGCTTCATTGCTCCTTCGCCGGCAGCCAAGGTACCTCCTTTTTCACCGGCCTCGATTACAACGAGGGCCTTTGATAGACCGTAGATAATGGCGTTTCGGGCCATCGCCGCGTACGCTTGCCAAGTTTGCGTCGGCGCGAATTGGGATAGCACTAGTGTGCGTTTTGAATCGAAGTCGCTAGTGAACTCTCGCTTTATTCGAAAGTGGTCGATCCCCTCGGCCAACGCAATCACCGTTCGCCCACCACTCCGAAGGGCCGCGAGGTGAGTGGCAGCGTCGACTCCTTGGGCGTACCCAGAAATGATGGTCAGATCGTGTTGGCTGACGGCCACCCCGCAACGCTCCGCAGCGCTGAGGCCCTGCGGAGAGACGTGACGAGAACCGCACATACCAACCCCGTCGGCGTAGAGCAGATCTTTGTTGCCTTTGTAGAAGAGGATCGGCATGAGGGGTTTGCCGTCATGGACCAGCGATTTGGGGAAATCCTCCGCACCGAAAATCACCGCCCCAATACCGTCACGCTCCATCATCTTGGCCTTGGCTTCGACATCGGTTCTGGTCGCGCTGTCCAATTCCTCGAACGCGTCCTGAAGAGCACCGTCCCCGCCTGAACGAAGGGCAGAGGCGATCCTGCCGGGGCTTCGAAGGGATTCGAAGGCTGCGAGCGCGTGGATTAACGTCTTAGTTGCAGTCATCATTTTCGGATGGTCCTAGCCACTACCAACAGTAATACGGTCGCAGCGCCTGCCCGGCGAGCGGCGGCGGCGGCGCCAGTCGCGCTACCGCCCGTGTGGAAAACGTCGTCCAGCACGATGATCGTGCCAGCCAGCGGACTCGCAACCGTGAAGATGTCGCTTAAGTCTTGCGGCGTCTCCTTCTGGGCAGGACGCGGTCCCGGTGATGTCGACTCTACAAAAGGAATCCCAGCTCGATTCGCGACTTCTCTCGCCAATACCTCCCCGAAGCCTTGACCATCGGCATTGTGCCCAGGTGCGGTGACTATCGCGCTTGCTGACGCGAATAGTGGATGGCGTGCGATGAAATCGACTAGAGCAGTGATGATTTGCCGGCGCGAGTGTTTCGAGTTGTTGTATTCCGGATGCGAGGCATACTTGGTGGTCCAAATCCAATACCCCGCTTCGGTCTTAACGATCTCTCCGTCATCGTTGGGCTGGTTATACCAGTCGAGAGCCATCGCATGATCGACTTGATCAGGTGAGGGGATACTCAGGCAATTCTGGAGCAGCTCCGCCAAGTCCGTAATGAAAGTAGGGACACCATTAGGGAAGTAGATTCCGTGGGTGAACGTTTTCTTGGTCTCTCGATCCAACCTAGCCTCACCGCAGAAACCTCCAGCGGATTGCCTAATCTGGTCGGCCACCTCGTTCGGGCCGCAGAGAAGGAGGAACTCTCCTTGGACCCACTCCATCGTTGCGATCTGGAAGTGGTCGAGCTTTCCGCCACGTTGATCGGGCGTGAACGGAGGCAGGAGCGCTCCCCAGTCGATATCAGCCATCGGCAATCGCTCCCTTCATTGGGATAAGGCTATCGCTGACCATCGACATCGGCCATTGGGGCGACAAAACCACAACTTGGAATGAATTTAGGAATATTTTATTAGATAAATGTCGGCACTTCGTGTAGGTTGTCAATCATGATCGATTCCACAGGCGCAACACTGGGTACCATCCGAGTCGCGCGCGGGCTCAGCCAAAAGGACTTGGCCGTTGCCGCTGGAATCACACAGGGTTTCCTCTCCAAGTTGGAGGCGGGTGCAGTCCCGCTTGATTCGGAGAAGGCTCGCGTTCTGGCCGAGGCACTCGGGGTTCGCCCAGGGATATTTGGCGTTAACATTTCCCATGATGCCCGCATTTTCCATCGAAAGTTGGCCTCGCTGCCAATAAAGGCGGACAAGCGGCTTCGCGCCGAATCCGCGCTGCTCCAAAGCCAGGTCTCATCGCTTTTGGGCGGAGACCTCCCCTCGCTCACGCTGGAAAGGGATCCCCTCCCAGACGATGACATGTATACCCCTAGCGACATCGCGCGCCGCTTACGCAGTAGGTGGAAGCTGGGTACCGGGCCAATCGATGACTTGGTTGCGGTCGCCGAGAGCCATGGGATCCTCGTAGTCATCCACGACATGCAGACCTTGCGTCTGGACGCCATCGCAACATGGCCAGCCGGTGGTGCGCCCGTGATATTCCTCGCCGACCACGCGCCCGCGGATCGCCAGCGCTTCACCATGGCCCATGAAATCGGCCACGCGGTTATGCATGAACTTCCGACGATCGAACAGGAGTCTGAGGCGGACCAGTTCGCCTCAGAGTTCCTCATGCCGGCGGCGACCATCAGATCCGAACTCTCTGACGTTTCACTCAAGAATCTCGCCGCCTTAAAACGGCGTTGGGGCGTCTCCATTGCGGCACTCGCACGACGAGCTCGCGATCTTAGCCTCATGAGCGACAACCAGTACAAGAATTTCAATATCTACATGTCTTCGAGTGGGATGAAGAAACGTGAGCCGGTGGAATTGCCCGTCCACGAACCGAGGCTCATCCATGACCTGCTCGACCAACGCCTCGCAGAAGGCAGAACGATCGACGAACTCGCTACCGCCGCGTGGATGACGGAAAACGAACTAAAAACCCGATTTCTGGAGCACCGCTAATGACAACCGCAAACCCGACACGTTCAACCCGGACCGCGCGAGACCTACTCGACAGCCGCCTACTCACCGTTGTTAGCGGACACGCTTTCCCCGCCGCTGCCGCGGGACTCGGCGACACAGGCATGATCATCACGGGGGCTGTCGGGCTCACCAAACTGAACCACCTCCGTCATGCCCACCCAAACGCACTCCTGATCGCCGAGCCTCGCACGCTAAGCACTTGCACCTCTACTGCGATTGAACCCTTCGTTCTATCAGAGCCGGGTGCACTTTTCGAGGACACCTTAGAAGACGTTCTCCAGCGGCAACGCGATGCAGGGGCAGACGTTGCCCTTCTCCCTACTGGATACATCCCTGTCGCGGAGAACGAGACCCTTCGAGAAGTTGTCCGACGCGCGAATCTGATCGAGCGTGACGACACCGCACTTGTTCTTTCTCTTGATGCGAGCTGGCTGCGTACAGAGCACATCAACTTCGTTATCGCAGTCCTGAAAACGTCATTACTGCCGGTTCTTATCGGATTCGCCCACAACCAATCTCCGCTCGGCACCCAGTGGGCGCTGCGCGGATACCGCCAATTGTTCACGGCCGTGCCCGGTCTGTTCGCTCACCGGACCGACATCGCCGGCTTCGACGCATACGCGCATGGCGCTTCAGGCGCCAGCATCGGCTCGATCCCCTCCCTTCGACGGTTTACACCGCCCGACCAAAAGTCTTGGTCCAGCAACCCCACTGACCGGACACCCCATGTCTTAGTCGGCTCCATGCTCCGATACGTTCGCGGCAGCGTTCTCCACACCTCGTACTACCAATCGACTCCAGCACCCAACTGCTCTTGTGTGATTTGTGATGGACGCCCGATCGACCGGTTCATTACCGACAGCGCCGAACAAAAGCGGGACGCAGCACTACATTCAGCGTCCGTCCTTACAGAACTTTGGGATCGGGTCGACCCAAGCAACCCACGAGCATGGTGGCGGAACGCCCGGGAAGAGACTATGGCCGCCAACGCCACTCTCGCCACGCAGATCGGCCGTCCAATAAAAGACGACTACCTGAGCTCCTGGGAAAAGTTCGATTCACTGCGATAAGAGCCACTCGCGGTAGACCTGCTCGGCGAACAACCATGAGGCCAGCGAGAACCGCTCCGGTTCGAACGGCGCCGGCGCCGCCAATATTGTTTCGTTTACCCCTTCACCCACGACTAAACCGACGCCGTAGAAGGAAGCCTCAAGTAAAGCGGCGGAAGATTCACGAGGCTCTGTTCTTAGCACTACGGTTCTCTCGGTGTATCCGGCGAACTTGCTGGCCCGCGAAAGCCCAGCTCCCCACGAGCCCGCGTTGATGCGAGCCCCGCAAACCGTCACCGGCGGAGCGATCGAGGGCACACACCGGTCCTGGTCTTCGGCAAAGCCCGAGAGCCACAATTGCCCTCTAGCAGGTGGTGAATCAAAATCGGTCTCTTCAAAAGCTGCAAGCAACTGCCCCACAGAAACGAATGCGCCAGCTCCTCGCGACTGTCGCGACGCGTGTTCTAGTACATCAACTGAGAACAAGAGACTAGCGCTGACTCCTCGCACCTTTGCAGTCATCGCCTGAATCACTTGTCGATCAGCAACCAACTCAGAGTTGACCCACACGAGGCCTCCATCCTGCCGTTAAGTAGACCTGATGCATCGAATCTCGCCTTCATGCCATTGCTTTGAAACAACTCCGCGGACAGCAGCGAGTAGGCGTATTCGAGTCCTGAACATGTTGCTCTCGCCATGCTTGTTTGTATGGCCATATACTACGCGGCAATCACTTTTGTGGTCACTAAAGAGTAGGCGAAAATCGCGAGCGGATCGAGAGGGGGATGAGCTACCGTCTGCAATCAGAGTCGTCCTCTTACAGGAGATAAGCAGGATCGCCCGGTAAATCGTGCAGGATCCACATCTCGCTCGCGGCACCTCGCTGCCGCCAGAACCCGGCCCCTCATGGTGAGCTTCAGTGCGTAGCCGCGACATGGTTGCGTCTCGCAACCTTGCCGGACACACACTCATCGACTTTTCCGGTCGGGAACCAAAGAAGACCTTGCAGCGTGAAGCATTCCCACGACACCCCGGCGCCCGCCCGCTCTGCCTAACTGACGAACGTTCGTATCGGGGCTTTACGGTCATGTAGTTACGTCGCGCCAGCAGATTCAACCGGGTCATCTCGCGATCGAATTGGCGACCAGCAGACAGGGGTCGTTCGATGCGACCGCATTCCATGGCGGCAATGTGGAGCAATAATTCGCAGAGGATTGAGAAGTAGCGGTCGCAGCGTCATTTAGCACCTGAGAGGCGCAGCCCGCCGGTGAACGACCTTGGATCGATGGCGCCTTTCAGCCAATCGAGAACGTCCGCTCGAAGGCAATTCGATTGCTGCTCAGCTCAGTCTGCAATAGAGGATAAGCAGGCTCGCTCAATCTTGCTTTACGCTACTTTGCGGAATAAAGAGCTCGCCGAATTTCTGTGCCGAGCTAGCGTCGGTCGCTAAGATCACCACAGCGCCATCTGTAAAGACGGCATCCCTCGCGCCGATCTCCAACTTTCCAGACCTGAGCCAATCTGCGGCTTCGTCCGCGGAGGGAAGTTGGTAGAAGAACACAAGCTCCCCGCCCTCGTATGGTGTGCACATCCCGGTGTGATCGACTGGAGGGTTCGGGGCGCTGACATCAAGTCTTCCATCGTCGTCACAGCCAATTTTTGCCCAAACTTCCTGGATAGTGGTCGCTCCTGCTGCTGCCGATGACGCCACCGTTCCAGTAACTTCGGGGTCCGGCGATACAGTCGTGCACCCTGCCAGCAGCATTACGGAGGAAACGGAGGTCAGAACTAGAAGGCGATTCATGTGGCGAGCCTAGCGCTAGTGAGTTCTTCTCGCGCACCCAATGCGAGTCGCGAGCTCGCCTCCGTTGCAGTCAGGATCGACAAGATCAAAGCTAGATTCGCTCCGCAAGAAATGCTCTCGAACTCCACGTAGGGGGAGCGTCCCGCCACGGGTGCTGCCACGAGTAGTTCGGGTTGCGAGCAACTCTGTCGAGTAGTGATGCATTTTGCATCCATTTCGGTAGCACCACAGGGCAATCGGTGGTGGGAGACAGAAGTAGATCCCAGCGATCTTCGTACCGAGCCCACCCGTCGACGTTCACGCGAGACCTGCTCGGCCCAGCATTACGTGTTCCCGGCTGAGCATCAGGCTCTGTCAACCAGTGCACATGAGCTAACCAGGCAGCGGCTGCAACATGATTCCGAGGAACAATAAAACTTCGCGGAATCTGAAACGGTGCAGCTGGCAGAACTACCATCACGAACCATTCCCGGGTGCTGAGTTCCGGCTGTTGCGACTTAGTGGAGAGAGGCCAATTCGTATTTCCCCCGACGTAGTTCGCAGTTTTCACCTGAACTTCGATCATTGGCCCTTGCTCTGAAGTGTGCACAGTCAAAATATCAGTTCGCTCTAGCCTGACCTGACCTGACCTATGGTTTTGTTTCCAGCTTGACCGGACCATAGGTCAGGTCCAGGCATCAACTAAACCGAAAGCGGGCCCATCGACTAACCGCGTCCGAATCCGAGATGAGCAACACAGAGGCCGCTCACACGGCCTAAAACCCCAAACAAAACCTGACGTGCCCCACGGCCTGGTTACCCGTTCGGGTCTGAAGGTCAGGCGGGGATGGATGTTTGATTGAAGCGTAGCTCGTGCTCGATAGGGGTTGAATATCCGAGCTGAGAATGGCGGCGTTGGCGGTTGTAGAAGATCTCGATGTAGTCGAATATCGCGTTCGCCAGGTCGAGACGGGTGCGCCATTTCTTCCGGTTCAGCAGTTCGATCTGCATCGATGACCAGAACGATTCCATCATGGAGTTGTCGTAGCAATCGCCGATGGTTCCAAATGAGGGCATCAGGCCTGAAGCTCGGATCTTGTTCGTGAACGCCCAGGCGGTGAATTGGACACCGTGATCAGCGTGCACGATTCCGCCGGCGACGGGTTGACGGTTCTTGATTGCCATGTCGAGGGCGTTGACGACGAGGTTCGAGTCTTGCGCGTTGTCGATCGACCAGCCGACGATCTTCCGGGAGAAGGTGTCCATCACGGCGCAGCAGTAGATTTTCCCTTCTCTTGTCGGATGATCCGTGATTTCGGTGACCCAGAGCTCGTTCGGTGAGAGCCGATGAAACTTGCGATGGACGAGATCATCAGCGGTCGCGACGCCGTGCAGCCGCTTCACCTTCGCCGACCCGGGAAGCCCGGCAATCTGGGCCTGGCTCATCAGCACGGCGACGAGCCGCTCACTGACCCGAACGCCCATGCCAAGGGTGAGTTCAGCATGAACTCGCCTCGAACCATAGGTTTGCCGGGACGCCGTGTGAACTTCGCGGATCAATCCCGTCAGCCACTGCCGCCTCATCTGCGTAGCTGACAGCGGCCGGTTCCGATATCGGTAGTAGCCGGGGCTGCTGACACCAAGAAGCCGGCAGCAAACTTTGGCCCGGTAGCCGGCTTCAATAAGAGCGTCGACTACCGGGTGAATCCTTTTGGGGCCGGACGATCCTCCCCAAGCAGCTTCGCTGCGACCTTCAGAATCTCGACCTCTGTTTCCAGCTGGCGGATCCGTTTCTTCGCCTTCGCCGACTCCATGCTCTCCGGCGTCGTTATTCCGGGCCGTTCCCCTCGATCGATCTGGTCTTGGCGAACCCAGGCGTGGATTGCCGCCGCGCTCACCCCCAACTCGACGGCAGCGGTAGTGATCGGCTTACCGGCACGAACGAGCGCGACAGCTCGTATACGAAATTCAGCGGGAAACGGTCTGGGCATGGAAGAAGCCTCTCAAAGAGAGCCCGATCCACACACCGTTCCGGGTAACTAAACCGTGGGGCACGTCAACCAGTCAACTGAACCAACAGCAGACCCTTGTCGTGCATAGGAATTGTGAGGTGGGCAGGTAGGCGGACTGCAAGGGGAACCTATGCCCGTCTAGACCTTCACTAGGATCTTCATCCGATGTCAGGAGTCGATGTCATTGCTAAGTACGGGCCAAACTTAGATACGCTCATCTGTAGACGGTTTGCAATAAGTCGACGCCTACGCAAAAAAGAACTACGAGCAGGGTCTCTCATGCCCCGCTCGATTTCTTATGCTTTAGAAACCAGTTTCGAGCAGCGTCTGCGCTTGAGAATTGAGTGCGAGAACTTCCGCAGTCTCAACGATGTAGCGAAAGACGGGCATTCGTGCGAGTTCTGAAAATTCTAAAGCGGCGGGAGTCAACGAACCGCTCGTGAACAACATTGGTGCCAATTCCATTACGACGCCAACGCCGAGAATTTCGCGAACTTCTTCGATGGGAACTGTTCCAGAATAGTTTTTGACGCTCACCGCGTATTTATCGGTGATTACATCGACGCCGCCATCTCCACTCGCTTGAGTAACTACCGCGTCTTCTTGGGAAAGCCACCGAAGCATCTCTGCCGCCCATACCTCTGCACCCCGAGGCGACACACCGTACGGCTGGGGAGCGGGCGCTGGATACCTGCCATCTAACGGTGGTGCAGGCATGAGTGCTCCGACAGTGTCAATTGCCCGGGCTTCCGCCGCATCCCAAATCGGCTGCAACTTCGCTGCAAGCTTTTCTGCTGCAGCCTCTTGCTGCCGCTCACGCTCGACGAGCCGCCGTTCTTGTTCCAGCTTCCTCGCGGAAATTCCCTTTGGCAGCGGCGTCGAGAAGATTGGTTTTCTTAGAAAATCCGTTCCTGCGATGAAGAGCCTACTCATGTAGAGATTGTGGAGACGCTCAACGAAAGCTTCGTCGTCATCGATGCCCGTAATGAGAGTGAGCGCGCCGACTAAGTTCTCGCCAATGGACTCGACTTCTTCAGGCATCCCGCCGTAAAGAGGGGAGTCGCCTATGAAGAGCCCTTCCACTACGAATGGCGCAAGAGCAGTGGCAGCCTTATTCACGACGAATTCGAGGTCGTCGAGCGTGATCGATGGATCGTCGGCAGCGATTCGAATCGCGAGATCACCAATTTGTCTATTCATCCACTCCCGCTCAATCGCAATAAACCTTGATACAAACTATAGGTGAGCGACTGTCGAAAAGTAGATCGTGCATGGTCGAAGCTAGCTCATGCCCGGATCGTCTTCGCCCAGGAGAACATCACCGTGGTCATCAATGTGGACACGCGTGCCGATGCTGTTGACTCGCATCCGCTCACTAAATTCGGAGCGCCAGGGGTGATCAGCCCGGTCGGACCAGCCAACGAATGTGCCATCGAATCCGTCTTCGTCCTCGTTGAAGATTCCGCGGCATTCACCGCACTGCTCGCTGCCGACAACAATGGATGCATTACAAAGTTCATCTGTTCCTCAACGTCCTCGGACGAGCCACAGACTCGGCAGGCGGGCGGGCCGATCGCGGCCGCGAGTTCAATGAGAGCTTCGTCGCGACCTTGTGCGGCAAACTGGCCGCCGGTGGGTTGTCCGGCGGGGGTTCGGGAATCTGTGGTCATGGTCGGTATGGGGTGCGGCGACGGGACCAAACGCATACGCGCTGATCCGGTTGGCCCCGTCGAATTTTTGCTACTTGGTTTTCGGGCTCTTCTTATCGTCTCCCTTGCCCTTATTGGTCTTTGGAGATTTCTTATCCTTCTTCTTGCCACCTGTCTCGTCGGCCTTTTCTCCACCGAAGTGTTCACTCATCTTCGCGGCGAGTTCGGCACTGCGGCCGGTGGTGTGCTGATAGCGCATTGCGACGTTGGCGGTGGTGTGGCCGAGGCGGTCTTGGAGTTCTTTAATTGTCGCTCCGGTTTGGGCGAATGCGGTGGCGCCGAAGTGCCTGAGTGCATGGAAGTGGAGGTCGCCGCGTCCGGCGGCTTCTCTGGCTGGATACCAGTAGTCGGTCCAGGTTGACGCGGCAAGATGAAGACCCCCTCCCGTCATCGCTTCGTAGACCAGAGATTCTGGGTCTTCACCGACTCGGTCGCGGAGATGGTCGAGGACGATGTCGTTGACGTGGGGTGGGAGCGGCACGATACGGATACCGGCTTTGGACTTTGGCGGTCGGAGAATGAATCCCTCACCGGCAACATGGGTGACACCGCGGGAGACATCTACATAGATGGTTGTCCGAGGTCGTTTGGCTGTTCCTTCATCGACGATGAGGATGTCCTTGCGGCGCAGCTCGGTGATCTCACCGAACCGCAGAGCAGCCCACGCACCGAGGACGACCATCGCCTTGAATCTGGGGTCGATGACTTCCAAAATCGTTTTGAGTTCTGTGGCTGTGGGTGGCTTCACCTCAACTCCGGTGACGGCGTTGCCGGCTCCTCTTACTTTGCAGGGGGAGACCTGGATAATCCCGTCGTGGACTGCCTGGTCCATGATCGAACGCAGCACCGTGTAGACGCGGGCTGATTGCGTGACTTTGCCGGTAGCGCGCTGCGCCTTATTCCATTCCCGGACGTCGGTTGGGGTGATCATTGCGATGCGCTGCTCGGACAGCGGAGGGAGCAGTCTCCTGACCATGCTCAGGTAGTCTTTCCGGGTTCGTGGCGCAAGTTCGCCACCATCTGTCTTCACCCGCGCCATAACCCACTTTTCAGCATACGGACCCAAGACTTCTGCTCGCCCTGCTTTGGCTGCACCGTCAGCAGAGGCGGATGCGTAGTTCCAGTCACCGCTGTCGAGCAGGACTCTGACGCGGGCAAGCCAGGCGCGAGCTTCCGACTTGGTTGGGTAGCTTTTGGGTCCCCGGTATCGTTTACCATCAGGGCCCATGTAGGAGGCGACGTAGCGCTTGCTTGATGATTCTCGAACAGTTCCGAAGGATTCACGCTTCTTGCGCTTCTTCGCAGGTGGCGTATTTTCGGCGGGTGGAGCTGATCCAGCCATCATGGCCTCTCAAGGGTGGGCCGTTGAGTTAAGCACTAAAAAAGCGTTATCTCATCGGGAACTATGTCCACTAGAAATCCCCAGTGTCGCTACGGTTTTTCATAAACCCCGTAAACAAGCCCAAGTTTGACATATTTCCCACGAGATTGCTGACCACCCAGTATCGGATAATCTGGTTCGATCCCAGTATCGCTCACTCGAAAAAGTCCGGCAGTAGCCGGGCTTTTTCGTTTAACCGAGAGTCACACCTCGAGTCAGGCAGGGGTTCTCTTGTCGGAGCATGCGAGTGTGGCAGAGAAGTCCTTCGCTACCCGGGCGACGAAGATACCTGCTTCATCAAGGTGCCCACCGAGGCGAGCTTTTGGTGCGCTGATATTGAGCGCCGCAACGAGATTCCCCCGAAAGTCATAGACGGGGGCCGACACCCCTACGACACCAATTTCGAATTCCTCATCTACCGTTGCATAACCCTGTGAGCGGATAAGTTCGATCTCGCGGACGAGACTCGTGGCATTCGTGACTTTGAGGTTGGATGCTGGCACGCTGTCACCACGTGTTGCGCTGCCAATCTGAGGAATGGGAGACGTGACGAGTGCACGATTTGTATTCGTTTCGAACACCCGACTGAGTTCTGTATTGCCCCAGGTGCTGACTAGTACGCGACCAGCGGATGTTCGCCAGATTGAGGTACTAACACCCTCCCAACCGAGTCCACGGAACGCGTACTCGCTCAACTCGCTCGACAGGGTGAGGACACTTCCGCCGCGCAGAACGCAGAGGTGAGTGGTCTCGTGCGTTGCTGAAACTATTCTGCGGAGAAATGGCACCGCGATGTGGGCGAGCTGCGCTTCCGCGGTGCGGGCGGCCATTGCATAAAGCTGATGACCTAGTCGGTAGGCGAGAGTGTACGGATCGCGTGAGACAAGTCCCGCGTCGGCGAGCGTTGCGAGGGTCCGCGAGACTTGCCCCTTATCCCTGTTTGAGATCTCGGCGAGGCGCACCACTCCGAGCCCCTGAGCTGAGACTGCTTCTTGAGTGCTGAGTGCCTCAAGCAACTCAAGGTCGCGCCGGAGCCCGGAGGAATTGCGCCTCTTCACTGGCAGAGCCAACTCATTCATTGCACGAGCATAGCGTTTGGTTGACATGTGAACAACCGAAGTTGCGCTAATTATCAACAACCCCTTACTGTCAGTCCAACGGTATTAGCCGTCAATAGCGCGTTCTCGACGATGAGAGGAGCACCTGCCCATGACACCGTTCGACCTTGACGGACTCTTCATCTTCTGGGGTCGACGATGGGACGATATTCTCGAACTCGTACTTGAGCACATTTCTGTTGTTGCGATCTCATTGATCATCGCGACGCTGGTCGGCGTTCTGATCGGTTTTCTTGTATGGAATCGGCCAGTGCCGCGATCAATTGCCATCGCGTCCGCCGGTGTTGCGCTGACAATTCCGTCACTCGCCCTGCTCGCACTGATCACCCCCATTTTTGGCCTTGGCTGGACCCCGACAGTCTTGTCGTTAGTGTTTTACTCGCTGCTGCCGATAGTCAGGAATACCGTCGTCGGCCTTCGCGATGTGGCACCCGAGATCATGGAATCCGCTCGCGGCGTAGGAATGAGCAACCTGCGAATTCTGATCTCGATTCAGCTGCCGATCGCCTGGCCGATCATCCTGACCGGCGTCCGCGTCGCCGCACAGCTCACCATCGGTATCGCGGCAATCGCCGCGTACGTTGCCGGCCCCGGACTTGGACAATACATCTTTCAGGGTCTCTCGTCGCTGGGATCTAAGAATGCTCTCAACCTTGCTTTGACGGGGACGTTGGGTGTGATTCTTTTGGCGCTCATCGTCGATGCGCTTTTTGTTCTCATTACCCGCTATACAACCTCGAGGGGTCTCCGTGCCTGAATCAACTTCCACCGGTGTCACCGCGATTCCCGACAAGACCACCGGCGTTTCTATCGCCCTTGATAACGTGGTGAAGACGTACCCGGGACAGGTCACTCCCGCCGTCGACCAGTTTTCTATGAATGTCTCTCCTGGCGAGCTCATCATGTTTGTTGGACCAAGCGGTTGCGGTAAGACAACAACGATGAAGATGATCAACCGGATCATTGAACCAACCTCGGGATCAATTGCGATTGACGGACGCGATGTACTCTCTCTGGATCCGAACGAACTTCGACGCCACATCGGCTATGTGATTCAACAGGTTGGCCTTTTTCCTCACATGACGATCGCCGAGAACATTGGCGTTGTCCCGAAGCTGCTCGGTTGGTCTAAAAAGAAGATTTCTGACCGGGTGGATGAACTACTCGAGACGGTGCAGTTAGACGCTCGCGAGTTTTCCGGCCGGTACCCCAAGCAGCTTTCGGGCGGTCAACAACAACGCGTAGGCGTAGCCCGCGCATTGGCCGCTGACCCCCCAGTGATGCTGATGGATGAGCCATTTGGAGCAACCGATCCCATCACGCGCGAAAAACTTCAGGCAGAATTTTTGCACCTACAAGCGACCATCGGCAAGACGATTATCTTCGTTACCCATGATTTTGATGAAGCCGTTCTGCTGGGAGACCGTATTGCGGTGTTGAGCGAACGCAGTCAGATCGAACAGTTCGATACTCCAGCGAAGATTCTCGCGGCGCCCGCGAACGACTACGTATCTTCCTTCATTGGTAGTGGTGCTGCCCTCAAGCGCTTGGTATTGATCCCCGCGACCGAGGCGAAGTTGGGGGCAGCATCCTCAGCCAGCGGCACTCCAACCATCGATGCCGCACGTAATCTTCGGGACGCACTCGACCTGCTCATCGTTACTGGGGCTCCGCTCGTCAACGTCGTCTTAGGCGATGGACGTGCAGTCGGTTCGCTAACCGTCGCGAGTATTTCTGCAACGCTCGGGGTCGAGGTTCTGGGCGCTAGTGCATCCTCTGCGAGTGCACTATGACCGTCACCACGGAGACCCAATTCTTAGCAACAGTGTCTGCTACGGACGCGAGCGCATTTCACCAGCGTTTTTGGACGTGGAAGCGTTTTGTGACTCCGCTGGTTGTCGTGGTTATCCTTGCCGGTCTACTCGCGTGGGTCTCAGTACTGCAGCTCGACTCGATTGAAGAGCGCACCCTGAACTGGCCGTACATCGTGTTGCGGGTCAGAGAACACCTCCTTTTGGCAGTTTCCGCATCAGGACTCGTGGCAGTGCTGGCAATTCCCCTGGGAACGGTGCTAGCCAAGACCAAGTCCAAAATCCTCAAGGGCGTCGTGCTCACGCTGGCCAATATCGGCCAAGCGACCCCCGCCGTCGGCGTCGTGATCCTTCTCGCGATTGTTTGGCAAACTGGCTTTACGACCGCGCTGACGGCGCTCGTGATCTACGCCTTCCTTCCGGTTCTGCGAAACACGATGATCGGCATTCAACAGGTCGACGTCAGCGTCAGAGAATCAGCGCGCGGAATGGGTATGACACCGCGTCAAGTACTCTTCCGCATCGAACTTCCGCTCGCCGTTCCGGTCATTCTTGCGGGGCTGCGCACCGCTCTCGTCTTCGCCGTCGGAGTTGCCACAATTGCGACCTTTATTAATGCCGGTGGACTCGGTGACATGATCGTCAACGGCCTCAAACTGCAGCGCTATCCGGTGCTCGTGGTCGGCGCGGTGCTCGTCGCCTGCATCGCCCTACTTATCGACTGGGTTGCGAGCTTGGCCGAAGATTTCCTCACGCCCCGCGGTGTTTAACACCACCACAGCAACCTGGCTTTGTTACCCAACTACAGCAATCAACCAACACCATCAGGAGAAACTATGAACAAGAGAATTCTGCCAATCGTCGCCATTGCTGCGGCCGGAATGCTCGCCCTCACGGCGTGCTCCTCCGCTGAGACCACGTCAGGCAGCCAAGGAACTGAACTGGACGGACTTACCGGAGATGTCGGCGCAAAAGACTTTTCGGAGCAATTTATCCTCGCCCACATCACCAGCCAACTGCTGAACGCTTACGGTGCCAACACCGAAGCAAACACGAAGCTGGTCGGGTCAGCCAATGTCCGTCAAGCTCTCGAGAATGATGAGTTCATCGGCTACTGGGAGTACACCGGAACCTCGTGGATCACGTACAACGGAAATACCTCGCCGGTGCAGGGCACCGAAGCGCAGTTCGAAGCGACGAAAGAAGCTGACGCTGCCAACGGAATCGCCTGGTTGAATCCTGCGCCGCTCAACAACACGTATGCCTTCGCAATTCGAGCAGAAAAGGCAGCCGAGCTTGGAGTGAAGACTCTGAGTGATATTGCAGCGCTGCCGAAATCAGAGCAAACGTTTTGTATCGAGAGCGAGTTTTCGACCCGCGATGATGGCTGGCCCGGACTCAAAGCAGCCTATGGTCTCGACATTCCCGACTCGAGCGTTGCTCTTCTCGACACCGGTGTGATCTACACCGCAACGCAAAAGGGTGACGACTGCAACTTCGGTGAAGTGTTTCAGACTGATGGACGCATTCCCGCCCTCGACCTCGTGGTGATGGAAGATGATGCACAATTCTTCCCCGCATACCAGGGGGCCTTCACTCTGAGCCAAGCAACCCTTGACGAGTACCCCGAGATCGCCGACGTCATCGACCTTATTTCGCCCCTGCTCACTACCGAACAAATGCAGAAGCTGAACGCTCTTGTCGATGTTGACGGCGAAGACCCCGAAGATGTAGCGACCGACTGGCTCACTGAACAGGGCCTTATCTAATGTCGCAGGCCGTTCAAATCGGCGAGAGTTTCATTGGCGACGGTGTCAATGCAGCTCACGTCAACACAGTGTTCGGCCACCGCGATGGACCAACGGGTGTGGCGTGGGCGACAGCTCTCGCCACACCCAGCGCAGGACACGTGCCGTTCATGGCCGTTTTGCGGCCATCGTTGCCGGTCAAACCACTGACGTTATTCGTTACAAAGGCTGCCCCGGCATCCGATGCACACGGACTCAATATTTGGGGCCCGGCGCAAGCAGGAATCGCTGCCGGTGTTGCGGATGCGCTTGCCGACGGAGTGATAACGCCAGGGCAAGCAGACACCCACGTGGTTATTGCTGCAGTCTGGGTAAATCCCGCCGCCGACGATGCTGACATCGTGTACCGCAACAACCGTGAGTCGGTTCGGACTGCTCTCTTGAACGGACGGGATTCGCTCCCGTCGACAGATGCAGTGCTCTCCGCCCGACATTCACCTACCAACCCTTTTTATACTCCGAAAGTCTGACCGATGAAGATCACGTCAATCTCCCTCACTCGGCTACGACTGCCGCTTGATCCGCCCTTCAATGCGGCCTGGGACCCTAACCCGCGCATTGAGTTCACCGCAACACTCGTCGCGGTAAAAACGGATGAGGGCATCACCGGGTACGGCTCGGGTGACACCATGGACGGATTTGCAGCCTACGAGCACCTGTTCATCGGCACAGATCCGATGCAGATTCTCAATCAAGTTCGTCGTATCGAGACGATCAACTTTCACGGCGGACGCTACTGGCCGCTTGAAGCAGCGTTGTGGGACATCATTGGGCAGGTCTCAGGGCTGCCCGTCAGCGTTCTGTTTGGCGGCGCACGTGACCGGCTGCCGGCGTATGCCTCTAGTGGAGAGCTGAAGCCGCCTGCGGCTCGCGCTGAATCAGCCGTTGCCGCGAAAGAGCGCGGTTTCAAGGCGATGAAAATCCGCATTGCACGTGACAGAATCGCGGAGGGTGTGAGCTCGGTTCGTGCCGCGCGTGAGGCGGTCGGGGATGATTTTGATCTGATGGTTGACCTTAACCAGATGTGGCGGATGTCGGGAGATATCACTGCGGCACTGCCGTTGGCTAAGGTGCAGAATCTTGCTGCCGAACTGCATGACCTGGGTGTCTTGTGGCTTGAGGAGCCGCTGCCACAGGTTGATGTTGCCGGTGCTCAGCGCGTGCGGCAATCAACGGGACTCCAGATTTCGGGGGGCGAGATGGTTCGTAGTGCGCCTGAGATGATGGCATTGATTGAAGCCGATGCTTTCGATATTTACCAACCCGATGTTGCTCTCGCTGTAGGAATGTATCGGGCCCGTCAGGTCGCGGAGTCGGCAAACCTGCGACATCGCCTATTCACACCCCACACTTGGAGTAACGGGCTTGGCCTTCTGGCGAACCTTCATGTTGCTGCCGGGGTCGATGCTGGACCGTACCTAGAGTTTCCCTACGACCCTCCCGGATGGACGCCAGAACGGCGCGATTTCTTTATGAATCCGCTCCATATCGATAGCCATGGTGACCTGATCGTGCCTCAACGCCCCGGCCTTGGGGTCGAGGTCGACTGGGATGCTGTGTCTCGTTTCACAGTCGATTAGTTGCTTCACCACGAGAATGGATACACGCTTTATGAATAATTGGATCGATGCAGCAGCCGCGCTGAAGCCACGGACACAACTCTTCATCGATGGATCGTTCCGTTCGGCTCTCGATGGCTCGAGCTTCGAGAGCATAGCGCCGCGGAACGGAGCCGTGATCCTTTCGGTCAGCGCCGCCGGTGAAGAGGACGTCGATGCAGCGGTTGTGGCGGCATCGCGTGCCTTCGATGCTGGCTCATGGTCGCGTGCCGATCGAAGCCATCGGGCACGCGTACTGCTGAGGCTGTCGGAGCTGATGCTGGAGAATCTTGATGAACTTGCACTCTTAGAGTCACTGGATTCCGGTCATCCTATTTCGGATGCCCGCAGTGCGGATGTGCCAACGGCTGCTCGCGTTTTTCGCTGGTATGCCGAGTCAATCGACAAGGTCTACGACGAGGTAGCTCCGACCCCGCAGAATGCGTTGGCATTGGTCACGCGCGAGCCCCTCGGAGTAATCGGCGCAGTTGTGCCGTGGAATTATCCACTCATTATCACGGCGTGGAAAGTTGCTCCCGCACTGGCTACAGGCAACTCGGTCGTGCTTAAACCCGCTGAATTGACAAGTCTGTCGGCGCTTAAGCTGGCAGAGCTGGCCTCGGAGGCAGGAATTCCCGACGGAGTATTCAATGTGGTTCCCGGTCTCGGCGCTGTGGCCGGCAGAGCTCTGGGAATGCATCCGCTCGTGGACAAGGTGACGTTCACCGGATCACCCGCGGTTGGTCGCGCATTTCTGCGCTATGCAGGAGACTCCAACGGCAAACAGGTCGCGCTTGAACTCGGTGGAAAGTCACCCCAGATCGTACTTTCGGATGCCGAAAATCTCGAGGCTGCTGCATCTGCCATTGCCTGGGGAATCTTCTACAACGCAGGGCAAACCTGTCACGGAGGTAGCCGATTGATCGTTGATGAGAAAGTGCACGATGAGTTGGTGGAGCGCGTGTTGGCAGTGGGCGCAAGCCTGACCTTGGGCGATCCCTTAGACGAGTCGACGCAAATCGGTGCCATTGCGAGTGAGGTGCAACTCGATCGCGTGCTCGGCTATGTCGACGTGGCTCGTAGCGAAGGCGCGACGGTGCACGGTGGCGAACGTCAGCATCCTGTCGGCGTTGTCGATGGCTTCTATGTTGAGCCGACGGTATTCGATGGAGTTGATAATGCTGGCCGTGTCGGGCAGGAAGAAATTTTTGGCCCCGCGCTGTCAGTCACTACGGTTAGCGGTGCTTTCGAGGCCGTGCGCGTGGCAAATGAGTCTGCGTATGGCCTCGCCGCGAGCGTATGGACTGCTGACATCACTGTCGCGCATCGTGCAGCCCAGCGGCTGCGGGCGGGAACCGTGTGGATCAACACTTATGACGCTGCAGACGTGATTACACCCTTCGGCGGTTTCAAGAATTCCGGATCAGGTCGCGACCGCTCTTTGCACGCGCTCGATTCCTACACCGCACTAAAAACCACCTGGATCAACCTCGGCGACGACTCGCTCGAGACACAATCATGAGAGAAAGCAGCAACACCATGCACTCGACTTTGCCCACGGTCGGATTCATTGGGCTCGGAAACATGGGATCGGGTATGACCCGAAACCTGCAAGCCGCCGGCTACCCGCTAGTCGTCAACGACATCCGTCAAGAAGCCGCAACTGAGCTGCTTGCCCACGGTGCGATTTGGGCGAACACGCCCGCAGAGGTGGCGGCATCAAGCGACCTCGTGATCACGATGCTTCCCACGCCACGCCATGTGGATGTGGTCGTCAATGGCCCAGACGGTCTATTAGTGGGGATGGCCGATGGCGGTACTTGGATTGATATGTCGACCTCGGTGCCAGAAGTCGCAGAGGGTGTTCGCGCTCGACACGCAGCCCGCAATCTTCATATTTTGGATGCTCCAGTGAGTGGAATGTCCGTGGGGGCTTTCAGCGGGATGCTCCAAATATTCATTGGGGGAGAGGCCGAGGATGTAGTTCGGCTTCGTCCTGTGTTTGAGGCGATGGGGGACCCAGAGCGGATTCTGCATGTCGGTCCCGCTGGGACTGGATACGCTGTAAAATTGATGATCAATCAATTATGGTTCTCTCACCTCGTCGCGACAGCGGAAGTGCTTGCTGTGGGTGTGAGAGCTGGTGTGAATCTCGAAGTGCTTCGCGCATCGATCGTCGCGAGTCCTGCGAACAGCAACTTCGTGCAAAACGATGTACTCGCGATCCTCGACTATGGGGACTACGACGAGGGATTCGCGATTGCCTTGGCGTGCAAAGACCTCGGCCTGTCGATGGATTTGGCTCGTTCTGTCGGAGTACCGACGGAGCTTTCAGCCGTCGTCGAACAGGTATTCCGTCGTGCGAAAGCCCAATACGGTGACCTCGCAGGGGAAATGTCCCCCGTGAAGCTCTATGAGGACCTCATCGGCACACCTCTTCGCCGTGAGCCACAGCTGGAGGTGGTGGTGTGAGCGGCGCGATGCTGGCGCCGCTGCCCACACCAATGGCAGAACTGTCTCTCACGCTCGATCCGAAGCCAATCAGCCATTTTGGGCGTGGCCGAGTCTCCGAGGTCGGAGCAGTTGCGGCATCGCTGGGATCGAAGTCTGCGCTTATCGTCACTGACCCGTTTTTGGCGACATCGTATATCGTCGCCGCTGTTCGAGCGTCGCTTGAGGCCGCCGGGATCGTCGTGGCCGTCTACGGCGATGTGACCCCAAATCCCACGACGATCAACCTGAACGATGGCAGCGATCTCGCCGTGTCGGTTCACGCGGATGCGATTGTCGCGGTGGGTGGTGGCTCGTCATTAGACGCTGCCAAGGGTATTGCAATCGGAGCAGTGAATCCGGAACGGGGAATGCACCTCGATTGTTCAACGCTGTTCGCTAACGAAGCACTCCCGATCGTCGCCGTACCGACAACTTCAGGTACGGGCGCCGAGGTAAACGCGTTCGGTGTTATTACTGATGTCGTTGGCCATCGAAAATTTTATGTTGGGCACGAATCTGCGCTGGCGAAGGCGGCGATTCTGGATCCAGAACTCACCGTCGGGCTGCCAGCCTTCGCAACCGCGGCGACCGGGTTCGATGCGCTGACCCACGCACTGGAGTCGTACCTGTCCATTCGAGCGAATCCATATTCTGACGGGATCGCCCTGCAAACTATTTCGACGGTCGCGACCTATCTTCCCCGTGCCGTGGCTGACGGAACGGATATTGAGGCGCGCAGCGAGTTGTTGTTTGCTAGTCACGTTGTCGGTGTCGGCTTCTCGCACACGGGGTTGGGGTTGGTGCACGGTGTTGCGCATCCTCTCGGTGGTCAGTTCAATATTCCTCATGGTTTCGCCCTCGCACTTGTGATGCGCGCAGTGCTTCGCTTCAACCGGCAGCACCGAGAAGACCGGCTTGCACGAGTGGGGTTTGCGCTGGGCGTCGCCGATACGAACGCGAGCGAAGCGGTCAACGCAGATGCCGCCGTCGAGCGAATCTGCAGCCTCGCTGTCGAGGTGGGGCTTGGCGGCTCTCTCAGCCAGTTCGGGGTGACCGAGAGCGCGCTGGAATCCCTTGCCCGGGACACCCTTGCCGATGCCGTGACGGCAAACAATCCTGTATTTCCCACTTTCGAAGATGTTCTGTCTGTACTCAAGGAGTCTCTATGAAAATCTCGGTTGAGCGAGAACGCGAGCTGCTCGCAGTCGTACCGACTGACCTGCTCATTAATGGCGAGTGGCGCTCGGCGAGCGACGGTGGATCCCTCGATGTTAACGATCCGTCGACCGGCGAGGTACTGCTGTCGATTGCGAGCGCGACGCCTGAAGACGGGCAAGACGCTCTTGCGGCCGCGGATGCCGCGCAGCGGGGGTGGTCAAGAACGGCTCCACGAGAACGCGCCGAGATTCTTCGCCGCGGCTTTGAGGCAGTGACCGCACGCGCGGCGGACTTTGCCTTGTTGATGACGTTGGAGATGGGAAAGCCGCTTGCGGAGGCACGCGGCGAAGTTGCCTACGGGGCTGAATTCTTGCGGTGGTTCTCCGAGGAGACTGCGCGAATTTCTGGTCGATACGCTCAGTCACCCGACGGCAGTAGCCGGTTGATCGTCATGAAGCGTCCGGTCGGGCCTTGCTTGTTCATCACCCCATGGAACTTTCCGCTTGCGATGGCGACCCGCAAAATCGCTCCGGCAATCGCGGCGGGTTGCACGATGGTGCTAAAGCCTGCAACCCTGACTCCGCTAACGGCGTTGCTCTTCGCCCAGGTAATGCAAGAAGCTGGTCTTCCGGCTGGGGTTCTCAACGTGATCCCGACGCGCAAAGCTGCTGCAGTCACGGGGCCGCTCATAAAGGATTCGCGACTCCGTAAGCTTTCCTTCACCGGATCTACTGAAGTTGGGCGTCGACTCATCGCCGATGCTGCTGACCAAGTTCTTCGGGTCTCGATGGAACTCGGTGGCAACGCTCCGTTCCTGATATTCGAGGATGCAGACATAGACCGTGCTGTTGAGGGTGCACTCGTCGCGAAGCTGCGCAATGGAGGAGAGGCATGCACCGCCGCGAACCGTTTTTTGGTTCACGAATCGGTAGCGGAGCAGTTCTCGGAGAAGTTTGCTCAGCGTGTGGGCACGATGACAGTCGCTCGGGGCACGGAACCGGAGTCGAAGGTCGGACCGCTGGTCGACGAACACACTCGCAGTAAGGTTCATGAGCTCGTCGAGTCTGCGTTGGCTGAGGGCGCGACTGCGGTAGTGGGCGGGCACGCAATTGATGGGCCTGGCTACTACTATGCACCGACGGTGCTGACGAACGTTCCTGCGAATGCGCGCATCCTGTCTGAGGAAATCTTTGGACCGGTTGCGCCGATCACAACTTTCGTCGATGAAGCCGAAGCGATTCGCTTGGCCAATGCGACCGAATATGGCTTGGTTGCCTACGCGTTCACCCGTGACCTCAACCGCGGCCTGCGACTCGCCGAAGAATTGGAAGTAGGGATGTTCGGACTCAATACAGGAATGGTCTCTAACCCGGCAGCGCCGTTCGGTGGAGTCAAACAGTCGGGACTCGGACGAGAAGGTGGCTTTGAGGGAATCGATGAATATCTCGAAACACGCTACGTCGGAATCGCTGATCCCTTCACCGACGTCGTCTAGTGAGTGGTTTGCGCGGTCGAATAGTCGGCTCGGCTACCTCGTAGCGATTGTTGACCTAGCGACTTTGCTGACCCCTTTGATTGGGGTGCGACCGATGGCCCACGTTTCCCGCGTGGCATAGCCACAAGTGCTCTCGATGGACAACGATGTCTAGACGAAGCATTTGACAGAGCCGTCCTAGCAGAGCGAAGCGTTTGTGCAACTCTTGCTCGACGAGGGGCTGGCAACGGCTGAGCAGATCGTCGAGGCTCGCGCAGTTAAGGCCCGCTCTGGTATGCACATTGATCAAACTCTGGCCAGTCGGGGCTACCTAGATGATGCGACTCTCGTCGATGTAATTTCGCGCGCCTGGGACATCAAACGTGCGGTGATGTGCGAGATCGATGGTGAATTCGCGAGGCAGTGCAGTGGCCAGCTTTATATTGCAGAGAACTGGATGCCGCTGCGGGAGCTTGCCGGTGGTCGAGCTCTCGTAGCCACGGCGCGTGTGCCGGATGACGAGCGCAGCCAACGGATTTGAGAGGCCCTTGGCCGCGACGTGGTCTTTGTCGCCGCAACGTCCGCGCAAATTTGGCATGCGATTCTCGATGTCTTCGGTCGTCGCGCTCATTTTGTGGCCAATCACGAGGATTATCACGATAATCGCGATCACAAGTCTCGTCTTTCTTGCGGGCACTGCATTCAAATTTTCATCTCTTCGCGCGGTGCGCGCGTTGATCTCGTCGAGCGTGTGTCACAGAGTGAAGTGGAAGCCCTCAGTGATGACTAGTTGCCTCGCTACACCTTTCTTGTTCCGGTGTTCAAAGAAGCAAATATTGTCGCTCAGCTGGTCAGAAACCTTAGAAGTATCGACTGGCCCACAAACCGCCTCGTCATCTTCGATGCTGAGGACACTCCTGAATCAGATCAGCTCAATAAGGCATGCATCTCTTTTCAGCGCGGTGGTGAAAAGACGGTGTGTCCAAGCTGCATTGAACTATTTTAACGCCCGCGAAAATGTGCTGACACGAATGTTCTCGCTCGAGTATGGCTACTGGTTCGACTACATGTTGTCTGGGCTCGACTCGCTCGACCTGCCGATCCCTCTCGGCGGTACGTCAAACCATTTCCGCACCGAGGCGCTCGAAAGTCTCGGAGGTTGGGACCCCTACAACGTGACAGAAGATGTTGACCTGGGCATCCGTGCAAACGCGTTGGACTACCGAGTCGGTGTGGTGAATTCGGCAGCGGAGTCGATGGATCACGGGCTATATGCAGACAACGTTGGTCCACGCGCGCCGACCGCTGGCGTTACTTCGCGAGATTGGTTTTTGGCAATTTAGTGGTTTTGTTCTTCGTATCGCAGGAACGCCGGCCATATTCTTGGGAGTGCTGCCCCTTTATATTTGGACGGTGCTCTCGTTGGCGTTGCCAATGGGCTTTGTCGCGCAGTTCTGCCCGGTCTGGCTTTTGTGGCTGTGTTTTCTCAACTTCATTATCGGCAGTTCGATCATGGTCTACCTATCTATGATGGGGCCTTTCAAGCTCGGAACATTTGCCCTAGAGCCGTGGGCACTACTCAACCTGCTGTACTGAATTCTTCACTCGATTGCGTCGTACAAGGCACTCTGGCAACTCACCACGGAGCCGCACTGCTGGGAGAAGGCGGAGCATGGCCTGACAAGCCAGAGCAACCATGAGTGAGCCACTGACCAATACCCGGGTACTTCGCATCGCGACCCGTCCGCCTCGTACCCGACTTGATAAGTGGGCTCGACGCACACCGAGACGGCGGCTACTGCTGGGTCTGTTTGCGTTTCCCTACGTCCTCTTCGCCGTTGTCGTGGCGTCACTTGGTTCAGCTAAGGCGCCGAATGGGGCACTTGTCGAACGAGCTTCGCAGATCGAGTGGGATCGTGCATACGTTCAATGGTTGGGGGAAATTTTCCCGCCGGTCAGCACGCTCAGCGCGCGCATTTTTTTGCAGAAGCTTGTAGCGATCATGGTGCAGCGATGTTTCCCGCGGTCAACCGTTGTGATCCTGATGGTTGCCCTCGCACTCAACCCCCTTTCCTTTTATAACGCGACACAAAACTTTGCGGCGTTCTTCGGGCTCTTACTCTTTGGGTTGGGTCTTTCGCACATCGTGCGTTTCATCACGTGGGGTAACACTGAGTCGGGGTTTCGCGTCGGACTCTATTTCATGGTGGCGGTTCTTACCGATGCGACCGCGCTCGTCTGTGTGGCCGCGGCCGCAGTATCCGCACCGTTGCTCAGTCACTACAGACTGGGCCAAACGGGTGTGCGGCGCGCAATCGTGATGGCCGCTAAAGTTGTGCTGTGAGTAAGACTGGATTTGATCTGTACACCGACCGCAACGTCGTCGCACTGCGCGTCAACGGTGAGCTGAAAGACCTCGCCACCACCGTGACCGACTCGGATGAGGTCGAGGCCGTAACTATTGATTCTCCCGACGGTCTCAACATTCTTCGCCACTCAGCAGCGCATGTTGCGGCTCAAGCGATCCAGACGATCAATCCTGAGGCGAAGCTTGGTATTGGCCCGCCAGTGACCGATGGTTTCTACTACGACTTCGACGTGGAAGAGCCTTTCACTCCCGAGGATCTCAAAGCGATCACCAAGGCGATGGATCGCATCATCCGACAGGGTCAGCGATTTCAGCGACGTGTCGTCACCGAGACCGAAGCTCGCGCGGAACTCGCCGATGAGCCGTACAAGCTAGAGCTCATCGGTATTAAGGGTTCTGTTGGCGAAGGCGGTTCTGACGGCGATAACGAATCAGTTGAAGTCGGCGGCACCGAGTTGACTATCTACGACAACGTCGATGGCAAAACGGGCGAGGTTTATTGGAAAGATCTGTGTCGCGGACCGCACCTGCCCAACACTCGGATGATCGGTAACGGCTGGTCGCTTACACGCACGGCCGCGGCATACTGGCGTGGCTCGGAAAAAAACAAACAGCTGCAGCGCGTCTACGGTACAGCGTGGCCGACGAAAGATGAGCTTCGCGAATACCAAGCACGTCAGGAAGAGGCGCTCAAACGCGACCATCGCAAGCTCGGTGCTGAGCTTGACCTGTTCTCCTTCCCCGATGAAATCGGCTCCGGACTAGCGGTGTTTCACCCCAAGGGCGGCATCATCCGTCACGAGATGGAAGATTACTCCCGCAAGCGCCACTTGCAAGAGGGCTACTCGTTCGTCAATACGCCCCACATCACCAAAGAGGCACTGTTCGAGACGTCTGGCCATCTCGGCTGGTACAAGGACGGCATGTTCCCTCCGATGCACCTCGATGAGGCGCGCAACGAGGAAGGCGAGATCACTCGTCAGGGGGCTGACTACTACCTCAAGCCCATGAACTGCCCCATGCATATCCTTATCTACCGTTCTAGCGGGCGCTCCTATCGCGATCTTCCGATGCGTTTGTTCGAATTCGGTACGGTCTACCGCAACGAGAAGTCTGGCGTAATTCATGGGCTAACTCGCGTGCGCGGGCTCACGATGGATGATGCCCACATCTTCACGACCAAGGAGGGGATGAAACAGGAGTTGACGAGCACCCTCAACTTCGTGCTCTCGCTACTCCGCGACTATGGACTCACCGACTTCTACCTGGAGTTGTCAACGAAGAATCCCGAGAAGTACGTCGGCGACGACGATACCTGGGATGAAGCAACCCAGACGCTCGCCGAAGTAGCGGCTGAGTCAGGTCTCGAGCTTGTGCCCGACCCGGGCGGAGCCGCGTTCTACGGCCCCAAGATTTCGGTCCAGGCCCGCGATGCCATTGGCCGTACCTGGCAGATGTCTACCGTGCAGCTCGACTTCAACCTGCCTGAAAGATTCGATCTCGAATACACGGCTGCCGATGGTTCGCGCCAGCGCCCGGTGATGATCCATCGCGCGTTGTTTGGATCGATTGAGCGTTTCTTTGGAGTTCTTACCGAGCACTATGCCGGCGCGTTCCCCGTGTGGTTGTCGCCGGTTCAGGTCGTTGGTATCCCCGTGGCTGAGGCGTACGAGGAGTACTTGGGCGGTGTTATCGACCAGTTGAAGGCCTTGGGCGTGCGTGCCGAGCTCGATGCGTCCAGTGAGCGGATGCAGAAGAAGATTCGCACCCACACGAAGTCGAAGATTCCGTTCCAGTTGATCGCAGGAGAGCAGGATCAGGCTGCTGGCTCAGTGAGTTTCCGTTTTCGTGATGGCACTCAAGAGAACGGCATTCCCATTGCGGATGCTGTTGCGCGTATTACTGACGCGATCGCGACGCGAGCTCAGGTTTAGCCCGTGCGCGATTACGACGGGTCCGAGCTGCCTGTGGGGGAGTCGAGCACGGATTTCGCGGCGGTGCCCGACTCTTTTCAGCGTCTGTGGACCCCTCACCGCATTGCCTATATCCAAGACCAGACTCAGCCAGACACCGACGATTGTCCATTCTGCATAGCACCGACCCTTGATGACGAGAAGGCACTCATTGTTGCGCGCGGAAAGACTGCCTATGTGTTGCTTAATCTCTTTCCCTATAACAGCGGGCATTTGCTCGTCTGCCCGTTTCGCCACGTGCCGCTTTATGACGAAGCGACGGATGCCGAGGTTGCTGAGATCGCGGCGCTCACGCAAACAGCGATGCGAGTGCTCCGCGAAACCTCCCGATCCCACGGTTTCAACATTGGGATGAATCAGGGTGTTGTGGCCGGTGCCGGAATTGCGAATCACTTGCACCAGCATGTGGTTCCGCGGTGGGCGACTGACTCGAATTTCTTTCCGATCGTGGCGGGTACAAAGGCGATTCCCCGACTTCTTGGCGAGGTGCGAGACGAACTCGCTGTGGCGTGGCCGAGGAACCACTGAGTATGAATTGGCTGCATTCTTTGTAGCTGTATCGCCGTAGGTTTGTAACTATGAGCGAGAACACATCATCAAACGACTTTGGTACCAATCGAGTTAAGCGCGGGCTTGCAGAGATGCTCAAGGGCGGCGTCATTATGGATGTCGTGAATGCTGAGCAAGCCAAGATTGCCGAAGATGCCGGTGCCGTTGCGGTCATGGCGCTCGAGCGTGTTCCTGCCGATATTCGGTCACAGGGGGGAGTCGCCCGCATGAGTGATCCCGACCTGATCGATGGCATCATTGAGGCCGTGTCGATCCCGGTTATGGCTAAGGCACGCATCGGTCACTTCGTTGAGGCGCAGATTCTGCAGTCGCTCAAGGTGGACTACATCGATGAGTCTGAGGTGTTGAGCCCCGCAGACTATGTCAACCACATCGACAAGTGGAACTTCGACGTTCCCTTCGTTTGTGGCGCAACGAACCTGGGTGAAGCGCTTCGGCGCATCACGGAGGGCGCTGCCATGATTCGCTCAAAGGGCGAAGCTGGCACCGGCGATGTTTCGGAGGCGACCAAGCACATCCGCACCATCAAGGGTCAAATCAACGCACTCCGCTCAAAGACTACCGATGAGCTCTATGTGGCGGCGAAAGAACTTCAGGCGCCCTACGATCTTGTTCGTGAGATCGCTCAGACTGGCAAACTCCCCGTCGTGCTCTTTACGGCCGGCGGAGTCGCAACTCCCGCTGACGCCGCCCTCATGATGCAACTCGGTGCCGATGGGGTGTTTGTCGGCTCCGGAGTATTCAAGTCGGGTAACCCGATCCAGCGTGCCGCAGCAATCGTCAAGGCGACGACATTCTTCGACGATCCCGACGTGATCGCGGAGGCTTCGCGCGGGCTCGGTGAGGCCATGGTCGGCATCAACGTCTCCGATCTTGCAGCTCCCCACCGTCTCTCCGAGCGTGGCTGGTAGTAGTTCAGCAGTCGGTCCGCGGCCTATCGGAGTACTGGCTCTCCAGGGTGATTTTCGTGAGCACCTTCAGGTGCTTCAACAACTGGGAGAAACCGCAATAGCGGTCAAAACTCCCGGACAGTTGGAGCACATTGCGGGGCTCATCCTCCCCGGTGGCGAATCGAGTGTGATCGACAAGCTATCCCGCCTTTACGGGCTTGCTGAGCCCATAAAAGCGGCGATTGCCCATGGGCTGCCGGTCTACGGCACCTGCGCCGGACTGATCCTGCTCGCCGACACCGTGCTCGATGCAATTCCGGGTCAGCAGTCATTCGGCGGTCTCGATATTGTTGTGCGACGCAACGCTTTCGGCTCGCAATCCGAATCGTTTGAAACCGCCCTCAGCGTTCCCGAATTGGGTACGACACCGGTAGAGGCAGTGTTCATCAGGGCACCCGTCGTGGAGTCCATAGGGCCGCGGGCTCGCGCACTTGCAACGCTTGATGACGGTCGGATCGTTGCCGTTGAGCATGGCGCGCTTATGGGCACGTCATTTCACCCCGAGATCACAGGCGACACCCGTTTTCATGAGTATTTTGTAGCGCGAGTGCGCGCTAGCAAATAAGTCCTGCATCATGGATGGATGCAACTCTACGCAGACTATGCGCCCCGTCGGGCCCGCCAGGTGACGGGCGACATCGTCGCCCTCGTTTTCATCGTTGTGTGGATCGCACTGGGAGTGTGGGTGTACCAATTGATCGCCGCGTTTCAGCAGCTGGGAATCCAGATGCAACAGGCGGGCGCCGGGTTCCGGTCAACCATGGTCGAGCTGGGAGACACACTCGGGTCAGTCCCGCTCATCGGTACTGGCATTCGCGTACCTTTCGACGGAGCGAGCGACGCCGGTGCGGCGCTAGAGACTGCGGGGCAAAGCCAGCAGGCTACAGTGCTCGCTGCCGCTACTGCGGTCGGAGTGATAATTTCCGTTGTACCGATCGCCCTGATCCTTCTGCTGTGGTTGCTGCCGCGCATTCGTTTTGCGCAACGCGCCACCGAAGCAAAAAACCTTCTCAGTACGCCCGGTGGCACCGATTTGCTTGCTCTTCGGGCACTGTCATCCCAAAAACTGTCGGTCTTAAGCGAAATTTCGTCAGAGGTTGCGTCTCAATGGCGGGCGGGAGATCGGGCGACTGCCGCCCGTCTTGCTCAGCTCCAGTTGCGTTCGCTCGGGGTGCGCAGCGCCCTTGTCGAGCACTAGCGCGGGGATTCGCGCAGAAGGCGCGCGTCTCGCCGGGTAGAATGTCAACCATGTCAGGGCACTCTAAATGGGCAACTACCAAGCACAAGAAGGCGATAACTGATTCTCGCCGCGCGAAAGCCTTCGCGAAACTGATCAAGAATATTGAAGTGGCGGCCAAGATCGGTGGAGCCGACCTCTCAGGCAACCCGACTCTCGTTGATGCCATCCAGAAGGCCAAGAAGACGTCGGTGCCTAACGACAATATTGATCGTGCGGTCAAGCGTGGCTCAGGTCAGCTCGGCGATGCAGTCGAGTACGTCAACATCATGTACGAAGGCTACGGCCCCAATGGCGTTGCGCTGATGGTGGAGTGTCTTACCGACAACAAGAACCGAGCTGCAGCGGATGTTCGCACGATTATGAGCCGCAACGGTGGCTCGCTCGCTGACCCGGGCAGCGTCGCCTACAACTTTGAGCGCAAAGGCGTCATCTCGATAACGAAGACTGAGGACATCTCTGAAGACGACATCCTATTGGCGGTCTTGGATGCGGGCGCTGAAGAGGTCAAAAATCATGGTGAGGGCTTTGAGGTAATTACCGACACGGCTCACCTCGTTCAGTCGCGGGATGCTCTGCAAGCAGCCGGAATCGACTACGATTCGTCGGAAGCCGAGTTTGTTCCTCATCTCACAGTCGAAGTAGATGTCGACACTGCTCGAAAGGTTTTTCGCCTCATTGAGGCCCTTGAAGAGTCTGATGATGTTCAGAACATCTACTCGAACTTCGACATCACGCCTGAGGTGCAGGCGGAACTCGACGAGGACTAACGGATGGCGCTGCGTGTAATCGGGATCGATCCCGGACTTACGCGGTGCGGTATCGGAGTTGTCGACGTTGGCGCGGATCGGCGTGCGGCTCTGGTGCACGTTAGTGTCGTCCGCACGCCGCCGGGCATGCCGCTCGAAGAACGGTTGCGGCTAATCGGTGAGAGCATTGACGCGGTCATTGCCCAATTCTCGCCGCAGCAACTCGCCCTTGAGCGCGTGTTTGCCCAGTTGAATGTGAGCACGGTCATGGGCACAGCCCAGGCGAGTGGGGTCGCCATGTATGTTGCGGCACAGCGGGGGCTATCGGTCACGCTTCACACCCCCACTGAGGTGAAGCTTGCCATTACCGGTTACGGTGGCGCCGATAAAAAACAGGTGGGTGCGATGGTTGCCCGTGTGCTTCGCCTGGCTGAGGCTCCTAAGCCCGCGGATGCTGCGGATGCGTGTGCCCTAGCTGTGTGCGCAGCGTGGAAGGGAGTCGCTCCCCGCGCCGATCGCGCTGACAGCGCGTCGGAGCCCGGAACTGCCACCGTGTCTTCGCTGACGCCAGCCCAAGAGGCGTGGCGGTCGGCCGAGAAGTCGGTGGGTGCTCGTAGGCTCAAACTATGATTTCTTCGCTCCGCGGCACCGTTCTCGTCGCGGGAGGCACCTCGATTGTCGTTGAGGTGGGGGGTATAGGCCTTTCCGTTAGCGTTACGCCGGAACATGCAGGTTCTGTTCGCGTGGGTGCCGAGACTCAGGTAAACACGGCCCTCATCGTTCGTGAAGACGATCTTTCGCTGTATGGCTTTCGGACGATCGATGAACTCGAGGTATTTGCTCTGCTGCGCGGCGTTACCGGAGTGGGGCCCAAGAGCGCTATGGGTGTTCTTGCTGCGCTGAGCCCGGACGACATTGCTCGTGCTGTTGCCGAAGACAATGACTCGGCATTTCGTAAAGTCTCGGGAATTGGGCCGAAGACCGCGAAGCTCATCGTGCTCAATCTTGCTGGCAAGGTTTTTGTCGCCACCCACCAGCGCGGCGCGATAGCATCCGTGCCCAGTTCCACGACCGCGAGTGTCTCGATGGCACTACAGGGTCTTGGTTGGCCTGAGAGACTTGCTCAACAGGCGGCGGAGGCCGCGGTCCAGGAAGCCCCCGCTGCAGACAAGAGCAACACGCAACTAATTCTGCGCCGTGCACTAGTTCTCGTTGGGTCACCATCAAGCACAGCAGGTACTTCATGACTCACAACGACGAAACAGTGGCAACCCCCGGTGTTGAGTCGGAGGCCGAGCTAGCGTTCGAGGGCGCTTTGCGGCCGAAGTCTCTCGACGAATTTGTTGGTCAACAGAAAGTACGTGGTCAGCTTCAGCTGCTGTTGCGTGCCGCCGAAATGCAAAATCGCACCGCTGACCACATTTTGCTCGCAGGGCCACCCGGTCTCGGCAAGACAACGCTAGCGATGATCGTCGCTCATGAAAGCAATCGCCCCCTACGAATGTCGAGCGGACCAGCAATTCAGCACGCTGGCGATCTCGCTGCAGTTTTGTCATCCCTTTTGCCGGGAGAGGTCCTCTTTATCGATGAGATCCACCGGATGGCTCGCTCGGCAGAAGAGATGCTTTACCTCGCGATGGAAGACTTTCGTATCGACATCATGGTCGGTAAGGGTGCTGGGGCGACATCCATCCCGCTTGATATCGCGCCGTTCACCTTGGTGGGAGCGACCACGCGGTCGGGGTTGCTGCCCAATCCACTTCGCGATCGTTTCGGGTTCACAGCCCATCTGGAGTTTTACGATGAATCCGAACTCGAGCAGGTGCTCGTTCGCGCAGCAGTGATGTTGGATTTGGAGATCAGGAGCGAAGCAATTGCAGAGATTGCTGGCCGCTGTCGCGGCACGCCCCGAATTGCTAATCGGCTGCTGCGTCGGGTGCGCGACTTTGCGCTGGTAAATGACGTTTCCGCTTCTCGGGATGCGGTTCGTGCAGCACTCGAACTTTATGATGTCGATCAATTGGGTCTCGACCGCCTCGATCGTGCTGTTATGCACACCATGTTGACCCGGTTCGATGGGGGACCGGTGGGGCTCAATACGCTCGCGGTTTCGGTCGGCGAAGAAGCGGAGACCGTTGAGGCAGTTGTCGAACCCTTCCTCGTGCGGATTGGCCTGTTGACGCGGACACCGCGCGGCAGGGTAGCAACTCGTGCCGCCTGGGAACACTTTGGGATGGCTGAACGTAATTCGACTCTATTCAGCGATGAACTATAGTTTGATTGGCTCAACACGCGCCTCAACGTGAGCGCCAGGCCCACAGACCACCGAAAGGTACCTCATGGATCCGCTTTCTATTGCGATGCTCGCCATTCTCGGCGTGCTTATCTTCTTCATGTTCCGCAACAGCCGCAAGCGGAAGGCGCAGATGGAAGAAGTCCGCGGACAGATGCTTCCCGGCGTCGAGGTCATGACTAATTTCGGGCTTTTTGGAACGCTCGTTGCAAACGACACTGTCGCTAATTCTGCTGAGATTGAGATCAGTAAGGGTGTCATCGTCAAAGTCCACAGCCAGACACTTGCCAAGGTTGTCGTTGAAGAGCCCACTGAAGAGGGTGCCCCGCGCTCCGTAGAAGAAGCGATGGAGATCGCCAACCGTGAGGCTGAAGAACGTGACGCGGTTACGGCGGAGTCGACAACCGAGAAGGCTCCAGAATTTGGAGAGCTTTCTGACACGAAACCAGTGAGCTCAACGGAGTCAAAAAAGGCGTCCGAGTAACCCACTAGTGTTGAGTGTCGTCCCTCCCGAGGGCGGATGTCCAACGGCGTGCGCTTCTGCACTGCTCTGTGAAGAAAGCTGAGTCAAATAGGTGGCTAGAACTACCCCTGTGAAAAACGCGTGGCGAGCCATCGTCTGGCTCACCACAATCACGGTGGGGCTCACCGTTGTGATTGGTGCTGGCTCCATTTTTGGTTCCGCATCTTGGGCTCCAAAGCTCGCTCTTGACCTTGAGGGCGGGACACAAATCGTGCTCGCTCCCCTCTTGGAGAGCGGTCAGACGGTTTCTGGCGAACAGTTGTCCCAGGCGGTCTCGATTATTCGTGATCGGGTAGACGCCAGTGGTGTCGCTGAGGCAGAAGTTACAACGCAGGGCGGGAGCAACGTCGTCGTTTCGATCCCCGGCGTTCCCGATGAAGAGACGCTCAACCGAATTCAGTCATCAGCCAAACTTGAGTTCCGTCCGGTTTTGTATACGGAGGTTGCCTCTAGCTCAACCGCTGAGCCAACGCCCGAGTCCACGGACGGTGCAGAAACTCCAGACGGGGAGTCAGCGACGGCAACGCCGGCGCCCACGCTAGCGACGACACCGACAGCAACCCCCACCGATGCCAGTGACCTTAACTGGATCACAGAATCTCTCTTCGACGAGTACACGAATTTTGACTGCAATTCGCTCGACAACTTTAGCGTCGCGCCCTCTGATGAGCCGTTGATTACCTGTGATGCTGACGATGCATTCAAGTACATTCTTGGCCCCGTCGAGGTTGAGGGCAGCACGATCACTGATGCGACAAGCGGAATGGTCACGAGCTCGCAGGGAGTGAGCACCGGGCAGTGGGGTGTGTTTCCCACGTTCAACGATGCAGGCACCGAAGAAGTAGCCGCAATGACAACCCGACTTTTTGGCTACGACGAGACTGATCCTCGTAACCGGTTCGGAATCGTACTCGACGGCCGTGTGATTTCGGCGCCAACGACTCAGGGAATTATTACCGGCGGCAATCCGCAGATCTCCGGGTCATTCGATCAGGACAGCGCGAAGGTTCTGGCCGACCAGCTCAAATTCGGCGCGCTGCCCATTGGCTTCGAAGTCCAGAGCAATGAAACAATCTCGGCTACCCTCGGCACCAATCAGCTCAACTCGGGCATCATCGCCGGGTTAGTTGGCCTTCTCCTCGTTGTTATCTACTCCCTCTTTCAGTATCGGCTGCTTGGACTGGTCACGGTTGCTTCGCTCATTGTTGCGGGAGTCCTCACCTATCTCGTGATTGCGTACCTCTCGTGGCGCTACGGCTACCGCCTGTCACTCGCCGGTGTTGCGGGTCTAATTGTGGCAATCGGTTTTACGGCCGACTCGTTCATCGTGTACTTCGAGCGCATTCGAGACGAACTCCGCGACGGTCGCTCACTAACAGGTGCTGTCGAATTCGGGTGGAAGCGCGCACTCCGCACCATCCTCGCAGCCAAAGCAGTCAACCTACTTTCCGCCGTTGTGCTTTTCGTGCTTGCTGTGGGAAACGTACGAGGGTTCGCTTTGACCCTCGGCATCACCACAGTGATCGACGTGCTTATTGTCGTGCTGTTTACGCACCCGATGTTGCAGCTCCTGGCTACAACCAAATTCTTTGCAAGTGGACACCCGATTAGCGGCCTCGATCCCAAAGCTCTGGGGGCTGTCTATCGTGGTCGTGCTCAGTTCCGCTCGCCGGCCGCTACCAAGGCAACGACGGGGGCTGGTCGAGAGGCAGCGCGTCGCCAAACTATCGCTGAACGAAAAGCTGCTGAAATGGCGGGAGCCGCCAAAGATTCCAGCTCAGTTGGAAAGGAATCCTGATGGCTAGCTTCTCGAAGTTCGGCAACGACCTCTATACCGGTGAACTATCGGTCAATTTCATCGGCCGTCGCAAGATCTGGTACATCCTCGCGGCCGTAATACTGGCGGTGTCGATCATCGTTCCGGCGCTCCGCGGTGGCTATGTCTTTGGCATTGAGTTCACTGGTGGATCGCAATTCCAAATCGATTCGGTAGAAGCCCTTGCTAACCCCGATACAGGTGCCGAAGCACAGAACCTTGCGACGGACACCGTGATCGATGTCGTCGCCAATGCTGAGCCCAAGGTCACGGTTGTCGGGACCAACTCGTTGAGAGTGCAGACGGAGCAACTAGAACCGGATGAATCGAATACCGTACGCGATGCGCTTGCGGGCGCGTTCAACGTAGAAAATGATCAAGTCGCAGCATCCTTTGTCGGACCTTCGTGGGGTGCAGACATCACTGGTTCGGCCCTGCGCGCGCTCCTAGTTTTCATTGTTCTTGCGGCCATCATGATGGCGATCTACTTCCGCACCTGGAAGATGTCTGTTGCCGCGATGATTGCGTTGGTCCACGACATCGTGATCACAGCCGGGGTTTACGGAGTTTTTGGATTTGAAATTACTCCATCCGCTGTCATCGGATTCCTCACGATCTTGGGATTCTCGCTGTATGACACGGTTGTGGTGTTTGACAAGATTCGCGAGAACACGTCGGAGGACGGTTCCGAATCTCGGCGTACCTTTGCAGAGTCTGTGAACCTGGCGGTCAACCAGACACTGGTGCGGTCTATCAATACCGGTGTGGTTGCCGCATTACCTGTCGCCGCGATCCTCTTTATCGGAGCCTTAGTTCTCGGTGCGGGAACGCTGCGCGACATTGCGCTCGCACTGTTCATCGGAATCGTTGTTGGCACCTACTCCACCATTTTCATCGCGGCCCCGCTCTACGCTCAGTTCCGTGAGAACGAGCCGGAGATTCTTCGCCGCACCAAGCGGTTGACGGCGGCACGCGCGGTTGAGAAGGACAACAAGTAGTCGCGATGAGCGAGCGTGTTTGTCAGCGTTCGCAGGCCAGCCCGCGCTTGAGGAGCGCTAGCTATCGCACCGTGCCCGTTCACGTCTTAGAATTGATCTAGGAGGTAGCGGGATGAGCGAATCAGCACAATCTTCTGCCTCGTTTCGGGCACTGTTGCCGAGGATTTTTTCTCGCGCTCAACCTGCGGGCGCTGTTGAGAAATTACTGCGCACGGTAAAGATGAATCATCCCAAAGCGAATCTTGCGCTGATTGAGCGGGCCTATGCGGCGGCTTTCCGGGCGCACGACGGGCAGAAGCGCAAAAGTGGCGAGCCCTACATCACTCACCCGGTAGCGGTTGCGCAGGTTCTGGCGGAACTGGGCATCGGTGAGAAAACGATCGCAGCAGCCCTGCTGCATGACACCGTCGAAGACACGGAGTACTCACTCGATGAGTTGCGGGTCGAGTTTGGTGACGAAATCGCCATGCTGGTCGATGGGGTAACGAAGCTCGATAAGATCAAGTACGGCGACAGTGCGCAGGCAGAAACTGTTCGCAAGATGATTGTTGCGATGTCGAAAGATATCCGTGTTCTCGTCATCAAGCTGGCCGACCGACTTCACAATGCGCGAACGTGGGGATTCGTGCCGAGGGAGTCAGCTTCTCGTAAGGCGCAAGAGACACTCGAAATCTATGCGCCACTGGCACATCGACTCGGAATCCAAGCGATCAAAATCGAGCTCGAAGATCTCTCGTTCGCTGTGCTGCATCCGAAAATCTATGTCGAGATAGAAAGTCTTGTGACCAAGCGCACGCCCATGCGTGACGAATTTCTGAAAGAGGTCATTGCCTCAGTCAGTGATGATCTCAAGACCGCTCGCATCAAGGGATCTGTGGCAGGGAGACCGAAGCAGCACTACTCGATCTACCAAAAGATGATTGTGCGTGGCCGCGAATTTGATGAGATCTACGATCTCGTCGGCATCCGGGTTTTGGTGAACTCTGTGCGTGACTGCTATGCGGTGCTTGGCTCAATTCACGCTAGGTGGAACCCGATTCCCGGGCGATTCAAAGACTATATCGCGACGCCCAAATTCAATCTCTATCAGTCGCTCCACACAACCGTGATTGGCCCCCAGGGGCGTGCGGTAGAGCTCCAGATTCGAACGAACGAGATGCATCACCGGGCTGAATTCGGCGTTGCGGCACATTGGAAGTATAAGGATCGAAGTGCCGGCAAAATTGTTGAGAGCGGACCGGTCGATAGCGACATGGCGTGGCTTGCTCACATTACCGACTGGCAGGCAGAGACATCTGACCCCGGCGAGTTCCTTGAATCGTTGCGGTTCGAGATTGGTGCCAAAGAGGTCTACGTGTTCACCCCGCAAGGAAAGGTCATCGGACTCCCTGCTGGGGCCACACCGGTCGACTTTGCCTACGCCGTGCACACTGAGATTGGTCACCGCACCATGGGCGCCAAAGTCAATGGTCGCCTCGTTCCACTAGAGAGTGAACTGACAAGCGGCGACTCAGTTGAGGTGTTCACTTCTAAGAGTCCGGATGCCGCACCCAGCCAAGACTGGCTGGGTTTCGTCAAGAGCACGAGAGCCCGCAACAAGATTCGGGCGTGGTTCACAAAAGAGCGACGCGATGAAGCGATTGAGCAGGGCAAGGACGCGATCGCGCGAGCGATGCGCAAGCAGAACATGCCGCTGCAAAAGCTCATGAATCATGAGTCCTTCGCTGATCTTGCGGCAACGATGCGGTATGAAGACGTATCAGCGCTGTACGCGGCAGTCGGCGAGGGGCATGTATCGACACAGTCGGTGATTGAGAAGCTTGTTGCGTCGCTCAGTTCAGGCACCGACGAAGACGACGGCGAGCTTACTTTTCCGGCGCAGGGAAAGCTTCGTCCTTTCAAGCATTCAGACTCGGGAATTCTGGTGCGCGGTGCGCCCGATATCTTGGTCAAACTGGCTCGTTGCTGCACCCCTGTCCCTGGCGACACGGTTGCGGGTTTTGTTACGCGCGGTGCTGGTGTCTCCGTTCACCGTTCTGATTGCCGGAACGTTCAGTCATTGCTCGATGAGCCTGAGCGCATGATTGATGTGGAGTGGGCCCCCACTTCGAAGAGTCTCTTTCTTGTGCAAATTCAGGTGGAGGCACTTGATCGCGCTGGACTGCTATCAGATATCACGAAGGTGTTGAGTGAAACGCACGTCAATATTCTTTCCGCAACCGTGAATACATCCACTGATCGCCTGGCGATCAGCAAGTTCGTCTTCGAGATGGGAGACACAACCCATCTTGATCGTGTTCTCAACGCCGTGAGACGAGTTGACGCGGTCTACGACGTGTACCGGGTCAACAGCGGCTAGTTTGCTATCGTCTGCACGGCCGCTGTCTGCATAGTCGCCGTAGGGATGAGTGCCAGGCGCTCAAGAGCGACGCGTTTCTGCGGCAGGTTTCTTCGTGCCGAGAGTGCGTCTGAGCATGTTGCGTGATCGAGTTTGCCGTCCTTCATCAGCGCGATGACCGCAGAAGTCTCACGGATGCTGAAATTTTCGCTGAATCTCAGCAGGTCGAGCACTGTTCGGAGTCGCGAAGTGACGCTGACGTTTGACACCGTGTCGATCTCATCTGAGGCGATCACGACTTCGCGCAGTGTGGCGTTGAGGCTCGGATGGGGTCGCGTGCGCGCCCCAATCGCGACACACAGCTGATGTCGACGTGGGGGAGTGATCACCGCACCCCAGACCCAAGCCGCGCTCATGCGTTCGGCAATTATTCGAGAATCGAGCACAACACCGAGTGCGCGAGCACGCAAGTGGGTGGTTTCGAACTCGTCTATGGCACAAAAGCACTGATCTAACGCGTAGAGCTCCCCGTCAAGGGCTGCGCACTGCAGTTCGGCGAGCGGGAGATCAACAGCGCTAAGCACTGATGGCAATCGTGGTGTCATTGCTCCATCGTGCCGCTATCCTTGCGTCAGCAGTCGCGTCGCAGCGATTCAGTGGACAAACTGCTGGCTTGTGGACAGTTGGCTACTTGACCGCGCTCAGCCACGCCTTCCGCGCATCAAGAGCATCTTGAGCCGCTGCGATCTTCTTAGCATCGCCAGTGGTCCGCGCTGCGGCGAGTTCCGCCTCAAGTTTGGCGATAACGTCGTTGAGCTGACCCAGGAACCCTTCGGAACGTTCTTGACGTTCCGGATTGCTCTTGTTCCAGTGGTCCTCGTCTAGCTTGCGAACCGCAGTCTCGATCTTTCGCAGCCGCTCTTCTGCGACCTTGATCTTGTCACGCGGAACTTTACCAATGTCATCCCAGCGTTTCTGAACTGACATGAGGGTCTTTTTAGCCTGAGCACGGTCAGTGGCAGTCAAGAGAGGCTCCGCCTCATCAAGAAGAGCCTTCTTGAGTTCCCAGTTAGCGGTGAATTCAACAGTGTCTCGGGCGTCGATTTCTGACTTCGCCGAGTAGAGCACATCACCGGCTTGCTTGAACTTCGCCCACAGCGCGTCGTCGAATTTCTTGCCGGCCCGGCCAGCGGCCTTCCAGCGATCGAGCAGACGACGGTAGGTGGGAATGGCGTCGGCACCCTGGGAGATGAGAGCCTCAGCTTCATCAACAAGCGCTTGCTTCTCGGCGCGCGCCTGCTTGTGAGCGGTATCGAGCTCGGCGAAGAACGCGCGTCGGTGAGTGTCAATGGTGCTTCTGGCGGCACGGAAGCGCTTCCAGAGTTCGTTCGCTTCTGCCTTCGGCAGGCGAGGACCATCGGTTTGATGCGCCTTCCACCGTGCAAAGATTTCATCCATTTGGGCAGTTACCTGTTTCCACTGCGCCTTGGCGGGGTCGGCTGCGGCGAGAGTCTCGGCCTCAACGACGAGCGCGGTGCGGGTCGCGATTGCTTCGCCGAGTGCAATCTTCGCCTCTTCGCTCTGCTTTTCCGTCAGTTTCGTGACGGAGCCACTGAGAGCTTCGACTCGGGCGTGGAGAGCGGGGAGATCGCCGACGGCATTGGCGGTTGCAATTGACTCGCTAAGGGTACGAATCGTTTTCGAGACGTCTGCTGCCGGTGCGCCGTTCTTGACGCGCTGTTCAAGTAGCGTTACTTGGCCTGCTAATTCGTGATACTTGCGGGTGAAGTAGGCCAAAGCTTCTTCGGGGGTTCCATCAGGGTATTGTCCGACTGCACGTTCGCCTTCTGCTTCCCGTACAAATACGGTACCCGTCTCATCGACGCGTCCCCACTCGTTTTGCTCCTGTGTAGCCAATTACTTCACCTTGCTGGTTATGCCGGAAGCCGCTGCCCGGGTGAACCCAAGCTTAGAACAACCGTGCCTAGTGTCGTTGCCGCTGTTACTGGATCGTGAAGCGCGTGATGCTGGTCTCAATCACAGGAACCCCGTCTTCTGCATCGTCGGCAACGCCACCGTCGGTGATCTCTGACTGCAACGCATCGAGACCAGAAACGACCGTGCCAACAATGCTGTAACCACCGGCGGCATCGTCGGGGATTGTTGCATCATCAAAGACGATGAAGAACTGCCGCCCGTTGGAGAATGCGTCGTCACCGCTGCGGGCCACAGCGATTGTTCCGGCTGGATAGAATCCGCCAACTCCGGCATTCTCGATGGGTCCGTAAGCGTAGCCGGGCTCGCTTGCCCCTGTTCCGTCGAGGGAGCCGCACTGGATCAGGCCGACTTTTTCCGTTTTTACGAGGCGGTGACAGAATTTGCCGACGTAGTAGTTGTTCGCTATGGAGTCGACGATCGATGCGACTGCTTGGGGTGCGCCAGCTCCATCAAGTTCGATTCCGAGTGTCACATCGTTGAGGCTGAGCTCGCCGGTCCAAGTTCGGGCTTCGGCGACAGACACATCCGGGACGTCACCCACGTTCTCTTGCGCTGATGCGGATGGCTCCGGTGTAAACGACGGAGCGGGTTCGGGTGCGCCAGGACCAGAACTGAAGTAGAACACCTGCGCTGCAGAAACCAGGGCGATCACGATGAGCCCAATGCTGATCGCGAGAATGTTGTCTCGCTTGCGCCGTGCGAGCGTTTTTTCATGAACAACCGTGCGGGCAGAGTAGTGGCGCAGGCGTTCCCGTGCTTCGCGTTGCTCGCGTGAATGCTTCTTGCTCGATGCCACCATTACTCCTTGAAGACTCGCGGACAGCGCCGCGGTAGTAGAAACGCCACACTGAACCTTACGGTCTCGCACGAATCTCAACCAAACGCTGCGGAGACGTGGAGTGGAGGTCGTGCGTCGTGCCTGCGGTCAGTCGAGGCGATTACGATTGAACCATGGATGATTCCGCGACTCTTCACAGCGGCGCCACGCCGCTTGCCGTGCGCATGCGTCCGCTGTTTCTCGAGGAGATCGTCGGCCAGAAGCACCTGCTGCAGCGCGGCTCCCCCCTGATGAGCCTCGCGTCAGACACCGAGGGTAGTCATGGGTCGGCATCCATCATTCTGTGGGGTCCTCCTGGCACCGGAAAAACCACGATTGCCAAGGCAATAGCGCGTGGTTCACAGCGCAAGTTTGTTGAGCTGTCGGCGGTTACGGCTGGGGTGAAAGATGTTCGCCAGACGATGGAGCAGGCGCTCTCAGCGCGCGACCTCTACGGCGTGTCTACGGTGCTCTTTCTTGATGAGATTCACCGATTCACGAAAGCGCAGCAGGATGCATTGCTGCCGGGTGTCGAAAATGGTTGGGTGATCCTCATCGCAGCGACGACCGAGAACCCTTCCTTCTCGATAATTTCACCGTTGCTGTCGCGATCACTCCTTCTCACTCTCAACGAGCTCGACGATGACGACCTGGGGGAGTTGGTTGACCGTGCGGTGAGCGACGCCCGCGGGTTAAAGGGTGCGGTCGTGCTTGAGCCAGAGGCTCGTGCACTTCTCGTGCGGCTGTCTTCGGGCGATGCGCGTCGCGCCCTCACGGCTCTTGAGGCATCTGCGGTCTCGGCAGCAAACGATGAGCACCCCCAAACGCCTGTCGTGGTCACAGCAGAGCACGTCGCAAACGCGGTTGATCGCGCCCTGCTGCGCTATGACCGTCAGGGTGATGAGCACTATGACGTCGTTAGTGCGTTCATCAAGTCGGTGCGGGGATCCGACGTTGATGCGGCACTGCACTATCTGGCACGGATGATCGAGGCGGGCGAAGATTCGCGCTATATCGCACGGCGCATCATCATCAGCGCTGCAGAGGATGTCGGAATTGCTGACCCCCACGCGCTGGTGGTCGCTGTTGCTGCTGCTGATGCTGTCCAACTGATCGGGATGCCAGAAGGTCGTATTCCGTTAGCGGAGGCTGTCGTCTATCTTGCGACGGCGCCTAAATCGAATGCTGCCTACACGGCGTTGGATGCGGCAATCGCCGACGTTCGCGCAGGAAAGATTGGTCGTGTGCCCATGCCCCTTCGTGACGCACATTATCCTGGGGCGAAGCGTTTAGGTCATGGAAAGGGGTACCGGTACTCCCATGATTCGGAGTTCGGTGTTGTCACGCAGCAGTACCTGCCTGATGTGCTGAAGGGCACCCAGTACTACACCCCGACGAACAACGGAAACGAGCGGGACGTCTCAGCGCGTTTGGCGAAGTTGCGCGAAATCATCAACGGGGGCTAGTGGACTGCCGGTAATGGCACGTGGAGCGTGGCTTTTCGTGTCGTCTATAGCCTTGCCGTGTTAGAGTTATGCGTCCCATCGATACGGTTTTGGCGCGCGGCTGCAATGAAACCGAATATCGCGGAGCAAGGTCTGTAGCCGACCAGTCTCCATTGGGCCATCCCTCTACTTTCTTCTGGTGTGTTGCGTACGCGCGTTCGCGTGCGAGTAATCACTGGAATGTTCTTACTTGAATCAATCGAAAAGGATCCTGTGTCTACTAAGTCACGTACCCGTAGCAAGACTCGCCTCTCGCGCGCACTGGGCATTGCCCTGACGCCGAAGGCCGCCAAGTACCTCGAAAAGCGCCCCTATGCTCCGGGTGAGCACGGCCGCACCAAGCGCAAGCAGGACAGTGACTACGCTGTTCGTCTGCGCGAAAAGCAGCGTCTACGCGCCCAGTACGGAATTCGTGAAGCTCAGCTGAAGATTCAGTTCGAAGAAGCTCGCAAGACCGCTGGCCTTACCGGTGAGAACTTGGTTGAGCAGCTCGAAATGCGTCTCGATGCCCTGATCGTTCGTTCAGCGATCGCCCGCACGACCGCTCAGGCTCGTCAGATGATCGTTCACCGCCACATCTTGGTCGACGGGCAGCTCGTTGACCGCCCGTCGTTCCGCGTCAAGCCGGGACAACTGATGCACGTCAAGGCTCGCAGCGAAGGCATGGAAATCTTTCAGGTCGCCGCCGCTGGCGGACACGTGGATGTGCTTCCGAAGACTCCTGGCTACCTTGAGGTAGAAATCGACAAGCTGCAGGCACGCCTCGTGCGTCGCCCGAAGCGCGCCGAAGTTCCTGTGACCTGTGAAGTTCAGCTCGTTGTTGAGTACTACGCAGCACGCTAGCTAACGTGGCAAGGGCCGGGGCTTACGCCCCGGCCTTTTTCGCGTTCGGTGCCATTTGGTGTGATTGTCGAATAGCGTGTAACCAAGACTTTTTGAGACTGATCGGAGTAGCCATGACTGGCGGAGATATCGCGGGGCTCATCGCGGCAGGAGTGTTCGCAATTCTCGTGGGGTTGCTCGCTGTGCCCCTGCTCAAACTGGGGCGGGTATTCGACGAGACAAGCTCAGCGATCCGCGGGGTGAGCGAAAACCTAGACCCCATGCTGACCGAGGCTACCTCCACCATTTCTGAGACCAATCGGCAGTTGGCGCGAGTGGACGCGATCACTCGCAATGTCGAAGAAACTACCGGCAACGTCTCCGCACTGGTAGCGCTGGCAGCGGCGACCGTGGGGGGTCCGCTAATCAAGATAGCGGGATTCAGCGCAGCCGTGCGCGTGGCAGTGCTGAGCATCCGCCCGAAGCGCCGTCGCTGAATCGTCCAAACCACCTAAGCTAGAACGGTTCACGTACCGCTCGTGCACCCCAATCTGAAGGAGAAAAATATGAAAGGCGCAGTTCTTTTCGTAGTAGGTATTGCCGTTGGTTTCGTGGCAGCACATCAGGTTGCCAAGACCCCTGAAGGCGAGCGATTCTTCTCCGATATTGACAGCAAGGCCCGCGAATTCACCGGCGCTGTGGTTGACGGCTATCGCGAACGCGAGGCTGAGCTTCGCGCGGCAGTCGGCGATGCCGAGGACGCACTTTCGGATTTCGCACAGCGTTCTAAGTAAGACAATCAGGGCCCTCGGGCCGCATTATTGAATTCCCGGGGATCCCATGCAGACCGCAGAAATACAAAATCGTTGGCTGACCTACTTTGGCGAGCGTGGACACGCGGTCGTCCCTTCAGCGTCGCTTGTCAGCGACGACCCCTCGCTTCTCTTTACGGTCGCAGGCATGGTTCCTTTCGTGCCGTATCTCACCGGGCTGGTACCGGCGCCGTTTGACCGTGCCACGAGTGTGCAGAAATGCATCCGCACTCTTGACATCGAAGAAGTGGGCAAGACGCCTCGTCACGGAACGTTCTTTCAGATGAATGGAAACTTTTCTTTCGGCGACTACTTTAAGAAGGAAGCTATCCAGTTCGCCTGGGAATTCCTTACCCTCCCCGAGAGCGATGGCGGGCTTGGTTTTCGTCCCGAAGATCTCTGGGTGACGGTGTACGAAGATGACGACGATGCTGTCGCCTACTGGAAAGAAACCGCAGGACTTCCAGACGAACGCATCCAGCGATTGGGTATGGACACCAACTACTGGTCGACGGGTCAACCTGGTCCCGCCGGTCCATGCTCCGAAATCTTTTTCGACCGGGGCCCCGAGTACGGTGCAGATGGTGGGCCAGCCACCGATGATGATCGCTACGTTGAGATCTGGAACCTCGTCTTCATGCAGTACCTCCGCGGAGAGGGCAGCGGCAAAGATTTCTCGATCCTAGGCGAACTCCCTAAGCAAAACATCGACACTGGCATGGGACTGGAACGCGTCGCATTTCTCAAGCAGGGCGTCGAGAACATGTACGAAATCGATCAGGTGCGACCGGTGCTTGATAAAGCGGCAGAACTCTCTGGTCGCACCTACGGAGTGGATCACGAAGCAGACGTTCGGCTGCGAGTCGTTGCCGACCACGTGCGCTCAAGTCTCATGCTCATCGCGGACGGTGTCACACCGAGCAACGAGGGTCGCGGATACGTTTTACGAAGGCTCCTGCGCCGCACAGTGCGCGCGATGCGCTTGCTGGGAGTTGAGGGCACCACCTTCGCTGAACTGTTCCCAGAATCACGCGATGCGATGAAGGCTGCCTACCCCGAGGTCGAAAAAGACTACGATCGCATCTCGCGTGTGGTGCTGGCTGAAGAAGACACCTTCATGCGAACACTCGCCAGCGGCACCACAATTCTCGATACCGCTGTCGAACAGACAAAAGAATCCGGCGCCTCACAGCTCTCCAGTGATACCGCATTTCTCCTCCATGACACCTTCGGATTCCCGATCGATCTCACCCTCGAAATGGCGGCAGAAGCTGGACTGTCAGTGGATCGTCACGCATTTGACACCCTCATGAAGCAGCAGCGTGATCGTGCCAAAGCAGACGCGGGCTCTAAAAAACAGTTCCTCGCTGACCTCTCGGTCTACGGCGCATTTCGCGCGGTGGGGCAGACAACCTTTACCGGTTATGACACGCTCGAAACAGAGTCGAGCGTGATCGGAATCATTGTCGATGGCGTCTCGGTGTCGCGTGCGGTATCTGGCCAGATCGCTGAAATTATTCTTGCCGAAACCTCCCTTTATGCCGAATCTGGTGGTCAAGAGGCAGATGCCGGCGCGATAGTCGGTGCCAGCTACCACCTAGAAGTACTGGACGTGCAGCGGCCCGTAAAGGGGCTAATCAGCCACAAGGTTGAGGTGACCTCGGGCGAAGTGGGAGTCGGTGATCCGGCGGCAGCGCTGGTTGACGCTGAGTGGCGTCGCGGGGCGACTCAGGCGCATTCGGCGACCCACGTCATCCATGCTGCGCTCCGTCAAATCCTAGGCAACGATGCCCATCAGTCTGGTTCCTACAACAAGGCCGGCTACATGAGGCTGGACTTCTCGTGGTCGCAAGCGCTGTCCTCGGAGACTAAGTCTGAGATCGAGGAGGTTGCGAACACCGCTGTGCGCGACAACCTTGAGGTCACGACTCGAATTATGGCTTTGGATGATGCCAGAGAGTTGGGCGCGATGGCGCTCTTTGGTGAAAAATATGGCGACACGGTTCGCGTTGTAGAAATCGGCGGTCCGTGGTCCCTCGAGCTCTGCGCTGGCACCCACGTCGGACGCTCAGCCGAAATCGGATTGATCTCGTTGGTGGGAGAGTCGTCGGTCGGGTCATCCAATCGGCGTGTTGAATCGCTGGTGGGGATGAATGCGTTCCGCAACTTCGCTGCTGAGCGGGCAATTGTGTCGGAACTGACCACCAATTTGAAGACGCCACGGGAGCAACTACCCGACCGCGTCGCCGAACTGTTAGCGAACCTGAAGTCGGCCGAGCGAAAGATTGCTCAACTCGAAGCTGGCCAGCTGTCGCAACGCGTGCCCGCGCTAGTCGAAACGTCGCGGAAGATTGGCACTGTCAGGGCAGTCATCGAGAACGTGGGGGAACTTCCCTCGACGGATGACCTGCGCGGGCTCGTGCAATCCGTTCGCGAGCGACTCGGCTCCGAGGCGGCAGTGGTGGCTCTTGCCGCGACGATCGGCGACAAACCGGCGGTAATCGTGGCAACAAATGATGCGTCCCGCTCCCAGGGTTTTGCGGCGGGGGCTCTAGCCAAGGCTGCTGCGGGTGTGCTCGGTGGTGGCGGTGGGGGTAAGCCTGACATCGCTCAGGGTGGTGGCACGAACTCCGCCTCCATCCCCGATGCGCTTGCCCTCATAGGCTCCTCGCTATCGGCATAACCGATGCGTGCAGGCACGAGAATCGGCGTCGACGTCGGAAAAGTGCGCGTGGGAGTTGCCCGCAGCGATCAGCACGGAATGATTGCGACTCCCGTAGAAACGGTTCAACGCGCAGACAATAGCGTGCAGAGGATTGTTGATCTCGCGGCGTCCTGTGGCGCGATGGAGTTCATAGTTGGCCTCCCGATTGCGCTGTCGGGACGAGATACCGCCTCCACCGGTGACGCTCGCGAATTTGCGCAGCTGCTCGCCGACAACTCGTCGCTGCCTGTTCGACTCGTTGACGAGCGGATGACGACGATGAGTGCCAATTCTGCGCTGCGGGCCTCCGGCCGCACTGCGAAAAACTCTCGCTCGGTCGTAGATCAGGTGGCTGCCGTTATAATTTTGCAACACGCCCTTGACTTTGAGCATTCGGCAGCGCGGCCGCCCGGAGAGCTTGTTGAACCGACGCTAGGATCCTGAACTATGGCTGATGAACCGAAATGGGAAGACATTTTCCAAGAACAGGCAGATACGCCTGATCCGAAGCTGGCTCGACCAGCAGGTTCTGATGACGCCGCGACCGTCGATTACGGCGCTGCCGCGAATGACCCGGAGAGCAGTGCAGCTGATCCCGAACAGCCGATGACCCGCCGTGAGGCCCGAGAGGCAGAGGCTGCTCGCGAATCACGCTCCGCTCGATCGGGAGCTACTAATGCCTCAGCCTCAGCGTCCCCGTTGCCTGCACCTGATGCGCCTGCTGCACCTTTTGCCGCCCTTGCACCGACAGGTGACTCATCAGAACCGCCACGCCCGCCACGCCGAAAGCGTCGGCTCTGGCTCATCATCGGGCTCCCCATTCTTCTTTTGGCGCTAGCGGGGGGTGCGGTAGCAACCTACGCCTGGGCCACCTACGAAGAGCAGATTCGGGAGGTTTTCGGCTGGGAACTGACAAACGATTTCGAAGGCGCAGGTAACGGTGAAGAAATCATCTTCACCGTGAATTCCGGTGACATCGGGTCTGACATTGCACGCAGCCTGCACGATATCGGCGTGACGATGAGTTTTGATGCGTTCTACGATCTGCTGCTTACTCAAGAGAGCGGTCCAGCATTCTACCCCGGCAACTATGCATTACAGGGTGAGATGAGTGCTCAGTCGGCTCTAGATGCCCTCCTCGACCCTGCGAGCAAGGTCACCGACCGTCTTTTGATTACTGAGGGCACGATTCTCCCGAACGCGCTTGAGATCATCGCCGAAACCACCGGCATTCCACTTGCTGAGTTGCAGGCTGCATCCGAAGATCTCGACCATTTTGGGCTGCCTGCGGAGGCTCCGAGTCTCGAAGGTTACCTTTTCCCCGCGACCTACGATCTCGATGGAGGGCAGGATGCTTATGCCGTGCTCGACAAGATGGTCAACACGATGTTCGAGAGACTGGATGCCGCCGGAGTCGCCGAAGAAGACCGATTCCGCGTTCTGACAATGGCATCGCTCGTGCAGCGCGAAGCGGGCCCCAATACCGAAGACTTCTATAAGATCTCGCGAGTATTCTATAACCGCCTCGATGACGGCATGCTTCTGCAATCGGATGCCACCGTCGCTTATGGCACCGGAAACCTGCACACGGTTTGGACGGATCAAGCAGAACGAGATGATGCCAGCAACCCCTACAACACCTATGCGAATCTCGGCCTGCCGGTCGGACCAATCGGTTTGCCCGGAGAAATCGCGATCGACGCCGCACTGAATCCTGCTGCCGGAGAGTGGGTCTACTTTGTCACCGTCAACCTGGCGACTGGCGAAACTGTGTTCAATACGAATGTGGACGCTCACGAAGAATCTGCCCAGCAGCTCTATGACTGGTGTGAAGCGAGTGAAGAAAATGCGAGCTACTGTTGAGCGACTCAGGGACGTCGCGATCAGCCCCCGGTCGGTCCCGCACTAGGCTCGCTGTTCTTGGGTCACCGATATCGCATTCTTTGAGCCCGATCATTCACAGCGCCGCGTACGCGACTCTCGGATTCGACTGGGAGTATGACGCCATCGAATTGTCCGGGGAGTCTCTCCCGACTTTCCTCAACTCGCTGGATGAGCGGTGGCGCGGGATGTCCCTCACAATGCCCCTCAAACGCGACGTTGTCCCGTTGCTCGACTGGGTTGATCCACTCGTCGAACTCGTCGGAGGTGCTAATACCGTTGTGGTGACGGATGACGGTCTCCGGGGATACAACACTGATGTCGAAGGTGCAGTGCGCAGTTTTCTCGACGCAGGGCTCTCGCGCCTAGAGTCGGTGTGGATTTTGGGAGCTGGAGCCACCGCGGCCTCCTTGCTTGTGGCATCCGTTCGTTTGGGTGCGACCCGGATAGAAATATTCGCACGCACTCCGACAAAGGCAGAACCCCTGAAAGAGCTGGGCGAAGCTCTCGGAGTTCAGGTTCTGGTGCGACAGTGGAAGGACTCACCGTCGTCTTTGGAGAATCCTTCGGCGATTATCTCTACCGTACCCGGCGGCGCAATGGACGTGGAGTTCAGCGTGACAGTGCGCAGTGCCGCTGCCCTGTTCGATGTTGCTTACGACCCGTGGCCCAGTGAGATTGCGAAGAGTTGGATGGCGGTCTGCGGTACCGTGATTTCGGGTTACGACCTTCTGATCAATCAGGCCATCGCTCAAGTACGTATTTTTGCTGCTGGCACGCCGGAGGTGCCTCTGGTTCGCGAAGCCGATGCTATCGATGCGATGCGTGCTGCGATCGGGCGTCTTGACAGCACCGACCACCCCTAGTCGGACCCGGGCGGAGTATGTGCGTGAGGGGAAAGAGTATCTGTCGCTCCTGTGGGAGGATTGATGCATGCTTCGATGGTTAACGGCCGGTGAATCGCACGGTCCAGAATTAGTCGCAATCCTTGAGGGGATGCCCTCTGGCGTTCCTATTTCTCCTGAACAGATTCAGGCAGATCTGGTGCGCCGCACGCTCGGCTACGGTCGTGGTGCCCGGATGAAGTTTGAGCAAGACGAACTGACGCTGAGCGGCGGAATTCGTTTTGGCGCCACCATGGGTAGCCCGATCGCCCTGCGCATCGGCAATACGGAGTGGCCACGCTGGGTTGACGTCATGAGTCCAGTCCCGATCGATCCGGAAACCTTGCCCAAGGGGCGCGGGGCAGCGTTGACTCGACCTCGCCCGGGACACGCTGATCTCACTGGCATGCAAAAATACGACTTTTCTGAGGCCCGCAATGTTCTTGAGCGAGCTAGTGCCCGTGAAACAGCCGCACGGGTAGCGCTCGGTGCTATAGCCCGCGCCTTTCTCGATGGTCTCGGTATTGGCCTTGTTAGTCACACACTCTCCATCGGAACCGTACGCGCACCGGAGAATAGTGCGCTACCGAAGCCTGGAGATGTTGCGACCCTCGACGCTGATTTGCTGCGCTGCTTCGACCTTGAGACATCTCAGCGCATGGTTGCCGAAGTTGATCGAGCTCATGAAGACGGCGACACTCTTGGTGGCATCGTAGAGGTTCTGGCCTATGGGTTACCGCCCGGGCTTGGGTCATACACTCACTGGGACCGCAGGCTCGATGGCCAACTATCTGCCGCGCTCATGGGCATCCAAGCAATTAAGGGCGTTGAAGTCGGTGATGGCTTTGAAACGGCAACTCGCCGAGGCTCTGTCGCGCATGATGAGCTTGTGCACTCGGCCAGCGGAATTTCCCGCGAGAGCGATCGCGCGGGCGGCATCGAGGGAGGAATGAGCACGGGTACGGTGCTCCGCGTTCGTGCCGCGATGAAACCCATTTCGACCGTTCCGCGTGCCCTTCGCACGGTCGATATTGCCACGGGTGCAGCGGCAGTCGCGCATCATCAACGGTCAGACGTATGTGCCGTCCCGGCTGCCGGAGTTGTCGCCGAAGCCATGGTCGCTCTCACGCTGGCCAATTCTGTCCTTGAGAAGTTCGGGGGCGACTCGCTCGGTGAGACCAAGCGCAACCTTAATTCATATTTGGCCGCTATTCCTGACGCGCTGCAGACGGCTAGGGCTGCCTATGATCAATGATGGGGGAGCGATTGTTGTCATTATTGGGGCACCGGGTTCGGGCAAAACACGAGCGGGCAAGAGACTTGCGAAAATTCTGGATGCTCCTTTGATCGACACCGACAAGGTCGTGGTTGCGTCCCATGGCCCGATCTCTGAGCTGTTTGCTGAGTTTGGTGAGGAGTATTTTCGCGAACGTGAGCGCGAAGCAGTGGCCGATGCCCTTCTCCAGCCCGCGGTTGTGACGTTGGGTGGGGGCGCAGTGCTCAATCTCGAGACGCGTGTAGACCTTGCATCCCACCGAGTCGTGCAATTGACGATGTCGAAAGCAACCGCCCGGCTTCGGATTGCAGGAAGTAGCCGCCCACTTGCTAAGAATGCCGATGAGTGGGAGAAGCTCGTCCGTGAGCGCCGCCCTCTCTACGACGAATTGTCGTCTCTCACTATCGATACATCGCTTATGCCGATGGAAAAGGTTGCGCGGGAAATCGCCGACTGGCTAGGAAGTCAACAACAATGACGATGGAAACCACTGTTATTCCGGTACCGGGCGTAAGCCCCTATGACGTTTTGGTCGGCCGTGGACTGCTGCCGAAGCTCCATGAACAACTCGGCGAGCGTGTTGCCAAGGTGCTCATCATTCACCCGGCGACGCTGGGAGCTCGTGCAAACGCGCTTCGCGAGTCGCTTTCAGAACGGTATGAAGTGCTGTTGGCTGAAGTTCCGGATGCCGAAGATGCTAAGCGCATCGAAGTCGCCGCGTTCTGTTGGCAGATTATGGGGCGGACTGACTTCACGCGCACCGACGCGGTGGTCGGGTTCGGTGGCGGGGCAGCGACTGATCTTGCAGGCTTTGTTGCGGCAACATGGTTGCGCGGTGTCAGACTCATCCAGTGCCCAACGACCGTGGCGGGGATGGTGGATGCTGCGGTCGGCGGAAAGACCGGTATCAATACCGCCGAGGGAAAGAACCTTGTCGGCGCATTTTATGCACCCAGTGCTGTCGTTGCCGACTTTGATGTGCTTGAGGATCTGCCTCGTAATGAGATGTTGGCGGGTTTCGCGGAGATCGTGAAGTGCGGTTTCATCAGTGTGCCCGAAATTCTTGACATCATTGAGGCGGATGTTGATAAGGTCACCGACCCCCGCAGCGATGAGTTTCGTCGGGTGGTTGAGCTGTCGATTGGTCTTAAGGCTCGGGTCGTCGGCGAAGACTTCACCGAAACAGGTCTTCGAGAAATCTTGAACTACGGTCACACGCTCGGTCACGCAATCGAACATGCTGAGCGTTACCGGTGGCGTCATGGTGCTGCGGTGTCGGTGGGGATGGTTTTCGCTGCGGAACTGGCCCACCTCGCTGGTTCGCTGAGTTCTGAGGTCGTTGACCGTCATCGCAGTATTTTGCAGTCGCTGAGCTTGCCTGTCGATTACCCTCTCGGTCGGTGGAACACACTGCTTGCCACGATGCAGCGGGATAAGAAGGCGCGAGCTGGGATGATCCGCTTTGTCGTACTCGACGCTGTGGGGCGCACGTCAATGCTCAATGGCCCAGACGAAGCGATGCTGTACTCGGCTTACCAAGAAGTTGGGGTCTAGCGGGAGTTGCCTCGCTAGAGTGGAACGGTGACTACCGTATTTGTCCTCAACGGCCCCAACCTGGGCCGCCTGGGAAGCAGGGAACCTGACGTCTATGGCGGGGGAACACTCGTTGAGCTGCGCGCCGCTCTCGAAGCTCACGCAGCAGGTCTGGCGAATGCGAGCGATTTTTCGCTTGAATTTCGGCAGACTGACAGTGAAACCGAACTCATTGCATGGTTGCATAACGCCGTCGACTCCTCATCGCCGGTGATTATGAACCCTGCCGCGTTCACTCATTATTCTTACGCGTTGCGGGATGCCGCGGCTCAGGTCACCAGTGCCGGGCTCACGCTCATCGAGGTTCACATCACGAATCCGCATGCACGCGAGCAGTTTCGCCATACCAGTGTGATCTCTGGCGTTGCCACCGGTGTGATCGCAGGGTTCGGTTTCGACTCTTATATTCTCGGCCTCGACGCAGTTGCCCGGCGTCTCAGTTAGACTCGACCGTCGCATTTGTCGCGTTCGCGATTGAATGGCGCTTGTGCTCGTCAACAGAAACGGATTTTCGTATGGCCTCTACCGCTGACATCAAGAACGGCGTCGTTCTCAATATGGACGGTGGATTGTGGACCGTAATCGAGTTCCAACACGTCAAGCCGGGCAAGGGCGGAGCGTTCGTTCGCACCAAGGTGAAAAATGTGCGCACCGGTAAGACCGTTGACCGTACCTTCAACGCTGGCGCGAAGATCGAAACGGAGACGGTTGACCGATCTGACTTCCAGTACCTGTACAAGGATGGCGAGAACTTCGTGTTCATGAACACGAGCGATTACGACCAGATCACGCTCAGCGCTGCAGCGGTCGGCGATGCCGCAAACTTCATGCTTGAGAACCAGAATGTGACCATCGCGCTGCACAATAGTGAGCCGCTCTATGTGGAATTGCCGGCATCCGTAGTGCTAGAAATTACGTACACCGAGCCAGGGCTTCAGGGAGACCGCTCCACGGGTGGCAGCAAGCCTGCAACGGTCGAGACTGGGTACCAGATCCAGGTTCCGTTGTTTCTCGAGCAGGGAACCCGGGTCAAGGTTGATACCCGCGACGGTGGCTACCTCGGTCGCGTGAACGACTAAGTGGGGGCACGTAGCAAGGCGCGTAAGCGCGCTCTTGACCTTATGTATGGTGCCGATGTTCGGGGCGAAAGTATCAATCAGGCGCTCGCAACCGAGTCGTCACGAGCTATGTCGCATCCCGCGCGCGCGACGTCGTGGGCCTACGCCCAACAGATCGTTGTGGGTATCACTGAGCACGGTGATGAGATCGATGAATTGATCGAAACCTATTCCCAGGGGTGGCCCCTCAACCGGATGCCCGCTGTTGACCGCGCACTGCTGCGCATCGGACTGTGGGAAATCTTGTACAACGACGAGATTCCTGCCGGTGTCGCAATCTCGGAGGCAGTGGAGTCGGCAAAGATTCACTCCACCGAAGATTCCGCCGGGTTTATTAATGGTCTGCTCGGCCGGATTGCCGCCAGCAACGAATAGTTGGGCTTCATCTCGCGCCGAGTGCCGGGGCGCTATAGTCGGAGAAACAGATTTCCTTTAAGTTCCGTCCAGAGAGACGGGGAAGGAGGTCAGAATGACTGCAAGCACTGTGCTTCAGCATGCTGATATCACCCGGGCGTTGACACGAATCTCGCACGAAATTCTTGAGTCGAACCGTGGTTCAGACGACCTAGTGATTTTGGGTGTCCCGACGCGAGGCGTCACGCTGGCCCGGCGCGTTGCGGCCATCATCCAGTCGGTGGATTCCGTGGTGATTTCTGCTGGCGCGCTCGATGTAACGATGTATCGTGACGATCTCGCCCAGAATCCGACGCGGGCCACTGGCCCAACCGACATTCCCGCCGGTGGCATTGACGGTAAAACTGTCGTACTCGTTGACGATGTGCTGTATTCCGGGAGAACTATTCGCGCCGCACTTGATGCGCTCGGCGATCTGGGCCGTCCGCGCGCGGTGCGATTGGCAGTGCTTGTCGACCGTGGCCATCGGGAGTTTCCTATTCGTGCTGACTTTGTGGGCAAAAACCTTCCCAGCTCGGTGAGCGAACGCATCAATGTGCGCCTCAAGGAGATCGACGGAGTCGACGAGGTGACGATCGGATGAGACACCTCCTTACGACACAGGGCCTGCCCCGCGAGGCAGCGATCGCGATTCTCGACGTTGCTGAAGATATGGCTGCGGTCAGCGAGCGCGAGGTCAAAAAGCTGCCAACGCTGCGCGGCAAGACGGTCATCAATCTTTTCTTTGAGGATTCAACACGCACCCGCATTTCTTTTGAAGCTGCCGCGAAACGGCTCAGCGCCGACGTGATCAACTTTGCCGCAAAGGGTTCGAGCGTTTCCAAGGGGGAGAACCTCAAGGACACTGCTCAAACGCTTGCGGCGATGGGCGCCGATGCGGTGGTCGTGCGGCATTGGGCTTCGGGAGCACCCAAGACTCTTGCTGACAGCGGCTGGATTGACGCTGGCATTGTGAATGCGGGTGACGGCACCCACGAGCATCCCACTCAGGCTCTGCTTGATGCCTTCACGATTCGTCGTCGGCTGCACGGCTCTGCGGCGCGAGGGCGCGACCTCGAAGGGGTGAGTGTCACGATCGTTGGCGACATTGTGCACTCGCGCGTTGCGCGCTCAAACGTCTGGCTCTTAACGACGCTGGGTGCGACAGTCAGCCTGGTTGCCCCGGCGACCCTGTTGCCGGTTAATCTGAGCGGCTGGCCTGTTGCTGTGGGCTATGACCTAGACCATGCCATCACTCAACGCCCCGACGTGGTCATGATGTTGCGGGTTCAGAGTGAGCGGATGGCGGCCGCGTTCTTCCCCAATGCGCGCGAATATTCCAAGCAGTGGGGGCTCAATGATGAACGAATGCGGGCTCTGCCAGCAAGTAGCATAGTGATGCACCCTGGGCCGATGAACCGCGGCCTCGAAATCTCGGCTGCAGCCGCAGATTCGCCGCAGTCGACAGTGCTCGAACAGGTAGCTAATGGGGTCTCAGTGCGAATGTCGGTGCTTTATCACTTACTGTCCGGAGCTGTAGAGCGGTGAGCGCAGCAGCTGCTCCCGCTGTGCGCGAACACTCATCAACCCAGAGAAGAGGACTCTCGTGAGCATCCGAATTATCAATGCAACTTTGCCGTCGGGCAAGCGCGCAGATTTCACGATAGACCGTGGTGTCTTCACTGACGCTAGCTCCGCCGATCGCACCATCGATGCCTCGGGGTTGCAGGCACTACCTGGGCTCGTGGATCTGCACGCCCATTTGCGCGAGCCAGGCTTCGAACAGAGCGAAACAGTGCTCTCGGGTAGTCGTGCCGCCGCCATGGGCGGATTCACCGCCGTCTTTGCGATGGCCAATACAATGCCGGTGCAAGACACGGCTGGTGTGGTGGAGCAGGTGCAGTCCTTGGGCGATACGCACGGTTTCGCGACGGTGCGACCCATCGGTGCCGTTACCGAGGGGCTAGGCGGAACGAAACTCTCTGAGATCGGCGCAATGGCGAACTCGCGGGCGCGAGTGCGAGTTTTCTCCGATGATGGCAAGTGCGTGCACAATGCCCTGCTCATGCGCCGCGCCCTCGAATATGTGAAGACGTTTGACGGAGTCGTGGCTCAGCACGCGCAGGAACCAACCCTCACGGTGGATGCCCAAATGAACGAGGGGGCTGTGTCGAGCGAACTCGGCCTTGCTGGATGGCCAGCGGTCGCAGAAGAGTCGATTATCGCCCGCGATGTTCTGCTCGCCGAGCATGTGGGCGCCCGACTCCATATTTGCCACCTCTCAACCGCGGGATCCGTCGATGTCATCCGCTGGGCGAAGGCTCGCGGTATCGCTGTGACGGCGGAGGTCACCCCCCACCACTTGCTGCTGACGGATGAACTGGTGCGCGGTTACGACGCGCGATTCAAAGTGAATCCTCCTCTTCGCCGTGACGAAGATGTTCGTGCCCTGCGTGCGGCCTTGGCCGACGGAACCATCGACATCGTGGCCACTGACCATGCACCGCATCCCCCCGAGGCCAAAGAGTGTTCGTGGGCTGAGGCTGCGTTTGGGATGGTGGGCCTCGAGTCTGCCCTGAACGTCGTGCAAGAGGCAGTCGTCGACACCGGTCATTTGACCTGGGCGGATGTCGCGCGTGTTTTTTCGCAAACCCCGGCACACATCGGGCGTCTCAACGGTTATGACGCCCCTTTCACGCCCGGGTCTGCGGCAAATTTGGTACTCATTGACCCGAGCGCGAGGTCGACTTTCAGCACAGAATCCTTGCGCGGCAAGAGCACAAACTCACCATATTTGGGGCGTTCGCTGCCCGGCCGAGTCATGAACACTATCCACAATGGCTACGAAACCGTGCGGGATGGCGATGTCGTCGATTCTGACGAGGTCGCCCACAGCGCGCGGTTAGCAGCGGGGGAGTCTCACCATGCCTAAAGATGTTTCGCTGCTGATTGCGATCGGCATCATGGTGCTGCTCCTCGGCCTGATGGTTGCCGGTTGGTATGCGCGCAAACGCCGCCAATTTCACATCGGTCTGCCGCTGCAGCTACCCGCAGACCTTGCCAGCGGACATCCCAGTTTGAGTGGAAAGTACGTCTCGACAACGCTCGCCGGTGATCAGCTGAACAGGGTTGCCGTGCACACTCTGGGGTTCCGCGGCAATTGCGCCATCGAAGTGCACGATGGCGGTGTTGCCGTGTTCCGCAACGGGGAGCGTGACCTGTGGATTCCGCGCGATGACGTGCGCGGGATTGTGCGCGCAACATGGACTATCGACCGTGTGGTCGAACAAAACGGACTGCAGGTTATCGAGTGGACTCTCGATGGCACGCCAGTCGATAGCTATTTTCGTATGGACGACCCCGAGGCCTGTGAACGGGCTCTCCAGGGTGTCATTGGCAATGAAAGGCAGTCTTAATGACTTTCGAAGCAGCAGTACTTGTACTAGAGGATGGCGCGCGCTATCGCGGCCAGGCCTACGGTGCCAAGGGCAAGCGAGTTGGCGAAGTGGTGTTCGCAACCGGAATGACTGGTTATCAAGAGACCATCACCGACCCCAGTTACGCGGGACAAATTGTTGTGATGACGGCGCCGCACATCGGCAACACCGGCGTCAATTCTGAAGATCCAGAGTCGAACCGCATCTGGGTCTCAGGCTTCGTGATCCGAGATGCCAGTCGCATCGTCTCCAACTATCGTGCCGAAGGTTCTTTGGATGATCAGCTCACCGAGCAGGGCATCGTCGGTATCAGCGGTGTTGATACTCGGGCGATTACGCGGCGCCTGCGCGACGCCGGTTCGATGCGCGGCGGAATTTTTTCTGGCACTGAGAACGACCTCAGCGATGATGAGCAACTTGCGGCAGTGCGAGCAGAAACCCAGATGGCAGGTCGGAGCTTGTCATCCGAAGTCTCCACTTCGGTTGCCTATCTCGTGGCCTCGACGGTCGCCAGCATTGGGCGTCTCGCTGTGCTTGACCTTGGCGTCAAGACGTCGACAGTCAACTATCTCGCTGAACGCGGGTTCGAGGTTCACGTTCTGCCGCAGACGGTGACGTTCGAAGAACTGCTCGCTATCGACCCGGTGGCTGTCTTCTATTCCAATGGCCCCGGGGACCCGTCAGCATCTGACGCTCACGTTGCGCTCTTGACTCAGGTGCTGAAGCGAGGGCTGCCCTTCTTCGGTATCTGTTTTGGCAACCAACTATTGGGTCGGGCACTCGGATATGGCACCTACAAGCTGCCGTTCGGCCACCGCGGAATCAACCAGCCTGTTATCGACGTGCAGACCCTGCGTACCGAAATCACTTCGCACAACCATGGCTTTGCGGTTGATGCGCCGGTCGGCGAAATCAGTCAGTCACCCGCCGGCTTTGGGCGCGTCGAAGTGAGTCACGTCAATCTCAATGACAATGTCGTCGAGGGCCTCCGTGCACTCGATATCCCTGCCTTCTCCGTGCAGTATCACCCCGAAGCGGCCTCGGGCCCGCACGATGCCAACTATCTTTTCGATAGGTTCCGCGACCTCGTTCTCGAGAACGCAAAGGACAGCAAGTAATGCCCAAGAGACAAGACATTTCATCGGTACTCGTTATCGGTTCCGGTCCGATCGTCATCGGCCAGGCGGCGGAGTTCGACTACTCGGGCACCCAAGCCTGTCGCGTGCTGCGCCAGGAGGGAATCCGTGTCATCCTCGTGAATTCAAACCCGGCCACGATCATGACTGACCCCGACTTTGCTGACGCAACCTACGTTGAGCCCATCACCTGGGAGGTCATTGAGACGATCATTGCCAAGGAGCGTCCAGACGCGCTGCTGCCGACTCTCGGCGGTCAAACAGCCCTGAATGCCGCTATCGAGCTCGATTCTCACGGCATTCTTGAGAAGTACAACGTTGAACTGATCGGTGCCAACCTTGAGGCCATCAACAAGGGTGAGGACCGTCAGATCTTCAAGCAACTCGTGCTTGATTGTGGTGCGGATGTCGCGAAGTCTCACATCGCTACGACGGTTGCCGAGGCGGTCGATTTCGCTGAAGATCTCGGGTATCCGCTGGTGATTCGCCCCTCGTTCACGATGGGCGGGCTCGGGTCTGGCTTTGCTTACACCCGCGAAGAGCTTGTGCGGATGGTCGCCGACGGCCTGCACCAGAGCCCCACCACTTCGGTGCTTCTCGAAGAGAGCATTCTGGGCTGGAAGGAGTATGAGCTCGAACTCATGCGGGATACAGCTGACAACACTGTGGTCGTCTGTTCGATAGAGAACGTTGACCCCGTTGGTGTTCACACGGGCGATTCGATCACGGTTGCTCCGGCGCTGACGCTGACCGATCGTGAGTACCAGAACCTGCGCAACATTGGTATCGACATTATTCGTGCTGTCGGCGTTGATACCGGCGGATGCAACATCCAATTCGCCATCGACCCCGCCGATGGGCGTGTCATTGTCATTGAGATGAACCCGCGGGTGTCTCGTTCGAGCGCGTTGGCCTCCAAGGCCACGGGGTTTCCCATTGCCAAGATCGCGGCGAAGTTGGCGATCGGTTACCGGCTTGACGAAATCCCGAACGACATTACGAAGGTCACCCCGGCAAGCTTTGAACCCACCCTCGACTATGTCGTCGTCAAGGTTCCGCGTTTCGCGTTCGAAAAGTTTCCGGCGGCCGACACGCGTCTGACGACCACGATGAAGTCGGTGGGGGAGGCCATGGCGATCGGTCGCAACTATTCGACCGCATTGCAGAAGGCGCTTCGGTCGCTGGAAAAACGCGACTCGAGCTTTCACTGGAACGGCGAAGTTGGCGACAAGGCTGAGTTGCTGAAGCTCTCATCGGTTGCCACCGATGGCCGCATCATTTCGGTGCAGCAGGCGATGAGGGCCGGGGCCACTACCGAGGAGATCTTCGAGGCCACCAAGATTGATCCGTGGTTCATCGACCAGATTGCTTTGATCAATGAAGTGGCAGCCGACATTGCCGATGCTCCCGAGTTGAGCGCCGCGCTGCTAACTCACGTGAAGAATCACGGCTTCAGCGATCTCCAGATCGCTGACATTCGCGGCGTGACGGAAGAGGAGGTTCGTGACCTGCGCTGGAGCCTCGAGGTGCGCCCCGTCTTCAAAACCGTCGACACGTGTGCGGGTGAATTCCCGGCCCTCACGCCGTACCACTACTCAAGCTACGATTCCGAAACCGAGGTGGTGCCGAGCGATAAGCAGAAGGTCATCATTCTGGGTTCAGGCCCGAACCGCATCGGTCAGGGTATCGAATTCGACTACTCCTGCGTACAGGCGTCGTTCGCTCTGTCAGATGCTGGCTTCGAGACGATCATGATCAACTGCAACCCAGAGACGGTGTCGACCGACTACGACACCAGCGATCGCCTGTACTTCGAACCGCTCACGCTGGAAGACGTGCTGGAGATCATCCACGCGGAGAGCACCAGCGGTGAACTGATGGGCGTCATCGTTCAGCTCGGCGGCCAGACTGCTCTCGGGCTCGCGCAGGGCTTGAAAGACGCGGGCATCCCGATTCTGGGCACAACTCCCGAAGCAATTGATCTCGCTGAGGAACGCGGACTATTTTCTGCGATCCTTGACAATGCTGGCCTTCTGGCGCCCAAGAATGGCACTGCCACCGATCAGGCAGAAGCGATCGGCATCGCAGAATCAATTGGCTACCCGGTTCTCGTTCGCCCCTCCCATGTTCTCGGCGGGCGCGGCATGGAAATCGTCTACGACACCGACGCTCTCGCTGACTATTTCGAGCGCGTTCGCGACACCGTGGTGATTTCCGGGAAATCTCCACTGCTGGTTGACCGGTTCTTGGATGACGCCATCGAGATCGACATCGACGCACTCTACGACGGCACTGAACTGTATGTCGGCGGAATCATGGAGCACATCGAAGAGGCGGGCATCCACTCGGGTGACTCCGCCTGCACGCTGCCTCCGGTGACGCTCGGGCGCGATGTACTCAAGCGTGTTCGTGAAGCAACGCTCGCAATTGCCGAGGGTGTGGGAGTGCGCGGACTACTGAATGTGCAGTTCGCTATCGGCCAGGGCATCCTCTACGTGCTTGAAGCCAACCCGCGGGCGAGCCGCACCGTGCCGTTTGTATCGAAAGCTCTCGGCATTCCACTGGCGAAAGCCGCGGCCCTCGTGATGGTGGGCTCCAGCATCCGTTCCCTGGTCGACAGCGGCCTTTTGCCGGCACTCGACGGAAGCCAAGTACCGTCCACCTCTCCCGTGTCGGTGAAAGAGGCGGTGCTTCCCTTCAAGCGGTTCCGCACGGTTGATGGCAACGTTGTTGATTCTGTACTCGGCCCGGAGATGCGTTCCACCGGCGAAGTTATGGGCATCGATTCAAACTTTCCCAAAGCGTTCGCCAAGAGCCAGGAAGCGGCCTACGGGGGATTACCTGATAGCGGCACGGTATTCGTTTCCGTGGCCGATCGCGATAAGCGTGCGGTGATTTTGCCGGTGCTGCGTCTCAGCCAGCTGGGGTTCACGATTCTTGCTACCGACGGCACGGCCGAGATCTTGGCGCGCAATGGCATCGAAGCCCAGGTGGTGCGCAAATACTTCATGGGGCAAGAAGCTGACGCCGAGGAGCCCTCGATTGTCGAGCTGATTAATGCCGGAAAAGTGGATGTTGTCATCAATACGCCCAGTGGACGAAGTGCCCGTGCCGATGGGTACGAAATCCGTACCGCCACGGTCGCCGCTGACAAGCCCATCTTCACCACCATCGCGCAACTGGCCGCCGCCGTAGCTGCCTTTGAGGCGATTCAGGATGGTTTCGATGTGCGCTCGCTTCAGGATTACGCTCTTGACCGCGCGGCAGAACTAGAAAAGGTGGCCCGCAATGCCTAGTTTTGCTGCTCGACTCTCGGCGACGTTTGAGGAGTTCGGCGGAGTCTGTCTTGGCATTGACCCGCATCCGTTTCTGCTCGAAGCCTGGGGGCTCTCGAACGACGTTCACGGCGTTCGAGAATTTGCCCTGCGCACGGTGGATGCCGCAGCAGGCAACGTCGGAATGATCAAACCGCAGGTAGCCTTCTTCGAGCGCTTCGGATCCGCCGGCTACGCGGTTCTCGAGGAGTCTTTCGCTTTGGCACGCTCCGCTGGGCTCCTCGTGATAGCCGATGTCAAGCGCGGCGATCTTTCGTCCTCCGTCGATGCTTATGGCCAGGCCTGGCTTACTCCTGGTTCGGCTCTGGAGGCAGATGCGATGACCGCCGTGGCGTATCAGGGCGTTTCGGAGTTGTCTGGGCCGGTCGAGCTAGCACGCACGGCGGGTAAGGGAATTTTCGTTTTGGCGGCGACCTCTAATCTCGCCGCTCGCAGTATTCAGACTGCCCGAATTGTCGAGGGTGAACATGACGGCTCTACGGTCGCGGCAAGCGTTGTGCACGACGTTCGTGCTCTGAATTCTGAGAGCGGCCTCGGGTCTTTTGGTGTTGTCGTTGGTGCGACCGTAAATGTTGCCGACTACGGGCTGCTCGCCGAAGATTTGATCGACGTTCCCGTGCTGGCCCCGGGGTTTGGCGCTCAGGGGGCTCAGGTCGAGCAGGCTCGTGAGCTCTACGGTGCGGCGGTCGCTAACACCATTGTCACCGTGTCTCGTAGCGTTCTCCAGGAGGGGTCGAGTCAAATTCCTTCAGAGCTTCGCTCATTGCGATCACAACTCCGCGAGCAGGTGCGCTGATGGTGCCTCGTCCCCAACCCCCTGAGGTGGATCGTGCCGCTGCATCGCGAGCGGCAATTGCTGCTCGACGTGCCAGGGCGTCGGTGAAACGTGAAGTCGCCGAGCGCACACGCACCGCACTGAGTGTCGCGCGCACGGCGTGGTCGACACCGGAGAGTGCAGAAGCACGACTGCTGGTGCGTGAGCTCCTACTGAGCGTGCCCTCGCTCGGACCGACGCGGGTAGAGGCGGTAATGAACCAGCTGGCGATCGCGGAACGCAAACGTGTCGGCGGGCTTGGTCGCAAGCAACGTGATCGACTCGCTGACTACCTTGCCGATCGCCAGGGCCCAGAGCCGACACGCCTCGTCGTCTTGGCTGGCCCCACTGCCGTCGGCAAGGGGACCGTTTCGAGCTTCATTCGGGATAACCATCCGGATGTCCTCCTCAGCGTCTCGGCAACGACCAGAAAGCCGCGGCCCGGAGAAGTTGACGGGGTGCACTACTACTTCGTCAGCGACGACAAGTTCGATGAGATGGTGTCTCGCAACGAGCTTCTCGAGTGGGCGGTTGTGCACAACTCCTACCGTTACGGCACGCCACGCCCGCCGATTGATGCTGCCCTCGCTGAAGGAAAGCGCGTGCTTCTCGAAATTGACCTTCAGGGAGCTCGCTCAGTGCGTAGTGTCATGCCCGAAGCCCTTCTGGTCTTTTTGCTGCCGCCGAGCTGGGAAGAATTGGTGCGTCGATTGATCGGCCGGGGCACCGAAGACGCCGCCGAACAGGCCCGCCGATTGGAGACCGCAAAGGTCGAATTGGCGGCTCAAGAAGAGTTCGATGTGAAGGTCGTCAACACAGAAGTAAGCCAAGCGGCCAAAGAAGTCGTAGAATTGATGGATGCGCCCGCTGGCGCGACCACTTCCGACTCCAAGGAGCACTCCCATGGCTGACAAGAACTCGGGCATCATTGATCCCCCCATCGACGAACTACTGTCGAAGGTTGACTCCAAGTACCAGCTCGTAATCTTCGCCTCCAAGCGCGCGCGTCAGATCAATGACTACTACGCAGACCTTCACGAGGGAAGCCTGTTCGACAACGTTGGGCCGCTGGTCGACTCCACGATCGAAGACAAGCCCCTCTCGGTTGCCCTGCACGAGATCAACGAGAACAAGCTCGAACTCAAGCGCCTCAGCGGCGAATAGAACCTAGTTCGATGGCCGCGCTCAACGTCGTCGTCGGAATCACTGGCGGAATCGCTGCCTACAAAGCGGTGACGGTTGTGCGCCAACTTGTGCTTGCCGGGCACGACGTTCACGTTGTTGCCACGACCAACGCTCTTCGCTTCATCGGACTGCCGACGCTGGAAGCGGTAAGTCGCAACCCCGTCAACACCGATATTTACGAGGGTGTCGACGAGGTGCGCCATGTTGCTGTGGGCAAGGCGGCTGATCTGATTATTGTCGCCCCGGCGACCGCAAACACGATCGCCAAAATGGCAACGGGGCAAGCCAGTGATTTCTTGGGCAACACTATTTTGGCGAGCACCGCGCCGATTCTCATTGCACCGGCGATGCACACCGAGATGTGGCAGAACGTCGCCACTATGGCCAATGTTGACACGCTTCGCTCCCGGGGCATCCACACTATTGGTCCGGGATCTGGGCCCTTGACGGGGCGTGACAGTGGACCGGGTCGAATGGCCGAACCCAGCGAGATTGTTGCCGCAGCCCTCGATATCGTGATGTCTAAGCGCGATCTCGTTGGTCGCACTGTTCTCGTTACCGCCGGTGGCACTCGGGAGCCTCTTGACCCCGTACGCTTTATTGGCAATCGTTCCAGCGGTAAGCAGGGCGTCGCCGTAGCCGAAGCTGCTATCGCGCGTGGCGCAACCGTAATTCTTATCGGGGCCAACCTTGAGGTCGCACCGCCGCTCGGAGCCCGAGTCGTCGAGGTGGGAACGACACTTGAGCTGCAGATGGCTGTTGATGCTGAAGTGGCCACCGCAGATCTCGTAGTTATGGCCGCTGCTGTCGCTGACTACCGACCCACGGAGATTGCCCCCACCAAGATCAAGAAGAGCAGCGATTCAAACACCCTAGAACTTCGGCTTCAAGAGAACCCCGACATTCTGCGTCAGATCTCGACCAACCGTGCTCGCGACCAGGTGATTGTGGGGTTTGCGGCCGAGACCGAACCCGACGACGAGACACTGCTGCAACTCGGTCGCGCCAAGATCTCACGAAAGGGTTGTGATTTTCTTGTCCTCAACCGCGTGGGCTGGACCGAAGGGTTCGCCTCGGACGGTAACACTGTCATCGTGATTGATACGGCCGGCGATAGAGTGGGCGAGGCAAGCGGAAGCAAGTTGTCGGTGGCCCACCGCATTCTGGATCTTGTGTTCGCAGCCCGCTGACATCCATTCATCACTACCGGAGACGGCTTATGACTTCGCCCCTGCGAACCTTCACCTCGGAGTCTGTTACCGAGGGACACCCCGACAAGATTTGCGACCAGATCAGTGACAGCATCTTGGATGCTCTGCTTGCGGAAGACCCCAATGCGCGCGTCGCGGTAGAAACCCTCGTTACGACCGGTCTTGTGCATGTTGCGGGCGAGGTCACGACATCCGGCTACGCCGATATCCCCGCTATCGTTCGAGATCGAATTTCTGAAATCGGGTACAACTCTTCGGCCGTCGGCTTTGATGGTCGTTCCTGTGGGGTCTCGGTCTCGATCGGAGCACAGTCGCCCGATATTGCGCAGGGTGTCGATGTCGCACTCGAGACGCGCGAGGGCCAGTCGAGCGATGAGCTCGACATTCTCGGTGCCGGCGATCAGGGCGTAATGTTTGGTTACGCCACCATCGAAACCCCGCAATTGATGCCGGCTCCGGTGTGGTTCGCGCACCGGATGGCCGAGCGCCTCGCAGAGGTTCGCAAACTTGGCCTTGTCGATTACCTGCGACCGGATGGCAAAACTCAGGTGACGGTCGGCTACGAAGGTTCGATACCGCGCAGCATCGAGACCGTTGTTTTGTCGACGCAGCATTCGCCCCATATTTCGACCGCTCACTTGCGAAAGGAAATTGAGGAGCTTGTTGTTCGCCCGATCGCCGAGAGCTCGGGTCTCGATCTGTCGAACCTGCAGGCGATCGTGAACCCGAGTGGCCGTTTTGAAATTGGTGGTCCGCAGGGTGATGCCGGTGTTACCGGGCGCAAGGTGATCGTGGATACCTATGGGGGAGCATCGCGTCACGGTGGCGGAGCGTTCAGTGGCAAAGACCCCTCAAAGGTCGATCGTTCGGCAACCTACGCCATGCGCTGGGTTGCTAAAAACGCGGTAGCTGCGGGGCTAGCCGATCGCCTCGAAATCCAAATCGCGTACGCCATCGGTCGCGCTGCACCGGTCAGCCTTTATGTGGAGACTTTTGGCACGGGACACGTTTCTGATGAAGCCATTCTCGGTGCGATCGATGAGGTGTTTGATCTGCGACCCGGCGCCATCATCCGCGATCTAGATCTTCTGCGCCCCATCTACGCAAAGACGGCCACGTATGGTCACTTCGGTCGTGAGCTGCCCGAGTTCACGTGGGAACGACTCGACCGCGTTGAGGCTCTTCGCAGGGCCGCTGGACTCTAACGATGACCGAAGCATCCATCGCACGGGTGCTCATTGACTCCCCGCTGCCGCAACTCGATAGGCTCTTCGACTACGCGATTCCTGAAAGGCTTCGTGGTGACGCGCAGGCTGGCGTTCGCGTTAAAGTTCCGCTGAAGACTCTCGGCCGTCTCGTCGAGGGATGGATCGTTGAACTTACCGACACTGTTGACTATGCGGGCAAGCTGAGCGAACTCGACTCTGTCATTTCTGGCTTCCCCGTGCTCGCTCCAGAAATCTGGACTCTTGCGCGCACTGCGGCGGATCGGGCCGCAGGAAATGCCGCCGATGTCTTACGCCTAGGAATCCCCAAGAGACACGCCCGGGCCGAGAAGTCTCTCGCCGCTCTGGAGTCGACTGCTACCGAGCAGCCATCTCCGGAGCATTCCTCTCCGGAGCAGCCCGGCGCGCCAGTTCCTGTCACCTATTTCGATGCCACCTCGATCGCCACCCTTCTGGCCGACAACAAGCGTGCCGCGATGGCCGCTCCCACCGGGGTGGTTGAAGTCACGCCCGGCACCTGGGTTGGTCGCTGGGCTGTGACCATGGCTGAACTGGCCTCCCAAACACTCGCGCAGGGATTGACCGCAATTCTTGCTACTCCCGACTTTCGCGATCAGGAACAGCTCGAAGCTGCCGTGGCTGCTTTCACACCGGAGGATCGAACTCTTCGTCTTGATGCACGTCAGAGCGTCCAACGTCGCTACGGAAACTTCCTGCGGACGCACGATGGCGGTCCCTACGTGATCATCGGTAACCGTTCAGCGGTCTACGCGCCCGCATCGAATCTGGGCCTCATCGCGATATGGGATGACGGAGATCCCCTGTATAGCGAAAACCTATCGCCGTACATCCACACACGAGACGCTGCGCTACTCCGTCAAGAGCAACAGCAGTGCGCGCTGGTGTTTGTGAGCCATTCACGCAGCACGGAGGTGCAGCGCCTTGTTGAGGTCGGATGGCTTGCCGCTCTGAGTCCGGGCGGGATTCGTCCGCCGAAAGTTATTCCTTCTGCGAATCAAGTCAGTCAGGATCGGCTCGCCGCGATTGCGCGCATCCCCTCGTCAGCGTGGAAGGCCGCACGTGCGGGTCTGGATGAAGGCCCGGTGCTCGTGCAAGTTTCCCGCCCCGGTTACGCGCCAAGACTGGCGTGTGCAGAGTGTTCACAGACCGCGCGCTGCACAACCTGCGCCGGCCCCCTGGCGCAACGCTCTGCGTCCTCCACCCCGAGCTGTGTCTGGTGCGGAGCGTTGGCGGTGAAGTGGCGGTGTCGCGAATGCGAAGGGACGCGTCTTCGCATGGTTGGCTCCGGCAGTGCGCGTACCGCGGACGAGCTTGGTCGCGCTTTTCCTGGCTACCGCGTGATCGTCGCCGACGGCGAACATCAGGTGACGACAGTCTCATCGGAGCCCTCCCTCGTGATCGCCACCCGGGGAGCTGAACCGGTCGCTGCCGGGGGTTATCGTGCTGTGCTGCTTCTTGATGGCGCGGGCATGCTGGGGCGGGAAAGTTTGCGGGTCTCTGAGGATTGCCTCCGCTGGTGGTCGAATGCCATCGCTTTAGCGGCCGACGGCGCGCCCGCGGTGATCGTTGGGGTTGGCGGATCACTAGCGACCGCGCTCGTGACGTGGCGCCAAGAAGATTTTGCCAGTGCGGAACTTGCCGACCGCCGCGAGCTTCGGTTTCCGCCAGCGATTCGTGTCGCCACACTCACCGGCAAGGATCATCTTGTGTCAGACGCGGTGCAAAAGTTGCCGGTTGACCCTCTCGACGTGCTGGGGCCCGTGGACCTTCCCGATGGCGTGGTTCGAACGATCATCCGTTTCGACTACAACAATGGCAGAGCAGTCGCCCAGCAGCTGAAAGCTCTGGTTGTTGCGGCGACGACCGTGTCGCGAAGCAATCGCAAACCGGGGATGCCACGAGCCAGTCAGCCTGCCCCTGGCCTGCGTGTTCACCTTGACGATCTCGAGCCCTTTGTTGACCTGTAGTCGGATCGTGCGAAATCGCGCGCAGTTTCACGAGAGAATTGGGGGATGACTTCGTTGCGACTTCTCTTTGCCGGTAGCCCCGAGGTTGCTGTTCCCAGTCTCGAGACACTGGTGGCGAGCGACCATGATGTGGTCGCGGTGCTGACACGCACCGATTCTGCGCAGGGCCGCCGTCGTGTGATGACGGCGACTCCGGTTGCCCAGCGAGCCGAGCGCGCAGGAATCGAGGTGGTGCGGGCGAACCGCCTCGATTCCGCGGCCAGTGGGGCGATTGCGGCGCTCGATGTTGATCTTGGCGTGATCGTCGCCTATGGCGGGTTAGTGCCCAAGAGTGTGCTCGCAATTCCACGACTGGGATGGATCAACCTCCACTTCTCGCTTTTGCCTCAGTGGCGTGGTGCTGCACCGGTTCAGCGGGCCATCATGGCGGGCGATACGGTCTCAGGGGCCACCGTTTTTCAGCTGGTGGAGCAACTCGACGCCGGCAATATTTTTGCCACGATGACGGAACCGATTGGTGCCCAGCAGACTGCTGGCGCGCTACTGAGCCAACTTTCCATTTCGGGGGCGGCATTGCTTGCCGATGTGGTCGACTCTCTCTGCGAGGGAACTGCTCGGGCTGTGCCGCAGTCGGGAGAGGTCACTCTCGCCCCGAAACTGTCCTTGGATGACGGCCGCATCGTTTGGTCACAGCCTGCCGACGCGGTGCACAACCGCATCCGTGGAGTTACTCCCGAGCCGGGCGCCTCGACTCAGGTCGACGGCAAACGACTCAAAATTCTGGATGCGGCAATTGCCTGCGAGACCCCAACCATGCGCGTGGGTCTCATCGAGTTGGTCGGCAAGCAAGTATTTGTTGGCACCGCCACACTACCGATCGAGCTGCTCCGGGTTCACCCTGAGGGGCGTAAAGAAATGGATGCCGCAGCCTGGTGGCGTGGCCTTACTTCAGAATCAGAGGTGGTGGCTTCGTGAGCTACGCACAGTCAGCCCGTCGAGTGGCGTTGGATGTCATCATGGCGGTGCGCGAGTCGGATGCGTATGCCAACCTGCTGTTGCCGGTGTACCTCGAGCGCGCGAAATTGTCGACCGCTGATGCTGGTCTCGCGACGGAGCTCACCTATGGAACGCTGCGCATGCAGGGATATTACGATGCCGTAATCGAGCAGGCGGCCGGCCGGGTGGTGTCGAAGATTGATCCGCCGGTGCTCGATGTGTTGCGGTTGGCGACTCACCAATTGTTGTCGATGCGGATTCCTTCTCATGCCGCGGTTGATGAGTCGGTTCGACTAGCGAAGACGATCGGGTCGCGCTCCGCTGTCGGCTTCGTTAACGCTGTTCTGCGGGCGATAACGAAGCATGAACCCGATGTCTGGCGCGAGCGAGTCATTGGCGCGGCTGCGTCGGGCGAAGAGGCCCTCGCAGTGGCGTATTCGCATCCACTGTGGGTAACTCGTGCATTCCGTCAGGTGTTGGTTGCCGAGGGCCGTGAAGCTGAGCTTGAGGGCTTGTTGGCGGCAGACAATGTTCCCGCCCGCGTTTCGGTTGCCGCGTTGCCAGGATTCGCGGCTGTCGAAAAGATCGGTGTGACTGTTGCCGAGTATTCGCCGGTGGGGGGCACGCTTCGGGAAGGCGATCCGGGTGAGAACGCCGCGGTCGCGTCGGGACGCGCCCGCGTTCAGGATGAGGGCTCACAGTTGGCCGCGCTGGCGCTGAGCCGAGCCCGTCCGATTGTTCCGGGGGAGTCGTGGCTCGACATGTGTGCTGGCCCCGGTGGTAAGGCCGCGTTGCTCGCCGCGGAAGCCCTGGCGGGAGGCGCTCAACTGACGGCTAATGAACTCATTCCTGCGCGGGCGAAACTCGTGCGCAATGCTCTTGCCGTGTTTGATGCCCCTCCCGAGGTCTGGGAGAAAGATGGTGCAGTCATTGGCAACGAGCATCCGGGAGAGTTCGACCGTATTCTGCTAGACGCGCCGTGTACGGGGTTGGGTGCGCTACGTCGTCGCCCCGAAGCGCGGTGGCGAAAGCAGCCGAGTGATGTGGCGCAGCTTGGTGTACTGCAGACGGCGCTCCTTCGCTCTGCACTGGATGCGTTAAAGCCGGGTGGAGTGCTGGCATACGTCACCTGCTCCCCCCATGCGGCCGAAACTAAGGCGATCGTAGGTTCCGTTCTTCGCAAGGTTCCTCGTGTTTCGAAAATGGATACGCCGGCGGTACTGCAGCAGATCGCCATCCACGAACTCGACTTGCCCGAAGCCAGTCACGTGCAGTTGTGGCCCCACCGCCATGGAACGGACGCAATGTTCATCCAGTTGCTCGTGAAAGCGGACGCCTAGGTAGGCTCGCGGTATGTCCGTACGCATTAGCCCCAGCATCCTTGCCGCCGATTTTGTCAATCTTGAACGTGATATTTCGCGGATCTCGAATGCTGATCTCGTGCACGTCGACATCATGGACAATCATTTTGTGTCCAACCTCACTTTTGGGTTGCAGATGACTGAGCGCATTCAGCAGGTCTCAACCGTGCCACTCGACGTGCACCTCATGATTGATAATCCTGAGCGTTGGGCGCCGGAGTACGCCGATCTGGGCGCGTTCGCTGTGACATTCCATGCCGAAGCTGCGGTGGATCCGGTTGCTCTGGCGCGCGCACTCAGGGCACAGGGAACGCGTGCGGGTGTTGCGGTGAAGCCCGGTACCCCTATCGGGCCGTATCTCGAACTTCTTGAGGAATTCGATCTGGTGCTCGTGATGACCGTGGAACCCGGCTTTGGGGGTCAGAGTTTCATGGACGAGACAATGCCGAAGCTCCGCCAATTGCGTGAACTCGTCGACAAGCGGGGCCTCGACGTGTGGCTTGAGGTCGACGGCGGTATTGACGAACGCACGATTGAGATTGCCGCGGCGGCCGGCGCGGACACCTTTGTGGCGGGATCCGCTGTTTACCGCGGCGCCGATCCTTCCCTGCGAGTGACCGAATTACGTGAGCGCGCACTCGCGCACCGCCATTAATTGCCTCTGTGCTTTCCCGTCTGGTTGACTAGTGGCATGAGCGATTCAGGAAAGACCAAGCCAGAAGTCGAGTTTTATGAGGGTGCAGCACCCAGCGAGCTCGTTGTCATTGATATAGAAGAAGGAACCGGAGCTGAGGCAACGGCAGGCGCGACCGTTGACGTGCATTACTTGGGCGTCGATTTTGAAACCGGCGAAGAATTCGATTCATCGTGGAGCCGGGGCCAGTCCATCAACTTCCCCCTCACGTCACTCATCAGCGGTTGGCAAGAGGGCATTCCGGGCATGAAGGTTGGCGGCCGTCGTCAGCTCATCTGCCCACCGCACCTTGCCTACGGTCCCGCCGGTGGCGGACACCAGCTATCCGGTCGTACTTTGACCTTTGTGATCGATCTTCTCGGCACCAAATAGTCAGAAACCTGGTTTCACCCACGTCACGGGTCCGCCCCTAGGGGCGGTACCCTTGACGTGTGAAAGACTTCGACGCACTTTTTGCAGAACTTAGCCGTAAAGCGGTTGAACGTCCGGCAGGTTCGGGATCAGTGGCCCTGCTCGATGCGGGTGTTCACGCGATCGGGAAAAAGATCGTTGAAGAGGCTGCCGAAGTGTGGATGGCGGCCGAGTTCCAGTCTGATGAAGAAACTGCCGAAGAGATTTCGCAACTGATCTATCACCTTCAGGTTCTGATGCTTGCCAAGGGACTCACTTTGGAGGATGTGTGGCGACATCTGTGACGCCATCCCACCATTTTTCTGCGCGATCTGACTGAGAGTTGACATGCTAAGAGTTGCCGTGCCCAACAAGGGTTCACTGAGCGAGATCGCCTCTGAAATGCTTCTCGAGGCGGGCTACGTTGGCCGTCGTGATCCTCGCGCGCTAAATGTGCGGGATGACCGTAACGGCGTTGAATTCTTTTACCTCCGCCCCCGGGACATTGCAACGTATGTAGGATCGGGCGCCCTCGATGTGGGCATAACAGGCCGCGATCTGCTCCTGGACTCGCAATCACCGGCGGTAGAAATTGCGAGCCTCGACTTCGGAAAATCGACCTTTCGTTTTGCCGGCATTCCCGGACGTTTTACTGAACTTGCCGATCTCCGAGGAGTACGCGTTGCAACAAGCTACGCGGGCCTTGTCGGCACCTTTTTGGAACGTCACGGAGTGCAAGCCGAGCTGGTAAGCCTCGACGGAGCCGTTGAATCCGCGATCAATCTGGGAGTGGCTGATGCGATCGCCGATGTCGTGTCGACGGGCTCAACGCTTCGTGCGCAGGGGCTTGAGATCTTCGGCCCGGTCATCCTCGACTCGGATGCCGTACTTATCAGTTCACCATCGGCCGCAAACGATAGCGTTGAAACTCTTCAGCGCCGCCTCCACGGTGTGATGGTTGCTCGGCAGTTTGTGCTGATTGACTACGACGTTCCTGTGCGACTTCTCGAGTCAGCGACCCGGGTGACGCCGGGCATCGAGAGCCCAACCGTTTCGCCCCTCCACGATCCGGATTGGGTTGCTGTCCGGTCGATGGTGAGACGAGCGGACACCAATCAGGTGATGGATGAGCTCTACGCGGTTGGCGCGCGGGCGATACTGGTCAGCACCATTCATGCGGCGAGGATTTAGCAATGGCTGTCGCTGTCCGAGTCATCCCGTGCCTCGACGTCGCCGACGGTCGCGTTGTGAAGGGCGTCAATTTTCGGGATCTCCGCGACGCAGGGAACCCCGTTGAGCTCGCGCGCATGTACTACGAGCAGGGCGCTGACGAGGTCACTTTCCTTGACGTCACCGCCACCGTCGAAGGTCGGGCAACAATGTACGACGTTGTGCAATCTGCGGCAGAACAGATCTTTATTCCCCTCACCGTGGGTGGCGGCGTTCGAGAGCCCGATGACGTCTCCCGGCTGCTCGCGCACGGTGCAGACAAAGTGGGGGTGAACAGCGCCGCACTCGCCCGTCCGCAACTAATTGACGACATCGCACGACGGTTCGGTTCACAGGTATTGGTGCTGAGTCTTGATATCAAGCGTCGTGGAGACGGTTGGATCGTGACAACCCATGGGGGGCGCACCGAAACGGCCCATGATGCGCTTGACTGGGCGCGAGAGGTGATGGAACGTGGCGCAGGCGAACTGCTGATCAACTCCATCGATGCCGATGGAACAAAGCAGGGCTTTGACCTCGAGTTGGTCTCAGCGATCAGCGCGTTCGCTACGGTCCCTGTCATCGCTAGCGGTGGTGCTGGCGCGGTCGAACATTTTGCGCCCGCAATCGAAGCCGGTGCGGATGCCGTGCTGGCAGCATCCGTGTTCCACAATCGTGAATTGACGGTTGGCGATGTGAAAGCGTCTCTCCGAGATCACGGGTTGGTGATCCGATGAGCAACGAGCTGACCTCCGCAACTATGAGCGACGTGCTCAAGAGGGTTCAATTTGCCGCCGACGGGTTGCTTCCGGTAATTATTCAGCAGTGGGATACCAAAGAGGTATTGATGCTGGGGTACATGAACGCTGAAGCTCTGACCCGCACGCTCACCGAGGGTCGAGTGACTTTCTACAGTCGCAGCCGCCAAGAGCTCTGGCGCAAAGGTGATACGAGTGGGCATCGCCAGTACGTTCGCACCGCCGCGTTGGACTGTGATCGTGATGCGCTTCTAGTGGGTGTTGAGCAGGTGGGGCCGGCGTGTCACACCGGGGCCCAGTCCTGTTTCGATGTGCACCCCCTCGTTCCGTTTCAGGGGCGCTCCGATGAATAGTACGACGGGCCGAGCAGAGTTCGAGCGTCTCATCACCGAGGGAAATCGCGTTGTCCCGGTGATCCGACAGATTTTTGCTGATGGTGAGACTCCGGTTGGGGTGTACCGCAAGCTTGCCCAAGCCAAGCCGGGAACGTTTCTGCTTGAGTCGGCGGGACAGGGTGGGATTTGGTCGCGATTCTCTTTCGTTGGAGTAGCAAGCTTCGGTGTTCTCACCCAGCATGGTGGCAGCGTTGAGTGGATTAACTACGGTCTTTCGCGGGAGCGTGTGTTGGGAGACAATTGTCCCAACGCGCCGTTAGACGCACTCGCTCACCTCAACGAACGGTGGAAGACTCCGCGGGTTGCCGGGCATCCGCCTTTGACGGGAGGGCTCGTCGGTTTTATCGGGTGGGAGGCTGTCCGCGAACTAGAGAATCTTCCGGATGCTCCGCCGGCCGATTTTGACGTTCCCAGCCAGGCGCTGAGTTTTGTTTCCGATCTCGTGGTCCTTGATCATCAGAACGGAACAGTTCTTCTCATTTCGACGACCCTGAACGATGGGCACCGTGACGAGGCCACACTGTGGAACGAAGCACAATCACGGCTGGATGTCTTGCAGGAGGGACTCTCGAGGCCGACAGAGGCCTTTCTCGCCGAGGTTGACATCGAGATTGAACCCGAACCGCATGCGCGCACGACCCCCGCGCAGTACGCGACTGCGATCGCTCGCTCCAAGGAATTCATCCGGGAGGGGGATGTTTTCCAGGTCGTAATCTCTCAGCGCTTCGACCACGAAATTAGCGCCAGCCCCCTTGATGTCTATCGAGTGCTGCGCACGCTCAATCCTTCTCCTTACATGTATCTGCTGTCTCTTGTCGACGTCGATGGTCGACCATATTCGATTGTGGGGGCCAGTCCTGAAGCGCTCGTTAAGGTGTCTCAACAACGGGTTCACATGCACCCGATCGCCGGATCCCGTCCCCGGGGCTCCGATACTGAACGCGACCTAGAACTCGCTGAAGAGCTGCTCGCCGACAGGAAAGAGCGTGCAGAACACCTGATGCTGGTTGACCTGGCTCGCAACGATCTTCTGAAAGTCTGCACACCGGGCAGCGTCGCGGTGACTGAGTTCATGCAGGTCGAGCGATTCAGCCACATCATGCACTTGGTTTCGTCGGTTGAGGGCAGCCTCTCTGACGGTGCGTCAGCGGTCGATGTTTTTCGCGCAACGTTCCCCGCCGGCACACTTTCCGGCGCACCTAAGCCGCGCGCTCTGGAAATCATTGACGAACTCGAACCCGCACAACGTGGTGTCTATGGGGGAGTGGTCGGGTACTTCGACTTTGCTGGGGATGCAGACCTTGCTATCGCCATTCGCACTGTCACTATTGTGGATGGGGTCGCTCGTGTTCAAGCCGGAGCAGGGCTTGTCGCTGATTCCGATCCCGCTGCCGAACATCAAGAGGCTAAGAATAAGGCCGCGGCCCCGTTGCGTGCAGTCGCAGTGGCAAATGCGATGCGACGGTTGATTTCATGATCCTCACACGCTCGCGATCGATCGTTCTGGCCGGTCTGGTCCTGCTCGCTGCAGTGGTGATGTTGTCGTGGACGCAGTCGTGGTTCACGGTCATGGTGAACGATGGCTCAACCATCGATGTGCTCGGCAGTGATGCTGCCGGTTCGCTCGCAGCGCTCGCGTTGTCGATTTTTGCGCTGGTTGCGGCGCTCAGTCTTTCTTCGCTTGTGGTGCGGCGAGTCCTTGGCGTTCTGGCGGCGATTGTTGGCGCCATTATTGTCGCCGTAGCCCAGGCGGCGCTAGTCGACCCGCTGCTGGCTTCCGGCGCTGTGATAACCGATGCCACCGGCATCAGCGGAATCAACTCTCTTCGCGGTCTCGTCGAGTCCGTCACCGCCAGTGGATGGCCAACTCCCGCGGTGATCGCCGGCGGCCTCATCGTTGTCGTTGGTCTCTTTGCAACTTTCACAGCGCACCGTTGGCCGGGTCCGACGAAAAAGTATGACCGCACCAGCGCGGTAGTCGCCGATGACCCTGCATCGCAATGGGACGCGCAGAGCAGAGGCATCGACCCTACCGTCGAGTGAGTGGCATCCTTCCTGTGTTACTCCCGCTAGAATTTAAGATCAGTAAAGAATGGAGCCTGATGAGTACTGATACTGACCCCGGCCACGGAACCTCTCCGGCGGCGTGGATCGCCGTTGTCATCATGTTGGTCGCGTTCACGATTGGAACGCTCGCTTTTTGGTTCAATGTGGCGTGGCTGGTATTTGCCTCGGCTGGCCTCGTTGTTGTCGGTCTGCTCGTCGGATTTGCTCTCCGCACGCTCGGTTACGGTGTCGGTGGAGACAAGATCACCGCGAAACCCCACAACTAGAGTGCTCTCCGACTTAGTTGACGGCGCGCTTGAAGATGCCGCCGTTCGACGCGAAAGTGTCAGCCTTTCCGATGTCGAGCGATCTGCGGCTGAAGCTCTGCCTGCCCTGGATGCTCTGGCTGCGCTATCGCCGCGCGAGTCCGTGCACATCATTGCGGAAATTAAGCGCTCAAGCCCTTCGCGGGGTTCGCTGGCCGAGATCGACGATCCTGCATCGCTCGCATTGTCGTACCAAACCGGGGGTGCGAGCGCAATCAGTGTGTTGACTGAGCAACGTCAATTCGGTGGTTCGCTCGACGATCTCATTTCGGTGAAGTCTGTGGTGCGGCTTCCCGTGCTCCGTAAGGATTTCATCGCTGAGCCATATCAGGTGTTCGAGGCTCGTGCTGCCGGTGCTGATCTAGTGCTGCTCATCGTTGCCGCACTCGATCAGCAGACGCTTGAGACTCTGTACAACCTCACTCGTGAACTCGGTATGACTCCACTGGTTGAGGCGCACTCTGGGAATGAGGTGTCCCGGGCTTTAGATGTTGGGGCCAGCCTCGTTGGTGTCAATGCGCGCGACCTGAGTACGTTCGAACTCGACCAGAACCTGTTTGGCGAATTAGCTGACCAGATTCCCAGCGGCGTCATCCGGATCGCTGAATCTGCAGTGAAAACTGCCGCGGATGTTGCCCACTATCGCAAGGCCGGTGCTGACGTAGTTCTTGTCGGCGAAGCACTGGTAACCGGCGATCCCATTGCCACGCTGCAAGACTTTTTGGACTGTTGATGTTGAGAGATGAATTAGGCCCCTATTTTGGTGAGTTTGGCGGACGTTTCGTTCCGGAGTCGCTGATTGCGGCTCTCGATGAGCTCGATGCCGCCTTTAACGACGCGAAGAATGACCCATCGTTTGTTGCGGAACTCGCAGAACTTCACGCCAGCTACACGGGCCGTCCGTCGATCATTACCGAAGTTCCCCGCTTCGCAGAGCATGCGGGAGGTGCGCGCATTATTCTGAAGCGCGAAGACCTCAATCACACGGGCTCGCACAAGATCAACAACGTTCTCGGCCAGGCGTTGGTTGCTCGTCGACTCGGCAAGACTCGACTCATCGCTGAGACGGGTGCGGGCCAACACGGCGTGGCCACTGCCACCGCTGCGGCGTTGTTTGGCATGTCCTGTGTGGTGTACATGGGCGAGGTAGATACAGAGCGTCAAGCCTTGAATGTCGCGCGTATGCGTCTTCTTGGCGCCGAAGTCATCCCGGTTAAGACAGGATCACGAACCCTCAAAGACGCCATCAACGATGCGCTACGCGATTGGGTCGCCAACGTCGACGATACACACTACCTTTTAGGCACCGTTGCTGGCCCACACCCGTTCCCCGTCATGGTGCGCGATTTTCACAAGGTCATCGGCGACGAGGCTCGAGAGCAGGTACTTGCACTCACGGGAGCTCTTCCCACCGCCGTTGTGGCCTGTGTCGGCGGGGGCAGCAATGCTATGGGAATCTTCCACGCATTCCTTGATGACCCCGAGGTTCTGCTGTACGGTTTCGAGGCTGCAGGGGACGGCCACCTCACGGACCGTCACGCCGCAACCCTGACACGTGGCCGGCCCGGTGTTCTTCATGGTGCGCGCACCTACCTACTGCAAGATGATGATGGCCAAACTGTGGAATCTCATTCGATCTCTGCCGGCCTTGATTATCCGGGCGTCGGCCCTGAGCATTCGTGGCTGAAAGACATTGGGCGTGCGACCTATCTGCCGATCACCGACGCTGAAGCGATGGATGCGCTGCGCTTGTTGAGCCGCACCGAGGGAATCATCCCGGCGATTGAAACGGCGCACGCACTTGCCGGCACCATAACGCTTGGCAAAGAGCTTGGGCCTGATGGTGTCATCCTCGTTAACCTCAGCGGACGTGGCGACAAAGACATGGAAACTGCGGCTGAGTACTTCGAATTGATCGACTCGGCTGCCGCTGAAGCTTCCGTGGAGGAGAAGTGATGGGCGCTGTCGAACAAACGATTGCGAATGCGAATCGAGACCGCTCAGGCGCTCTTGTCGGTTATCTGCCGGTAGGGTTCCCTACGATTGCTGACAGCATCGATGCAGCGGTCGCTCTTGCCGAGAATGGGGTCGATGTTATTGAGCTTGGGCTGCCATACTCTGATCCGGTCATGGATGGCCCGGCTATTCAGAAGGCGACCCAGCAGGCGTTAGCAAACGGCTTTCGACTTCAGGATGGTTTCGACGCGGTCGCCCAGATCACGTCGCGTGTTTCAGTTCCGGTGCTCATGATGAGTTACTGGAATCCCATCATGCAGTTCGGTGTTGACCGTTTTGCTGATGAACTGGTGGCGGCTGGGGGAGCGGGAATCATCACGCCCGACCTGGTGAGTGATGAGGCCGCTGACTGGATTGCGGCATCACAGCGCACAAGCCTCGATCGGGTATTCTTGGCGGCGCCCTCGTCGAGCGACGCGCGATTGGTCAGGGCGGTAGGGGCCAGCACCGGTTTCGTCTACGCCGTTTCGACCATGGGGATCACGGGGGCGAGGTCAGATGTTGATACCGCTGCAAAGATGCTCGTTGCTCGCTTGCGCGCTGCCGGCTCGACGAGCGCCTGTGTTGGTCTGGGTATTTCTACCGCCGATCAGGTGCGCGAGGTTCTTCGCTACGCCGATGGTGCGATCGTCGGCTCAGTTTTCGTGAGCGCGTTGGCTACCGGGGGTGTGAGTGCAGTGGCAAAAACGGCAGCATTGCTTTCGACCGGTACGCTTGCCTAGTCGCAGTCCAGAAAGGTGACCGTCTTGTCAGTTGTGCCCTTCAGCATCCCTAGCCCGCCCGAGTCGTGGGTGACGTTAGTCACTATTCCCTTCGGGCAGTGGCTGAGTGGTTTGGGTCTCGACCCGAGCCAAGCAATCGTCATCCGTACCTACGCGATTTGCATCATGGTGGGTATCGTTGCGGCAGCCTGGTTGACCTCGCGTCGCCTAACGCGTCACGGTGCCGAGCCAGGAATCGTTATCGACATCGTCATCTGGGCGGTCCCGCTTGGTCTTGTGGGGGCGCGTTTGTACCACGTATTCACGCACCCGGGCGACTACTTCTTCGAGGGCGCCGACCCGTGGGAGATCATCCGCATTTGGAACGGCGGCAACGCCATCTTTGGCTCGCTGATCGGTGGCGCCGTCGGTGCCTACATTGGTGCCCGAATGACGGGTATCCGATTTTGGAGCTTTGCGGATGCCCTCGCTCCCGCCATCCTCCTCGCGCAGGCCATTGGTCGCCTCGGAAACTACTTTAACCAGGAACTGTTTGGGCAGCCGACTAACCTCCCGTGGGGTCTCGAGATTGACGCCACAAATCCGGTTATCCCGGTCGGGTTGCCCGCTGACACGCTCTTTCACCCCACTTTCCTCTACGAAATGATCTGGAACGTCGTTGGCATCGTCTTTCTCCTCACGATGGAGCGTCAGTTTGGTTTCGTCAAAAAGCAGGTACTCGGTCTCACCGTGCCAACGTTTACCGCGACCGGTCCCATTCGGCTTCAGTGGGGTAAAGTTTGGGCCCTGTATATGATCTGGTACGGCATCGGTCGTGTCTGGTTTGAGTCAATCCGTATCGATCCGACCGAGGTCTATTTTGGACTTCGCGTTAACGTCTGGGGAGCGATCCTCACGGTGGCTCTCGGTGTGATTTTGTTCATCGTTCAGTCACGTCGTCACGTTGGTGTTGAACGCAGCGCTTACGTCGATGGTCACAGGTGGACTGCCGATGGTGCTGTAAACTCTGAAGACACCTATTCGGAGCATGACATTGTCGCCAGCGCTGCCGAGGAGTCCGCTCCCGTCACTGCTTCGAAGTAGTCCGCCACAAGCGGCCACATCCATCAGGCCTCAATCGGGTACTGAAACACCTCTGGGCCAGAGAAGTCCCTCTCCGCACTAGTAATACGTGAGGACGGTACAGCATGGCTGTTACCCCACCCTTTGAACGCTTTAGTTCGATCCCCGCAGCTACAGGCCTGTACGATCCTGCGCACGAAAAAGATGCGTGTGGTCTCGCGATGGTGGCAACTCTTCGGGGTACGCCCGGGCATGACATTATCGCGACCGCTCTCGAGGCACTGCGAAACTTGGAACATCGTGGAGCGGTGGGTTCGGATGCGGGCACCGGTGATGGTGCGGGCATCATGACGCAGATTCCCGATGCGTTCTTCCGTGATGTGGTCGATTTCGATCTGCCCAGTGATGGCCGTTATGCGGTCGGTATCGCTTTTCTTCCTCGCGAAACAGTGGAGCGCAACGACGTCAAGGCCGGCATCGAAAAGCTAGCGGAAGAAGAGAGTCTCACGGTATTGGGCTGGCGCGAAGTGCCTATCGTGCCCGACGAATTGGGCACGCTCGCCCGCGATGCCATGCCCGCATTCGAGCAACTATTCGTACAATCTAAACGGGTTGATCTGAAGGGCACGCTTCGCGGCATCCATCTTGATCGTCAGACCTATCGCCTCCGTAAGCGTTCTGAACGCGAACTCCACGTGTACTTCCCGTCGCTTTCGTGCCGCACCATCACCTACAAGGGGATGGTGACGACGCTGCAGCTGGAGCCGTTCTACCCCGACCTTTCAGATGCGCGGTTCGCCTCAAAGCTTGCGCTCGTCCATTCGCGTTATTCGACGAATACGTTCCCGTCGTGGCCACTGGCCCAACCATTCCGTATGGTCGCGCACAACGGTGAAATTAACACCGTGCAGGGTAACCGCAACTGGATGCGTGCGCGGCAGTCGCAACTTGAGTCAGCAGTCTTCGGCAATATTGACGACATTCTCCCGGTGAACACACCCGGTGCCAGTGACTCCGCATCGTTTGATGAAGTCGTTGAACTCCTCAATCTCGCTGGTCGGCCACTGCCACACGCGATGATGATGATGGTTCCGGAGGCGTATGAGAATCAGGTCGACGCGGATCCGCGCCGTCGTGCGTTTTATGAGTACCATTCCATGCTCATGGAGCCGTGGGACGGGCCCGCAGCCCTTGTTTTCACCGACGGTTCGCTGGTCGGAGCAACACTCGATCGCAACGGTTTGCGCCCGGGGCGCTACCTTGTCACCGATGATGGGCTGGTCATTCTCGCCAGTGAGATCGGTGTTTTCGATATTGAACCCACCCGTGTCGTTCGCAAGGGGCGCCTGCGCCCAGGCAAAATGTTCTTGGTCGACACCCAAGCGGGACGACTGATCGAAGACGATGAGATTAAGGCAGAATTGGCAGCCTCACAGCCGTGGGCCGAATGGTTAGAGAGCGGTCGTATCGCGCTCGACGAACTCCCCGAACGCGAGCACATCGTTCACACTCCGGCATCGGTTACCCGGCGTCAGCGCACCTTTGGATACACCGAGGAAGAGGTCCGTATTCTCATCGAGCCCATGTCACGACTCGGTGCGGAGCCGCTCGGGGCAATGGGCTCTGATACCCCGATTGCCGTTCTTTCTGAGCGTCCCCGACTTCTTTTTGATTACTTCACGCAACAGTTCGCTCAGGTCACCAACCCCCCGCTCGATTCCATCCGTGAGGCTATTGTTACGTCGATGCGTTTGGGAGTCGGCCCGCAGCGCAACCTGCTGGCGGCGACGCCCGAACACGCCAAACAAATCGCTTTGCCGTTCCCGGTCATCGACAATGATGAGTTGGCAAAGATCCAGCACATCGAGCCGCATCCGGGCAGCCGTCTCGCCAAGACGATCAAGGGCCTCTATCGAGTGGATGCCGGTCCCACGGCAATGGAGGCGCGACTGGCCGCGATGTGTGCGGAAGCGGACGCCGCGATCGATGAGGGTGCAGAGTTCATCGTGTTGTCGGATCGTGACTCCAACAAAGATCTGGCGCCAATTCCGTCATTGCTGATGCTGGCGACAGTGCATCATCACCTCATCCGCCAACAAGAACGCATGAAGGTTGGTCTGCTTGTTGAGACCGGTGATGTTCGCGAGGTTCACCATGTTGCGCTGCTGGTCGGCTATGGTGCATCCGCGATCAACCCTTATCTGGCGATGGAAACCGCTGAAGAGCTTGTGCGCAATGGCACCATCACTGATGTCAGCGCAGAGAAAGCGGTTCGCAACCTGATTACAGCCCTCGGCAAGGGGGTATTGAAGATCATGTCCAAGATGGGTATTTCCGTCGTGAGTTCCTATGCGGGCGCACAGGCTTTCGAAGCTGTCGGGCTTTCGCAGGCGTTTGTTGACCAGTACTTCACGGGAACAAAGAGCATCCTGGGTGGAGTGGGTCTCGACGCAATTGCGCGCGAGAATGCTGCACGCCATACTGCTGCGTACCCCGAGGATCGCGCGTCGACAATTCACGAACGACTGAACACGGGTGGTGAATATCAGTGGCGTCGAGACGGGCCTCCCCACCTTTTCAACCCTGAAACTGTTTTTAAACTGCAGCACTCAACACGAACGCGTCGGTACGACATTTTTCGGGAGTACACGTCCAAGGTCGACGAGCAGGCAGAGAACCTGATGACGCTCCGCGGTCTGTTTAAGTTCAACATGGACGGCCGGGAGCCCGTGCCGATCGAGGAAGTGGAATCGGTTGCAAGCATTGTGAAGCGGTTCAGCACGGGAGCCATGAGCTACGGATCGATCAGTCAAGAAGTGCACGAAACTTTGGCGATCGCGATGAATCAGCTCGGTGCGCGCTCAAACACTGGTGAGGGCGGTGAGGATATCGAGAGACTGCTTGACCCCACTCGCCGCAGCGCGATCAAGCAGGTCGCATCCGGCCGTTTCGGCGTAACGAGCATGTATTTGACCCATGCTGATGACATTCAGATCAAGATGGCTCAGGGCGCGAAGCCGGGTGAGGGGGGTCAGTTGCCCGCCAACAAGGTGTATCCCTGGATCGCCCGTACGCGATACGGCACACCGGGTGTTGGCCTTATTTCTCCGCCGCCACACCACGATATCTATTCCATCGAGGATCTGAAGCAGCTCATTTTTGATCTCAAGCGATCAAATCCGACCGCTCGGGTGCACGTGAAGCTGGTCAGCCAGAAGGGCATTGGAGCTGTTGCGGCCGGTGTCGCGAAGGCCAAAGCAGATGTGGTGCTGGTGTCGGGCCATGATGGTGGGACCGGTGCGAGCCCACTCAACTCGCTTAAGCATGCGGGCACGCCGTGGGAGATCGGTTTGGCCGAGACGCAGCAGACTCTTATGCTCAACGGGATGCGCGACCGTGTGGTTGTGCAGGTTGATGGTCAGATGAAGACGGGTCGCGATGTAATCATTGGCGCGCTACTTGGTGCAGAAGAATATGGATTCGCGACTGCTCCTCTCGTGGTTTCCGGCTGCATCCTGATGCGGGTCTGCCACCTTGATACCTGCCCGGTGGGCGTTGCAACGCAAAACCCTGAACTTCGCCAACGGTTCAGTGGCAAGCCAGAGTTTGTGGTCAATTTCTTCGAGTTCATAGCCCAGGAGGTCCGCGAGTATTTGGCGGAGCTGGGCTTTCGTACACTGGAAGAAGCGATCGGGCATAGTGAGCTGCTTGATGTGAATCGCGCAATTTCGCACTGGAAGTCCGATGGGCTCGATTTGAGCCCAGTGTTTGATGGCCCCGTGTTTGGCGAGGATGCGCCTCGCACCCAATCGGTGGCGCAAGATCATGAACTGGACGAGCACTTCGATCAACAACTCATCACGTTGAGTCAGGACGCCCTGATCAACAAAACGGCCGTGCAGATCGAAATTCCGGTACGCAACACCGACCGCGCTGTCGGCACGATGCTCGGGCATGAGGTCACGGTGCGTCACGGCGAACATGGTCTCCCCACTGACACCATCAGGATTACTCTGCACGGTTCCGCGGGTCAATCGCTGGGAGCATTCGTCCCTGCGGGCATTTCGCTGAAGCTCTACGGGGATAGCAACGATTATGTTGGCAAGGGGCTGTCGGGCGGATCGATCGTTGTGCGACCCGATCTGTCAAGTGTGTTTGCAGCGGAACACAATGTCATAGCTGGCAACGTGATTGGTTATGGGGCTACCAGTGGCAGTATTTTCATACGCGGCAAAGTTGGCGAGCGTTTCATGGTGCGAAACTCGGGCGCTACCGCTGTTGCTGAAGGTGTCGGCGACCACGCGCTCGAATACATGACGGGTGGCCTTGTGCTGATTCTCGGCGCAAGCGGCCGCAACCTGGGTGCAGGAATGTCGGGCGGTACCGCCTACGTTCACGAGTTGCGCGAAGAACGAATCAATCGTGAATCTCTGAGCACTGGCGAGTTAGTGCTGTCTGAGCTTGGTAGTGCCGACGTTGAAATCGTAAAAGACCTGCTCGAACGTCACTTCGAAGAAACAGGGTCGGTGGTCGCTGAGGGCATGTTGGCCGATATGGCTGCCACGGCCGAGCAGTTTACGAAGATCACACCACGTGATTTTGCGGCGGTGATTCAGACCCGTGCCACAGCAGTGGCCGAGGGGCTCGACCCTGACGGGGACGTTACGTGGGCGCGAATTAAGGAGGTTACCGGTGGCTGATCCGAAGGGATTTCTTAAAGTACAAGAGCGCGAACTTCCGAAGCGGCGCCCGGTAAGCCTGCGCCTGATGGACTACAAAGAGGTTTATCAGCAGCAGGAGTCGGGTCAGCTGGCACGACAGGCTGGCCGCTGCATGGATTGTGGCGTTCCGTTCTGTCATCAGGGTTGTCCTCTGGGTAACCTCATTCCCGAGTGGAACGATCTCGTGCGGCGTGGGGAGAACGCCGAAGCGATCGAGCGCTTGCACGCGACGAACAATTTTCCGGAGTTCACGGGCCGCTTGTGTCCGGCACCGTGTGAGAGTTCCTGCGTTCTGGGCATCAACCAGCCCGCGGTCACCATCAAACAGGTCGAAGTTTCGATCATCGATCAGGCGTTCGCTGACGGCAACGTGACCCCCAACCCACCCGGCCGGTTAACCGGCAAAACCGTCGCCGTCGTTGGCTCCGGTCCCGCAGGGTTGGCTGCGGCCCAACAATTGACACGTGCCGGCCACACGGTCGCCGTGTTTGAGCGCGAGGATCGCATTGGTGGGCTCCTTCGCTACGGCATCCCGGATTTCAAAATGGAAAAGCGCCATATTGAGTTGCGCTTGGCCCAAATGCAGGCTGAGGGAACTCGTTTTCGTGCAGGTGTCACCATCGGGGTCGATATCTCCTGGAATGATCTGCGTGCGCGGTATGACGTCGTCGTTGTTGCCACTGGTGCGACGGTGCCGCGTGATCTCCCGATCCCTGGCCGGAACTCTCTCGGCGTGCATTTTGCGATGGAATACCTCGTACAGTCAAACCGCGTTGTGGCGGGCGATTCCGTCGGCGAGCAGATAACCGCCGATGGCAAGCACGTGGTCGTTCTCGGTGGTGGTGATACCGGCGCCGACTGCATCGGTACTGCCCACCGGCAGGGCGCACTCTCGGTGACAAATTTGGCGATTGGCGTTCAGCCCCCGCCAGACCGCCCCGAACACCAACCGTGGCCGCTGACACCCACTCTTTTTGAGGTGATGAGCGCGCACGAGGAGGGCGGGGAACGGCTCTATCTGGCCTCGACGGTCGAATTCGTTACCAACTCGGTCGGCGAAGTGCGCGCGATCAAGGTTGCAGAAACGGAGTTTGTTGATGGACGCCGTGTGCCGAAAGCTGGCACCGAGCGCGAGATTCCCGCTGATCTCGTTCTTCTTGCTCTGGGATTCACCGGTCCTGAGACTGGCACCCTCGATACTCAACTGCCGTTGGCCGCGGATGATCAAGGAAACCTAGCCCGCGATGCCGACTACCGAAGCGAAACGCCTGGCGTGTATGTTGTCGGGGATGCTGGTCGCGGCCAATCGTTGATCGTGTGGGCCATTGCGGAAGGCAGGGCTGCGGCATCGGCCGTAGATCGCTACCTTGAGGGGGACACACAATTGCCCTTCCCCGTGTCACCCACAGACCGCGGTATGACCGTCTAGCGGCACCTCCACCACCACCCGTTCAACCACCACTGATTCGTCAAAGGAAGTTATGAGACGCGCAAAAATCGTCGCGACACTCGGCCCGGCTACGTCGAGCTACGAGAACATCAGGGCAATCATCGATGCAGGTGTCGATGTTGCTCGAATGAACCTCAGTCATGGAACCTATGCGGTTCACGAAGAGGTGTATGCCAATGTGCGCCGCGCCGCCCAGGACTCAGGCCGTGCTGTTGCCGTGATGGTTGACCTCCAGGGTCCCAAAATTCGTCTGGGGAAGTTCGAGAACGGTCCGTACGAACTCGCTGTCGGTGACGTTTTCAAGATCACCACCGAGGACATCATCGGCAACCGCGAGATGTGTGGAACGACCTTCAAAGGACTGCCGCAGGATGTCGCTCCCGGAGACTTCCTATTGATCGACGATGGCAAGGTTAAGGTCAAGGTGGTGAGCTCGACCGACACGGTTGTGACAACTGAAGTTGTTGTCGCTGGCGCTGTCTCGAACAACAAGGGAATCAACCTTCCCGGTGTCGCGGTGAACGTTCCTGCCCTCTCGGAGAAAGATGAGGACGACCTCCGCTGGGGCCTCAAGTTGGGCGCTGACCTGATTGCTCTGTCATTCGTGCGCAATGCAGAAGACATTGTGCGTGTTCACGAGATCATGGATGAAGTGGGTCGTCGCGTTCCTGTCATCGCCAAGATCGAGAAGCCACAGGCCGTTGATCATCTCGAAGCGATCATTGACGCCTTCGACTCGATCATGGTTGCGCGCGGAGACCTCGGTGTGGAGCTTCCCCTTGAGGCCGTGCCGATTGTGCAAAAGCGCACTGTTGAGTTGGCTCGTCGAATGGCGAAGCCGGTCATTGTCGCGACTCAGATGCTCGAGTCGATGATCTCGAGCCCTGTGCCCACGCGTGCTGAGACCTCCGACGTTGCCAACGCGATTCTGGATGGCGCTGACGCCGTCATGCTCAGTGGCGAAACCAGCGTGGGGGAGTACCCCGTCATCACGGTTCAAACGATGGCTAAGATCGTCGAGTCCACCGAGGAGCACGGACTTGACCGTATTGCCGAGTTGGGAACTACTCCCAAGACGCAGGGCGGCGCAATTACTTTGGCGGCCGCGGAGGTCGCTTCGTTCGTGGAGGCCAAGTTCGTGTGTGTGTTCACCGAGTCGGGCGACTCAGCACGTCGAATGTCGCGGTTGCGGTTCCGAATTCCGATGAAAGCGTTCACTCCGAATCCGGATATTCAGCGCCGCATGACCCTGATCTGGGGTATCGAATCGTTCGTTGTTGAGCGTGTTACCCACACGGACGAGATGTACCGCCAGGTCGACCAGATTCTTCTTGATAAGAAGCTTGCTGAGATCGGCGACAAGGTCGTCGTAATTTCCGGTTCCCCTCCGGGGATCGCTGGATCCACCAACGACCTTCGCGTGCACACCATCGGGGATGCGATCAACGCTAAGGCACCCGTCTGGGCGACAAAGCAGGGCTAGCTCATTGCTTAGTGACGGCGGTGGCGGCGCGAACCCATACGTTCGACGCTGGAACCGCCGTAGGCCAGTCCATTTACGTGCCGGATGTGGGACTCGAACCCACACGTCCTTTCGAACAAAGCATTTTGAGTGCTCCGCGTCTACCATTCCGCCAATCCGGCTGACTACAACGCTGAATAGAATACCGTAGGATTGGCTCCGTGACTGACCAAAACACCAATCAAACTGCTCCTCGCCGCGTCGTCGTTGCCGAAGACGAGTCGCTCATCCGCATGGACATTGTCGAGATCCTCCGCGATGCCGGTTACGAGGTGGTCGGTGAAGCCGGTGACGGTGAGACTGCGGTGGCTTTGGCCACAGAACTGCGCCCGGACGTGGTCATCATGGATGTCAAGATGCCGCGACTTGACGGCATTTCTGCCGCTGAGCGGTTGAGCGCCAACCATATCGCCCCAGTAGTACTCCTGACGGCGTTCAGCCAGAAAGAGCTTGTCCAGCGTGCCTCAGAGGCTGGCGCACTGGCCTACGTGGTCAAGCCGTTTACACCGAGCGACCTGTTGCCTGCGATCGAAATTGCGCTGAGCCGTCACGCCCAGATCATTACTCTCGAAGCTGAGGTCAGCGACCTCGTCGAACGTTTTGAGACCCGCAAGCTTGTCGATCGCGCTAAGGGACTGCTGAACGAGAAGATGGGGCTCAGCGAACCCGACGCGTTCCGCTGGATTCAGAAGGCATCCATGGATCGTCGCCTGACAATGCACGACGTCTCGCAAGCAATCATCGACCAGCTCAGCGCCAAGAAGTAGCCCACGACTGCGCTGCCGGCCTATGGGGCGGGGCGGTCCTTCAGGATGTTCGTAATCCGCACAGTGGATAGCCGACGTCCCTCTTCATCACGAACGACAATCTCGTGGGTCGCCAGAGTGCGACTCAGCGCGATTGCGGTGCAGGTAGCTGTCACGATGCCAGAGCTCACAGCGCGTGTGTGGGTGGCATTGACCTCAATGCCCATCGCGATCCGGCCTGGGCCAGCGTGAATCGCTGACGAAATCGACCCGAGCGACTCGCCGAGCACCACGTGGGCGCCACCGTGCAGGATGCCTATCACCTGGGTGTTGCCCTCGACCGGCATGGTCGCCACCGAACGATCGGCTCCCAACTCTAAGAATTCGATGCCCATCTTTCTGGTGAGCGTGCCTCCCCCTGACTCAACGAGACGTGCCACGAGTTCAGGATCAAGGTCATCGGGATACTTCACAGAGGGGCCCTTCGCATAAAGTCGTTTTGGCTGTCGGCCGCCACGGCTAGGCTGGCTGCGTGTCGGATACCCAGAAGCCTACTCTCATGATCATTGACGGCCATTCGTTGGCCTTTCGTGCGTTTTACGCACTGCCGGTGGACAGTTTTCAGAACCGTGATGGGCAGCACACCAACGCCATCCACGGCTTCTTGTCGATGCTCATATCGCTGCTGCAGAATGAGAAACCGACGCATCTTGCGGTCGCTTTCGATATCTCGCGCTACTCGTTTCGCACTCGGGAATACCCCGAATATAAGGGCACACGCGGCGAAACACCCCCCGAGTTTGTCGGCCAGATCCCGCTGCTTGAAGAAGCACTAAAGGCGATGGGTGTGCAAACGCTGAGCAAAGAAGACTACGAAGCTGACGACATCCTCGCCACCCTAGCGAACGAAGGGGCCACGAGCGGCTATCGTGTGCTGGTCGTCTCGGGTGACCGCGATGCCATCCAGATGGTTAACGATGATGTGCTGCTGCTCTACCCCAATGCACGCGGCGTCTCAGAGCTGAAACGCTACGATCGCGACGCAGTTTTTGAACGCTACGGCGTCGAACCTCACCAATACCCTGATGTTGCTGCCCTCGTTGGTGAAACTAGCGACAACCTCATCGGTGTCGACAAGGTGGGGGAGAAGACCGCTGTTAAGTGGATCAACCTTTACGGATCTTTGGATGAGGTTCTTGCGCACGCCAAGGAAATTAAGGGCGTCGTGGGGCAGAACCTTCGCGATCAGATGGATCGCGCTGTACGCAATCGCAAGCTCAACCATCTGCTTACCGATGTTGAGCTGCCCGTGAAAGTTGCTGATCTTGATCGGCGCCCGATCGATGAAGCTGCTGTCCAGGAGGTCTTCGACCGCCTGCAATTTAAGACGCTTTTGCAACGTGTTCTCAAAATTGCCGCGACTGAGCGCGGTGATGATCCTGCAACCTCCTCGACGCCAGACAGTCCAAGAGCCGTTCCGGTCGTGCGCACGATGGTCGATGAAGAGCTGGCCAAGTGGATCGAGACGAACAGTGTGAACGGTACGAGGCCACTCGGTCTCACGATCGCGTCCATCGATGGCGCCGTCACAGGGCTTGGCCTTGCAACAGCAACCGAAACCGCTTTTGTACCGTGGGCCGCTGACCGACCCGACTACGAGGCGCTCACCACTTGGCTGGGTAGCGATGCGCCCAAGCTAATGCACTCGGCAAAGGCGCAACTCAAGATTGCTGGGGCCAATGGTCTCGACATTGCGGGAATCACCTTCGACACGATGCTCGCGGCGTGGGTTTTGAAGCCCAGCGGCAAGCCCGAAGAGCTAGAAGCGCAGGTGTACAACTATCTTGGTGAAACAGTCGAGCAGAGTGACCCCAACCAGCTTGTTCCCGAGACGGAATCGCTCAGCCCGGCGACCCTGTCTTGGTACGTCGTTCGTCTGGCGCACTACCTGACCGAGCGCCTCGATGAAGGCTCGCGCGGTGTACTCACTGACATTGAGATGCCGCTCGTTCCGGTATTCGCACAAATGGAACGCACCGGTATCGCCGTCAACCGGCAGTTGCTGAATGACCTCAGCACATCGTTAAACGAGACTGCCAGTGAGGTCGCGCGCAACGCGTTTGATGTGATTGGTCGCGAAATTAACCTGGGCAGCCCCAAGCAACTTCAAGAGGTGCTGTTCACTCAGCTGGAGATGCCGAAAACGCGGGCGAACAAGACCGGATACTCAACGGATGCCGCGAGCTTGGCCGACCTTCAAGAACAAGCGCCGCACCCGTTCCTCGACCTCCTTCTCAAGCATCGAGATGCCACGAAACTCGCCCAAATCATCACCGGGATCGAAAAGGCAATCGATGCTTCCGGTCGCGTTCACACCACCTACGAGCAGGCCGGGTCTAGTACGGGGCGCATCGCGTCGAATGATCCGAACCTGCAAAACGTGCCGATCAAGACGGCTACGGGGCGACAGATCCGCTCCGCATTCGAGGCGGGGGCAGGCTATGACACGCTGCTGACCGCCGACTACTCGCAGATCGAAATGCGTATCATGGCCCATCTGTCAGGAGACGAGGGGTTGATTCAGGCGTTCAACGAGGGTGAAGATCTCCACCGCTTCGTAGGCTCTCGCATCTTCGGTGTCGAGCCCGCCGACGTTACTGCCGAGATGCGCACGAAGGTCAAAGCAATGTCGTACGGGTTGGCCTACGGACTCAGCGCATTCGGACTCAGCAAGCAGCTGCGCATCGAAACCAGCGAAGCTAAAGCTTTGATGACTGACTACTTTGCTCGATTCGGCGCGGTACGCGACTATCTTCGCAACGTTGTCGAGCAGGCCCGTGCCGATGGGTACACGACTACGATCTTTGGTCGACGCCGCCCGTTCGGTGATCTCAACTCGAAAAATCGTGTGTTGCGGGACAACGCCGAGCGTCAAGCTCTTAATTCGCCAATCCAAGGTTCTGCCGCAGACATCCTCAAAATCGCCATGATTCGGATTGATGCCGACATTCGAAGCGAGGCGCTTGAATCGCGAATGCTGCTCCAGGTGCATGATGAACTCGTGTTTGAAATCGCTAACGGAGAACTTGAGCAGATGACGACGATTGTGCATCAGCGAATGTCCGGTGCAGCGAGTCTTTCGGTTCCGCTGGATGTTCAACTAGGAACCGGTCACAACTGGGATTCCGCAGCGCACTGAACGCATCGATTCACCGGATCGGACTGGTCACCGCCATGAAGGAGCGTATATGTCGAGGAGAACGATCACGATCGGATCAAAAGTTGGGCTACATGCTCGACCTGCGTCGATCTTTACCCATGCCGCAAAAGCCACTGGCCTGGCAGTGAGGCTCACTGACTCATCAGGTAAGACTGTGAACGCGGCCAGCATTCTGAGCGTGCTTTCGTTGGGAATTAATTGTGGCGACTCAGTGACGCTAATCTGCGATGACGAGGGTGCCGAAGCCGCGCTCGATTCCCTCTCGCAACTTCTTGAGAGCGAACTAGACCACTAGTTGAACGACTCACGGGTCATTGAAGCGAGTGAGCGACTCAGTGCGTTGTGGTTGGTTCTCTGGCTCGTGAGGCGTTAGGCTGGAGTGTCGCAATCGCGACTTCATATCCGCCTGCCTCCGGCGAACACACATTACACTTCGCCGTTGGCCCAATTGTGCGCTTTTCGAAGCGCGACCCATACCGGAGCAACTACTACATGACAATCGCAACGACCGACAAGGCGCCCAAGCAGGTCGCCATCAATGACATTGGATCTGCTGAAGATTTCCTCGCCGCGGTCGAAAAGACACTGAAGTTCTTCAACGATGGTGACCTTATCGAAGGTACCGTCGTAAAAATCGATCGTGACGAGGTCCTCCTCGACGTCGGTTACAAGACCGAGGGCGTAATTCCCTCCCGCGAACTTTCCATCAAGCACGACGTTGATCCCACTGAGGTTGTCAATGTCGGTGACACCGTTGAGGCACTCGTTCTTCAAAAAGAAGACAAAGAAGGCCGGCTCATCCTGTCGAAGAAGCGCGCACAGTACGAGCGTGCGTGGGGCGACGTTGAACTGATCAAGGAATCGGATGGCGTTGTCACCGGTTCGGTCATCGAGGTCGTCAAGGGTGGGCTCATCGTCGACATCGGACTTCGTGGATTTCTCCCCGCATCGCTCATCGAGCTGCGTCGCGTTCGTGACCTCACGCCTTACCTCGGCCAGGAGATCGAAGCCAAGATCCTCGAACTCGACAAGAACCGCAACAACGTTGTGCTCTCGCGTCGCGCCCTTCTTGAAGAGACCCAGTCGGCTAGCCGCACCTCGTTCCTCAACAACCTGGCCAAGGGTCAAGTTCGCAAGGGTGTCGTTTCCTCGATCGTTAACTTCGGTGCGTTCGTTGACCTCGGCGGCGTCGACGGTCTCGTTCACGTTTCTGAGCTCTCGTGGAAGCACATCGAGCACGCTTCAGAAGTTGTTGAAGTTGGTCAAGAAGTAACCGTTGAGATCCTTGAAGTTGACCTCGAGCGCGAGCGCGTGTCGCTGTCACTCAAAGCAACTCAGGAAGACCCATGGCAGGTATTTGCCCGCACCCACGCAATCGGACAGGTCGCGCCCGGTAAGGTCACCAAGCTCGTTCCGTTCGGTGCGTTCGTTCGCGTCGCAGACGGCATCGAGGGTCTCGTGCACATCTCTGAACTGTCGGGCAAGCACGTTGAGCTCGCAGAGCAGGTTGTCTCGGTTGGCGACGAGGTATTCGTCAAGGTCATCGACATCGACCTTGAGCGTCGCCGCATCTCGTTGAGCCTCAAGCAGGCCAACGACGGTGTTGACCCCGAGGGTACCGAGTTCGACCCGGCACTCTACGGAATGCTTACCGAGTATGACGACCAGGGCAACTACAAGTACCCCGATGGATTCGACCCTGAGACCAACGAATGGAAAGAGGGCTTCGAGTCGCAGCGCGAAAAGTGGGAGCTTGACTACGCTGCCGCTCAGGCGCGTTGGGAACAGCACAAGAAGCAGGTTGCCGCCGCCGCGATTCAGGAAGAGTCGATCAGCAGCGCACCCGCCGGGGCATCCTCGTTCTCGAACGACGAAGCTGCTGCCAGTGCAGGAGCCGGAACCCTTGCAGACGACGAGACTCTCGCCGCTCTGCGCGAGAAGTTGAGCAACAACTAATTTCTCGCTGAACCTCTGCGGCCAGTCTCCTTTGGGAGGCTGGCCACAGTCCGTTAAACGCCTGTTTGCGCGTGCAAGGAGGCGCCTGTGCGCCGAGAACGCCGAATACGCCGAATACGCCGAATACGCCGCACGATGATGACGATCAGTCCGAGAAGCGCGATAATTCCGACTACGGGCGCGATCAGAGCCATAAAGCTCAGCAGCACACTGGTGATGTCTTCAGCAGCACTGACCACCGGCGCCGCGGCGCCGGCCGTTGCCGCGTTGAGGGCGGGGCGGGCGAGCATCTTGGCTAGATGAGTCCCCAGGGCCAGAACGGCGCCGATAGCCACTGGGACCCATGCGTTTGATGAGAAAAAGGCTGCGGGGTCGGTGACCACGGCTGTCTCAGAAGCGGCGCCTGTTCCGAACGCGATGCCACCGGCCGCCGGGCGCACTAGCGTCTGAATCCAGTCGTTGATTGAGTCCACCACGGGTACTTTGTCGGCAATGACCTCAATAACCAGCAGGACTCCCAGAATTGCCAGTACCCAGGGATTCTCGAGCCAGACCCACGCCGCCGGTAACTCTACGAATTCGAAAAGTCGACCAGCCAGACCCAAGATGAGCAGCGGAATATAGGCATTCAACCCAGCTGCGATAGCCAGTCCGCTACCGGTGAGCACCTCAAGCATCCGGAGTTCCTTTCACTACGCTGAGGCTAGCATTGGGGGATGCATTTAGTAGCGCTCACCGGCGGCATCGCGTCAGGTAAATCCACGGTTGCCCAACGGTGGCGCGAGCAGGGCGCTGTGGTGGTCGATGCGGATGCGTTGGCGCGGGAAGTTGTGGCGGTCGGTTCACCGGTACTCAGCGAGATCTCGCAACGATTTGGCGCCGAGGTGGTTTCTGACGACGGAACTCTGAATCGTTCCGCTCTCGGTGCTCTAATTTTTGGTGACAGCGACGCGAGGGAAGCCCTGAATGGCATTACCCATCCTGCGATCAGCCGTCTAGCTCGCGAGCGCTTCGACGAAGCCGAGAGCCGTGATCCCGCAGCGATCATTGTCTACGACATTCCGCTGCTCGTAGAGTCGGGCCAGTCCTTGGAGCGCTTTAAGTTTGTTGTGACGGTGGAGGCTGAGCGACACGTGCGAGTCCAGCGACTGATCGACCACCGCGGAATGGCCAGGAATGAGGCGGAAGGCCGAGTAGCTTCCCAAGCAACGTCGCGCGAGCGCCGCGCGGTGGCCGACTTCGTGATCGATGCGAACGCTTCACTTGCTGAGACTCAGCATCGCGCCGATGGTGTTTGGTCTGCCATTACGGATCGGTTGCATCCGCGGCTCTGATCGCGTTGTCAGCACTCATGCCTAGAATTGAGAGATGCAGCCAACTCGCTCAGTGCGTCCGTTTGAGGTGATCAGCGAGTACTCACCCTCCGGAGATCAGCCACAGGCGATCCGCGAACTCGCGCAGAGAGTTACGGCGGGCGAGACCGACATCGTACTTCTCGGCGCCACCGGTACCGGAAAGTCAGCAACCACTGCGTGGCTGATCGAACAGGTGCAGCGCCCAACTCTGATCATGTCGCACAACAAGACGCTCGCGGCGCAGTTAACGAACGAGTTTCGTGACCTCATGCCGAACAATGCAGTCGAATACTTTGTCTCCTACTACGACTACTACCAGCCCGAAGCGTACATTCCGCAGACGGATACATTCATTGAGAAGGATTCGTCGATCAACGCCGAGGTTGAACGTCTTCGGCACTCGACAACCAACTCGTTGCTGAGTCGCCGCGACACGGTCGTTGTTTCCACGGTGTCCAGCATCTACGGCCTGGGTGCTGCAGAGTCCTACCTTGAGGCCATGATCGCTCTCCAAGTCGGCATGCGCATCGATCGCGAGACGCTCATCCGCAAATTTGTGGGTATGCAGTACCAGCGCAATGATTACGACTTCTCACGGGGCAACTTTCGTGTGCGTGGCGACACGATCGAGATCATCCCGGTGTACGAAGAGCTGGCAATTCGCATCGAGATGTTTGGCGATGAGATTGAGGCGCTGTACTCGCTTCATCCGCTCACCGGCGACATCGTCAAAAAAATGGATGCTGTGTCTGTTTTCCCAGGTACTCATTACTCCGCCAGCCCCGAAACGATCAAGACCGCGATCGTGTCGATCCAAGACGAGTTAGCTGATCGTCTGGGAGTGCTGGAGCGTCAAGGCAAGCTACTCGAAGCCCAACGTCTGAGAATGCGCACGACGTTCGACATCGAGATGATGGAGCAGATCGGATTCTGTAACGGTATCGAAAACTATTCGCTCCATATGGATGGTCGTAAACCGGGCGAGCCACCGAGTTGCCTCCTCGACTATTTTCCCGAAGACTTCCTTGTGGTGATTGACGAATCTCATGTCACAGTTCCACAGATTGGCGCCATGTACGAGGGTGATGCTTCGCGAAAGCGCACGCTTGTTGAGCACGGTTTTCGGCTGCCGAGCGCACTCGACAACCGGCCGCTCAAGTGGGAAGAGTTCTTAGAACGCGTGGGGCAAAAGGTCTACCTCTCGGCTACACCGGGCAAGTATGAGCTCGGAATCACTGACTCAATTGTTGAGCAGGTGATCAGGCCGACCGGTCTGATCGACCCACAAATCGTCGTCAAACCCTCGAAAGGGCAAATCGACGACCTTCTTGAGCAGATTACTTCCCGAGTTGAAAAGAATGAGCGGATCCTCGTTACGACGCTCACGAAAAAAATGGCGGAGGAACTCACCGAGTTCCTCTCAGAGCATGGTGTGCGAGTGCGCTATCTGCATGCTGACGTCGATACGTTGCGTCGCGTCGAGCTCCTGACGGAGCTTCGCCAGGGTGTCTACGATGTGCTCGTGGGAATTAACCTGCTTCGCGAGGGACTTGATCTTCCTGAAGTTTCGCTCGTTGCAATTCTGGATGCCGACAAGGAGGGCTTCTTGCGCTCATCGACCTCGCTCATTCAGACCATCGGTCGTGCAGCCCGAAACGTCTCCGGCGAGGTTCACATGTACGCCGATGTCGTCACCCGTTCGATGCAGTTTGCGATCGACGAAACTGATCGGCGCCGCGAGAAGCAAGTGGCTTACAACACCGAACATGGCATCGATCCGCAGCCGCTCCGAAAAAAAATTGCCGACATCACTGACGCACTTCTCCGCGAGGGCGCGGATACCGCCGAGCTACTCTCCACGCGTACGCGCGATGGCAAGAAGCGCGCACCGACTCCCCACCTTGCGCGCGAGGGCATTGCGGCGGCCGGCGGAAACGATCTGGAGCAGATCATCTCGGATCTCAACGAGCAGATGCTGCAGGCAGCATCCGAATTAAAGTTCGAACTGGCGGCGCGATTGCGTGACGAAGTGCAAGATCTTAAGAAGGAGCTCCGCCAGATGGAACAGGCTGGTCACTTGCGTTAGTGACCGTCTATTATTCGAGCGATTCGTGGAGTGCGATCATCGCTCGGTTTAGGGGCATGGCGTCGAAGGGCAGCGAACTTTGACGTGCAGCGAGTCTGCGGCTTTCTACAGAGTTCATGGCGAGTGAAACGATTGCGTTCGCGATGTGAGCCGGATCGGAGTCGGTGCTCAGACCGCCACCGAAACAAAAATCGATAGGGTGCTGAGCGGGACCGCTTGCAATGACCGGGGTGCCGGATGCGAGGGCTTCCAGTGCCAAACCATGACCGGCCGTTCCGCCCATCGTCACGAGCGCGAAGTCAGCGGTCGCAAAGACTTCAGCGCGCTCCGCGAGCGAGAGATCCTGTGCGCTGAGAAATAAAACGGGGAGTCCGCTAGCGCTTCGCTCGAGCCGAGAACGGAGTGGACCATCACCGACCACCACCAAGTGCACGTCATGACCCTGCGCGGCAAGCCGTCGTGTTGCCTCAAGGGCGCTTGACATCGCTCCGGCAACAGTGAGCGGAGCTGCACACACCACAACCAGTTCAGCGCCACTCCTATCCCGCAGTGCAGGGTTGTGGCGCAGCGGGGTGAAGATTTCAATGTCAACGCCCTGGGGTATCGCAGCCGCTTTATTTTCCGCTGTCCGAGCAGGCGAGGACTCTTCAGTCCGGGAGTTGTGCACCACTATGTCGTAGGAGGCGAGTGCTCCATCGGTGAACCAATCAGCGGGAATCTCTTCAGCAAAAAGCACAGCTGGCACCTGATTTTCGCGCGCCCACACTCCTAGCTGACGAAAGCTGAGGCGATCTGCCACCTCAAGGCGGTCAGGCACTAGCCGATCAATCGCGCGACGAATCGCGAGGGGGATGGGAACAAATCCCCGGCGAAGCGCGGCTCGACGCGCAGCAACAGTGATCACAGTGCCGTATTCGGTCCAGGTGACAGCTGACACCGTACCTGGCACAATTACCGAGAACTCGTGTCCCGCCGATCGGTAGGCGATACCGCGTGCGCGAACCGCGCTTGAGGGCGTGAGCGCCGACAGTGAGTAAAAGCTTGTCACGTGCGCAATGTGCATCTGCTCATTATGGCGTGCACGCGGCAAACGTTCAGCCAATGTCAGTGTTCTCCGTAGAATAGTAAGAGTGACTACACCACAGTCGATACCCAATTCTCACCTCAGCGTCCGCGGCGCTCGAGTCCACAATCTCAAGAATGTTGACCTCGAAATACCCCGCAACTCTCTTGTCGTATTTACCGGACTCTCCGGGTCTGGCAAGTCGAGCCTCGCCTTCGATACGATCTTCGCTGAAGGACAGCGCCGCTACGTTGAGTCTCTCTCTGCATACGCGCGCCAATTTCTCGGTCAGGTCGACCGCCCAGATGTTGACTTCATTGAGGGCTTGAGCCCGGCAGTATCCATCGACCAAAAATCGACGAACCGTAACCCGCGTTCGACCGTAGGCACGATCACTGAGATTTACGATTACATGCGCCTCTTATGGGCACGTATCGGCGTTCCGCACTGCGCTGTGTGTGGCGAAAAAATCGAGCGCCAGTCGGTGCAGCAGATCGCGGATCAGCTCATGAAGTTAGACAGCGGCACCCGGTATCAAGTGGTCAGCCCCGTTGTTTCGCAGAAGAAGGGCGAGTTCGTCGACCTCTTCGCAGAGCTTGCGTCGAGTGGATACTCACGAGCAATCGTTGACGGTGAGGTCGTTCAGTTGAGTGATCCGCCCAAGCTCAAAAAGCAGTACAAGCACGACATTTCTGTGGTTGTTGACCGCCTCGTTGCCAGTGATGACATCCTTACGCGTCTCACTGACTCGCTTGAAACGGCGCTGCGACTGACCGATGGAACCGTCGCAATTAATTTCGTAGACGAAGAGGGGAATGCCGCGTGGCGATCGTTCTCAGAGAAGTTGTCCTGCCCGAATAACCACCCCGTCCAGCTCACCGAAATTGAGCCACGAACGTTCTCGTTCAACGCACCGTTCGGCGCCTGCCCCGAGTGCTCGGGTCTGGGTACGCGTATGTCGATCGACCCCGACCTTCTCATCGCCGACGACTCGGTGAGCCTGTCCGAGGGCGCAATCCTGCCGTGGGCGAACTCAGGTAAGGGCCTCTACAACTATTTTGAGAAACTTCTTGGCGGCTTAGCCAACGATCTCGATTTTTCGCTCGATACCCCGTGGGGCGAGCTCCCCGAAGATGTTCGCGACGCGATCCTCACGGGCAACAATTTCAAGGTTTCGGTGAAGTGGAAGAACCGTTACGGCCGAGAGATGAAGTACTCGACCGGCTTCGAAGGGGTAATCCCGTACATCGAGCGCAAGTACCTGGAGGCTGAGACTGACGTTCAGCGTCAGCGTCATGCCGCCTATCTGCGTGAAATTCCGTGTCCCGTGTGCCAGGGTAAGCGGCTCAAGCCTGAAGTGCTCGCGGTGACCGTAGCTGACCGCAGCATTTCAGATATTTGTGAGTTGAGCCTCATCGATGCTTATGGCTTCATGAACGGCGTCACTCTCTCGGAGCGTGATGCACGCATCGCCGCCCAGGTACTGCGCGAGATTCGACTTCGGCTGGAGTTCCTGGTCGAGGTCGGCTTGAGCTACCTCAACCTCGCGCGAGCAGCGGCCACCCTGAGTGGTGGTGAAGCCCAGCGCATCCGCTTAGCAACCCAGATCGGTTCTGGTCTCACTGGCGTTCTCTATGTCCTCGACGAGCCCAGCATCGGTCTTCACCAGCGAGACAATCGTCGATTGATCGAGACCCTCGTCAAACTGAAGAATCTCGGTAATACCCTTATTGTCGTCGAGCATGACGAAGACACCATCCGCACCGCAGACTGGATCGTTGACATTGGTCCGGGTGCAGGTGAACACGGTGGTGAGGTTGTTCACTCGGGGTCGTATGTCGACTTACTGAAGAATACGAAGTCGATCACCGCGGACTACCTTTCGGGTCGTAAAGCTATTGAGACTCCCAAGAAGCGTCGAACGATTGATCGCGAACGGCAGGTCGTTGTCGAGGGGGCACGAGCAAATAACCTCAAGAACGTGACGGCAAAATTTCCGCTCGGCACGTTTACCGCCGTGACGGGCGTGAGCGGATCCGGCAAATCAAGCCTTGTGAACGACATTCTTTACAAGGTACTCGCGAACGAGCTCAACGGTGCCCGACAGATCCCGGGTAAACACACTCGGGTCACTGGGCTCGAGAACCTCGACAAGGTGGTGCATGTTGACCAGAACCCCATCGGTCGCACTCCGCGGTCAAACCCAGCAACGTATACGGGTGTTTTCGACAAAATTCGTACGCTTTTTACAGAGACGGCGGATGCCAAAGCTCGCGGCTATCTTCCCGGACGCTTCAGTTTCAATGTGAAGGGTGGCCGCTGCGAGAACTGCTCCGGTGATGGAACAATCAAGATTGAGATGAACTTCCTGCCCGACGTTTATGTGGCCTGCGAAGTCTGTGGCGGTGCTCGTTATAACCGCGACACGCTCGCGGTGAAATACAAGTCGAAGAACATTGCCGAAGTGCTCGACATGCCGATTAGTGAAGCTGCTGAGTTCTTCGAAGCTATTTCGAGCATTCACCGCTATCTCAAGACGCTGGAAGAGGTTGGGCTTGGCTATGTGCGACTCGGTCAAAGTGCCACGACACTGTCTGGTGGGGAGGCGCAGCGAGTCAAGCTTGCCACGGAACTGCAGAAACGATCGATGGGGCGCAGCATCTATGTGCTCGACGAGCCAACAACGGGTCTACATTTCGAGGATGTACGCAAACTGCTCTTGGTGCTCAATGGGCTAGTTGACAAGGGAAATACTGTCATTGTTATCGAACATAATCTTGATGTGATCAAGTCTGCAGATTGGATCATCGACCTCGGACCCGAAGGTGGTGCTGGCGGGGGCGAGTTGTTGTTCACGGGCACGCCAGAAAAACTCGCAAAGGCGAAGGACAGCCACACCGGCCAGTTTCTCGCAGAGGTGCTCAGTGGAAACCGTGTCTAGTCTGAGTGGTGTCGATGTCTTCGGTATCGCAGCGTAAGCGATAACCGGGTGAAAAGCAAAGGGGAGTCGGATGGCTGAGACGGTCAGTTGGCGCCCACGTGCGGCCGACATTCCTGCGCAGCCCGGTGTCTACCGTTTCACTGACGAACGCGCGCGCGTGCTTTATGTTGGCAAAGCGAAGAACCTACGTTCTCGGCTCAGCAACTACTTTGCGCCGTTGTCGTCCTTGCACGAACGAACTCGCCGCATGGTGCTCTCCGCCACGAATGTCGAATGGACAATTGTCGGCAATGATTTCGAAGCGCTGCAACTCGAATACACCTGGATCAAAGAGTTCGACCCGCCCTTCAACGTTCAATACAAAGACGATAAGTCCTATCCGTACCTTGCGATAACGATGGGGGATGACGTACCTCGCGTGCTGGTAACGCGAAATCGCAATCTACCGAATGCTCGCTACTTCGGTCCATACTCTCGAGCGTGGGCCATCCGCGACACCGTCGATGTCATGCTCAAGGCTTTTCCGATGCGCAGCTGTTCACAGTCGGTGTACAAGCGGGCCCAGCAAACAGGTCGACCGTGCCTTCTGGGGGACATCGGAAAGTGTGCTGCACCGTGTGTTGGGCGCGTCACTCTTGAGGAACACAAATCGATTGCACTCGACTTTGCCTCGTTCATGGCAGGCAACGACTCGCGGATGCTCAAATCGATCCGTGAACGGATGGCCCGCTCAGCGGCAACCCAAGATTACGAGTCTGCCGCCCGCTATCGGGACCAAATCGGCGCGATGGAGACCGCCCTAGCGAAGAACCAGATCGTTCTTTCGGACGATGTCGACGCAGACTTTTTCGGGATTGCTCATGACGAGCTTGCGGCAGCCGTGCAACAGTTCGTGGTGCGCGGTGGCCGGATTCGCGGGGTTCGTGGCTGGGTTGTCGACAAAGAACTTGATGTCGATCTTGGCGGGCTCGTCGAGTCGGTACTTCAGAATGCTTATGACGACACATCTCCTCCTCGGGATGTTCTTGTTCCTGCTCTGCCGGAGGACAGCACAGTGCTGGAGGAGTGGTTGGCTCAACGCCGGAGGCTAGGCGCCCGAGTGAGATTGCGCGTTGCTCAACGCGGCGAGAAGGCAGCCTTGGCACAGACCGTCGAAACCAACGCAAAGAACGCTTTGCTGCTGTATAAGTCAAAACGCAGTGGCGATTTTGTCGCACGGTCGCAAGCGTTGGCCGATATTCAGGAGGCTTTGGGCATGACCGAAGCGCCTTTGCGCATGGAGTGCTTCGATGTTTCCCATCTCTCGGGCACAAATGTCGTTGCCTCTATGGTGGTCTTTGAGGATGGCCTGCCCAAAAAACAGCACTATCGGCGCTTCAATATCGGTGAAACCACTGATGACACTGACTCGATTTATCAAGTTCTCAAGCGTCGGCTCGCGTACCTTGCGGCAGGCTCCGCGGTCCCGGATGCTGCCGCCGCGGAGTTGCTAGTGGGCACGAACGAGGAGATGCAGGTCGACGCTGTTGAGCCACCTGCGGCTTCGGCCAAGTTCGCCTATCCACCCCAACTTCTATTGGTGGACGGGGGCCAGCCTCAGGTGTCAGCTGCGCAACGGGCGCTCGAAGAGTCTGGCGTATCCGGTATTCAACTCGCAGGAATTGCGAAACGGCTCGAAGAGATTTGGTTGCCCAACTCTGATTTCCCGGTTATCCTTCCGCGCAATAGTGATGCTCTTTTCCTCATCCAGCGGTTGAGAGATGAGGCCCATCGTTTCGCAATCGCCCACCAGCGGCAGCGTCGATCTCGAGATGTCTCTTCGGTTCTCGTGACAGTTCCGGGCCTAGGTCCAGCGCGAATTAAAGCGATTCTTCAGCATTTTGGATCTGTGGCGCGACTGAGAACTGCCTCGGTTGAGGAGATTATTCAGGTTCCTGGAGTTGGCGCCTCAACTGCCGCGGCAATCGTTGAGAAGCTCACACGACCCGACCTCGGGTAGTCTTGGATTACCATGGAACCCGTTACCGAACAGCAAGAGATGCTCATCGTGACCGGTATGTCAGGTGCCGGCAGATCGACTGTAGGAAACACGCTAGAAGATCTTGGCTGGTACGTGGTTGATAATCTTCCTCCCCAAATGTTGCTTCCCCTGGTGGACCTCGCTCATCGTGCGGGTGACTCGTTGCCTCGAGTGGCTGCGATCATCGATGTCCGCGGCGGCAAGCGATTCTCAGATGCCCAAGACGCAATCCAGTCGCTTCGCGCATCAACCTCGCTGAGGGTTCTATTTCTTGACGCCGAAGACGCGGCATTAGTGCGCCGTTTTGAGCAGGTAAGACGACCGCACCCACTTCAGGATGACGGCACACCACTCGATGGAATTGCTGCGGAACGTATCCGGATGGCCGAAATTCGCTCCAGCAGCGACATCATCATAGACACCACCGATCTCAACATTCACCAGCTCGCAACGACGATCGTCGAGAAGTTCGCTACAGAGAATGACGCGGGCCTACGTATTACTATCGAGAGCTTCGGGTTTAAATATGGACTTCCCGCTGATGCCGATATGGTGGCTGATTGCAGGTTCTTGCCGAATCCTTTTTGGGTTCCCGAGCTCAAGGCCCTAGATGGCCTCGATGAGCGCGTGCGAGCGTATGTGGTCGGAGCAGCGGGAGCCCAAGAGTTTGTCGCAGACTATGCGCGAGCGCTTGAACCCGTTTTTGCGGGCTACCAGCGTGAGAATAAGCGGCACGCAACGATCGCGATCGGCTGTACCGGTGGAAAACATCGATCAGTGGCGATTGCAGAAGAACTTTCAGCTATTTTGAGCGGCTTGCCCGGAGTTGCTGTCAATATCAAACATCGGGATCGCGGACGAGAGTAGATTACTCATCCATGAAGACCGCCACCGTGGAAGGAAGGCCAGTTAGTGGGACTAACTGCTGAAGTCAAAGACGAGTTGGCACGAATTCAGGTGGGCAAGACGACCGAGCGTGCTGCTGAACTTGCAACAATCTTGCGTTTCTCGGGCGGACTGCATCTGATCTCTGGACGTATTGCCGTTGAGTCTGAGCTGGAAACCGAACTTCTTACGCGTCGAGTACGCCGCGATATTGCTGAACTCTATGGGGTGCGATCCGAAGTATCTCGTGTTGCGTCATCTGGCGGGCGGCGCTCCAACAGTCTTCTCGTCCGGGTTCTCGATGGGGGAGAAACCCTGGCACGCCAAACAGGTTTGCTCGATGCGCGGCGGCGACCCATACGCGGTCTGCCAAACCGTGTAACGACAGGAGGGCGCGGCGAACTTGCTGCTGTCTGGCGGGGTGCTTTTCTCGCGGCAGGCTCGCTCACCGACCCTGGTCGATCGGCGGCACTCGAGGTCACGTGTCCGGGAAACGAAGCAGCGATGGCGCTTGTCGGCGCTGCTGGCCGACTTCGTGTCGCAGCAAAAGCTCGCGAAGTTCGGGGTGTACACCGGGTTGTTGTTCGCGATGGCGAAGCGATCAGTACGATGCTCACCATCATGGGCGCCGAGACCACCGTCATTAGCTGGAATGAGTTGCGTCAGCGCCGAGAGGTTCGAGCAACAGCAAACCGTCTGGTGAATTTTGATGATGCGAACCTGCGTCGTTCGGCTCAGGCGGCAGTCGCCGCTTGCTCGCGTGTCGAGCGCGCACTGGAGATCTTGGGCGACGACGTTCCCAAGCATCTTCGCTACGCTGGCGAACTTCGTCTAAGCCATCGCGATTCAAGCTTGGATGAGCTTGGACACCACGCTGACCCTCCGATGACCAAAGATGCCGTCGCCGGCCGCATTCGACGACTCTTGGCAATGGCCGATAAGCGAGCGAGCGATCTTGGGGTGGCAGGAACGGATGCAAACTTGCCATCTGAGATGGAGGAAGCATAGCGTTCCTGGCAGACGACGCGAGTCTCCGACGTACGTGGTTAGACTGGAAGTATCCCGCCTGCGTGGCTTGCCAGCCGCGCAGGATTCACGATTCTAGGAGGACTTCCGATGGCTGAATACACCCTTCCCGAACTTTCATACGATTACTCGGCGCTTGAGCCGAGTATCAGCGCCACGATCATGGAGTTGCACCACAGCAAGCATCATCAGGCCTACGTTACTGGCGCAAATGCGGCGATCTCGGGCCTTGCAGAAGCTCGGGATTCTGGAGATCTTTCCAACGTAAACAAGCTTGAAAAGGATCTCGCTTTCAACCTCGGTGGACACGTTAACCACTCGGTTTTCTGGACGAACATGTCACCGAACGGGGGAGACAAGCCAACAGGTGATCTCCAGAGCGCGATCAACGATCATTTCGGATCATTCGACAAATTCACCGCGCACTTCACTGCAACTGCGCTGGGCGTCCAAGGGTCTGGGTGGGCAGTGCTCGCCTGGGACTCCATTGGTGAGCGCTTGATCATTGTGCAGTTCTTCGACCAGCAGGGCAACCTTCCCGCAGGAATCGTGCCGCTGCTGATGCTTGATGTCTGGGAGCACGCGTACTACCTCGACTACAAGAATGTCCGTGCTGACTACGTCAAGGCGTTCTGGAACATCGTTGACTGGGCCAACGTTCAAGACCGCTTCAGCGCCGCGCGCTCAAAGACAAACGGTCTGCTGCTACTCTCGTAGCGGCATCGTGGCCGGGTTAGGCCCCGGCTTAAGTCCTGTCTCCGCTAAATGTATTACCCCACCACTACAGTACGACGCGTCCTAGACGCCTGATTTTCTGGAGCAACAGTGAGCGTAAAAATCGGTATTAATGGTTTCGGTCGAATCGGTCGCAACTTCTTTCGAGCGGCCTCGGCCAACAGCAACATCGAAATCGTCGCGGTCAACGATTTGACAGACAACGAGACTCTCGCGCATCTCCTCAAGTACGACACGATCACCGGCCGTCTCGATGCCGAGGTAACTTTTGATGACGATCAGATCGTTGTTAACGGAACTGCGATTAAGGTCTTTGCTGAGCGCGACCCCGCAAATCTTCCGTGGGGCGAGCTGGGTGTCGACATTGTAATCGAGTCAACCGGCCACTTCACGAAGTCAGTCGACGCCTCCAAGCACATCACCGCCGGAGCTAAGAAAGTGATTGTTTCCGCTCCGGCAACGGGTCATGGAGTGGCAACTGTCGTACTCGGTGTCAACGAGGGCGACTACGACCCCACCGTGCATAACATCATTTCAAACGCATCGTGCACTACCAACTGCCTCGCACCGCTAGCAAAAGTGTTCATGGATAGTTTCGGAATTGATTCCGGATTCATGACAACGGTTCACGCGTACACCTCTGATCAGAATCTCCAGGACGGGCCGCACAGGGACTTGCGCCGAGCCCGCGCTGCTGCGCAGAACGTGATCCCCACCTCGACCGGTGCTGCAAAGGCTCTCGGCGTGGTGATTCCCGAGCTAGTCGGCAAGCTGGATGGCTACGCGCTGCGCGTTCCCGTGATCACTGGATCGATCACCGACCTGACGATTACTACGTCTTCCGAGGTTACGGTCGAACAGGTAAATGCAGCGTACAAGGCTGCAGCTGAGGGTCCGCTTAAGGGCATCCTCAAGTACACCGAAGACGAGATCGTATCGAGCGATATCGTCGGCGACCCCCATTCGTCGATCTTTGATGCCGGGCTCACTAAGGTCATCGGCAATCAAGTGAAGGTCGCATCGTGGTACGACAACGAGTGGGGTTACTCTAGCCGCCTCGTCGATATCGCTGAGTACGTCGGCGATCGACTCTAACCCCACGAAAATGAGCTTTAGAACTCTTTCAGCACTTCCAGATCTTCGTGGAAAACGGGTCATCGTGCGCTGTGACCTTAATGTTCCTCTGAAAGATGGACAGATCACCGACGATGGTCGCATCCGTGCGTCCCTGCCGACCCTGAATATGCTCCTTAATAAGGGCGCTCGAGTCGTCGTTGTTTCGCATCTCGGCCGTCCCGGCGGTGAACCGAAGGCGCATTACAGTCTAGAGCCAGTCGCCCACCGGCTTTCGGAGCTTCTCGGAAAGGCTGTCGCCTTCGCCGAGGACACCGTTGGCGATTCCGCAGAACAGGCTGTTGCAGAACTCGCAGACTGTGGGATAGCGCTGCTAGAGAATTTGAGGTTCAATCCCGGTGAAACCTCCAAGTCAGAGACAGAACGCGAAGAGTTTGCGTCACAACTTGCTCGTTTCGGCGATGTGTTTGTCTCTGACGGTTTCGGTGTAGTTCACCGCAAGCAGGCAAGCGTGTTTGAGCTTGCAAAGATCTTGCCAAGTGCTGCCGGTTTGCTTATCGAGACCGAACTTGACGTACTCGAGCGACTAATGGTTACCCCAGAGCGGCCGTACACAGTCGTTCTGGGAGGCTCCAAGGTCTCCGACAAACTCGACGTCATCGGCTCTCTGCTTCCCCGAGTTGATTCGCTCCTGGTTGGTGGCGGCATGCTTTTCACTTTTCTTGCGGCTCAGGGACACAAGGTCGGGGCGAGCTTGCTTGAGACGGAGCAGCTAGATACGGTTACTCGGTATTTAGAACAGGCGCGAGAGCTCGGTGTGGAGATCATCCTCCCCACCGATGTGGTTGTAGCCGAAGCTTTCGGTGCTGACGCGGCTCATGAGGTAGCTGCTGCCGATCAGATCGAGAATACCGAATTTGGGTCCGGCGGAATTGGCCTCGACATTGGGCCCGACACTGCGGCACGATTCGCGGAGGTCGTGAGATCATCCAAGACGGTATTCTGGAACGGACCGATGGGAGTCTTTGAATTCCCGGCATTTGCTGCGGGTACTGAAGCAATAGCCAAGGCACTTGCCGAGACCGACGGGTTTGGAGTCGTCGGCGGCGGCGACTCGGCGGCCGCGGTGCGGGCGTTAGGGTTTGACGACGACCAGTTTGGTCACATTTCTACGGGCGGTGGAGCCAGCCTCGAATTTCTCGAAGGTAAGCCACTACCCGGACTGGAGGTACTCGGATGGCAAAGCTAAAGCGTGTTCCATTGATCGCCGGAAACTGGAAGATGAATCTCGACCATCTTCAGTCCATTGCTTTCGTGCAGAAATTAGCATGGACCCTCAAGGATGCAAATCACGATTTTGGTTCCGATGGTGCTGAAGTTGTCGTGTTCCCCCCGTTCACTGATTTACGCTCCGTGCAGACGCTCGTCGCAGCAGACAAGCTCAGGGTGCGTTTCGGCGGTCAAGACCTATCCGAACACGATTCAGGCGCGTATACGGGGGAGATTTCGGGGGCCTTTCTCTCCTCGCTCGATTGTCGTTACGTTTTGGTCGGTCACTCCGAGCGTCGCACGATGCATGGAGAGACAGATGAGCAGCTCTCAAGAAAAGTTACCGCAGCGATTAGGCACGGGCTTGTTCCCGTCCTATGCGTTGGAGAAACTGCCGATGACCTCGAACAGCACGGGCCGAGCGCTGTTCCTGTCGCCCAACTCAAGGCCGGGCTCGCAGGAATCTCTGGTGAACCGGAGATCGTCGTTGCGTACGAGCCGGTGTGGGCGATCGGCTCAGGAAAGGCGGCCACACCTGAACAGGCCGAGCAGGTCGCCGGGCGCCTCCGCGAGACTCTTGCAGAGGTAGTTGGAGAGAATGTAGCCGCAGCAACCCGAATCCTGTACGGCGGTTCGGTAAAGTCGGCGAACATTGCTAGTTTGATGAGGGAGCCCAATATTGACGGCGCACTCGTCGGTGGCGCGAGCCTTGAGGTTGCGGAATTTGCAAGCATTTCGCGCTTCTCCAAGCACGTCGGCACCTAGACGTTATACTGTTCGAGGCCTGTACGGCCTGTTCGAAAGGTTTTTTGTGGAAATTCTCCAGGTTGTGTTGCAGGTACTGCTCGGTATTACGAGTCTGCTGCTCACACTTCTCATCCTGCTCCACCGCGGTCGCGGTGGAGGCCTCTCCGATATGTTCGGCGGGGGAGTAACGTCCAACCTCGGTGCTTCGGGAGTTGCCGAGCGCAACCTGAACCGCATCACCGTGATCCTCGGTGTGGTATGGATCAGTTGCATCGTCGTGCTGGGGCTCATTACCAAGTTTGACGGCGCTTAGAAACCTTCATCCTCACTAGACAAGGGAACACAGTGGTATCAGGCGGTAGTGCAATTCGCGGGTCGCGCGTTGGTGCGGGTCCCATGGGCGAACAAGATCGTGGCTTTCATGCTGAGCGTGTTCGAGTTTCTTACTGGGATGCACTCGGCAACGAAACAGTTCGCTCTTTTGCAGCCAACCTCCCCGAAGAGGAAATACCTGAGACGATCGACTCTCCCTCATCAGGCCTCCCCGCAGGGCGAGACAAGGAGAATCCGCCGACGGTCGCGAAGCTCGCTCCCTACAAAACCCATCTTGCATACGTGAAAGAGCGTCGCAGCGATGAAGAGGCTGCTGAGTTGCTTGAAGAGGCGCTTCTCCAGCTTCGCACTCGTCGCGGAACCGTAACTTCCTAGCAGGCATTGACAGGTGGTGGCCCCAACTGAATCTGTCGGGGCCGCTAGCTATTTAAGCCGTGGAATGCACCACGCTGGCGGTGACTAATGCTCGTCGGTCGAGTCAGCGCTGGTCCAAAACTGTCCGGGATCGATCAAAGAGTCCGGAACCTGAGCCGCTGCTTCAGAGTCAACGAAAAACAGTGTCTTTCGGCGGCCCTCGAGACCCGCGGCGGGAACCTCGTTGTAGCTTGCCCCCGCAAGTGTCAGGCCCAGAGCGGAAGCCTTGTCACTGCCGGCGACTACCGCCCAGATACGCACCGATGAGTTCAGCACGGGAAGGGTCAAACTCAATCGCTCATCTGGAGGCTTCGGGGAATTGCGAACAGCGATGACCGTGCGCTCGGTCTCGCGAATGCCTTCACGTTCCGGAAAAAGCGAGGCAATATGTCCATCCGGCCCGACGCCCAAAAAAACAATGTCAAAGTGCGGATAGGTGCCGAAGCGTGTGGAATGTTGTGCGAGTTCGTGCGAATATGCTGCAGCTGCATCATCCAAGCCCAGTCCTGAGTCTGAAGCCGCAAAGGAATGCACACGTTCGGGGTCGACGGCCACGTGGTCGAGCAGTGCTGCACGGGCTTGCACATCATTGCGCTCGCCATCTCTCGCCGGTAACCAACGTTCGTCACCCCACCAGAAATTCACCCGAGACCAATCTACCGCATCACGTTTCGGGGAACTATTGATTGCGTCGAGTACAGCCTGCCCCATGGTGCCACCGGTCAGCACAATTGTTGCCTCATCAAATTCCGCGATAATCTGAGGCACTTTGTTGAGAAACCGTTCAGCCACCGCATGAGCGAGTTCTGGTTTGGACGAATGGACAATTGCTCGGCGTTCGTTGCTCACTAGTTGGTCGCTTTCGTTAGGGCGCCCGGGTTTGTGTCCGCCATCCCACTCACCCCGCGGCGAACAACGTCGCCGAAGAGGCTGTCGGGGTCCAGACGTCGTAGTTCTTCTGCGAGGCAGTCGCGCAAGCTCCGCCGCGGCATCGAGATGTCGTGGACTGGTTGATTCGGTTGCGTCAGTGTTGCGATGCTCGCAAGATTCCGTTCCAAGGTGATGGTGCCCGAATTCCGTTCCAAAATGACCGAGTGAATTCCGGTCGGTACGGGTGAACCTTCGGCGACGAGCAGTGAGACTTCCACGTGAAGCTGCATCTGCAACCAGGCGGCTAATAGCAGCGTAGATGGTGAGTCGGCAGCACCACTCACTGATACTGCGCTGATTGGTTCGAAGGGTGGCTGGTCGAGAACGGCGGCAAGTTGAGCGCGCCAGAGGGTAAGTCGAGTCCACGCGAAGTCGGTATCGCCAGGAACGTATGTTTCACACATTCTGTGCATCGCATTGAGCGGTCGAACACTGGCCGCTGCGTCGGTGATGCGACGCTGAGCGATCCGTCCCAAGGGGGACTCGGAGGCGTTTGCTGGAGCCTCACCGGGCCACCAAGCGACGACTGGTGCATCCGGCAACAGCAGACCGGTGATCAGACTTTCTTGATCGAGGGCAGCGTCCCCGTATGCGGTGACCACGACCACCTCGCTCGCGCCCGCATCGCCACCGACACGAATCTGAGCGTCGACTCGCGATTCGCGTGTGCGCTCTAATTCGGAGGTACTGGTCGAGACAACCAGCACGCGCATCGGATGTTCACGTGAGGCATCATTGGCGGCAGCGATCGCCTCTTCTTCGTTTCCCAGTTCTGTGGCGATCACCAAGGTCAGCACGCGGCCCAATGCAACAGCACCGCCGTCTTCGCGGATGCGGACGAGTGCCTTCGATATCTTCGCCGATGTAGTGTTTGGCAGATCAACGATCATGGTCGTCTCCAGACTCGTCCGTCGCGCTCCATCAGGTCATCTGCAGACTTCGGGCCCCACGTGCCCGGGCGATACTGCTCCGGTGCACCCTGCGTTTCCCAGAATTCCTCGATGGGGTCAAGAATCTTCCAACTCAGCTCCACCTCTTCGTGACGGGGAAACAGCGGAGGGTCACCGAGTAGTACATCGAGGAGCAGTCGCTCATAGGCTTCCGGGCTCGCTTCGGTGAACGCATGTCCGTAGCCGAAATCCATGGTGACATCGCGCACGTGCATCTCAGCGCCGGGAACCTTGGAGCCGAAACGAATTGTTACTCCCTCGTCAGGTTGCACGCGAATGACGAGCGCGTTCTGGCCCAAAGCTGACGTGCGGCTTTCTTCGAACAGATACTGCGGCGCACGTTTGAACACGACGGCGATTTCGGTGACCCGGCGCCCGAGTCGTTTACCGGCGCGCAGGTAGAACGGTACGCCCGCCCAGCGTCGCGTGCCGATGTCCAAACGAATTGCAGCATAGGTTTCCGTGGTTGATTTAGGGTTCATGCCCTCTTCGTCAAGGAAGCCTTCTACTTTTTCGCCGCCCTGCCAACCGCCGGTGTACTGGCCACGGGCGGTGTGCTTGGAGAGATCGTGTGGCAGGCGAACGGCCGAGAGCACTTTTTCCTTCTCGGCGCGGAGATCCGCAGCATCAAAAGACACCGGCTCTTCCATCGCGGTCAGTGCAAGAAGCTGCAAGAGGTGGTTTTGGATGACGTCACGGGCTGCACCGATTCCATCGTAGTAACCAGCCCGGCCACCAACTCCAATGTCTTCCGCCATTGTGATCTGAACATGATCGACGTGGTGGGAATTCCACAGTGGTTCGTAGAGTTGATTGGCGAACCGCAAGGCCAGAATATTCTGCACTGTTTCTTTGCCGAGGTAGTGGTCGATTCTAAAGACGCTGTCTGGGGGAAACACTGACTCGACCACGTCGTTGAGCTCGCGGGCCGTCGTCAAGTCGCTGCCGAACGGCTTCTCGATGACTACTCGACGCCACTGGCCATTAGTCTGTTTCGCTAAGCCAGAGTTGCGCAGTTGCTCGGTGACCTGCGGGAAGGACTTGGGCGGAATCGAGAGGTAAAAGGCGTGGTTGCCCATAGTGCCACGATCACGATCGAGCTCATCCAGCGTTGACTTCAAGCGTTCGAATGCGGCAGCGTCGTCGAATTCACCCTGGACAAAACGGATTCCTTGAGTGAGTTGTTTCCAGACGTCTTCATCGAAGGGAGTTCGCGCATACTGCTTTACCGCGTCATGAACGACCTTTTCGAAATCTTGATCTTGCCAGTCTCGTCGCGCGAAGCCCACGAGTCCAAAGCCTGGCGGAAGCAGCCCGCGATTGGCGAGGTCGTAAACGGCTGGCATCAACTTTTTGCGGGACAAGTCACCGGTCACACCAAAAATCACAAGCCCGCTGGGGCCAGCAATACGGTTTAGCCTACGGTCCGAACTCAGGCGGAGCGGGTTGACGTCGGCGCTGATTTCAACGGGGGGCATACTTCTCCTCTAAATCCAGCACGAACGTCTGATCATTATCCCATCGCATCGAGCAGCAACGGCAACGAAACCTTCGGGTTTGGGACAGTCAAGCTCAAGACAGGACGACCGTGCTCGGCGAGTACGCTCGCATCCCCTGCGGCTTGAGCGCGGATGAATTGCCCAAAAGTGAAGGGACGATCGGGAATTTGCAGGTCGATCTCGTCAGCCGCAATGATCTGTAAGAACACACCAACGGCGGGCCCGCCCTTGTGGAACTGTCCGGTGGAGTGCAAGAACCGAGGCCCCCACCCGAAGGTGACGGGGCGTTTCGCCCGTGCGGCGATGCGCTCACGAAGCTCTGCCAATTCAGGGTACGCAACGCGATCAGCGTAAGCCTGGATCGCTACGTAACCGTCGTCATCCAAATAGGAAAGAAGTGAGGAAATCACCCCGGCAAGATCGCTGCTGTCAGCCACAACTTCATCGGAACCGCGCACATCGATGTCTCCGACGGTAAACGTTGGAGCCTGCAGCGCAGTGGGATTATCGATCAGGTCACGGGCGGCGACCTTCGCCGCTTCAACATCGGGCTGGTCAAACGGGTTAATTCCGAGGATGCGACCAGCGACAACCGTGGCGTACTCCCAGAGCAGCAGCTGTGCGCCGAGCGAGCCCGCAATCTCGATTTCTCCGTCAATGACACTCTTTGTGTCGTCCCAATCGCCAACGAGTCGAACCACTTGAAGGTCGTCAAGATTCTCAGCGATCTCGGGGGAGTCTGGCCGCAAAACAACCGGGAGAATTCCTTTACCCAGCTTGCCGGTGGACTCCGCGATGAGCTGTTCTGCCCAATCACCAAAGCCCACAATGTGCGTTCCGTCGGCAACGATGCCGAGTTTGTCTTTCAGGGGGTCGGTGCCAGCGATTGCAGCACCCAAGATCAGCCCCGGATTGTGATGATCGTCTACGGCAAGCTCAACCATGACAGCTTCCGCCTCATCGAGCAGCCCGTCGAGGTCTACCCCGGCGAGCCCAGACGGTACCAGGCCGAATGCGGTTAGTGCGGAATATCGTCCGCCGACATTGGGGTCTGCAGTGAAGACGCGATACCCGGCCGCCCGCGCGGCAGAATCCAAGGGGGACCCGGGATCGGTTACGACGACGATTCGTTCGCGGGGATCAATCCCAGCATCAGTGAAATATTTCTCGTAGATTCGCTTCTGAGAATCTGTCTCCAGCGTGGAGCCTGACTTGGAAGAGATTACGACGGCAGTGGTCGCGAGCCGATCACCGAGTGCACTCAGCACCTGGGCCGGATCAGTAGAGTCCAACACGGTAAGTTCGACGCCATAGGTCCGTGTAATCACCTCAGGGGCGAGCGAAGATCCGCCCATTCCGCCGAGCACAAAATGGTCTATGCCGTCAGCGCGCAGCTTGTCTCGGAGTGCGTAGATGTCATCGACGAGGGGACGGCCGACCGAAACTGCTTCGACCCACCCGAGTCGCTTTGCCGACTCCTCTTCAGCTTCTGGGCCCCAGAGTGTCGGATCGCCACCGGTGATGCGACTAGCAACTAAATCGCTGACGAGCTGCGGAACAACCCGGTCGACAGCATGGGCTGCGGCACCGGAGACGGCGACCTTAACACTCATTTTGCTGCCTCGAGCGCTGCCGAAACGGTGTCGAGTAGTTCATTCCATGACACGATGAACTTCTCCACGCCTTCCTTTTCAAGGAGCACGGTGACCTCGTCGTAGGGAATGCCCAGCGCGGTCAGTGCATCGAGCGTGAAGTTTGCAGCGGCGTAGTTAGCAGTGACCTGCTCGTGGGTGATCACGCCGTGATCGAACGTCGCCTCCAGAGTTTTCTCGGGCATCGTGTTGACGGTCTCATCAACAGCAAGCTCCGTGACGTACAGGGTGTCAGGCAAGCTGGGATCCTTGACTCCGGTCGAAGCCCACAGCGGACGCTGCTTATTGGCGCCCGCAGCGATCAGAGTTTGAGCGCGGTCGGTGGCAAATGCAGACTCGTAAACTTGGTAGGCGAGGCGCGCGTTTGCAACGCCAGCTTTGCTCTTGAGCGCCTTAGCGTCGTCGGTGCCGAGAGCATCGAGCCGTTTGTCAATTTCGGTGTCCACACGGGACACGAAGAATGATGCGACCGAGTGAATTTTAGACAGGTCGTGACCCGCAATCTTCGCTTTCTCGAGACCGCTCAGGTAGGCATCGATCACTTCACGGTGGCGAGCGAGGCTGAAAATGAGCGTGACATTGACGCTGATGCCAGCGGCTATCGTCTCGGTGATCGCCTCAAGTCCTTCGACGGTCGCGGGGATCTTGATCATCGCATTCTCGCGGTTGACCTTCGCCCAGAGCTGCTTCGCCTGTACGATCGTTCCCGCTGAATCGTGCGCCAAGCCGGGCTCGACCTCAATAGACACGCGACCGTCTCGGCCGCCGGTCGCATCGTAAACCGGCCGGAAGATATCGCTCGCTGCCGCGACATCGTCAGTAGTGATCTCGAATACCGCTTCTGTTACGGTCTTGCCCTCAGAAGCGAGTACGGCTACCTGCTCGTCATACGCTTCACCCTTGGCCAAAGCAGTTGCAAAAATCGTGGGGTTCGTGGTGATCCCAACAATATTGCGAGAGTCAATGAGGGCCTCGAGGCCGCCCGAGTTGATCCGCTCGCGCGAGAGGTCGTCGAGCCAGATGCTCACTCCGAGATTGGAGAGCGCAGCGGTTGGGGATTCGTTAGTCATTTTTCTTTCCTTTGTCGGATGGCCTAGACGGCATCCAGAGAATCGCGTGCGGCGGCCACTACGGCCTCGGTGGTGATGCCAAACTCACGGAACAGAGTCTTGTAATCCGCGGACGCGCCGAAGTGCTCTATCGAGACACTGCGACCCGAGTCTCCAACGTACTCGCGCCAGCCGACGGCCAGGCCTGCTTCAACCGATACACGAGCGCGCACGGCAGAGGGCAGTACCGACTCGCGATATTCTGCAGATTGCTCGTGGAACCACTCAAGGCTGGGAGCCGAAACAACGCGCGCGCTAATTCCTTCAGCGGCGAGAATCTTGCGGGCTTCCACGGCCAGTTGCACTTCTGAACCGGTCGCGATCAGAATCACGTCGGGGGAGCCGTTGGCAGCCTCGGCGAGCACGTACGCTCCCCGTGCCACATTGGATGCGGCTGCGAACGTTTCGCCGTGAGCCACAGAATCACCGCGTTCGAACACCGGCACGTTCTGGCGGGTGAGAGCGATACCGGCGGGGCCGTTGCGGCGTTCAAGGATTGTCTTCCAAGCCCAGGCTGTCTCGTTGGCATCTGCGGGACGCACGACATCGAGACCCGGGATCATCCGCAGGCTCGCAAGCTGTTCAATCGGCTGATGAGTCGGGCCGTCCTCACCGAGGGCGACGGAGTCATGAGTCCAGACGAATATCGACGGAACAGCCATGAGTGCCGCCAAACGAACAGCGGGACGCATGTAATCGCTGAAAATCAGGAACGTACCGCCAAATGCCCGAGTGTTTCCGTGCAAAACAATTCCGTTGATGATGGCGCCCATGGCATGCTCGCGGATGCCGAAGTGCAACACCCGACCGTACTCATTGCCGGTCCATTCTCCCGTGGAGTGCTCGCTCGGTATGAATGACGCACCGCCGGCGATTGTCGTCAAGTTCGATTCCGCTAGGTCAGCCGAACCACCCCATAGTTCTGGGATCAGCCCGCCCAACGCTCCCAGGACCTTGCCGCTGGCTGCACGGGTAGATACATCCTTGCCCGCCTCGAACTCAGGCAGCGCTGCTTCGATGCCGTCTGGGAGTTCACCCGAGAGCACCCGATCGAGAAGTTGCTTTCGCTCGGGGTTTACTTCAGCCCACCTGTCGAAACTCTCGGTCCATACCTCTCGCTGCTGCTTGCCGCGGGTGACAGCCTGACGAGTGTGGTCGATTACCTCGGGGTCAACGACGAAACTTTGTTCTGGATCAAAGCCAAGTTCGCGCTTGGTTGCCGCAAGTTCCTCTGCACCGAGGGCGGAGCCGTGAATTTTGCCGGTGTTCTGCTTGTTCGGTGCCGGCCACCCGATGATGGTGCGAAGAATAATGAGCGACGGCTGGTCGGTAACTCCCTGAGCTTTCTGGATTGCCGTGCTGAGCGCTTCTACGTCTTCAACGTACTCGCCGGTCTTTTTCCAGTCGACTACCTGAACGTGCCAGTTATAGGCCTCGTAGCGTTGGTGAACGTCCTCAGTGAAGGCGATGTTGGTGTCGTCTTCAATAGAAATCTGGTTGCTGTCGTAGATCGCGATTAGATTGCCAAGTTTTTGGTGACCTGCCAACGATGAAGCCTCCGACGAAACGCCCTCCTGAAGGTCGCCATCACCCGCGATGACATAGATGAAGTGATCGAAGGGGCTCTGGCCCGCTTCCGCCTCGGGGTCGAAGAGACCGCGTTCGAAGCGAGCGGCATAGGCGAACCCGACCGACGAGGCGATTCCCTGGCCGAGTGGCCCCGTGGTGATTTCGACCCCAGCGGTGTGACCGAATTCAGGATGCCCGGGTGTCCGCGAACCCCACGTGCGGAGCGCTTTTAGATCGTCGAGTTCGAGCCCGTAGCCGCCAAGGTAGAGCTGAACGTACTGAGTAAGCGAACTATGTCCGACGGAGAGGATAAAGCGGTCCCGCCCTAACCACTGGTCGTCGCTTGGATCGCGACGCATGACTTTCTGAAACAGCAGATACGCGGCTGGCGCCAGACTCATCGCGGTACCGGGATGTCCGTTACCCACCTTCTCGACAGCATCAGCGGCCAGAATTCGAGCGGTATCGACCGCTTTATTGTCGATGTGATCCCAGTGAAAAGCTGCCACGAGACTGATGACCCTTCTGCAAGCGAGGTGCCCCACCCGCGAACGATCGGGGCACATGAACAGCCCGCCACGCGACATCATTGGCTCGGTCAGTGGATTTTCGTCGCTGCGCGGATGCAACAGCGGTCTGAAACCACCGAGAGGCGGGCACTCCAAGTATAGGGAACCATGACGATGAACGTCGTCGCCGTGACGATCACGTTCGCGTTCGACGCAATTTTCCCAACAGCTTAGAATCGTAGGTATGGATGTCACTCTAGAAACCCGAACGCAGAACGATCGCATCCGCATCCTCCGAAAACTTCGCGCTTATGTGGCACTCACCAAGCCGAGAGTGATCGAGCTGTTGCTGGTCACGACCGTTCCGGTCATGGTGCTCGCCGCCAACGGAATCCCGAATCTTTGGCTTGTTTTGGCCACTCTTGTTGGGGGGATCCTGAGCGCTTCCTCAGCAAATGCGTTCAACTGCTACATCGATCGTGATATCGATCGCGTGATGGCGCGCACGAAGCATCGCCCGCTCGTTACTGGAGAGCTGACTGACCGTGAAGCACTGCTCTTTGCGTGGCTCTCTGGCGTCGGCTCCGTGCTGTGGCTGGGACTGTTGACTAACTGGCTAGCTGCGGGACTGTCGCTTTTTGCGATCCTCTTTTACGTGGTGGTGTACACGCTTCTTCTCAAGCGCCGCACCCCACAGAACATCATTTGGGGGGGAATCGCTGGCTGCATGCCCGTTCTCATCGGTTGGGCCGCAGTAACCGGGGATCTCTCATGGGCGGCCTTTGTACTCTTTGCGGTTGTGTTTCTTTGGACGCCCCCGCACTACTGGCCGCTGTCAATGAAGTATCGGGCGGATTACCAATCTGTTGGCGTGCCGATGCTCGCTGTTGTTCGCGGCCGAGCAGCCGTCGGCCTGCAGGTCATCCTGTACGCCTGGGCCACAGTCGCATGCTCACTGCTGCTCGTGCCCGTTGCCGGTATGGGGATTGTCTATACCGTCGTTGCTGCCGGCAGTGGCGCATGGTTCATCATTGAGTCCCACCGGCTTTACTCGACCGCGATCCGTCACGGGGAAGTCAAGGCAATGCGCGTGTTCCACAGCTCAATCAGTTACTTGACGCTTGTTTTTCTCGCAGTCGGCTTAGACCCACTGCTTCCGTTCTAGGCCCGCTCGACGATTTACCGATGTGCTAGTTCGCGTTCGTCCGCAACGACGTCGTTTGTTTGCGGGGCGGGCGAGCGGAGGGAGAGCACGACAACCACCATCGCTGCAGCGATGGCGCACGCAAGAACCATGTGGATGCCGACGAGCAAGATCGGCAGCCCCGTGCGTGACTGAATGATCCCAACGACTGCTTGAACGACCTCAAGGGTGAGCAGCAGAATCGCAAAATTCATGATTCTGCGGTGTCCCTTCAGGGCAAGCGAAATGACCAGAACAAGAGTCGCTGCGACAAGTGCGTAACCTGGCCAGCTATGAACGTGCTGCAGGATGCTGGCATCGAGACCATTTCGCGCTGAGCCATCGTCGCCGGAATGCGGGCCGGCTCCGGTGGTGAGAATTCCGGCAACGACTGTCACAGCGACGAGGAAGCTTGTCACGTGGGTCAGAATAACGATTGGCTGCGAGACTTCTAGCCGGTCGCTGCTGGAGCCAGTCCACACCTTGTAGACGAGTGCAGCACTGACCGCGACGAGGATCGCAGAGATCGCAAAGTGAACGCCGACAATATTCGGGTCGAGTTGCACTCGCACCGAGAGCCCTCCGATGAGTCCTTGCAGTACCGTTCCGCCCAACACCACGAGTGCGAGTGTCATCAGATCGCGACGTTCACGGCGGAGGCGGATCAGCATCACAACCATCAGAATCGCAACAAAACCGACGATGATCGACAACAAACGGTTGCCGAATTCGATGACGCCGTGCAGTCCCATCTCCGGGGTCGCGATGAGGGAAGCATCGGTGCAGAGGGGCCACGTCGGGCATCCGAGGCCTGATCCGGTGAGCCGTACCGCACCGCCGGTGGCGACGATCACAATCTGAAGCACTAAAGATGTCACGGCAAAAAAACGCACCCGTGTGCTTACGTAGTAGGGCAATCGTGCGATAACGGCGTTCACAGCCGCACCTCCTGTTATTTCGGGCTTCAGTCTGTAGAATGATCTGTGTTCAGGAACACAGCCCATGCCGGGAAGTCAATGATGACAGCGAGATAAAACCTTGCTTGTCCTGTTTCAGTCTAAGTTCGCCGGCGCAGTTTTTTCGCCACCGCGCATGTGAACCTCACGAAACAATCCCGGCAATGTTCTGTGCGGCGGAATTCCCAAGCAGCCACCTTGGTTGATAGGGGCAAGAAACGAGGTACCGATGTCTGATGTGCTGATTGATCGCCCAGAACTCAATGGCTTGGGCCAGTATGAGTTTGGCTGGGCTGACTCCGACGTTGCGGGAGCCTCCGCACGACGAGGAATCAACGAAGAGGTTGTCCGTGACATCTCAACTTTGAAAAATGAACCCGAGTCAATGCTGAAGAAGCGTCTCAAAGGGTTGGAGTTATTCGGCCGCAAGCCGATGCCGAAGTGGGGCGCAGATCTCTCGGGCATCGACTTCGACAACATTAAGTACTTCGTCCGTTCCACTGAGAAGCAGGCTCAGACGTGGGAAGACCTTCCGGCCGACATTCGCGATACCTACGAGAAGTTGGGGATTCCGGAGGCGGAGCGCAATCGTCTCGTGTCTGGTGTGGCCGCTCAGTACGAATCTGAGGTTGTCTTTCACTCCATCAACGCCGAGCTTGAGGCTCAGGGCGTCATCTTCATGGACACCGATACGGCACTTCGTGAGCACCCAGAGTTCTTCGACGAATACTTCGGCTCGGTGATTCCCGCTGGCGACAACAAGTTCGCCGCGTTGAACACCGCCGTCTGGTCGGGTGGATCCTTTGTTTACGTTCCTAAGGGCGTTCACGTCGAAATTCCTCTGCAGGCGTACTTTCGCATCAACACTGAGAACATGGGGCAATTTGAGCGCACCCTGATCATTGCTGATGAGGGCTCGTACGTGCACTACATCGAGGGGTGCACGGCACCCATTTACAAGTCCGACTCGCTTCACTCCGCCGTCGTCGAGATCATCGTGAAGAAGAACGCGCGAGTTCGCTACACGACGATTCAAAACTGGTCGAATAACGTTTATAACTTGGTAACGAAGCGCGCAATCGCGCACGAGGGCGCGACCATGGAGTGGATCGACGGAAACATCGGTTCCAAGGTCACGATGAAGTATCCGTCTATCTACCTCGTCGGCGAGCACGCCAAGGGTGAGACACTCTCTGTGGCCTTTGCGGGACCTGGTCAGCACCAAGATGCCGGCGCAAAAATGATCCATATGGCGCCATACACGACGTCGTCGATCGTCTCCAAGTCAGTTGCGCGTGGTGGTGGCCGTGCCGGTTATCGCGGGGAAGTGCGGGTTGATGAGAAGGCTCACCACTCTGCGAACACTGTCCGATGTGACGCTCTCTTGGTTGACACAATTTCGCGGTCTGACACTTACCCGTCCATCGACATTCGGGTGGATGACGTTCAACTCGGTCACGAAGCTACCGTCTCCAAGGTCAGTGCAGAGCAGCTCTTCTACCTGCAATCACGCGGAATGGAAGAAGACGAAGCGATGGCAATGATTGTTCGAGGATTCATTGAGCCCATCGCGCGTGAACTGCCTATGGAGTATGCCTTCGAACTCAATAAGCTCATCGAACTGAGCATGGAAGGATCCGTCGGCTAAATGACCCTTGTCACACCAGAACAACATGGACTCAAAGCTCACGGCGATGGTGGATGGGATGCCGAAGACAAGAACTTCGTTCCCGTTCAAACGCGCTCAGCTCGCCCCAAGTCTTTTGACCACGCTGATTTTGCTCCGATCACTGGCATCGAGGCCGACTGGAAACTCACACCAATAAAGCTCATTACGGTTTTGCTCGACGATGCGCTTGACGGCACGCAATATCCTTTCGAAGCTGAGGTCCCCGACGGCATCCTGATTGAGTGGGTACCGCGTGACGACAAGAAAATTGCGTCGGCGGGCGCGCCAGAAGACCGCGCATCCGCAAATGCGTGGTCGAGTTTTGAGCATGCGCTAGCGATCACGGTGTCCGGCGAGGAGCACGTAACTCTGCGCTTGAATCGCACTGATTTGGGGAGTGGCGCCCGCGGCGCGCACACCGTAATTACGGCGCAACCGCACAGCAACAGCACTATCATCATTGATTCGGCGGGTGCCGCTCTTCTCAGCGAGAACGTTGAGATCGTCGTGGAGGAGGGCGCGAGCCTCAACGTTGTCAGCGTTCAGGACTGGGACGACGAGGCCGTTCACTTGGCAAGCCATTTCGTTCAGGTCGGGCGCGACGCCAACCTGAAGCACACGATCGTGTCACTCGGTGGCAAAGTGGTGCGTGTGAACCCGTCTGTGCATCTCTCAGGAGAAGGGTCAGACGGCGAGCTGAACGGTCTGTACTTTGCAGACAAGGGCCAGCATCTCGAGCAGCGCGTGTACCTTCACCACAAAGCAGCGCACACGCGCGGTCGAGTCAACTATAAGGGCGCACTTCAGGGTGACGGAGCGCGCACGGTGTGGGTCGGCGACGTTCTCATTGGCAGCGGCGGCACCGGAACCGACAGCTATGAGCAGAACCGCAACCTGGTGCTCACCGAAGGTACCCGAGCAGATTCGATTCCAAACTTGGAGATCGAAACCGGTGATATCCAAGGAGCCGGGCACGCAAGTGCTACCGGACGTTTCGACGATGAACAGCTCTTCTACCTGCAGGCACGCGGCATCTCAGAATCGGAGGCACGTCGTCTCGTCGTGATCGGATTCCTCGCGGAGATCGTTCACAAGGTCGGGGATGAAAAGCTCGAAGCACGTCTCCACGCCGCTATTGAATCCGAGCTCGAAGGGACCCTCTCGTGACCGCCCAGCGAGTTTGCGCAATCGAGGAACTGGAGCCGAACAAGGCGCACCGGGTCGAACTCGATGGCACCGCAATTGCGATTGTTAAGGACTCTGCCGGGGCGGTGCACGCGATCGGCGACACCTGCACCCATGGAGATATTTCCCTCTCAGAGGGTTTCGTCGAAGACGGAGCAATCGAATGCTGGGCACACGGTTCGCGATTCTCCCTCGACACGGGAAAACCATTGAGCCTGCCAGCCTACGAACCTGTACCGGTCTTTGTAGTGAAGATCGACGACGATGGTGGGGTTCACATCGATCCCGAACTCACCGTCGCTATCGAGGGCTAAACGCCCTCCTCCCGAGACCATTAAGGAAAGAAACACATGTCAGTACTCGCAGTCAAAGACTTGCACGTTAGCGTTGAAACCGAGCAAGGAACCAAGAGCATCCTCAACGGAGTTGACCTTACGATCGACCAGGGTGAGATCCACGCCATCATGGGCCCCAATGGTTCGGGTAAGTCCACTCTCGCTTACACAATTGCCGGTCACCCGAAGTACCACGTCGAGAGTGGGTCTGTGACGCTCGACGGCGAAGAGGTGCTCGATATGAGCATTGACGAGCGTGCACGCGCTGGGCTCTTTTTGGCAATGCAGTATCCCGTGGAGATTCCCGGGGTCAAGGTTGCAGACTTCCTCCGCACCGCCAAGACCGCGCTGAGTGGCGAGGCACCCGCACTTCGCCCGTGGATCAAAGAGGTAAACGCGTCGATGAAGGCACTGCGGATGGAAAAATCTTTCTCCGACCGGAACGTGAATGAGGGTTTCTCTGGTGGCGAGAAGAAGCGCAACGAAATCCTGCAGCTTGAGCTTCTGAAGCCGCGCTTCGCAATTTTGGACGAGACCGACTCAGGGCTCGACGTTGATGCTCTCAAAATCGTCTCTGAGGGCGTAAACCGTGCGCACGAGTCGACCGGTCTCGGGCTGCTTTTGATCACCCACTACACCCGTATTTTGCGCTACATCAAGCCCGATTTCGTTCACGTTTTCGTCGACGGTCGTATCGCTGAACAGGGTGGTCCTGAACTCGCAGATCGCCTAGAAAACGAAGGCTACGATCGATTTTTGACCGACACGAGCGTAGCCTAAGCGTATGTCTACAGTTCTGGCCCCCGCCCTCTTCGATGAAGTTGAAGAGGCGCTAAAAGATGTCATCGACCCCGAGCTCGGCGTCAACATTGTGGATCTCGGTCTTATCTACGACCTGAGCTGGGATCCCGAGAACAATGCGCTCATCATCAGCATGACTCTCACATCAGCGGGATGCCCGCTGACCGACGTGATCGAAGAGCAGATCGCTCAGTGTCTCGACAATGTTGTAGAAGCATTCCGTATCAACTGGGTGTGGATGCCACCGTGGGGGCCAGAAAAAATTACCGATGACGGTCGCGACATGATGCGTGCGCTCGGCTTCTCCATTTAGGATATCTCGCGCCCTTTAGCGTCGTCGCTGTGCGGGATGCCTGAACGTGTCACCGCATTGGGGCCGAGCAGCCAACGCTAGGAAGTAGACTAGCTGGTTGGTGATGTTGCCCGTAAACCCCTACCCCAAGATTTGGATGTTTTGACGTGCTTGCTGTGCATGATCTCGAGTTGCGCGTTGGCGAACGCATGCTGATGCAGGATGTCAACTTCCGTGTAGATCGCGGCGATAAAATCGGCTTGGTCGGGCGCAACGGCGCGGGAAAGACTACCCTCACCAAAACGCTTGCTGGTGAGCTTGAAGCAACAGGCGGGGCTATCGAGCGCACCGGCGAAATCGGCTACCTGCCGCAAGACCCCCGCTCAGGAAACCCGGAGGACCTCGCTCGCACCCGCATTCTCGATGCTCGCGGCTTGGGGAGCATCGTTCTGAAGATGCGCCAAGCTCAAGACGAGATGGGAAGCAGCGATCCTGCCGTCAGCACCGCCGCGATGGATCGCTACAGCAAGTTGGACGACCGTTTTCTTTCACTGGGCGGGTACGCAGCCGAAGCCGAAGCGGCATCGATTGCTAGCAATCTGAGTCTGCCAGACCGCATCCTCGACCAACCACTGTCGACGCTATCCGGTGGTCAACGTCGCCGCATCGAACTTGCGCGAATCCTGTTCTCAGGCGCTGACACGATGCTCCTCGACGAGCCGACAAACCACCTCGATGCCGATTCGGTGGTGTGGCTACGAGAATTCTTGAAGAACTTCTCCGGTGGCCTTATCGTCATCAGTCACGATGTCGAACTTGTTGAAGATACCGTGAATAAGGTCTTCTATCTGGACGGCAACCGTCAGCAGATTGATCAGTACAACATGGGCTGGAAGCACTACCTGCGCCAGCGCCAGTCTGATGAAGAGCGCCGCAAAAAGGAGCGTGCAAACGCAGAGAAGAAGGCCAGCACGCTGCAGGCACAGGCCGCGAGATTTGGCGCGAAGGCGTCGAAAGCCGCGTCAGCTCACCAGATGGTGGCACGCGCAGAAAAGCTGCTTGCCGGTCTTGACGATGTGCGAACGACCGACCGGGTGGCGGCTCTGCGCTTTCCCGAACCCGCCCCGTGTGGGCGAACGCCTCTCATGGGCCACAATCTCAGCAAGAGCTACGGTTCGTTGGAGATATTCACCTCGGTAGACCTTGCAATCGATCGTGGTTCCAAAGTGGTGATTCTGGGATTCAACGGTGCCGGAAAGACCACCCTTTTACGCATGCTTGCTGGCGTCGATGAGCCGGATACTGGGCGCATCGAACCTGGCCACGGACTCCGCGTTGGATACTACGCCCAAGAACACGAAACCATTGATGTCAAGCGTTCTGTGCTTGAAAACATGGTCTCTTCGTCGCCGCACATTACTGAGATGGAGGCGCGTCGAGTGCTTGGTTCGTTCCTCTTCACCGGTGACGACTCAGCAAAGCCTGCGGGTGTTCTGTCCGGTGGGGAGAAGACTCGACTCGCTTTGGCAATGATCGTAGTGAGTGGCGCGAACGTGCTTCTGCTCGATGAGCCGACAAACAACTTGGACCCCGCAAGCCGGGAAGAGATCTTAGGTGCACTGGCAAACTACAAGGGAGCCGTTGTACTGGTAAGCCACGATGAGGGCGCCGTAGAGGCTCTCAATCCTGAACGAGTTCTGATTCTCCCTGACGGCATTGAAGACCATTGGAACAAGGATTACGCAGAACTCATTTCGCTGTCATAGCTAGGAACAGCTACGCGTCGATAATGGCGTCTTCGATTTGCGCATCGGTAGGACCGCGTTCTTCGGTTTTGCGCTTGCGTTTTTCGGCACGCTTCCGCTCGACGGGATCGGCTTCATTGATCAGTCGGTATTCCTGCCGGATTGCCCATCCGAGCCCAATAAATGCGAGCACCCCAAACGCGACCCACTGGAACGCGTACGACAGGTGTGCACCCTCATCGAGCAGAGGTTTCGGATAGGCGATTGGCATGTCAGCCACGCCGGGCGATTCCGACGCCAACAGGCCAAATCCGCCAACGTAGGTTGGCCTATCGAGCATCTGTTCAACGGTGGGTAGATGTATGGTCGCCACTTGACCATCCGGGGCGGAGCGCCCCTGAACGGTCGGCTCGCTCGGTTTGAGGCGCACCACGGCGTCGATTTGACCTGTTGGGGGAGCGGGCACCGCATCCGGAGCATCTTGGCTGTTTCCCGCTGGGACCCAGCCGCGATCCACCACGATTACACGGCCGCTGTTGAGCTGAAACGGTACCAGTACTTCGAATCCGGGTTGCCCTGAGTAGGGGCGGCCGCGAACAAGGAGTTGTTTGGAGGCCAGGTACTCCCCACTGATGGTGACCGGCATCCACTTGTTATCGTCATCAAAGTTCTCGAGATCCGGCATAACACTTTCGAGCTGCTGAGGCTCGGCCTGCCAATTCTCGCTGATACGCGCGACCTCGGTAGCAGCCTCCTCTCTGCGGTCGAACTGCCACTGAGAGAGAAATACGCAGCCGATCGCGAAAGCGAGAACGAGCGCCAAATAGCCAAACCACCGCCGCGAGAAAGCAAAACGCCACTTTTTCATTGCGTGTTTCCGTCCGGGACGATCGTGGCCGGAATTTCCCAATCACTAACGATCACGGGAAATGCCCGGGTTCTGAGGTATTCACTGAGATAGTCAACGTGATCGTCACACGCCACCCAAATTTTGACCCGATCCGGGCCATGAATGCGGGGATTGCGCCAATTGACGTTCCATCGAGCATCCGCTAAACAGCCTGCTCGCGAGCACCGTGATGCCGCCGGACCGCTCTCGCCAATCACCAATTGGGCCTATCAGGGCGCCTAGGCACAGTGGGGGAGCTAATCGAGCCCACAGCTAGTTGTTCCGGTGCGTTCAGCATGCCCGGTCGTTGCGTCGTAACGCTCGCGAGAACGACCGCAACCCAGGGCAATACAATTGCGCCCAAGATAGGCAACACGAGCCACCACCCTGTGACGAAGAGACAGAGGATTACACAGATAACACGGATGCTCATCGCGATCAGGTAGTTGACTTCACGCCGGCGGCGCTCATCTTGAGGCCGTTCGGGGAGAGACGTGATGGACTCAGGACTATTCATGGGCTTTCTCAGGTCGCCTAGGGATCGTTTCACTAAAGACTACGCCGCTGTTTACGACTATATGCTGGGAACTATGAGTCGCACAGCACCCGAATCACGGATCGTTTTAGTCACCGGAGGCAACCGCGGTATTGGCCGGGCCATCGCGGAAGAGTTTGTGGCGCAGGGGTATAAGGTCGCCGTCACTGCGCGCTCGGGTTCCGGTCCAGAAGGCACCCTCACAGTTATCGCGGACGTCACCGAACCAGTCAGCGTCGATGCCGCTTTTACGGAGGTCGAGTCCAAGCTTGGGCCCATTGAAGTTGTTGTGGCAAACGCAGGAATTACCCGAGACATGTTGCTTATGCGAATGAGCGACGATGATTTCACGCAAGTGGTCGATACCAATCTTTCCGGCGCTTTCCGTGTTGTCAAGAGGGCGTCGAAAGGCATGATGAAGGCGCGCTTCGGCCGCATAATTTTGGTCTCGAGCGTTGTTGGCCTCCTTGGATCTGCCGGGCAGGTCAACTACTCCGCTTCGAAGAGTGGTCTCATTGGACTAGCCCGTTCGCTCACCCGCGAGCTGGGGAGTCGCGGTATCACGGCAAACGTCGTCGCCCCCGGCTTCATAGAGACCGACATGACCGCTGCCCTCCCCGCCGAGCAACAGAATGCATACCTCAAGCAAATCCCCGCCAGTCGGTTTGCGCAGCCCGCGGAAGTCGCGAAGGCAATAGTGTGGCTGGCGAGTGACGATGCCGCCTACATTTCCGGTGCCGTAATCCCCGTTGACGGCGGTCTCGGGATGGGCCACTGACCCTCAGCTCGCTAGCCCCGAAGCCCGAGCAACGGCAACAGGGCGCTCAAGTCTCGCGTGTCGATGTGTACATCAGCGTTGGCTCGAACGATCGGTTTAGCGGTTATTCCGACCGAGAGCGCGGCTGCTTTCATCATGAGCAGGTCGTTGGCACCGTCACCCACGGCGATAGTGCCAGACAGGGGAGTGCCGGAGTCGTTGGCCCACTCGCGAAGCGCATCAGCCTTGGCCCGGGAATCGATGATGGCTCCGATCAGCTTGCCCGTCAGTATCCCATTGACGACCTCGAGTCGATTGGCTCGGGCGTAACTCAACCCGAGTTTGCGGGCCACGGGATCGAGGAGTTCGTGAAACCCGCCGGACACGGCACCGACACGCCCGCCGGCTGCGACGACGGTGGCAATCATTTCTTCCGCTCCGCGCGTCACGCGGATCTGGCGCCCACTCTCGCCCAAAACCCTTTCGGGAAGGCCTTCAAGTGTTGCGACCCGCGCGCGCAAGCTCTGCTCGAAGTCGAGCTCGCCATTCATTGCCTTAGCGGTGATCTCGGCGACTTCGGGTTCAGAGCCCGCGTGAGCCGCAAGCAACTCAATTGCTTCGTTCTCGATCAGAGTGGAATCAACATCGAGCACAACGAGGAACGTTGACAACGGCATAACCTTTCCTGTGACGGCGACTACCGTGGTCAATCCACATCACACCACGCCACACGCCAGACTATCGGGGTCCTCAAGCTATCGGGGTCGTCAAAGGGAGCACACGCGCTGTGGCTTGAGCGAATAGGATAGGTGATCATGGCTAGTGTTCTCACCTTTACCGACGTATCCGTTACTCGCAACGGTTCCACGATTCTCGACTCGATTTCGTGGAGCGCGCAAGCATCGGATCGGTGGGTTATCTTGGGCCCCAACGGCGCAGGCAAGACAACGCTGTTGCAGTTAGCGGCGGCACAGATCCACCCCAGTTCCGGTGAGGTTGTTGTGCTTGAGAGCACACTTGGTTCGGCCGATGTTTTCGACGTTCGACCGAGGATCGGGTTTTCTTCTACAGCACTTGCCCGCCGAGTGCCGAACAACGAGAGGGTCATCGACGTTGTTCTTACCGCGGCATATTCGGTTACTGGCCGCTGGAACGAGCAGTACGAGAAGGTTGACCTGCGTCGCGCGCGTCGTGTGCTCGCAGAGTGGAGCCTCTTACCTCTAGAGGAACGTCGATTCGGGGATCTCAGCGACGGTGAACAGAAGCGCGTTCAGATTGCTCGTTCAGTCATGACCGACCCAGAACTCTTGTTGCTGGATGAGCCGGCGGCAAGTCTCGACCTCGGGGCTCGAGAGGAGCTTGTTCAGTTGCTGAGTGGGTATGCGCAGTCGGAGAGCGCCCCGGCAATTGTCATGGTCACTCACCATGTAGAAGAGATTCCGCCCGGGTTTACGCACGCGCTGGTGATGACAAAGGGCACCGTGCACAGCGCCGGCATGATCGACGAAGTCGTAACCTCAGAAAATTTGAGCGAGGCTTTTGGGCTGGAACTAGTGATCAGCAAGAACGCGGGTCGCTACACTGCACGAGCCGCGTGAACCTCTGCTAGGCTTGTGTGTCGGTCCGCGTGACCGCCTTTGTCTTTTTTACTCCAGAACCCAGGGAAATCCAATGAAGTCCGAGACTCACCCCACGTACATGCCCATCGTTTTTCGCGACCTCGCGTCGGGCACCACGTTCCTTACTCGTTCAACGGTGACGAGCCAGAAGACGATCGAGTGGGAAGATGGCAATACCTACCCGGTGATCGACGTCGAGATTTCTTCTGAGTCACACCCGTTCTACACGGGTAAGCAGCGCATCATGGACTCTGCTGGTCGCGTAGAGAAGTTCAAGAACCGTTACAAGGGCTTCGGCAACTAGCAACAACCACTTTTTTAGTGATGGCGACCGGTTGCCCGGTCGCCATCACTCATTAACCCGCTACTGAGGAAACGATCGCACGGGCCATTCACTGTTTGCGACAAAGTTGTGATCGCCTTTCGATGACCTCATGTAGTCCTGAAAGCTGGCCGCCTGGTCGGCGTACCACTGCCGTTGGCGATCATGGAGCTCGGCGAATGGAATGCTGAGCTCGTCGGTGTACTTCGCCACAAGCGCATGGGCCACCCGGGCGGCAGCAATTGCATCAGAGCCTGCATCGTGGGCGTCATCAAGGGACACGCCGTAGAGGCCTGCCGTCACCTCAAGAGTCCGCTTCCCGCGGCGATAACGATCAACAGCCTTGTCAATCACCAGGGGGTCAATTACGACGTAAGGCTCCACAAGGCTATTAATCGAGTGCCTGCGGCATTCCCGATCAAGGAGCGAAAGATCGTAGGGTGCGTTATAAACGACCAACGGCATACCAAGGGCACAGGTTACCTTGAGGGTTTGCACAATTTCTGCCACAACAATCGCGGCTTGGCGACCCTCAGCACGAGCTCGTTCGGTCGATATCCCATGAATAGCTGCTGCCCCCGCCGGAATCTCCACCCCAGGGTCGGCCAGCCAATCCCAACGCGATACGACTGCACCCGACGGATCGACGAATGCAATACACGCAGAAACAATGCGGCTAGTTTCGACGTCGACGCCGGTAGTTTCAAGATCGAAAGTTGCTAACGTGCCCGAGATGCCCATGAACTTAGCGTAGGCCGACGCACTGACAGCCGTAACGCGGCTCGCGGACACTGTCGAGTAAGAACCGCGCGTCCGCAACGCGGCCAGACGGATGTCAGCAACAGGGAAATGACTGCCTAGAATTGACCGAATGAGACCCGCATCCCCGTACGGAGCACTGCTCACGGACAACCCGGCGAGACGTTCAACCATTGACGTTCTCGGGGCCCCAACGCAGTACTGGGAATACGGTCCCGCCGAAGCGGAAACAGTGCTCGTGCTTGTTCACGGGTTTCGAGGCGACCACCACGGCCTCGACGCGGTGTGTGCACATATCCGCGGCATCCGCATCGTTAGTCCTGATATTCCGGGATTCGGTGAATCTGCGCCTCTCAACGGCCACGCGCACGACATCAGCGGGTACGCGATGTGGTTGCAAGCATTCGTGGGGGCGTTGGGGCTCAGCGGTCGCGCAGTCTTGCTCGGCCACTCCTTTGGGTCAATTGTGGTTTCGGCAGCCATTGCCGGCGGGCTCTCTACGCCCCAGATCATCCTGGTCAACCCGATCGCCGCTCCGGCACTCGCGGGCCCCAATGCGATCCTCAGCAAAATCACCCTCGGGTTTTACCGACTTGCGCGAGCGCTTCCCCATGCACTTGGCGCACCGCTGCTGAGCAACTGGCTTGTGGTGCGGGTGATGAGCCTTGCAATGGTGAAAACTCACGATTCTGAGCTTCGCCGCTGGATTCATCAACAGCACCATGCACATTTCAGTAGCTACGCGAACCGGGATAGTCTCCTTGAGGGTTTCGAAGCATCCATTGGGTCGGATGTGAGCATGTTCGCCGAGCAGATTGCCGTGCCGACGCTGCTCATCGGGGCACGAAACGATCCGATCAGCCCGGTGCCGGCGCAGCAGCGTCTCGTCGCTCTTTTCGCCCAAGCCAGACTCGAACTTTTCGACAACGTCGGGCATCTGATTCACTATGAACGGCCGCGAGAAGCGGCCGAGCTAATAGTCGGGTTCCTCAACGCGGGGACCGTTACGGAGCCGGCCACATGAAGATCGTTTTTGATTGCCGCTACACACGCATCGGCAGACACGATGGCATTAGCCGCTATGGATCGCGGCTCGTCGAAGAACTGAGCAAACTGCACCCGGTGACCATGCTCATTTCTGATAGGCGACAACTTGACCTGCTGCCTGACCTCCCCTGGGAGCTGGCAACGTCGCCAACCGCTGCCAGTGAGCCTTTCGTTGCGTTTCAGGTGAATAAGCTCAATCCCGACGTCGTGTTCACCCCCATGCAAACCATGGGGCCGTACGGGCGCAAATACGCTCTCGTTACTACCGTGCACGATCTCATCTATTACAAGCATCCCGCGCCTCCTCACAACCTTCCGTGGGCAGTTCGAGTGATGTGGCGCATCTACCACCTCACGTGGGCATTCCAGCGTGGGCTGCTCAACAGGGCTGATGCGCATGTCACTGACGCGCATACGACTCGCGATCAAATGCGCGAGCATCGGCTGACGACGAAGCCGATCTCCGTGGTCAGTCTGGGCACCGACAGCCCAGCTCGGTACACCGTTCGCACGGTGCCCACGTCGCGCGAACTCGTGTACATGGGCTCCTATATGCCCTATAAGAACGTTGAGTTGATCGCGCGAGCGCTTCATGATCTCCCCGGTTATACGCTGCACCTTATGAGTCGAGCCGATGATGCGGTGAGGGCTCGATTGACCGCGCTGGCACCCGAGTCAAGCCTGATCTTTCACGATGGAGCCAGCGATGAGGTGTACACCGAAACTCTGTCACGGGCGACCGCGCTGGTGAGCGCATCGCGCGATGAAGGGTTCGGTCTTCCGCAGGTTGAGGCGATGGTGCTGGGCACTCCGGTGTTGCTGAGTGACATCCCGATTTTTCGAGAAATATCAGGCCCTGCGGGGGGATTTTTCGATCCGGATGATCCCGCCGCACTTGCCCGTGAGGTGAAAACACTCGCAGATCCCGCAGTGTGGCAGTCGCGCTCAACAGCCGCACGCACCCGATCCGAGGAATTCACTTGGGCGAAGGGTGCCGCCGGACTATTGGACGTGCTCACGGATGCCGTCGTAGAGCGCCGCAAATCTCGCGCCAGAAGGTAGCCGCGACTCGCGCGGCGCCGAGAGGCTAAAGACCAGACGCTTCTCGATGCGCGATGGGATTCTGAGCATCGAAGGTCGCAGCACCCGTGATCTCTGACTCCACTTCGATTGGGTCATCAAAATTGATCAGTTGGAGTGCCCCATCATCATGGCGAAAGCTATGCACCGAGCCATTGACGATTGGAGCTCGCGGCCTTTCGGGCGACACTGCCGCTAAAACCGAGGCAATAACCCCACCGTGGACCACGACGATTATGAACTCCCCATGGTGCGCTTCGGCTAGTTCCACCAGTGCCGGCACCACGCGCGCGACCACTGAATCGCGGGATTCACGACCCGGAACGTTTATATTGCCGGGATAAAGAGCGTCAAGCTCAGTGCCCGTGCGTCCCTCGGCTTCACCGTAGTTGCGCTCTGCGAGCGCGGGAACAGCGATTGGTGCCGACAGCCCGACTTCTGCCGCGATGATCTCAGCCGTCTGCCGTGCGCGGGAGAGCGGGCTTGTGAAGATCCCGTCCCAGTGTCGACGCGCAAGTAACCTGCCAGTGTTTGCCGCTTGTTCACGCCCGGTCTCATTGAGTGGGATGTCGGTGGAACCCTGAACACGTCGTTCACGGTTCCAATCGGTTTCACCGTGACGCACCAGGTAAATGAACACACAGCTCCATTCGATCAGCGGGGAAGACGATCGAGCAACCCTTCCAAAATTGCGGATGCTCCACCGTCAAGCTTAAGGTCGGCCCGCCGATCAGCCTTCGTTTCGCCACGGTTAATGATGATCAGCGGTATATTCTTGCGCAGCGCTCGTTCAACGAGGCGGATGCCAGAGTTCACCACGAGCGATGAGCCTGCAACGATGAGTGCTTCCGATTGATCCACGAGTGACGAAGCGAGTTGAAATTTTCGGGTTGGTACAAATTCGCCAAAGAACACGACATCCGGCTTCAGCATGCCGGCGCACACCGTGCATTCGGGGATCACAAACGAGTCGATATCGTGAACTTCTGCATCGCCATCGGGATTGAGCGTGTGCGAATCAGACTCTTCGAGCCAGGGATTCAGTGCAGCGATCTTGTGAGCCAGTGGGGTGCGGGCGAAATATTGGCCGCACTGAAGGCACCGGGCTCGGTCGATGCTGCCGTGCACATCCACGACACGCTTGGATCCTGCCCTCAAGTGCAGCCCGTCAACGTTCTGAGTAATGATCCCGTTGCTCAGTCCACGCCGCTCGAATTCGGCCAGTGCGCTATGTCCACCATTCGGTGCGGAGGCCGCAAATCTTTTCCACCCCAGGTGGCTGCCAGCCCAGTACCGTTGACGGAAGCTTTCACTGCTCTGAAACTGTTGAAACGTCATAGGATTACGCACTGATGCACCCTCCCCGCGATAATCAGGTATGCCGGAGTCGGTGCTGATCCCAGCACCGGTCAGCACACTGATGAGCTTGCCGTCGAGGAGCTCTGCAGCACGGTCGAGTTCACTGCCGTTGTTGGGTGTCTGCACTCCTTAAGCGTAGACACTGTCGGCAGCACAATTGCCGAGTGCGTGCTTGTGTCCATGAATTGATGAATTTGGGAAAACATGGTGAATGTCTTTCGGGTGACCGATCTCTCCGATCCGCGATTGAGCGACTTCGCTAACCTCACCGATGTGGCCCTGAGGCGGCGCACCGAGCCGGAGGGCGGTCTGTACATTGCGGAGTCCTCGAAAGTTATTGCCCGGGCTCTTCGGGCTGGACACGTTCCGCGGGCCGTTCTTGTGCTCGAACAGTGGCTCGATAATGTCGCAGAGTTATTAGGGTCAAGCGACACTCCCGTGTATGTGGGGGAATCAGGATTGCTTGAACAGCTCACGGGGTTCAACCTTCACCGTGGGGCACTGGCATCGATGCATCGACCACCATTGCGCCCGGTTTCGGAGCTGATAGAGGATGCTCGTCGGATCGTGATCCTGGAGGACATTGTTGATCACACAAATGTGGGTGCGGTGTTCCGTTCCGCTGCTGCGCTTGGAGCAGATGCTGTTCTGATCAGTCCGCGCTGCGCCGATCCGCTCTACCGGCGCAGTGTTCGCGTGAGTATGGGCACCGTTCTTCAGGTGCCTTGGACGAGGATTCCGCACTGGCCGGCGGACGCCCAGCAGCTGAAAGCGGCCGGTTTTCACCTCGCAGCGCTCGCACTGAGTGATGACTCCGTCGATCTCGACACGTTCGCGGCACAGGCTCCGGAACGCGTTGCCCTCATTCTCGGAACGGAGGGTGACGGGCTCTCGAGTCAAACGATTGACGTGGCTGATAGCGTCGTGAGAATACCGATGATGCACGGCGTTGACTCGCTAAATGTGGCAGCGGCGAGTGCGGTTGGTATGTACACCCTTCGTGTTCGTTAGCCGCTTGGCGACGATCAAACTGTTAGCGTTATGCGGTGCCGCTGACTCAACGCCAAATCTTTCGTCGTCGACGCATCGCCGTGTTCGCGGGGGTCGGGGTAGCACTGGCCGCGACCTTCTACCTTCCGCTGACGCTACTGGCACCGCTCGGCGAAGTGGCGGCAACTGTTATTACGCCAGTGGCGCCGCAACTCCCAGCGCCGCAACTCGCTTTTCCGAACTACGGAGCTTCAGCGATCGCCGCTATCGAACGGCCAGGTGTGTTGGCTCACGCCGGCAGCGAGGAGGCCCTCCCTATCGCTTCGATCACCAAGGTCATCACGGCTCTTGTGGTGCTCGACGCGAAGCCGCTAGGGGTGGATGAAGCGGGCCCCACGATCACGTTCGGGCCAGCCGATCTCGACTACTACTCCACACAACAGGCGCGGTTCGGCCTCGTGTGGCCGGTTTTTGACGGACAAACTCTGTCGCAGCGCGATGTCATGAACGTCGTACTGCTCGCCTCTGCCAACAACTACGCCCAGTCCCTCGCGCGGTGGGCTTACGGTTCCGACGAGGTATTTGTGGCTGCGGCGAACGCGTGGCTGAGCGCCAACGAACTCGACGATACGGTACTGACTGAGGCATCCGGAATTCAAGAAACCAACCGAAGTACAGCCCGAGATCTGACAAAACTTGCTCGCCTTGTCGTCGATAGCCCGGTCGTCGCCGCAATTGTGTCAACACCGTCGGCAGAAGTTCCCGGCCTAGGAACAGTGAGTAATCGCAACCAATTGCTGGGAATTGACGGCGTTGACGGTATCAAGACGGGCACGCTCGATGACGATTGGGCATGCCTTCTCTTCTCCACCGATGTCGAAGTTGGTGGCGAGATGAAAACTCTCGTCGGGGCTGTGGTTGGTGGGCCCGATCATCCGGCGATCGCACGTGCGATCCGATCACTCATTGCGGATGCGATCGCTGGCTATTCGACGGTGACTCTTGCCAGTGCCGGAGAGGAGTTTGCGGAGTACGACACGCCGTGGGGCGACGATACCAGCGCAGTAGTTTCTGAAACGGTAACCCGTGTGGTGTGGGGGGAGGACACCATCACAGTGACGGTGGATGCCGATCCGGTTTCTCTGACCGAAGCCGGTGATAGCGCGGGCGTTGTTCGCGTTCGCATCGGCACGGACTCACTGAAAATTCCGCTGGAGTTTAGTGACGAAATTGGTGACCCTGGGCCTTGGTGGAGACTCACAAACCCACAGAGTTTGTTTTAGAGCCTTAATAGACACGGGGCTCCCAGCCTCTCGCGATAGGGTGGATCGCATCCAGAGCAGCCGCTCGAGTTTGACATGGCTGGGAAGTCATTCAAAAGTTCTGAGGCCCCGTGAGCAGTTCCCTCTCGGCCGATTCCGCACGTGTGATCAAAACTGGTCCGCGCGGCATCGGCAATCCCATTAGTGAATTTGCTGCACTGCTGCGCACCGTTCGTGAAGCTGGCCTTCTCCGACGCAGTCGAAGTTTTTACGTCATCACCTTCGTGGCTATTACCCTCGCCATGACCGCAGCATGGTTTGGCTTCGCGTTGCTCGCGGGAACCTGGTACGTGCTGCTCATTGCCGCAGCCATGGGTGTCCTTTTTACTCAGTACGCCTTCATCACTCACGAGTTGGCTCACCGTCAGGTGTTTGATTCAAGCAAGCTCAACGACACCCTTGGCCGCATTCTGGCGGATCTCGTCGTTGGCATTAGCTACGCCTGGTGGATGAACAAGCACTCGCGTCACCACGCAAACCCCAACACCGTCGATAAAGACCCCGACATCGAAACCGACTTCATTATTTTTCAGAAGGACAAGGCAACGGGTCTTAAAGGAATCACTAAGTTCATGGCCCACCGCCAGGGCTACCTATTTTTTCCCGCTCTTCTCCTAGAGGGCTTCAACCTTCATTCGCACGCGTTCCAAGAGGTCTTCAACCCGAAGAAGAAGGTTGAGAAGCGTTCACTAGAAATCGTGCTCCTGCTGCTACGAAATGTGGGCTATCTCGCCGTTGTCTTCACGTTCTTGCCCGTAGGAATGGGATTCGCCTTCCTTGCCGTTCAGATGGGTGTCTTCGGCCTCTACATGGGTGCTTCCTTCGCTCCCAACCACAAGGGAATGCCGATGCTGCCGAAGGACTCGAAGGTCGATTACCTTCGTCGCCAGGTGCTCACGAGTCGCAACATCCGCAGCGGTCATTTCATGAACCATTTCATGGGTGGCCTCAACTACCAGATCGAGCACCACCTGTTCCCGACCATGCCGCGACCTCATTTGCGTCGTGCAGCCGAAATGGTCAAGGAATATTGCAAGACGAAGAACATCAAGTACACCGAAGTAAGTCTTTTCACGTCGTACGGCATCGTGATTCGTCACCTCAACGAAGTCGGTCTCGGCGCTGATGGCGATCCCTTCGATTGCCCAGCGGCAGGACGCGCGGGCTACGCCGGCTAACAACCGTTGGTAATCAACGCTGAAGGGCCCCCACCAGATCTGGTGGGGGCCCTTCAGCGTTTGCTGTCGTACTCAGAACCCCGGGCGTTTCGGCGAAACGTTATCACCGGATGACTGATGGCGAACTCGGCGAAGTACCCAAGGCATGAGGTGCTCACGAGCCCAGCCGATGTCTTCAACCCTCGCCTCCCGCCAGCGACGGGGCGGTAAAGGTTCGGGCCGAAAAGGTTCGAGCTCGTTGGAAACGTTCAAGGACTTCAGCACCATGCGGGCAACGGTGTGGTGGCCGATCGCCGAGAAGTGGAGGCGATCCGGTGCCCACATGCGTGAATCGGACAATTCTCGCAACGACCACATGTCAGCGACCACCGCATCGTGGCGTTGCGCAATCGCGCGGATATTTTCGTTATAGATCGCTACCTTGCCGCGCATTCGGTTAAGCACCGGTGTCATGCCGATATCAGGTCCGGTAAACAGAACAACGGTCGCATCGTCCCTGCGCAGTTCTGCCACAAGCGCCTCGACCCGGTGGGCGACCTCGTCAGGGTTCGAGCCGGGACGGATGATGTCATTGCCTCCCGCCGAGACGCTAATGAGATCGGGCCTCAGCTCCAGAGCCGGCTCAAGCTGCTCGCTGTGCACCTGGCTTAACAGCCGTCCACGGATGGCTAGGTTTGCATAAGCGAAGCCCTCTGTGGAATGACCGAGAACCTCTGCAACGCGATCCGCCCAGCCTCGGTTTCCGCCGGGGGAGTCGGGCTCGGGGTCGCCAATTCCCTCGGTAAATGAGTCACCGATCGCTACATATCGGGTCCACGGATAAAGTTCTTGCATTTGCCTAGCTTGCCTCAGATTTGCAGTCTAACCAACCCGAGCGTTTGCTGTAAGAAACCTGAATGTCTTTGACCCCTGTACGGGTTACGTGATCATATAATTAACGGTTTTCACACAGGAAACCTCTTATCAACCGTTTGGAGAACACACAACGGGAATCATTGGTTGGATTGTACTGGGACTAATCGCCGGAGCCATCGCTAAGGCAATCTTGCCTGGACGCCAAGCTGGCGGTTGGATCGCAACACTCCTCCTCGGTGTCGTTGGAGCACTTGTCGGTGGATTTATCGGAGGCGAGCTCTTCGACGTAGGCCTCAAAAACTTCTTCTCCATCGAAACCTGGTTAGTCGCAATCGGCGGCGCAGTTCTCGTCCTGTTCATCTACGGACTGGTCACACGAGGATCAAAACGATAACTCCTTTGCGGCAATAAGGGCGGCGCACTTCGGTGGGTCGCCCTTTGCTATTAACGCGGGTGCCGGCGTCTCTAACGTCGGAGGCACCTGAGACAATAAGGGCATGGGTAAACAAGACGGGCTGACGCGGTATGTTTCCGCACCAGACGTCGACGACAGTACCGCCACCATCCTGCACGTCGACATGGACGCCTTCTTCGCCTCGGTCGAACTTCTCGATCATCCTGAGCTCGTGGGCAAACCGGTAATCGTTGGCCACAATTCAACGCGCTCCGTGGTGACCGCGGCCACCTACGAAGCACGTAAGTATGGCGTGAACTCAGCCATGCCGATGGCGCTGGCACTCCGCCGTTGCCCACGAGCAATCGTGCTCGAACCCCACTTCGAGCGCTACCAGTACTTCTCGACCAGAGTATTTGAGATCTGTGATGAACTCACCCCCAAGGTTGAGCGGCTCGGCATTGATGAGGCATTTCTGGATGTCGCTGGCGCCCGCGCTATCTATGGCTCGCCCATGCAGGTGGCAACGCTTCTGCGCGCGCGGGTGCTCGCCGAGACTGGTTTGGTGTGCTCAGTGGGTGCTGCAGCATCCAAATATGTAGCCAAGGTTGCCTCGGGCCTGTCAAAGCCAGATGGGCTGCTGGTAATACCCGCTGATAAGACCACCGAATTTCTTCACCCCCTGCCGATATCGGCGCTGTGGGGAGTCGGCGGCAAAACTGCCGAAACCCTCCAACAGAGAGGTTTCTCCACGATCGCCGATATTGCCCATGCCGATCGCACCACTTTGACTCGAGCGGTGGGGGAAGCCGGGGCCGTCAAGCTTCATAATTTGGCGTGGGGCAACGACCCGCGCGAGGTTCACGAGCGTCCGGCTGAGAAAAGTATGGGGCACGAGACGACCTTCGAGTACGATGTTCTTGACTCCGACGAGATTCGCCGGGAGTTGTTAAGACTCTCAGCGAAAGTTGCGATCCGGCTGCGGGCCGCCAGCATGCTCGCTCGCACCGTGGTTCTGAAATTACGGTTCGAAGACTTCAGCACGGTGACCCGTTCACGCACACTTCCCGAGCCCACCGATCTTGGCCGCACCCTGTACGAAACTGTGCGAGCAATCTACGACGATTTTGTGGCAGAAGGTCGCCCAGTACGCCTGGTCGGGGTGCGGGGCGAACAACTCGTGGAGCCCGGCGGCACGATGATAAGTCTGTGGGACACGACCGATGGCTGGCGAGACGCCGAAGAGGCGATGGAGGCAGCGTCGGCACGCTTCGGCCGGGGCGCAATCGGTCCGGCGCGCCTGTTGGGTGCGGAACGTTCCGAGCGACCACGATTAGGACAGCGCGACTAGGTGGCGCAGCTCAGCTACGCCACCGCTACGAAACTCCGCCCCCGAACCGACACTGTCAGTGAGAAACGGTAAAGTCTTATCAAGTGAGTACTCCATTGCCTAGCCCCACCGTGGGCACGTTTGCGGCAGAACATCTCTCACCGTCGTATCCGGAGCGAGCAGCCAGAGGGACCGCCGCTAAACTGCGTGCCTGGCAGGCTGAAGCCCTCGACCTGTACTTCGAACGGGAGCCACAAGACTTTCTCGCCGCCGCTACCCCCGGTGCGGGCAAAACTACGTTCGCCCTGCGTCTCGCGGTGGAGCTTATTGCCCGACGTGTCGTCGATCGGGTAACGGTCGTCGCCCCCACCGACCACCTCAAACGACAGTGGGCCGACGCGGCAGCGCGGGTCGGACTGCGACTTAACCCAGGATTCTCGAACGGTGACGCCTGGGGAGGCCGTCGATTTAACGGCCTTGCCGTCACCTATGCGCAGGTCGCTATGAAGGCGGCTCTTCACCAAAAAATCACTGATTCGGCCCGCACGCTCGTAATTCTCGATGAAGTTCACCACGGGGGAGATTCCCTCAGTTGGGGTGACGCAATTCATCAAGCTTTCGGTCGCGCAACACGTCGGCTTTCGCTCACCGGGACCCCGTTTCGCAGCGACACCGCTCCGATACCGTTCGTCACTTACGCTCCCGACAGCGAGGGCATCCGCACCTCGGTCACTGACTACAGCTATGGCTACGGTCGCGCGCTCTCCGACGGCGTCGTTCGCCCCGTCATGTTTATGGTCTACGCGGGCAAGATGCGCTGGCGCACAAAAATGGGCGACGAAATGGAGGCGCGCCTCGGTGAGGGCGACACCAAAGACGTCACCTCACAGGCGTGGCGAACAGCACTGGACCCACAGGGCGAATGGATGCCGTCAGTACTCAGAGCTGCCGACCGTCGACTCAGCGAGGTGCGGCATTCCATCCCGGATGCCGGCGGACTCGTTATCGCCACCGATCAGCTGGCCGCCCGAGCATATGCCGCTCTCATCAAAGAAATTACGGGGGAGTCGGCAACGATCGTGCTCTCTGACGAGAAAGAATCGTCGGCGCGCATCGAGAAGTTTGCCACGGATGACAGCCGGTGGATGGTGGCCGTGCGGATGGTGTCAGAGGGTGTAGACGTTCCCCGACTCGCCGTCGGTGTGTACGCAACCTCGGCATCCACACCGCTGTATTTCGCGCAAGCAGTTGGTCGTTTTGTACGGGTGCGTCGTCGTGGTGAAACAGCCTCGATCTTTTTGCCCAGTGTGCCGTCGCTGATGCTTCTTGCCGAGAAGCTTGAACAGGAACGTGATCATGCACTTGATCGTGAGAGCGCCGAGGATGAGCTTCTGGACGACAACCTGCTCGATAGTGAGAATCGTGAAGAGAAAACCAGCGACGAACTGGCCGATGAATTCATCTGGCAGGCCCTCGAGTCAGATGCAAACTTTGATCGGGTGCTCTTTGACGGCAATGAGTTCGGCTTTGCCGCCGAAACGGGCAGCGATGAGGAACTTGATTTCATTGGCCTGCCCGGCATCTTGGAGCCCGAACAGGTGCGCGAATTGTTGTTGCAGCGCCAGAAGCGTCAGTCCCGTCGCGCTGAAGGCAGGCCGAAGGCCGACCAGCCACAGCCGCTGTACCGCACGCTTAAAGAACAGCGAACACTGCTTAATAACTTGGTAGGCCGCCGCGCAAAGCTTCAGAACGAACCACACGGGCTCATCCACGCCGAACTCCGCCGTGTGTGTGGTGGTCCCGCTGTGGCGCAGGCGACAGTAACTCAGTTGCAGACCCGTATCGACTACCTCAGCAAGAGCATGCACTCCTAACAGCGGGCACCAAAACTAGCTTCGGTTAACAAGAAAACGCCCCGGTATCGGACCGGGGCGTTTTCGTTACTGAACTATCAAGATCAGATGGGGCGGATGTTCTCCGCCTGGGGTCCCTTGGGACCCTGTGTGATGTCAAACTCAACCTTTTGGTTTTCGTCGAGCGACTTGTAGCCATTTGTTGCGATGGCTGAGTAGTGGGCGAACACATCAGGACTTCCATCCTCGGGGGCGATGAAGCCAAAGCCCTTTTCTGCGTTGAACCACTTGACGGTACCTAGTGCCATTTAAAACTCCTCCAGGAGCGTTCTTTCAGGCCCCGACAGTCGAGGCCGCATCCATGCCTTGTATAGAACATGAACGATTCCATAAGGCTATAGCAGTACAGGGCTGCATGTACCATCCATTTCGAAAAATTCACATAACGGTAATGAAATAGTTCCTACTGGAAATCACGTGAGTGAGTGCGGGGGAGCCCAGAAAACGGTTCGAAACGATCGGCGATCACGTTAATCACGCCCTCCGCAGATCTCTCCAGAATGCCTCGAACAATGAGGGCAGAGCTGTCGCGCGCAATCCGTCGGTACCTCCCCCACACGCCAACACTGCAGATTACGTTGATGAGACCGGTCTCATCCTCGATATTCAGAAAAGTGATCCCGCTGGCGGTAGCGGGGCGTTGCCGATGGGTGACCACCCCAGCAATTTCAATACGACGCCCTGACTCGGCAACAATGAGATCAGCAGCAGAGAGCACACCGCGGCTATTCAGTGCGTCTCGCAGATGAGCTATCGGATGACTCTCTGGAGAAATTCCTGTTGTCCACAGATCAGCCATCAGATCATCAACTTCGGTTGCCAACGAAAATAGCGGTGGCTGAACAACCACCATGCTGTTCGGCAAATACTCTTCACGGTCATGAGCCGCATTGCCCGCATTCCACAGTGCCTCTCGACGTGTGAGCCCCAAACTCTCGAAAGCACCTGCTGCAGCTAACGTTTCCAACTGTTTTGTGGTGAGCCCCACACGACGAACGAGGTCATTCATCGAAACGAAATCACCGGACTCGCGTTCCGCCACAATTTTCTCCGCGACCGCAGTGCCAATGCCCTTTACCTCGTCCAGACCAAGGCGCACAGCGAACGCACCATCCCTGCGGTGATCGTCAGTATCAAAATGGGCAGAACGATCAAACAGGCCCACGGGAGGTTGCTCATGATCGCGACAGTGATCGTTGCCGGTGGGGGCTGTGCTCTGAGAAAGCTGCTCAAGCCCAGCAAAAATTGCTGAACGCTGGATATCTGGACCCCGCACCTGCACGCCGTGTCGTCGGGCATCCGCCACCAGAGACTGCGGAGAATAAAACCCCATCGGTTGAGCACGCAGCAAAGCTGCAAGAAACGCCGCCGGGTAGTGCAGCCGAATCCACGCACTGGCATACACGAGCAGACCAAAGCTCAGTGCATGGCTTTCCGCAAACCCAAAACCGGCAAAAGCCTGAATGCTTTCGTAGATGCGGTCAGCATCTGTACCCACAATTCCATTGGTGGCCATTCCCGCATAGAGCTTTGACCGTAGCTTGTCGATGCGCTCAATTCCTCGCTTAGAGCCCATAGCGCGCCGGAGCAAATCGGCATCATCTGCAGAGCACCCACCCACGGCCACAGCGATCTGCATCAACTGCTCTTGAAAGATCGGCACGCCGAGTGTGCGTTCAAGGGGCTCGACCAGATTCGGGTGCAGATAGGTGATCGGCTCAGCGCCCATCTTGCGGCGCACATAGGGGTGCACGGCTCCGCCCTGGATGGGGCCGGGACGCACCAGCGCAATCTCGACCACCAAGTGGTAGAACTCGCGCGGTTGCAGGCGCGGCAGCAGCCCCATTTGGGCGCGACTTTCTACCTGAAAAACACCAACAGCATCTGCTCGACACAGTTGGTCATAGACTCCCTGCTCTTCGGCGGGGATCGTTGCGAGATCCCAGCGTTCGCCCAGCGCCACATCAACCAGATCAAAGCTGTACTGCAACGCCGAAAGCATGCCGAGGCCGAGCAGGTCAAACTTGACCAACCCCATCCACGCACAGTCATCTTTATCCCACTGCACCACCGTGCGCTTCTCTTTGCGCGCATGCTCAATCGGCACCACCTCACCCACCGGGCGCTGAGTCAGAACCATTCCGCCCGAGTGGATACCTAAGTGACGGGGAAACTTCATCACCTGTTGCGCGAGCTGCACCACAGCATCGGGGATGTCGTGGTCAATACCTGAAATCTCAGAACCCCACCGCTCCATTTGCTTCGACCACGCATCTTGCTGACCCGCGCTGTAGCCCAGTGCTTTTGCCATATCTCGCACGGCAAATCGGGGACGGTATTGAATGACGTTGGCCACCTGAGCAGCATTTTCGCGGCCGTACCGTTCAAAGACGTACTGGATGACCTCCTCGCGACGCTCCGAATCGAAATCAACATCGATATCGGGCTCTTCCTCTCGCATCGCCGAAATGAACCGTTCAAAGGGGAGCTTGTACCGAATCGGATCAACCGCTGTGATCTTGAGGAGGTAACAGACCACCGAGCTTGCCGCCGATCCGCGACCCTGGCACAAGATTCCACGGCCGCGAGCAAACGACACAATGTCGTGCACGATCAAAAAATAGCCGGCAAAACTCTTCTCCTCGATTACGTCAAGCTCCCGCTGGATGCGCGCCCGATTCACGTCAGAGAGTTCGATCGCACGGTCAGCGACTCCCGCCCACGTCAATTCACGGAGCCAACTCGCCGGTGTATGACCCGCGGGAACCTCCTGATCAGGAAGAGCTGGTTTCGCCTGTCGCAGCTCGAACGCAGCCTCCTTCGCCACGTCAACCGTCGCGGCCACTGCACCGGAATAACGCGCAAAGCGGGCAGCCATCTCAGCCCCCGACCTCAAGTGCGCTGTGCCTGCCGCGGGGAGCCAGCCATCCATCTCGTCGAGACTGCGCCGGGCACGCACGGCAGAGATAGCCGAATGCAAATGATGTTGGTGCGGTGTTGCATAGTGCGCATTAGAGGTAGCAACCACGCGTAGTCCGCGCTGGGTAGCAAGAGAGTACAGGGCATCGTTGCACGCAGAGTCAAGGGGATGGCCCTGATCAAAAAGCTCAACAATCACCGACTCGTTGCCAAAATTTTTACAGAGTTGATCGAGCGCATGGCCGGCCGCGATCATCGCTTCATGGGTGGGTGCTGAATTGGATTGTGCACCACAGAGAGCTCGACGCACTGCTCCTTTGCGGCATCCCGTGAGCACAAACCAGTGACCCCCTGCCAGCTCCGCCAAATTGTGTAGGTCGTACTGCGGGCGTCCCTTTTCTCCGCCCGCGAGCTGGGCACGCGTAATAGCCAGTGCCAGCCGGTGATATCCCTCCTCTTTACGAGCAAGCACAAGCAGGTGGTCACCCTCGGGGTCGGCGTTACCCGACTGTGGCCCGGTAAGCCCTAAAGAAAGCTCCGCCCCAAACAGAGTAGAGAGGCCTAACTCGGCAGCAGCCTCGGCCATGCGCACAATGCCGTACAACCCGTCATGGTCGGTGAGAGCCAGAGCGGTAAGCCCCAAACGAGAGGCCTCTTCTGCCAGCTTTTCTGGCATGCTCGCACCATCAAGAAAACTAAAACTTGAGTGAGCATGCAGCTCGGCATAGGGCACGACCTCATCAGCGGATGCTAACGCTGTCTCCGGGGCATTCGGAGGCTGGCTCGGTGCAACATAGGGAGCGCGTTTGCTCGACACTAGTGACCTAGCGCGACCATCACCAGCCTCACCCATGGGCGTTACCGAGCCGAAGCCCGACAGGGTGCGCTCCAACTGGTGCCATGGAATCGGCGGATTAGACCAGGCCATGACGCTCACCCGCTCGTCGAATGTCCATTAGTCGTATCTCGCTTCGGCCCACCAGCCGCCACCATCGAGCACCAGCAACCAGGCACATCCGGTGTCATCGACGGCTTGAAAACGCCACGATGTGCCGGATGACTCCGATTGCCACCAGCGTTCAGTGATGGGCCACGGCCCTGCCCATGCTGTGAGCGTGCGCGAGCGTGAATCGCTGGTTGCGAAGCGTGCCGGCGCTGCAGCAACGTGTCCGCGGTCATCCACCGAAATCGGGCTGCCATCGTGGGCGAAAACGTGCACAGCATGGCGTGATGAAAAAACTGTTCCCGGCAGGGGAGCCGGAAGTGCGCCGGGCCATGGACGCTCTGCAGAACGCTCGCCGATGCTGCGATCCCCCCACGCAGTGAGCTGCTGTCGTGACTGCAGTGTGCGCCCACCCTGCACGCTGGGAACGAGCACTGCGCCGTGCCCGAGCATGCTCTGCACTCGCGAGAGACCGTGGTGAATGCGGGGCTCAAGCCCCGACCCCCATAATCCCGTTTCGTGATTGCCAATTGCATCTACCGTTTCGGGCACAATGCGCACACGGCTGATTGCCGAGCTCAACCCTGCTTCGACCAAGTGGGAACCCTGCACTTGCCAACGGACCCGATCGACAACATCGGTGGGGGAAAATGATCGTGGATGCAACCACACCCGTTCTGCAGTCTCACCAGACTCAGAATCAAGCTCGATGCGAATCGCCGTAGCAACCAGCTGAGCACGAACCAGTGCCTCAATAAAATCATCGACTCGGCTTCGAACACCAAACGCAACCTGATCGACTCGATCTAACGCAGGCTCAAAATCGATGACCACGTCGAGATCACGCGGAGGGGTACGTGCGATAAAGGCCTGAGGATCACGACCCCTCGCTAAGGAATGTAGTCGGGCACCGAGTTCCCCGAAGCGAGTGCGCACATCGGTGTACTGCAGTTGGGAAAAATCGCCCAGAGTAGAGACGCCCAGTTTTATCAGCAGCCTCACGATCTGCGGCTCATCAAGCAAGGCGATCGGTAATGGTGCCAAAAACTCTGCAGAGCTCCCACCGGGAACGATTCGTGCATGTGCAGAGCGAGACCGCAGATTCGCACCCACCGTGCTGCGCGCAGCATGCACCGCAGTAAAAAGGGCATCAGCAATTCCCACCCGCGCATTCGGAGCAGCGATCTCGTTAACTCGATCAATGATTGTTAGGGCTGCAGCTTTTTCACCGCCGTAATATTGTGCGGCGCCACGCACTCGCACAGCGCACATTCCGGGGCGAAGAAGTTGGACACCCGGAATCAGCTCTTCTACTGCAGTAATGATCGGTTCGAATGCGCGACTATCGAGAGCAGAATCGTAAACCCGGTCAATAACTGCGGGAAATCTTGACTGAGCCTCTCGCAACCTCAACCCGCGAGTTATGCCCTCGGCTCTGGCAGAGGCGGAGGCCGCAAAAATAAGACCCTTTTCGGTGAGCACCAAGGGTGCATCATCCGATAGCTTTTCGTACTGCCTGGCGGCAACTACCGGCCAATCGGGGCACCACAGCACAAGTATGCGGGGGAGGGACTCGGGGGGAGGCAAGTGCGGTAGTGGACGCGCCCCAGAGTGCGATGCCGAGGTCACGCCGACACCCGCTGAGCCTGCACAACTATTTCGGGAAGCGCAGTTAGCTCAGGCAGTACAGTCAGCTCAGGTTTGGCTCTCTCATGATCGCCGTAGGCCCGAACATTTTCTGACGAGTCGGGCAGCCACAATCGTGCACTGCGAGGTCGGGAAGTACTCTTGCTCGTGACGATGACTGTTACCTCGCGGGCTGCCAGGTGCCCGTGACCCGCACCGATGCCATGCCATCGGCTTTCGCCCAAGGACACCATTGCCTCGCTTTGGGGCCAGGAACCCATCATGAGCAAGGTGGATTTGCGCTGCCGGAGCCGTGAAGCCAGCCTGGCCACCGCAGAATCTGATGCGCGCGCAGGCGGCCGCATGACCACCACCTCGACCACATCCGCGATCGCGGCAGTAACCGCCAGCCACTGATCACCCGGACGGGGAACCAGTACCAATCGTTCAAGGTCAACCCCGAACCGTGCAGCAGCTTCTATGCCGAACTCCGGCACCCCAATAACGGCGCACCATGATCCTGCTGCCGATGGTGGTGCGAGCAGCGCCATTAGCAACATCATGGATTTGTCGATGGAGTAAACGTTGCCCTGTTGCAAACCACCACCGGGTAAAAGCTGCCCGATAGCGGGATGGGTGGGGATCAGTTTTGCGTTCAGCGTTCGCGACTGCATTTGACTGATGCGAGATTGTAGTTCGGCTACCCGGTCGGCGGCTGCCCCAGCCTGCCTCTTCTGGGTCGAAGGCACGCTCGGTAGCGCTTCAGCGGCTGCTGAAGAGGCTTGAGTGGAGACAGGGGACACTTGTCTATATTCGAACATATGTTCGATTGTGTCAATTGCGTGTGACATCCGTCGGCGTGTCTTTGCGATGTCGCACGCATGCTTTACCTTTACCTCGTGACTTTTATCGAAACCGTGGACCTCAAGAAGACTTACACGCCCAAAGGGGCCGCTGTCGTGCATGCTCTCGATGGCCTCGATCTTGTCGTTCCTCAAGGCACCGTCACAGCCCTTCTTGGTCCCAATGGCGCAGGAAAGACGACAACGGTCAAAGTGCTCACCACCCTTGTCCGCCCCGATTCGGGCAGTGCCACAATTGATGGAATCGATGTGATCGCGTCGCCCGAGCGCATCCGACCAATGATTGGGGTGTCTGGTCAATACGCTGCTGTAGATGAAAATCTCACCGGCTTTGAAAATCTCGACATGGTTGGGCGCCTCTATCACTTGGGCGCGCGGCAGTCGCGTGAACGTGCCCGTGAACTCATCACCATCTTCGACCTCACTGAGGCGCAAAATCGTCCGGTTAAGGGTTTTTCTGGTGGTATGCGACGACGTATTGACCTCGCTGGCGCCCTGGTGATGCGACCCCCGGTTCTTTTTCTCGATGAACCCACTACTGGTCTTGATCCGCGCAGCCGCATCGGAATGTGGGAAATCATCACCACGCTGGTGGGGGAGGGCACAACAGTTCTTCTCACTACCCAGTACCTCGAAGAGGCCGACCAGCTTGCCGACAGCATCTCGGTGATCGATGACGGCAAAGTCATCGCTAAAGGCACCTCCGATGAACTCAAAGCCTCGATCGGCGGGCAGCGGGTGGAGGTGAGCCTTGTTTCTAAGGATGACTCGGCTGTCGCCCGTGAAATTCTCACGCGTTTCGGCACAACTGAACCTGCCGTGAGCCTTGACGGTCGCGGACTAACGGTTAACGCAGAAGACGCTCCCGCCGCTCTGCAGCTTATTCTCAGCGAGTTCGCTAATCGAGGTGTGCAGCTTTATGACGCCGGAATGCGCAGACCAACACTTGACGACGTGTTTTTGACACTCACGGGGCACACCGCAAGTATCGATGACGCCGAGAATAACGGCTCATCATCATCCAAGAAAACAGCATCGGCACAGAAGGCACAGCAATGACGACTTCCGTTCACGAGACGATGCGGCAGACGTCCGCACCGTCATCGTCACCATTCATGGCGTGGCTCAATGATGGCTGGATCACCACTCGCCGCAACCTCATCAAGATCAAACGGGTTCCCGATATCTTGGTGTTCACGACACTGCAGCCCATCATGTTTGTGCTGTTATTTACTTACGTTTATGCCGGGGTGATCGATATTCCTGGCAGTACCTACACCGAGTTCATCATGGCGGGCATCTTTGCGCAGACCGTTGTCTTCGGCTCCACCTATTCCGGCTCAGCAATGGCTCAAGATCTCAAAGATGGCATCATTGACCGCTTTCGCACGCTGCCGATGAGCTCATCTGCCGTGTTAGTGGGGCGCACTAACGGCGATCTTCTCATCAACTCGATTTCGATGGTCGTGATGATGACCACGGGTCTCATTGTGGGGTGGCGTATCAACTCGAGCCCACTGGAGGCTCTCGCAGCGATCGCTCTTCTTTTACTCTTCGCTTACGCACTCTCTTGGGTAATGGCCTTCATCGGTATGAGCGTGCGCAGCCCTGAAGTCATCAATAACGTTTCGTTCTTGGTTCTCTTTCCCCTGACATTTATCTCGAACGCATTCGTGCCGGCGGAAACGCTACCGGGGCCACTGCGAGTTTTTGCCGAACTCAACCCGGTCTCCGCTCTCGTTCAAGCTGCTCGCGAGCTTTTTGGTAACGCCCCGGCCGGGTCGGCGCAGTCAGAAGTCTGGTCACAGCAGCATCCGGTGCTTACGGTGCTCATCGGAATCGTCCTGATTCTTGCGATTTTTGTTCCGCTGGCAGTGCGAAAATTTGCGAGCATCAGCACGCGGTAGAAACAAGAGGGCAGTACTTGTGCTGATTTCTTTTATGGAAAAGCGATGATCGCGGTGTTATAATCCGCAGTTAGGGCGACCCTCCCGCGGGGTTCCCTCGTCGTACTACACCGGGCGACGCCTCCGATATTGCCCGAAACGGAGTTCGAGAGATGTTCGCCGCCCTTGGACATGTCGTCATGAAGCCGTTCATGCTTCTGTGGCTATACACGTCTCCACGTTCGTGGCGGGGGCTTCCCATTCCGGAGTCAGGATCTCCCATTGTCGTTGGTGGACCCGACCCGTTGAAAGTTCTTGTGTCTGGGTCAGGCATCGTTGTCGGGTACGGGGTTGCTTCGAATGCTCTCGCACTTGGTGGCTCGCTTGCTCGCTCGATCGCGAGTCTCACCGGTCGTGGCGTTGAGGTCGCCACCCTTGCCTGTCCACGCATGACCACCACAATGGCGAAGTCTCGATTGACGCCTGAAGCTCTGAAGGGACTGGATGCGGTGGTGCTGTCCCTGGGGACCTTTGACCTGCTCTGCTTCCTACCCTCTCGAAGGTGGGGGCGCGGAATGAGCGAACTCGTTGATTCTGTGCTCGCAAACGCTGAGCCGAACACTCAACTCTTTATCGTCAACTGCACGGCGCCTAAAATGTCTCATTTCATCGGAGCCTATCGGCACCATCTCTTGAGGCTGACGACTGCGTACAACGGCGAGATTGAGAAGCTGACACACCGACAAGACCGTGTTCACCAAATTCACTTTGCGCCACAACCACAAGACGCAGAGGCGGTACAGGGGCGGGAAAGTTATCGCGTGTGGGCGGAACAAATCGCGCCCGATATTGCGCAAGGACTACAAGGGCGCCCCCACCCTCGCGGCGACGTTTAGTTACTTCCCACGTTTCTGTGACTGGCGTTTGCCCGCACGCGCTGGGCGTCGCACTTTTCCCTGCGAGGTTTTACCGAGCGGTGCAGTTCGCTCCTGTCGGGTTTTCTTCTTTCCGATTGCCTTAGCGGGAGCGGCTTCTGTCACGGTGAGCCCTGACTCTCCGCCGGTTGCCGTACCCCGGGAACTCCGGGCTGTACGCCCACGAACAATGCCAATGAATTCTTCGACGTGGGGATCCACCGATCCATCGCGCCACGTAAGAGCGACCTGCCATTCTGGGCCACCATCCACCAACTCTGCTGTAACGTCTCGGCGCATGAGCGCCCGTGCTACCGATTGCGGCATTACCGCCACCCCAACATTCGCCGCAACAAGTTCGGTCGCTTCCCGCCAGTCGCCTGCAAGGGTGTTCTCATCGTTTAGCTGCGCAATCGACACCGAGTCGCTTCTCTCAAGAGCGTGCCCTTTGGGGAGAACTACCACTGCCCGTTCTGTATAGAGGGGAATTGCGGCAAGCGGTCGATTACTGTCTAGATCGCGATCGATGGGGAGTCGGATGAGCGCCGCATCCGCGGCACCACTGCGCAGCATAGTGAGCGCTTCCTCTTGCTCGCACGCGACAAGGTTGAGCGGGACATCGACGAGGCGTTCATTCCACACCCGCGCCCATTTTCCCGGCGTCGCGCCGAGAACAAAGGCGACAGTGAATGAGGAAGGCATGTGTTCAGGTTAGTCTTGGGTCGTGCCAGTTCAGACCATGAAGCCCGCGACAGCAGCCAAGAAACTTGGTATTTACCTTCCAGCAACCCCCCAGGATTTTCGTGATTCTGAAATCAGTCGGGAGGAACTAGCAACCCTGTTGGAGTCTCAGCCTGAATGGTTGGCACAGCTTCGACGTGAAGGCCCGCATCCTCGACAGGTCGTGGCACAAAAACTGGGAGTCTCCACTTCAGGGTTGGCGCGTGCAGGAGCGCCTGACGTGATGACTACCGCAGAGATCAAATCTTTGCTTGTTGAGATGCCTCAGTGGCTTGTTGCAGAACGTTCGGTACACGCCGCAGTCAATGAAGAAAACGCACGAATCAAATCGGAGCGCGCCACGAAAGCAGCCGGTAAGTAGCGCCAGATTCTCTGGCGCCGTTGAAGATGATAAACGCGCACGTGAGACCGCGGCCGCGCGTAGATGCAACGTTGAGCGTGTATTAGACCCGTCCACCTGCGCTGTGGCCTCGAGTGAAGGTGCCAGCATTGGGCAGTACAGCGTCAATAATTGCCGTACCTTGGATACGGGGGTCATTTCTGAACTCCGAAGAGAGGACCCAATGAGTGGCACTGAGTGCATCCACGGTTTCGACGGTCAATTATGCGATTCCTGTTTCCCTAAGGCTGCCCCTGCCAAGCCACTAACACGTGCTACGTCCACGTCGCGTGCGAAGCGTGTTCCTGGAGCGCCACGAGCGTCAGCTAACAAAGTGCCGGTACTGGCCGACCAGCGGGTTTATCACGTCACGCACATCAGTAATCTCGAGAACATCCTGCGCACAGGTCAGCTCGTAGCGGCAGCCCAGATTGAGACTCCGATCTTGGATGTCAGTTCACCCCTTACTCGGGAGCTTCGCGGAACCGCGTCGCTCAGCACGGGGGAGGCAGTCGATCGCTACGTGCCTTTCAGCCTTGTTCCCGAATCGAATGCCTGGCGTGAACTTCGTGATGGCGCAGTCACGCCCCGATGGTCAGATGCTGCGCGCACTGCTTCGGCGACAGATTTTGTGTTCTTGGTCACGACTATTCGAGCACTCGGGGACAACGCCGTTCTTGCCGACGGCGACGCGGCAGCAAGTCTCACCAGGTTCGCCGAAGACGATGACACTAAGACGCGCATGTTGGGAAACCTGCGCGCTGACGAACTCACCGACGATGCCGAGGTTCTGATCCACGGATCATTCGCGTTCGACGAAGTTCAACTCGTCGGTGTCGCAAGCGACCGATCGCGGGATCGCGTGAAACGATTGCTCGATGCAGCCTCGTTTCCAACGAAAGTGGCAGTCTATCCGCCATGGTTCATTCAGTAGAGTTCGCGGTAACGTTGGTGCATGACGAACGATTTCGCTCAGCACCCGGTCGATGAGACATCGGCGGCATCTCTCGCTAAAAATAGATTGCACTATGGGCTAGTTGACGTTTCTAACCGGGCGGCTTTCGCCAACTGGCTTCAGGCGGATTCTCGTGGTTTTCACGGTCCGACACTGTCGAACGAGCAGGTCGATTCGAACTTTGCCGGAGTAACGTATCGGCGCACGGTTGGTGTGTGGGACGAAAGCTTGACGGCACCAAACATCCCCGTAGCAACAACCAGCTCATGGGCGGAGCAGTTGACGGTTCCCGGCGGTCTCAGTATCGACGCGTGGGCAATTAGCTCCGTCACGGTCTCTCCCACTCACCGGCGTCGAGGTATCGCGCGTTCCCTCCTTGAGGGTGAGTTGCGTTCGGCCGCAGACATGGGGCTACCGATGGCAATACTCACGGTTTCCGAATCAACAATTTATGCCCGTTTTGGTTTTGGCCCTGCTGTATTCGCCTCCGACCTCTCAATCGATACACAGCGCGCGACTTTCTTATCCTCTGAACGTGTTGGCACGGTTCAACATGTTTCGGCCGATGAATTCATCGATCAGGCTCCCGAAATCTTTGAACGCATCCGCAGGTTTACCCCGGGACAGATAAAAGTTTGGTCGATGCGATGGGACCAGATTTCGGGGTTGGTGCCCGGCGACGAGGAGTACACGAAGAAGACCCGCATCGTCAGGTACGACGATGACAATGGCACACCTCGTGGTTTTGTGGTCTACCGAGTGACTGGTGGAGGAATCGATCTAACAAATCATAAGCTGACAGTCGATTACCTTCTCGCGGAAAATGCTGACGCCTACACAGCCCTCTGGCGCTATGTGCTCGAAGTGGATCTGGTGCGAGAAGTCAGGGCAGAACTTCGCTCTGTTGATGAACCACTTTTGTGGCAGTTGTCGGACAGGCGCGCCGTAACCGCCACCCCGGTCGATCATCTGTGGCTGCGTATTCTCGATGTCCCTGTTGCTCTTAGCGCGCGACACTATTCAGGTTCTGCCGTGATCGGTTTTGCGGTCACTGACGGCTTGGGATTTGCTCAGGGCAATTTTCTGTTGGAGACGGACAAAGCAGGGTTACCCCATGTCACTAGCATCGATGATTTTCCTGCAGAAGCAGCGGTGGTGGAGCTCTCGGTTAGCGCGCTGAGTTCTCTCTACCTCGGGGGAGTGACCGTAAGTTCTCTTGTGGCCTCCGGTCAGGTCCGAGAAAACACTGCCAACGCCGCCGTCACTCTTGAACGAGTTTTCCATTCACCAACTACCCCGTGGCTGAGTGTGTGGTTCTAACAAGAACAGACTCGGTCGGTTTGGTGCTCACCGAACAGTGCGAGAATTGAGCTATGACTGCCGCTCTCAACCACGTTCATGATCTTGCCCACTTTGTTACCGCATCCCCATCATCGTTCCATGCGGTGGAGGAGGCAGCACGCCGACTTCGCAGTGCTGGATTTAACGAATTGCAGGAAGCTGACGATTGGAACGGCGCTCGAACCCGCAAGGCAGCAAAGTACTTCGTTATTCGGGACGGCGCGATTGCAGCGTGGATCCAGCCAACAAAAGCAACGGCAACGACGGCGTTCCGCATTTTGGGTGCGCATACCGATTCCCCGAGCTTCAAGCTCAAACCAAAGCCGACCACGGGCAGCGAAGGGATGTTGCAGGCCGGCGTAGAAGTGTACGGTGGCCCACTGCTTAATTCTTGGCTCGATCGCGAGCTTGAGCTGGCAGGACGAATCGCCTTCAGCGATGGCACTACAGCGCTAGTTCGCACAGGTCCGTTGTTGCGCTTTCCGCAACTCGCAGTGCATCTCGACCGCAAGGTCAACGATGGGTTGACGCTCAAACGTCAGATGCATATGAACCCGGTTCTTGGCCTGGGTGAGGCAGGCGATGCAGATCTGCTTCAGCACCTGGCATCGTTATTATCTTCCGACTCAGTGAAACGCGCTGCTGCAGACGTTGACGGCTACGACATCGTCGTTGCCGATACTGCCGCACCTGCGGTGTTCGGACTGGACGAGAAGCTGTTTGCTTCTGGCAGGCTCGATAACCTGTCGTCGGTTCATGCCGGACTTGTCGCCCTCATCGGTCTGACGACCAAGCTTGACCACATTCCAGTATTCGTAGCTTTCGATCATGAAGAAGTGGGGTCGGCGACGCGCTCCGGTGCGGCCGGGCCCTTTTTGGCTGATCTTCTTGCACGCATTGGTGCTGGTCTCGGAGGATCCGATACTGATCGGATGCGGGCAGTCGCCGAGTCGTGGTGCCTTTCGTCTGATGCAGGTCATGCTGCGCATCCGAATTATCCAGACCGACACGACCCTGCGAATAGGCCTTGGCTAGGCGGCGGACCACTGCTCAAAATCAATGCCAACCAACGCTACGCAACCGACGGTGTGGGCGCCGCCGAGTGGGCTCGAGCCTGTCGCCAAGCGGGTGTTGAGTACCAAGAGTTTGTCTCCAACAACGACATGCCCTGTGGCTCGACGATTGGTCCCATCACCGCAACACGTCTGGGCATCCGCACTATCGATGTTGGTTTGCCACTGCTATCGATGCATTCCGCGCGTGAACTGTGCGGGGTAGCCGACCCGATTGCACTCAGCAGTGCAATCGCCGCATTCTTTTCGCCAGCGTAGAGCATCTCTCAGGCTGAAGACTATGCGAGCTCGTGAAGCGCGAACGCAGTCAAAAAACCCACGGTAACAATCAACCCAGTGATCGTTCGATCGCGTGCAAACGCTTCAGGAATCATCGTGTTCGACAGCATTGCAAGAATTGCTCCGGCGGCGATCGTGGTGACAAAAGCCACGGCAGGCCCACTCGCACTTGTTAGGGCGACAGTGCCGATCATCGCTGCAATACCGCTCGCGATCGCGATGCCACCCCAGACAGCGAATACGTATCGAGCCGAGCGGCCCGATTGCTTCATCCCCGCCGTAGCGGAGAGCCCTTCGGGAAGATTCGAGAGTCCGAAAGCGACGAGAAGTGGCATGCTCACGCCCCCCGTGGCTACGACGCTGAGACCAAGCACCAAAGACTCAGGGATACCATCGAATAGCGCGCCAATTGCAATCGCTGTTCCGCTCCCCTGCTTCTCCTCTTCAGAAGATTGCACTGCTGTCGAGCGCTTGCGGTGCTGTGCGCCATATCGCGCAAGAACGGCGTCTGCGATGACATAAAGTATGGCCCCGGCAAGGCAGCCTGCGATGGTCGCCAGAACACCGCCACCATCATTGGCTTCTTGCACGAGCTCATAGGCGAGCGTTGACAGCAGCACCCCGGCTCCGAATGCCATGATTCCGGCAGTAACGGATGCGGGGACTCTCACAAACCACGAGACCAGTGCCCCGACAACGAGCATGCTCCCCGATGCGAACGCAGCACCACCGGCAAGAAGAAAGTCGGGCATTTTTCAGTCCTTTCGGCAGCGGTGAGCCAGATCGGCTAGTGAAAAGCGGAACTAGAACAGGGGAGTGGCTCCATCGGCTGCTCCATTTAAGTGTGTCGCACCACGGCTGACATCACCGACAGATCCGCCGGGATAGCCCGGCCCTGCCGGACAAACGCGACCTCGCTGAAAAGCTTCCGCTGCAGCGCGCGCACGGACGTCTGCCGCTTCGTTGAGAGGATGACCGACGTGGCCTCGTACCCACTCGAATCGATAGTGTCTCCCGATGGTCGCCTCGTCGATCTGCCTCAGGAGATCGACATTCATCACTGGCTTGCCGTCACCCTTACGCCACCCTTTTCTTTTCCAGCCCGGCATCCACTTGGTCACAGAATTGATCACGTATTGGCTGTCGCACAAAATAAGCAGGTCTTCGTCACTGTGTGCCGTGGATCGAAACAGCTGAAGTACCGCCATGAGCTCGCCCTGATTGTTTGTGGCATGGTCCCATCCACCTGCAGCCCAGGTGTCTTCATCGATGTACCAGGCCCAACCCGCGGGACCAGGATTTCCCAATGCAGACCCGTCAGCAGCGGCAATAATCGTCATGTCAACCCTTCGGTGGTGCGTGCATAGCGCCTGATGCATGATGCACTTCGACTCTAGTAGCTGCCAGTCATCACAAATTCTGACGACCTGCACTCACTGAGCACAAATCGGTTTTAGGCTGGGACTGTGCCAAATATCAAAGTTTCATCCCCCGCCCTCGAAATCAGTGGACTCACCAAACGGTTCGGCGAGAAACTTGCCGTCAACTCCGTTGACCTCGTTGTTCCGAGCGGTTCGTTTTTCGGCCTTGTGGGCCCGAATGGGGCAGGAAAGACCACAACATTGTCCATGGCAACGGGCCTCCTTCGACCCGACGCTGGGACCGTTTCGGTTCACGGCCTCGATGTCTGGACGAATCTCGTCGAATCTAAGAGACATATCGGCGTATTGAGCGACGGGGTGCGACTGTTTGACCGGCTCACCGGGCTGCAACTGGTCACCTATGCTGGCTTACTGAGCGGTATGGAACGGTCGGTGGTTGCAGAACGTGCCGCCGATCTTCTCGATTTATTTGATCTTGAGGCCGCCAGCGGAACACTGGTTGTCGACTATTCGGCCGGAATGACAAAGAAAATTGCGCTTGCTTGTGCTCTCATCCACGCGCCTCAAGTGCTCGTACTCGACGAACCCTTTGAGTCGGTTGATCCGGTTTCGGGCGCAAACATCCGTAACATCTTGCACGGGTTCGTTGAGTCCGGTGGAACAGTGATCGTCTCGAGTCATGCGATGGATCTCGTGCAACGCATGTGCGACCACGTCGCCGTCATCGCGGACGGACGTGTTCTGGCATCCGGGACTACCGACGACGTACGGGGAGATTCAAGTCTCGAAGACCGCTTTGTCGAGCTGGTCGGTGGACGACGTCACGGAAAGGGCCCAGAATGGTTGCGCATCTCGTAAGGTTGCGTTTTAGGCTCCTCATCAACGGACTCACGCGAAGTCCTTGGCAGGCAGTCGCCGTGATTCTGGGTGTCTTCTACGCGCTAATTCTTCTCGTTTTGGTTATCGCAGGGCTCTTCAGCATTAGTTTTATCCCCACCGAAGTTGGTCGGAGCATAAGCGTCCTCGGGGGTGCTGTGCTCGTGCTCGGGTGGACAGTGTTGCCGTTGCTCAGTTCGGGCGTTGACGAGACTGTCGAACCCTCCAAACTTGCCACGTTCCCCATCCCCATCAACACCCTCGTTCTCGCTCTCGGCGTCAGCGGGCTTCTCGGTGTTCCCGGTGTTGTAACAACGCTCATCGCCATCGCTACCGGTCTCGTGTGGTGGCAAACTCCGCTAATCGCCGTCGTTGCTATTGCGTGTGGCGCGGTAGGAGCAGCTACCTGCATCGTTGGTTCCCGGATGCTGGCAGCACTGACAGCGCGGGTCTCCAGCGGTCGTCGTGCGCGTGAAGCGAAAACCGTGCTCGTGATAATCCCGCTGGTCCTGTTGGGGCCAGCAATTTTGGGAGTCTCTTCCCTATTCCGTGAATTCTCTGACCTGTTCCCGACAGTCGCGGGGGTAGTGGCATGGACTCCTCTAGGAGCCATTTGGGCCGTCCCCGGTGATCTCGCTCTCGGGAACCCCGGCCACGCGGCGCTGCACGCCCTCATTGGGCTTGCGACACTCGCCATCTCAGTATTGGTTTGGCGTTGGGCTCTAGATCGCGCGCTTGAACGACCCGGCCGCACGACCTCAGCCGGTGGGTCTCACCGTGGCCTCGGATGGTTCACAGTCTTCCCCGGCACTCCGAGTGGTGCTGTGGCGGCACGCGCACTCACCTACTGGGCTCGGGACCCGCGCTACACCCAATCGTTGATCAGTATCCCCCTAGTGCCGGCGCTGGTTTTTTTCTACAGTGGTGCCAGCGGAGACCTCACCGGGTTGCTCTTTGTCGGCCCGATCGTCGCGGTGCTCCTCGGAATGTCGATCTACACGGACGTTTCCTATGACAACACTGCCTTTACTTTGCATCTGCAGACAGGTGTCAGCGGCCGAGATGATCGTTGGGGGAGAGTGTTAGCGTTATCAGTTTTTGCTCTACCAACTACGATCATTCTGACCGTGGCCAGTATCTGGGTGAGCGACAGTTGGGAGCGCCTCGCCGGGCTCTTAGGGATTTCTCTTGGGCTACTGTTGACAGGTTTTGCGCTCTCGTCTCTGATTTCGGGACGCTTCGCTTTCTCAGTGCCCGCACCCGGCGACAATCCGTTCAAGTCACGGCCGGGCGGAGGGTTTACCCTGATGCTGTCGATGGTCGCATCCTGGTCGGCACTCGCCATTTTGGCTCTGCCGGAGATGGTTCTAGCCCTGCTCAGCTTTGCCACCGACCAACCCATACTCGGCTGGTTGGCGCTGGTCATCGGGGCAGGGAAGGGCGCGGGATTATTGGCCATTGGTGTGCACTGGGGCGGAAAAATTCTTGATGACCATGGCGCCGAATTGCTTGTTCAGCTTCAGCGACAGAAGTAGCAATTCGCGCCCTGACACTGTGCACAGCTAAACGGGGTAGCGTCGCAATATGAGTTACGATCCCACTCGGCTTAGCAACCAGCCAGCGCTGACTACAGCCTCAGGTACAAGTTGGCTCATTATCGGTGGGCTTTTCTCTGGTATCGCGATCGCTGTACTTATAGTGCTCGAAACAGTGGCCCCACACGGCCTGGCCTGGGGTTCTATTGCGGCGATTGTTGGCCTCTACGCCGCAATGTTCATCGTGAGGTTCACCGTGGCCAGCCACAGGCGACGGTTGCGAATTATCGCTGCGTGTTTCCTCATGATCGCGTTCGTTGGGCTGGGTTCAGTTGTTACGATTGCGGCGGCGAGCTGGGCGGCGCTGTGAGGTAAGCGGCGCTGTGAGTTGTTATCGAGAGAGCAGCTCCGCGCGTTCCGGATGAGCTTCGAACCACTCGGCGACATACCAGCACACCGGAATCACTTTTTTCGTGGAGCTCGATTCGACATCATCGATTGCGAACGTGATCAGTTCCGCCGCGTAGCCTTTGCCCCGCTGCGCCGGCTCTGTAAAGGTGTGGGTGAACGAAATCGACGTGTCATTTGAGCGATAGTCCGCCACGGCAACAAGACTGCCGTCAACATTCATCACATAACGATTCGAATCGGCTTCGTGAACTAATTGTGTCGTCATCTGCTCACCCTATCCGGGAGAGCAGATTCGATGGCGCTAACGATAGCGGGATCATCCGGAACCGTCGTCGGCCGAAAACGCTTCACCTCGTTGTTGGGCAACACCAAAAACTTCTCAAAGTTCCACGCGACACGACCCGCTTTGCCCGCGCTATCCGGCGTCTTCTTCAGTTCTGCGTACAGGGGGTGTGTGGACCTGCCGTTAATTTTTACTTTTTCAAACATGGGGAAGGTGACACCCCACGTCGTCGAGCAGTATTTCGCAATTGCACCCTCGGTGCTCAGCTCTTGTAAGAACTGATTGCTCGGGAAGCCCAAGACAGCAAACCCACGGTCTCCATAGGTTTTTTGCAGCTGTTCGAGCTGCTCATACTGGGGTGCGAGCCCGCATCGTGAAGCTACGTTCACGATCAGAACAACCTTGTCCCGAAAATCTGCGAGAGAGGTTTCGTTGCCATCAATAGTGGTCAGTGGGATGTCGCGGAGTTCAGTCACGTCGCCACGCTACGCCCACATCCTGAGCACTCGCCGACGACCTCCGGAATGTTGTCAGCGAGGTTCGGTAGTGTTGATCTTTCACCCGATCAGTGCCTCTGCCACCCAGCGAAAGCGAGTTCATGCCCGATAGCCCCTTGTCTTCGAGCGCCTATACGGTTCTCGGCGTAGCGGCCACGGCTACCGATGCGGAGCTGAAGAAGGCGTTCCGTCGGGCGCTTCGTGAGACCCATCCTGATACGGGGGGAGATCCTGCGCGTTTCGCTGCGGTCCAGCATGCTTGGGAGCGCGTCGGTACCACGGAAAAACGACGCCGCTACGATGCGGGTTTTGCTTCAGGTTCGAGTGATCTAGGTTCGAGCTCGGCCCGTTCAGCTGGCTCGCCGTTCGCTGCTCGGGGTTCCTCCAAAAATCGTGAAGACTCCCGCCCTCGCGCCCGAGCGTACGGACATCCGGGTGGATGGCGTCGGGAGCGTTTTCTCGACAGCATGCGCGAGTGGGTTGGCCGCGGTGTCAGTCTGGACGATCCCTACGATCCGACTCTCGTCCGCGATGCACCGCGCGAGATTCGCCGAACACTGGCTGATGCTCTCGCCGAAGAAGCCACAGCACGCACGGTGAGCACGCTCGGAATTGGGTTTACTGTATGGCACGATGTCGCTACGGGCACGCCCGATCGCAAAATTGATCATGTAGCACTGGGTCCTACCGGGCTTTTTGCCATGCTTTCGGAAGATTTTGGCGGGCCCGTGAAGGTGCGTCGTGGTGAACTCACTGGTCCCGATATTCAACCAGAGAAGCCCATGCATGAGCTGGCATCGCGAGCCAAAGCACTCAGCCGTCAGCTCAAGGTCGCGTTCACCTGTCTCGTGATCATTGTTCCTGACGACGCCCTGGCACAACCACAAGAATCGCTCGGCACTGTTCGGGGGACGCCTGCGGTCGTTGTCCGCCAGAGTGTGCTGGCGCACTTTTTGCGCACCGGACCAGAAGCAACTCGCAACCGCCACATCGGCGGCAATGAACTCTTCGATGTTCGCACGCGGCTCAGCAGCGGAATCGCCTTCGTCGAATAGCAGGTGTCGTGAAGAAAGTTCTTCCGGGTGTCGGGCAGCGTTCACCTAGGAGTGCTGTTCTCTGCCACGGCGCAGTCGAGCGGCGAGTACGCTGGACAGGTGAAGACCGGCCCGATGCTCTCTCGGCGGCTGAATACGTTCGATGCGACCATGATCGGTCTTGGATCAATGATTGGCGCTGGCGTGTTTGCCGCTTTTGTGCCTGCCGCCCAAGCCGCTGGTGTCAGCCTAATCATCGGTCTCGCGATTGCTGCGGTCGTTGCGTGGTGTAACGCCGCAGCGTCTGCACAACTGGCGGCGGTGCATCCGGTTGCCGGGGGCACCTACGCTTACGGTCGAGCACAATTGGGCCCGTGGTGGGGCTACTTCGCTGGCTGGTCGTTTCTTGTTGGCAAGACAGCCAGTTGCGCTGCAATGGCGCTCGTATTTGCCGCGTATGTTGCCCCTGATGGTTGGGACAAGCCCTTCGCCATTGCCGCCGTTGTTGGCCTGACGATTGTGAATCTTCTCGGGGTGAAACGTACTGCGCTGGCGACGAAATTGATTGTGTTGTTCGTTGTTGCTGTGCTCGTCGCGGTTCTGATCATCGCGATCAGCTCTGGATCGACTTCTTCGCACCCTGTCGTCATTGGTGGAGACACCGGTCTTTACGGAATTCTTCAATCCGCGGGAGTGCTGTTCTTCGCATTCGCCGGTTACGCGCGGGTTGCCACCCTGGGCGAAGAGGTCATTAATCCTCGCCGTACGATCCCTCGAGCGATCATGATCGCTCTGGCCCTCACCGCGGCACTCTACCTGGCGCTGGGCATCATGATGCTCTCCGTGTTGGGCGCCGATGGTTTGGCACGTTCACGAGCTCCCATCGCCGACGTGTTGGATGCTGCTGGCTGGGGTGCGGCATCCGGTCTCGTGGCGATTACCGCCGGTGTCGCCTCGCTGGGCGCTCTTCTCGCACTCATGGCGGGAATTGGCCGCACAACATTCGCGATGTCGCGGAACAGCGATGTTCCCCGCTGGCTTGGCGCCGTGCATCCCCGCTATGCGGTGCCATACCGTGCAGAGCTGGTGCTCGCCGCAACCGTGATTGTGGTTGTGCTGGTTGCTGACCTTCGGGGAGCGATCGCTTTCTCGTCGTTTGGGGTTTTGTTGTACTACTTCGTGGCAAACATCTCGGCGTTCACACAACCTGCGGCACAGCGACGAGTGCCAAGATTTGTTAATGTGCTTGGGGCCACCGGATGCTTGGTGCTGATCGTCACGGTTCCGGTTGCCGGGGTTGTGGCTGGGGTGTTCATCCTGATCCTAGGAATCCCTGTGCGTTTGTTGTCTAATCGACAATCGCACACACTTTCCGACAACGGCGCATAGGCTTGTTCTCTCTTAAGGAAGAGGTATTTGGATTCGTGATTCGTGTAATTAGCTACAACCTCCGCAAAAATAGAGCCGCGACCGAGTTGGCCGCTCTTGCACAAACCCCGGACGTCGATGCGCTGTGCCTTCAAGAAGTTGAAGCCGCTGAGCTTCCGACGGCGATTGGTGACCTGCACTTAGCCGATTCAACCAAAAACAACCGGCTGGGGCTCGCGGTCTACTATCGACGCGATCGCTTCGAGCAGACCGCCAGTCAATCTTTTGAGCTCAAGAAGTCGCTTCACGATCGAGTCTTCACACCAACCACGGAACGACTGGTTGGCTCGCGACTAGTCGATCGTGACTCCGGACACGAGTTGGTACTTGCGTCTTTTCACGCTGCTCCGCTCACCGCGCTCAACTCGTTGCGTCGCAACCAGATTAAGGCGGCCCACGAACGCTTGCAGACCTTGGGGTTGGGTTCACCGATTCTCATGGTGGGCGACTACAACTACCCGCTGTTCAAAGATGGACTAAGCCAGCGGGTCAAGAAGACTGGATACGACCTATCGCTCAGCGATCGCAGAACGTACACAAACTACAAATTTTTTCGAGGTCATTTTGATTTTGTTACGTCGCAGGGTTTCACAATTGAGGGTGTCGAAACGCTCACTCGTGGGTCTTCCGACCATTTGCCTATTCTGGTGACGGCAGAATACGGCACCACGAATTTTCACCATTCGACGCTGTCAGCCGATCCTCTCGCGAGCTGACGGGCCTGCGCTGCCGGCTGTCAGCCAGCGAGCGTTCGAAGCTAAAACAAGCGAGTCCGGCTGAACAGCCCGGCAAATAGGGCATGAGCCAAGGGGGCTGCCGCGCTGATCATCAGCACAAGACCCAAGATCGGCTCCGTGGGGTGTAACAGGATTCCGCCAAGAAGGAGCCCGACAAAGAGAACTGCGGAGAGTGTTCGGCGAACAAGCTGTTCGATCATGCGGAGCCGCTTGTCTGCTCCCGGTGTCTCCACGGCGAGCTGGCCGCGCTGCATGAGCGTCGCCACGCTCTCTAGCTGTTGCGGCAGGCGAAGCAGCAATCCCGCAGACGATAATGCTTGCTTGGCAAACTCTCGTGCAGTACCGCCACCCTCGTCCCTAGCGAGACGCTGTGCGAAGGGTTCGATTGCTGTCCAAACGTTGTACCCGGAGTCGAGATTGCTAGCAACTCCCGACGTCACCGAAACTGCACGGATGATGAGCAGAAAGTTTTCGGGAAGCTGGAACGGCATGGTGCGCACAACTTCGCTGAATTCGTTGCCAAAGGCTCTGAACTCTTGGGGGTCGACCTGCTGAAGTTCGGTAAAGCCCATACCGCCAAAGCGATCAAACAGTTCCCCCATCGCGCGTTCGAGGGGTGCAGTTTCGGCAGAGCGAAGCAGCACCCCCATGTCGCGCACGCTGGCTACGAGACCGGGGGCGTCCCGCGCGGCGGCGGCAATAATAAGTCGCTGCAGTCCACGGCTCAGGTTCTCGGGAACTTCACCCATCATCCCAAAGTCAATGAAAGTGAGTGTCCAGTCCGGGGTAGAGGTGTCAGCCCGGTTGGGGTCCGACGGCGTGACGAAAATATTGCCGGGGTGGGGGTCGGCATGGAAGAAGCGGTGCATGAACAATTGTTCAAACATGGCGCGTGAGAGCTCATCCGCGACAGCTGCGGGGTCGATCCCTGCAGCCTCCAGTCGCCGCTTATCGTTGATTTTGATTGCCGTCGCGTCTGCGAGGGTAAGGATTCGTCGCGTCGTGCGCTCCCAAACAACGGCGGGCGCCTGGACGCGAGGATCACCGGCAAAATTCGTCGAGAAACGCTCGGCGTTACTGCCCTCGTTGAGGTAGTCGATCTCGCGCAGGCTGATGATTGCGAACTCTTCTAGCAGCGCCGGAAGGTCGACGCGGCGGGAGATAAATCGCACGCGGCTGAGCCAGCGCGAGACCTTCCGCAGCGCCGCGAGATCGACGTCGATGATGTCCGAAATTCCTGGTCGTTGAACTTTGACGACGACATCGCTAAATCCGACGTCAGCAGCGTCAGCTGGAGTGAGTCGGGCTCTGTGGACCTGACCAAAGGATGCTGCAGCGATCGGTGACGGATCGAAGAATTCGAAAGCGCGCTCAAGGGTCAGACCGAGTTCGCGCTCGGCGCTCTCCCGGATGAGAACAAAATCGACCGCCGGAACCTCATCCTGCAAACCTTCAAGCTCACTGGTGATTTCGACAGGAAGCACGTCAAGGCGCGACGACATAAACTGTCCGACCTTAATCATGAGCCCGCCGAGATCGATCGCTAGGGTATGGAAGTGTCGAGCGATGTGGGCAGCGCGACCAAGCCGACGTCGTGCGGCAATGCGCTCGAGCCCGAAACGGGGCAGCACAAGCTCGAACCACCATTCAAGGACCATATACCGGGCAGCGAAGCGCAGAATCCGTCGATAGCGGGCACGCAGCTGTCGGGTGTCGGACATCAATTCTCCCTAGTGCCGACGGGGCGGCTCATCCGCTTAGTCCTGGGCGAGGATTGCGTACAGCTTACGCCGCGCATCATCGATGATGCTGATGGCCTCGTCAAGTTGCTCAGCGTTACCGTTGCGCATGATCGGCACCACAGCTTCGGCGAGTTTTGCGGCTGCGCGGGGGAGTGCGGTGGGACGTGAGGAGTCACGCGAAGCAGAATCTTCCCATGGGGCGGGACGGTTAGATTTAGCTTCCTCGTGCCCTTTTTCGGTGAGGGTGTAAGTCTTTTTACCTTCCGCTTGATGAGCTTCGATGAGACCTTCGTCTGCGAGCAACTGCAGAGTGGGGTAGACCGAACCGGGACTCGGTTTCCACGCGCCGTTGCTGCGCTTCTCAATTTCGTGAATGATTTGGTAGCCGTGCATGGATTCTTCGGCGAGAAGATGGAGAATGGCGACGCGAACATCGCCTCGTCCCATCCGCGGGGCTACCCGTCGTTCGAGGTCTGAGCGCATCTTGTCAAAAGAGTCCCAGAGGCCTTGGCCTGCGTTGTCGAATGCGTCTGCGAACGGGCGGCGAGAGTTTCGTCCACTGGTTCCGAATGCGTTGTTCATGCTGATCCTCCACTCTGTGGGTGCGGGGCACGAGCGGCCCTGCCGATACTCAACGATACATCGTTAGTAATCGATCAGCGAGATACCCAGCGAACAGACAGCAGAGCTAATTTCTGGGAAATCCCACGAAAAAAGGCCGGCTGTCGTAAAAACGACCTGCCGACCTCATCTCTCAACTACCGATTCATATGTCCGAATCATCGCTGTGCGCGAAGGGGGACTTGAACCCCCACGCCCTAACGGGCACTAGCACCTCAAGCTAGCGCGTCTACCAATTCCGCCATCCGCGCGCATCGGCGGCGCTACAAAAGCACCGCCGAAATAAGAGAGTAGCACCAAATTCGAAGGGGAAAACACGAAAGCGCCGATCTCGGTGCGTGCGGTCGCTGCCAGTAATCCGTGGCATCCAGAAATTTCCCGGTCAGACGGCTAGCGTGGGCTTATGACTTCTGAGCCCTCCCTCGAGCGCACCGCTCACATCGCCCAAGATCTCATTCGCTTTGACACCACAAACTACGGTGAGGGTCGCTCTAACGGCGAGACTGATGCTGCCGAGTATTTGGGCGCACTGCTCGAGGAGATGGGTCTGACCACCCAATATTTTGATGCCGCGACCGGCCGCACCACCGTTGTTGCCCGTGTGGAGGGCAGCTACGACACGGAGTCCTCAGCGCCGCATGCGAAGGAACGTCCAGCACTGATCCTGCATGGTCACACGGATGTCGTGCCAGCAGATCCCAAAAATTGGTCGGTTGATCCTTTCGGCGGCATCATTCGCGACGGCCTCCTGTGGGGCCGCGGCGCCGTAGACATGAAGAACATGGATGCCATGATCATCACTGCTCTTGGCGATATTTTGGGTGCAGGAAAGCGTCCAGCGCGCGACCTCATCATCGCGTTCTTCGCTGATGAGGAGAACGGCGGCGAGTTCGGTTCGCATTTCATGGTCGATAAGCACGCAGACGTCTTCGCGGGCGCCACGGAAGCGATCAGTGAGGTCGGTGGCTACTCGGTCGACCTCCAGGGCCAGCGCGCCTACCTGTTGCAGACTGGCGAGAAGGCCCTGGTGTGGATCAAACTCACCGCACGTGGCATGGCGGCGCACGGCTCGAGAGTAATCAGCAACAACGCTGTCACCAAACTCGCTGAAGCAGTGGCGATTTTGGGCCGACAGGAATGGCCAGTACGACTCACAGAGACAACGACTCTCCTGATCTCTGAGCTCTCTCGCATCCTCAAGATTGACCCAGAGCTCGTCGGGCCTGACGAACTCATTCTCGCTACCGGAACCGCCTCGGGCTTCCTCCAAGCGACGTTGCGCACAACGAGCAACCCGACGCTAGTGAAAGCCGGCTACAAGCACAACGTGATTCCTGACGTCGCTGAGGCTCTCATCGACATCCGCACGCTTCCTGGCGAAGAGGATGATGTTCTCGCCCAGGTGCGGGCGCTGCTGCCGGAGGAGATCGAGATCGAGATCATGCATCGTGATATCGGCCTAGAGACAAGCTTTGACGGTCCGCTGGTCGATGCGATGATCGGCAGCCTCGGTGTTTTCGACCCCGGGGCCCCGGTACTGCCGTACCTCATGTCTGGCGGCACCGACAACAAGGCACTCAAGCTGCTCGACATCACCGGCTACGGCTTCGCACCCCTGCAGTTGCCGCCCGAGATTGATTTTCCCGGCATGTTCCACGGCGTGGACGAACGCGTGCCACTGGACGCACTAGTCTTTGGCAGGCGGGTCTTGGGAGACCTGCTTCTCAAGTACTAATTTTCCGCTGACCGGGAGCGCTCAATGGGTTTTATCGAGGCCATAATTTTGGGGCTTGTTCAGGGCCTCACTGAGTTCTTGCCAATATCTTCAAGCGCTCACTTGCGCATCATGGGCGAATTTTTGCCCTCCGCGAGCGACCCGGGTGCAACTTTCACTGCGATTACGCAGATTGGTACCGAACTGGCGGTGGTGCTCTACTTCCGCAAGGACATTGCCCGGATTCTGGGCCGGTGGTTTAGGCAGTTTCAGAAGTCAACGGCGGCAGGCCCTGAGCCGATAGGCCGCAATGATCCGGATGTCCGGCTCGGGTGGCTTGTGATCATCGGCACGATCCCTATCGTCTTGGTCGGCTATTTTGCCCAAGAGTACATTCGGTCCACGTTCCGCTCGCTCTGGTTGGTGGCGACCGTGCTGATCGTGTTCGGCATCATTCTGGGAATTGCCGACTATCTCGGAAAGCGCATGCGTTCGATTGAACAGATGAGTTACGGGCACGGTATCGCGATCGGTCTGGCGCAAATGCTTGCACTTGTGCCCGGGGTGTCACGATCAGGAGCTACGATGACGGCCGGTCTCGCTCTCGGTTACACACGGCCTGCTGCGGCACGTTTTGGATTCTTGTTGGCCGTACCTGCGGTGTTTGGCAGCGGACTATACGAACTCGTTAACAGCTTCGGTGAGCCCAATCAGGCCTTCACTTATGCACAGACCGCGGTAGCCACGGTCATCGCTTTCGTTGTCGGTTACGCGGTTATCGCTGCGTTGATGCGCTACATCGAGAAGCGCTCATTCTTGCCGTTTGTGATCTATCGCGTGCTGTTGGGTGCAGTGCTCTACGTCTTGCTCGCAACGAACGTCATCCAGCCGACCTAGCTTGTAACGGCCCCTAGCTCCCGCAAGTCACGACATATGTTCTGGGGTGTTGTTCAGTCTTTGCCACGCCAGGGCTCGTCGCCGGCGGAACCCTGATCGGGCTTGTCATCGTCCCGGCGGAGGTACTTCTCAAACTCTTGGGCGATCGCTTCGCCACTTGCTTCGGGGGAGTCCACGGTGTCACGTGCCCGTTCCAGTTGCTCGATGTAGGACGACATGTCGTCGTCTTCGCCGGCGAGGGCGTCGATCCCCGTTTCCCAGTCGCTTGCGTCGCTCACTAAGTCGCCGCGGGGAATCACGACATCCACAATCTCTTCAAGCTTGTCAACGATTGCCAGAGTCGCCTTGGGCGATGGCGCAGTGTGCACATAGTGAGGTACGGATGCCCAAATCGACATCGTAGAAATTCCGGCCGACTCGGCCGCCTGACCGAGCACCGAAAGTATCCCAACGGGGCCCTCGTAACTGCTGCGTTCGATGTCGAGTGCAGTGCGTACCTCAGGATTCTCACTTGAGGTAAATACTGAAATCGGTCGAGTGTGGGGAACATCGGCCAACATCGCTCCGAGAAACACGATCGAGGTGATGCCATTGTCCACAATGGTTTCAAGAATGTCCCGTGTGAAAGCTTTCCACGATCGCGACGGCTCGGTCCCTAAGAGGAGGTAGATGTTTGACTGATTGTTGGCGCTCAGCTGCAACTCAGCGTCGGCGGCAATGCTCTCGCGGCGCTCTGTGTTCGGGCGTGCCGTGTTCGGGCGTGCAGGGCCATAGATGGTGACCGACGGCCAGGTCAATGAGCGGTTGCCGTCATCATCATATTCAACGATGGGCCTATTGAACTGGTAGTCAAAGTATTCTTCTGGGTCGACTTCGGCGATGGGGTAGACGTCTAGCTGTTCCTTGAGCGATCTGACGGCACCACTGGCCGCCTCTCCGGCGTCGTTCCACCCCTCGAAGGCGACGACCAAAAGCCGTCCGTTCGCGAATGGGGTGTTAGTCACTGGTCTCCTTGGGGTCGAGTACTGCGAATGTCACTACCTCAAGGATAGAACTACGATGGTGCGTTGTGACTCACTCCACTCCGGCTGCCGTTCTTTGGGACATGGATGGCACCCTCATTAACTCAGAACCCTATTGGATGTCAGCGGAAGCCGAGATTGTTGAATCCTTCGGCGGTGAATGGACCCACGACGATGCACTGGCAGTGGTTGGCAGCGGCCTTCTCACTTCTGCGCGCGCGATGCAAAGCAAAGGTGTTGATCTGGATGCTCACACAATCGTTGATCGCCTGACTGACCGTGTCATGAGCCAACTCCAAGAGTTTGGAATCCCCTGGCGCCCGGGCGCCCGCGAATTACTGGTCGAGATTCGCCAAGCGGGGATACACACTGCACTCGTGACGATGTCGATTGCCCGGATGGCTCATCACGTGGTCGACAACCTTGGATTCATTGGATTCGATGCTGTCGTATGTGGTGATGATGTCGAGCATCCGAAACCCCACCCTGAGGCATACCTGAAGGGCGCTAATGCACTCGGCGTCTCAATCGCGGAGTGTGTTGCCATCGAAGACTCACCTCCCGGTGCAGCATCGGCGTTCTCGGCCGGCGCGACCGTTGTGGGGGTGCCGTTTATGGTTGACATCCCGGCGGACCAGACTCATGCCCTCTGGCCCACTCTTGAAGGCCGAACGCTCCAACACCTGTCAGAACTCCACGCAAAGGTAGCTATTCGATGAGCGACGTATTTCGACGACAGAGCGGTCCCTTCCGCATCGGTGATCGGGTTCAACTCACCGGCCCCAAAGGCCGACTGAACACGGTCACGCTTGAGCCTGGGGGAGCGTTTCACACTCATCGCGGGGTGCTCAGCCACGAGGTAATCATTGGTCTTCCGGATGCCAGTGTCGTGACCTGTTCCAATGGCGTCGAATATCTGGCGATGCGCCCACTGCTCACCGACTTCGTGATGTCGATGCCACGCGGGGCCGCAATCATCTACCCCAAGGATGCCGCTCAAATCATTGGACAGGCAGATATATTTCCCGGCGCTCACGTAGTCGAGGCCGGCGTCGGTTCGGGAGCGCTGTCGTTGTGGCTGCTGCGCGCTATTGGGGCAAGCGGCCGACTAAGTTCCTTTGAGCGCCGCGATGAGTTCTCTGAGATTGCCCAGTCGAACGTTGAGGCATTCCTCGGTGACAGACCGGCCAACTGGTCAGTTACCGTCGGAGATCTTCAGGAGCAGCTGCCGATATTGGTTGAGGCGGGTTCTGTGGATCGGGTAGTACTCGACATGCTTGCGCCGTGGGAGTGCATCGAAGAGTGTGCGGTCGCGCTCACTCCCGGCGGGGTCCTGCTCTGCTACATTGCCACCGTTACCCAGCTATCTCGTGTGGCCGAGGCGATCCGTGCGACCGGCTTGTTTACGGAGCCTGATTCGAACGAAACGATTGTGCGCGGGTGGCACGTCGAGGGCCTCGCGGTTCGTCCCGATCATCGCATGGTTGCGCACACTGGCTTTTTGATGACGGCACGCCGTTTGGCGCCCGGTTCGGTCTTGCCCGAACTGAAGCGTCGGGCATCCAAAACCGACTTCAGCGACGAAGATGTCGAAATCTGGACCCCGGGTGCATTGGGGGAGCGCAGCGCAAGCTCCAAGCGCTTGCGAAAAACTGCCCGTGAAGCGAAAGCTGCGGCAGAGGCCGCGTCTTCAGACCGGTAGAGTGTTGGCGATGTCTGTGTCGAAGAAAAGAGTGTTTGTGCAGAAGCTTGCCATCGCGGCCTTGAGCGCCGGAATCGTTGTCTCGTTGAGCGCATGCGCGAACGGACCGTTCGCTGTGGCCGCATGTTCTCCCATTTATACCCCCGGTGCCAACTCTGCGCTCGTGAGTTCGGAAGGTGGTTTCAGCGCCGATCCTGCGGCTGAGTTCCCCACTCCAATGATTGCCGATGGGGTTGAGAGCGAGGCGATCTCCACGGGTGACGGTGAGCAGGTCGGTAATGGTCATATCGCCACGCTTCAGATCACCATTTATAACGGTGAAACCGGCGAACAGGTTATTTCTACTGGTCACGATACCGACGGCTTGCGCGTCTCTGTTGCTGAAGGTGCGCCCCGCTTCGGCGAGATTGCGCAGTGTGCCACTGTCGGATCACGGATCACGACAGTCGGCACGGCTGGCGAAATCTTGGGTGCCGACAATATCGCCCAGAATCAGCTCCCGCTAAACGACGAGGACACAATCGTGATGATCAGTGACGTCGAGTCCCTTTTCCCCGGCAAAGCCAATGGCGCCGATCAGGTTGCCCCCGCGGGACTCCCCGCCGTAGTGCTTGCGCCCAATGGTCAGCCAGGGTTCACTTTCCCCGGCACGGACGCGCCCACAGAGCTCACAATTGCGAAGCTTAAGGCTGGCTCAGGCCAGACTGTCGCAGAAGACGATCTGGTGGTGATGCACGTTAGCGCCATCGAGTGGGATGCCGAGATGACATTCACCAACAGCTGGGAAGACGGTGGTGTTCCCGGAACCTATCCCGCGGCGAGCAGTGAGAAGTCTGAACGTGGACTTCCTCCCGGTCTTGCCGAAGCTCTGATCGGTCAGACTGTGGGTTCACAGGTGCTTGTTGTGCTTCCTCCGGATGTTGGATTCGCCCCAGGAACTGAGCCAGAGGGCGTGGCCAGCGGCTCAACTCTGGTCTTTGTTCTCGACATTCTTGGAATCCAAGAGCAGTAATTTTTCCATCACGACACGGCCGGGTGTCAGAGACATAGGATTTGACTCGTGCCAGTAGCCAAAGTTCCCAACGAGGAACGACTGTTTAGCTTGGTTCTTGCCCTGCTGTCTTCTGAGGGTGGCCTGACCAAGAGCGAGATCCTCTCGACAGTGCAGGGGTACCGTCAACGTTTCGTGCATTCTGGCGATAATTCAAACCTCGAACGTCAATTTGAGCGCGATAAGGATGATATCCGCGAGCTCGGTGTACCACTAGAAACAATTGAGTCGCCTGAACAGGCCGGGAACAACCACAATTTGCGTTATCGCATCCCGCGGGCCGACTATGAGCTTCCCGAGGACATCAGCTTCTCAGCCGAGGAATCGACCCTTCTCGGGTTGGCCGCGATGGTGTGGCGCGAGGGTTCGCTCTCTGAGGAGTCTCGTCGTGCGATCGTGAAGCTGCGTTCGTTGGGGATTGCTACCGCCGAGCCAGTTCTGAGCTATGCCCCGCAACTGCGCGTACGCGAGCAGTCATTTGAGCCGCTGCGCTCAGCCCTCGATAAGAGCGTCTACGTCACGTTCGATTATTTGAAGCCGGGGGAGCAGACCTCAACCCCACGCACCGTTGCGCCGCTGGCACTTGTGCAGCATCAAGGCCGTTGGCATCTTTACGCGAAGAATCCCACCGTGGAGCGGTTCACAACGTTCCTACTGCGTCGCATTGTCGGGCCGGTACGGGCGAGCAAGAACCCGTGTAGTGAATCCACGGTGGATGCTGCGGCGCGCGCTTTGGCTGAGCTTGATGAGGTGTGGCAGACCAATGTCGCTATTGTCCGTGTTGAACCCGGCACTGATGCGGCAACCCGTCTGAGCAAACGCCGGGGGACCGCAACTAATCCGTCCACGCAGCTTGAACTACATTTTACCGATTTCAACATCTTTGCTGACGAGCTTGCCAGCTTCGGACCCGAGGTCCTTGTGGTTTCCCCTCCGGCGCTCCGACAGGCCGTTGTTGCCCGTTTGACCAGAACGGCGGCCGACCATGGCTAAGAAAATTCACCCATTGCGGGCACAAGACAAGCTGGTCTATTTACTCGCCCTCGTTCCCTATTTGATGGATCGTGACCGTGTCAGCGTGGCTGAAGCGGCTGCTCATTTTGGTGTTCCTGAGCAGCAGATCCGGGATGCCGTGCGTCTGATCGCTGTCTCCGGAATCCCCGGTGAAACGGCCACCTATCAAGACAGTGATCTTTTCGATATCGCATGGGATGATTTCGAAGACAATGACCAGATTGTGCTCACCCACATGGTGGCGATTGATGACTCTCCGCGGTTTTCTGCTCGCGAAGCATCCGCTCTGATTGCGGGGCTGCAGTACCTGTCGGGGCTGCCAGAGCATGCTGATCGTGTTGCCATCGCAACGTTAATGTCAAAGCTTTCGCGCGGTGCATCCGCTCAGCCAACCGCAATGGGTGTTGAGTCGAGTGCCCTCGATGAAACTCTGGCGCTAATTCGTGAGTCTGTGGCCGCCGGAACGCAGATCGAGTTCGACTATAGAAATTCGCGAGGCGAGTCTGAACGTCGCCGAATCGACCCGTTACGCGTTGAATCGGTGGACGCGGATTGGTATGTCCGAGGCTGGTGTCACTCTCGCGCAGATGTGCGCACATTCCGACTCGATCGCATCTCGAGCCCCGCTATGACCTCGGAATCAATCACGCACACCGCGGCTGATGTGGACCTCCCCGAGACCCTCTTTGATGAGTCTCCCGAAGACATCGAGGTTACGATCGATGTTGTCGAGAGCGCTATCCCACTGTTGGGAGACTACATAGCCCGCAGTGCTCAACGAGCGGTTGCGGGGGATCGGGTACGAACGACGGTGCGCGTGCCACACTTTCATGGTCTCAAGCGTCTCATTGTGGGACTCCCGGGAGTTGTGACGGTAGTCGCGCCTGCGGAAGCTCGTGACGCGGTAGCACAGTGGGCCCAGTGCGGGGCAGATCGGTATACAGAAACCTCGGAGGGAACGTTGTGATCCAGTGGTGGGGTTGGCTGCTCATTTGGGTTGGTCTCGTGCTCGCTCTGCTGGTCGTGCTTATATTTTTTGCATTCAGACTCTTCCGACAAGCGATCGCGATTATTCACGACCTTTCTGCACTCGCCGACAAGATGACGGCGCTAGACATAGACGGGGCGGCGCCGAGTGCGCCACACAGGGCGGTATTGGCAGAGATGAGTGAAATTCGCGCTCACTACGACGCTCAACAGCGCCGCCGCGCTGGGCTAAAAAACGAGCGTCATGAGCGTCGCATCGCTCGAGCGAAACGAATTATCACGCACGATGCGCACACCGCACAGTGGCCTGAAAGCTGGTCGTAGGTGGGATGGTTGCTCGCAGTTGGTCTCTTGTTTCTCACCCTGCTCTGGGTCGCTACCCGTTTGCGCAGGCGAGCGATACGCACACTTTTGCTCACGACAGGAGCCGAAACTCGGGGAACGAGCACTGTTTATCATCGTGGCCGGCGGAGGCCCCGTATCTCGGTTCGCTACGTCGACAACTCGGGCATCGAGCGCCTTGCGGTGAAAGCTCTTGTCAGTGCCGGAGACGCTGAATTGCTCAAAAAGTGCGCCGTGGTCCTCTATCACCCGAAGCATGCCGATCGTTCAGATTACGTACTCGTGGGTTTTGGCAAACACCCTCACCGCTGGTTCCCTGTTGAGTTCGTGAGCGACCGCCCAGCGAGAAACTAGCTGAAGACTGTCCGGCAATTCAAAGCGAAGCCGGATATGCTTGGTGAACGTGACCTTCGATCTTTAAGGAAGTTTCCATGTTCGGCAACGCTCTCAGTGGTTGGCACCTGATCATTCTCTTGGTTGTCATCCTTCTGCTTTTTGGTGCACCGAAGCTTCCTGGGCTTGCCCGCAGTCTTGGCCAGTCAATGCGCATCTTCCGCAGCGAGGTCAAGACTATGAAAGACGAGAACAGCCCTGACTCCGCAACCAACGACTCGACGGATGCGACGGATGCGACGGGGACGACCGGAACGACAGGCTCAACGGATTCGGCGGATTCGAACAGCACTACGCCTCCTAAGCCCTAACCGGGTATGGCAGTTCGCGCCGAGAGGTGGCGGTCCAAGGGTGACGAGCGGATGTCGCTTGGCGCACATCTAGTAGAGCTAAAGAAGAGACTATTTATTTCGGCGATCGCAATTCTGGTCACGGCGATCGCTGGCTTCATCTTTGCTGATTTCTTCATCAGTGCACTCCGTGCGCCGATTACCAATATTGCGGAGTCAACGGGGCGTGGAGCGGCACTGAATTACGACGCCGTTACTCAGGCATTCGATATTCGAGTGCAGATCGCGTTCACGGTAGCGATCGTTGCGGCAAGTCCGATCTGGCTTTATCAGGTCTGGGCGTTTCTGGTACCGGGGCTCGTGCGCAAAGAAAAGCAGTATGCGGTCGGGTTTCTCGCGACAGCGATTCCGCTTTTTCTGGCGGGCTGTGCCGCGGGCTGGTATGTCATGCCCAACATCATCACTCTGATGCTGGGATTTGCCGGCGATCAGGATCTTTCGAATCTCAACGCAAAATACTACTACGACTTCATCGTGAAACTATTGCTCGCGGTGGGGATCGCCTTCGTTGTTCCCGTGTTTGTCGTTCTGTTGAACCTTGTAGGCGTACTGTCTGCCGAGGCGATTCTCAAGGGCTGGCGAATTGCGATTCTGACGATCACGGTTTTTACTGCGATCGCCACTCCGGCGGCAGACGTGATCTCCATGTTTTTGCTCGCAATCCCGATGATTGTGCTCTATTTCATTGCCGCGCTTATCGCGTGGCTCCACGACCGACGAGCCGCTAAACGCGCTGCGAAGGTTGAGGCCGAGCTGGGCGCTGACGTTTAGGAGGCCCCTGCGAATGCCGTCACCGCTTAGGCTGTACTCAATGACTGATCTGTCTCCCGCTCAACGTTTCGCTGCTGCGAAGAAACGTCGCGGATACCCCGTTCTTGAGGCTTTTCGTGCTAGCCAGCGATTTGATCTTGACGAGTTCCAGATATCGGCTTGTCATGTGGTGGAAGACGACAAGAGTGTCCTCGTTGCAGCGCCGACCGGTGCAGGCAAGACGATCATTGCCGAATTTGCGATCTTCCGCGCCATGCAACTCGCGGGCCCAAAAGTTTTCTATACCGCCCCGATGAAGGCACTCAGCAACCAGAAGTTTCAAGAATTGGTCGCTGAGTATGGTCCTGAAAATGTCGGCTTGCTAACCGGGGATACCAACGTCAATGCGAGCGCGCGAATCGTCGTAATGACGACCGAAGTGCTGCGAAACATGCTGTACGCCTCGTCAGAGTTGTTGCGAAACCTCAGTACGGTCGTCATGGATGAGGTTCACTTCCTGGGCGACCGCTTTCGAGGTGCGGTGTGGGAAGAGGTGATCATCCACCTTCCGGAGGATGTTCGCATGGTCTCTCTCAGCGCGACGGTATCGAACGCGGAGGAGTTTGGCGATTGGCTCCAGGCAGTTCGCGGTGATACTGAAGTGATCGTCTCAGAGGAGCGGCCGGTTCCGCTGGAGCAGCATGTTCTGGTCGCCAGCAAGCTCGTAGACCTTTTTGACTCCTCTGGGCTCGCCGCAACGAACCGGGTGAATCCCGAGCTGGTGCAAATGGCCCGATTCGGTGGTCGAAGCCAGAGCGTTCGCAATCGTAAGAACGGCGCACGCTACGACTCGCGTGGCGGCCGACCTGCCCGCAGCAGAATGGATCGCGCGGACGTCGTCGCGATGCTCAGTTCAAAAAATCTGGTGCCGGCAATTTTCTTCATTTTCAGTCGTATGGGGTGCGATCAGGCAGTAAATCAGGTTCTCCGTGCCGGAGTTCGCCTGACGACGGTGCAGGAGCGTGATGAGATCCGCGAAATCGTGGAAGCGCGTTGTCGCACTCTGCTCGACGAAGACCTTGCCGTCCTAGGGTATTGGGAATGGCTCAGTGGTTTAGAGCGTGGTGTTGCGGCGCATCACGCAGGTCTCCTGCCCGCCTTTAAGGAGGTCGTGGAGGAGCTCTTCCAAAGGAAGCTCGTGAAAGCCGTATTCGCGACGGAAACTCTTGCGCTGGGCATCAATATGCCAGCCCGAACCGTAGTGCTGGAGAAGCTCGAGAAGTTCAATGGTGAAGCACGCGTTCCGATCACGCCGGGGGAGTACACGCAGCTCACTGGGCGTGCGGGTCGCCGAGGTATCGATATCGAGGGTCATTCGGTAATCCAGTGGGTTGATGGCCTCGACCCGCAGGCGGTCGCATCGCTTGCGTCGCGCCGAACATACCCGCTCAATTCAAGCTTTAAGCCGACGTACAATATGGCAGTCAATCTGATCGAACTTTTCGGCAGGGAGCACACGCGTGAAATTTTGGAGTCGAGCTTCGCGCAGTTCCAGGCGGATCGCGCAGTTGTCGACTTGGCGCGCAAAGTGCGTTCTCAGAAGAACTCGCTCGAGGGCTACGAAAAATCGATGCAGTGTCATCTGGGTGACTTTGCGGAGTATTCTCGCATCCGGCGTGAGCTCAATGATCTTGAGAAGAAGTCCCAGCCGAGGAATGACCCGAGTCAGAGGGCTGAGCGTGAGCGTCGCCAGCGCAAGCTTGCAGACCTGCGTCGCCAGATGCGAAAACATGATTGTCATGCCTGCCCAGAACGTGAGTCTCACGCACGCTGGGCTGAGCGCTGGTGGCGTCTCAAGCGAGAGACAGACCAGCTGAGTCGCCAAATTCAGAACCGCACAGGTGCGGTGGCAAAGGTTTTTGATCGAGTGACGGATGTGTTGACTCAACTCAAGTACATCGAGCCGGGCTCGAATGGTGAGATGACACTCAATGAGCACGGCCGAATGCTTCGACGCATCTATGGTGAGCGTGACTTGCTCGTCACCGAGAGCCTTCGTCACGGCTTCTGGAAGGATCTCGATGCGGCGTCATTGGCGGCGATGGCAACGACCCTCGTTTATGAACCGCGTCGCGACGAAGGCGATTCGAGCGAGCGCTATCTCCCGCGCGGGCCGTTCCGCGAAGCATTCGATAAGACCTCCACACTGTGGGCGAAGCTCGATGATCTTGAACGAGACAACCGTCTTCCCGGTAGCCAACCGCTCGCAACCGGGCTTTCACTCTCAATGTACCGCTGGGCAAACGGTGCCAGCCTTGATTCGGTCCTCGATCTCGCTGAAATGGCTGCTGGCGACTTTGTGCGCTCAACGAAGCAAGCCATCGATCTCCTCGACCAGCTATCTGTTGTCGCCGATGGTGATATCGGCCGCACCGCGCGGAAAGCGCTCGATGCCATCCGACGCGGAATCGTCGCATACAGTTCTGTCGCTTAGGCTCGTCAAGTGATGCCCCACAAGCCTGTTGCTGTGCTGCCCCTCTGGGCGGCAATTGCCGTCGCACTTGCTTCGGGGCCGGTGTTGGATGCTGGATTCCCGGACAAAGATGTCTGGCCGCTGACCTTCCTCGGCATTGCTTTGGTACTTGTCGCGGCGCGGGGCCGGAGCGTTGGCGGCGCGCTGCTCGTTGGTTTTCTTGCTGGTGCCGCATTCTATTTCACCCATATTCAGTGGGCTTCGCTCTTCTTGGGGCCGGTCCCGATGTCTGCGCTGTCGATTCTTCAGGCACTGTTCTTCGCTCTGGGAACGCTCGCGATCACTCTTGCCTATCGTTGGTTGCCGCGCGCCTTCGGAGTCGGCTGGGGTTCCACGATCGGGCTGGCATTTGTCGTAGCGGGCCTCTGGACCGCACGAGAAGCCTGGGCAAGCGTGTGGCCCTACGGCGGTTTCGCCTGGGGTCGTGTCGCGCTCTCACAGTCTCAGAGCCCTCTTTCGGAGCTTTTCGCGTGGCTGGGAATTTCGGGCGTCAGCTTCGTGATGGTGCTCGTCGTCGCCCTTGCTCTGGTGGCAATCGAATATTCTTGGTCGCGCTACCGAGAGCTTCCACTCGATGAGCGATCGCAGCATGCATCGCGGGCGCTGCGCACCGCTGTGGTTCCGGTGGCCGTCTTCACCCTCCTCGTCACCGTTCCGGCGTGGAATGTTGTGGCTGACGGCACACTCAGGGTTGGTGCCGTGCAAGGAAATGGCAAAGCAGCCTATTTTGATAAGCGCGATCGTGGTGATCTACTTGACGCTCAACTAACGGCGACGGAACCGCTCTATGGTGAAGATCTTGATCTCGTGGTGTGGCCTGAGGGTGGCACGGACCTTTCACCGTTGAGTAACAGTTTCGCTGCTTCTGCATTTGACTATGTAACGGAGCGTGCGGGGGCACCACTGATCTCTGGTGACATCACCGAACGCGACGGCAATGTCTACAACAGCCAGCTTTTGTGGATGCCGGGGGAGGGAGTGGTCGACATCTACGACAAGCGCCACCCTATTCCGTTTGGCGAATATGTTCCCAATCGCGAATTCTGGGCACAGTTTGCCCCGGACCTCATCGGGCTCATCGCTCGCGACTACAGCATCGGCACCACGGACATGGTCTTCGGTGTAGACGGCGTAACGGTCGGCGTCAATATCTGTTTCGACATCGTGGACGATCAGATACTCACTGAGTCCATCGAGCAGGGCGCACAGATCATCATCGCGTCGTCGAACAACGCAGACTTTGGGCGCACTGACGAGAGCGCTCAGCAATTGGCTATCGCACGGATTCGTGCGCTTGAACTCGGCCGGAGTGTCGTTAACATTTCAACTGTCGGCCTGAGCGCCATCATCACTCCGGACGGGAACACAATCGTCGAGCTGCCCTGGTACACCGCAGCGGCAATGATTGAAGACGTGCCGTTGTCCCGCACGATCACCCCCGCCGTTGTGTGGGGGCGCGAGTTGGAGTGGCTAGTGTCTGGAGTGGGTCTCGGCGCGCTAATCGTGGCAGCGTTAGCCGGTCGGAGAAAACGTGCCTAACGTCGTCGTGGTTGTGCCCACTTACAACGAGATCGAGAACATTGCCGCCATAGTCGGTCGGCTCAGGCAGGCTGTGCCGCGCGCGCATGTGTTGGTCGTCGATGATTCCAGTCCTGATGGCACGGGCGAGCGTGCGGATGAACTTGCGTCAGCAGACCCCGGTGTTTCGGTGCTTCATCGCCCGAAAAAGGACGGCTTGGGCATGGCATATCTCGCCGGTTTTACGCTCGCTCTCGAACGAGGCTACGACTATATCGTCGAGATCGACGCGGATGGGTCGCATGATCCTTCAGATCTTCCCGCCATGATCAAGCTTGCCAAGGCGGGAAACGATCTTGTGATTGGGTCGCGGTGGGTCGATGGCGGATCGGTGAAGAATTGGCCGTGGTTTCGACACAGTGTTTCGCGAGCGGGTAACGCCTACGCACGTGCAATCCTCGGTTCAGGTATCCGAGACCTTACTGCGGGCTACCGAGTCTTCAGGGCTAGCGCACTACGAGAGCTCGGCCTGGAGGGGGTCTCGTCGCAGGGCTACTGCTTCCAAGTGGAGCTGGCCTGGAACTTGGAGCGTGCGGGCTACCGTGTGGTTGAGCATCCGATCACTTTCGTCGAGCGTTCCACAGGCCGTTCAAAAATGCATGCGGGGATTGTTGCGGAGGCACTGCTCAGGGTCACCGGCTGGGGGCTATCGGCGACCCTGAAATCAGTACGTCGTTAGGCGCCGATCTTTTGCTGACCGCGTCGGGCCCGCAAAAAATCAAGTCGCTCCTGAAGAAGTTCTTCTAGTTCGGGGCGCGTGCGTCGTTCGAGAAGCATGTCCCAATGGCTGCGGGGCACCTTCACATCGACTTCATCAAGCTCGACAAGTTCGCCTTCGCTATCGAGGAGAGTTCCTTCCTGACCAGTCTTGGCGTCATGCCACTGCTGAGGAATTTCGGCGTCCGACGAAAACATCACGTCAAACGTGTTGCCGTCTGCTGCCCTATACGTGCTCTTTTTCCGCGGTGAGAACTCGACACCCTCTTCGCTCTGTAGGCTCTGGGTTCCCAGTCTCATGCCGCGCAAGCTGCGATCTGCCATCGTGTGGCCTCCTTCATTTCGCGGTTTCTACAAGTAATAAACCCTCTTGCTGAACGAATGCTTCCAAGCGCGCAGTGTTCACAGCGAGTTGTCAGTCTTTAACAACGATTCCGCTGCTTAGCTGTGGATTTCGCATCACCTGGTCAGGAGCGCGAAGCCACAACTTCGAGGGCTAAGTCTGCTCGATCTGTGACGATTCCGTCGACTCCAAGATCGAGCAATTGACGCATTCGCTGCGGTTCGTTGATCGTCCACACATGCATCTCGAGTCCGAGATTGTGTACACGCTGAATTACCCGTTGAGTGGTCACCCGCAACCCTAGCGCTTTCTCGGGTACTTGAATGGCAACGAGACCGCTGAGTGCTCGACGCATCGCGGGGGATACGCCTGTCTTCGCTCCGAGCAACGCCACCAGAAAACGCCTGGCTGATGCAGAACTCGCGACACCGGGAAGTTCTTGGGCTGTGGCGGCACGGCGTTTTTCGTCAAACGACGTCACCAACACACGTTCCGTAGCCGAAAGATCTCGGATGGAATGAACGGTGGGGGCAACTGCTCCAGCAGATTTCACGTCAATATTGAATCGCGTCTCCGGAAACGCGTCTAAAGCTTCAGACAGCGAGCAGAATCCTTGCCCATCGCCGAGGTTGATTCTCCGCAGCTCGGCCATCGTCAATTGTTCAACCTTGAGATCACGGCCGGCGACGCGCACGAGACTGGGGTCGTGCGCGACGACCGCCACACCGTCAAGGCTTGAGTGCACGTCTGTCTCGATGTACTGAGCCCCAGCAGCTACTGCTGTCGCGAAAGCGAGCATCGTATTTTCCGGTGCCTCCTTTGCAAGCCCCCGGTGCGCGAGCACGCGGGGGTGTGCGGTAGAGAGGTACGAAGAGTTGGCGCTAGCGCCCGGCTGGTCCCTTGCCACTAAAGAATCCTTCACCAATCCCTTTAAGCGCTTCCGTCAGTTCAGACGGGATGATCCACATCTTGTTGGAATCACCGTTGGCAATCTTAGGCAGGGTCTGCAGGTATTGATAAGCAAGCAGCTTCGGGTCTGGATCACCCTCATGGATAGCCGCGAACACTGTCTTGATCGCAGCAGCTTCACCGTCGGCACGAAGTACCGCCGCTTTAGCCTGACCTTCGGCTTCAAGGATCGCCGCCTGGCGCGAACCTTCGGCCTCTAGAATCGCCGCCTGTTTGGTTCCCTCAGCAGTAAGAATCTGCGCGCGACGGTCACGCTCAGCGCGCATCTGCTTTTCCATGGAGTCTTGGATGGAGACGGGCGGGTCGATCGCCTTAAGCTCGACACGTCCCACGCGAATGCCCCACTTACCTGTCGCTTCATCGAGCACTACGCGCAACTGCGTATTGATGTTGTCGCGACTGGTGAGGGCTTCTTCAAGGTTCAATCCGCCGACAACGTTTCGCAATGTTGTTGTGGTCAGCTGTTCTACCGCTCCCAAATAGTTGCCTATTTCGTAGGTTGCCGCTCGGGCATCAGTCACTTGAAAGAAAACTACGGTGTCGATCGATACCACCAGGTTGTCTTCGGTGATGACAGGCTGCGGTGGAAACGAAACAACCTGCTCGCGCAAATCGATGAGTGGGAGCATCCGGTCGATGAAGGGCACGAGAATGTTGAGCCCAGGCTGGAGTGTCTTACGGTACTTGCCGAGGCGCTCGACTACACCGGCGCGTGCCTGCGGAACAATGCGAATCGCGCGGAACAGAGTTGCAACGACGAAGATGGCGAGCACTACAAGGAGTACCACCACGAAAATCTGGCCTATGAAGCCAGCGGGATCAATCACTTTTTTTCCTTTCTCGGCGACGGATTGGTCGCGCGAGGTTTAGTGGTGCGTGGTTTAGTGGTGCGTACCTTGGGAGGTGTCGTTCCGGGGGCTGCGGTCGCCGCGTCGCTTTCTGACAGTGGATCGGGCACCGGTGTGCTGGTTGTGGCTGGCACCACAACGGCGGTGGCGCCTTCGATTGCCGTGACGGAAACCCGTATTCCGAGAGAAATAGTGGATTCGGGGGAGCGGTCATGAATACGAGCCGTCCAGGTTTCACCGTTGTCTAGTTTGACTTCACCCACTCCGTCTACGAAGGCGCCGGTGACTCGTCCGCCGAGGTCATAGAGTGCATCGATATTGCTTTTTGCCGGGTCCGCGCCCTTTTCAAGATTCATCAGAAGCACTGGCCGGAGGGTGAAAATGAGCAGTCCCGATATTGTCGCGGCGAGGGCGATCTGCAGCCACCACGGTCCTCCAAGAAGATTTGTCCCGAGGCCACCGATCAGTGTTCCTGCGGCGATCATGAGGAAGGTGAACTCAAGCGTCAACACTTCGATCACGATGAAGATCACGACAAGAGCAAGCCACAGAATCCACAGGTACTGGGTGAGATCAACGAGCATTATGCCGGCGCCCTTCATCGTTGCGCTGTTCAACAAATCTTCACTCACGACGCTAGCACTTACATCTCTGCGCAGCGTGAGTTCGGCAGCTAAAGTCGTAGCGTGAATAGCGAAACTTTGAACCCACTGACAGCCCACTCACTCGACGGCGCCCGCGCGCTCATAACCGGCTCATCACGGGGGATTGGTGCCGACACGGCCGCCTACTTCGCGCAGGCCGGAGCACGGGTTGCGATCAACTACCGCAATAAGGAGGCACGCGCCCTCAAATTGGTGGCTCAGCTCACTGAGACAGCTGGTTCGGCGATCGCTATTGGTGCTGACCTCACCGATAGCGATTCGGTCGCTGCGCTGTTCGAGACGGTACAAGCTGAATTCGGTGGCCTCGAGATTCTGGTTCTCAACGCATCCGGTGGCATGGAAGGTGGCATGGCTGAGGACTACGCCATGCAGCTCAACCGTGATGCCCAGGTCAATTTTTTGACGGCGATGCTGCCACTGCTGCATGAAGGTTCGCGTGTTGTGTTTGTGACGAGTCACCAAGCCCACTTCATCCGCACCGTTGAGACGATGCCCGAGTACATTCCGGTCGCTCTCAGCAAGCGTGCTGGTGAGGATGCTCTGCGCGAGTTGATCCCGGAGTTAGAAGCTAAGGGCATCAGCTTTGTTGTTGTCTCGGGGGACATGATCGAGGGAACGATCACGGCGACCCTGCTGCAGCGGGCTAACCCCGGTGCAATCGAAGCGCGCAAGGAGGCTGCCGGCCGCCTATATAACGTGGGTGAGTTTGCGGCCGAAGTTGCTTCCGCCGCCGTCGATCCGATCCCCGAGAACAACACCCGCTACGTTGGCGACGTCTCAGACTTTCTCGGCAAATAGCGAGCAGCGGATGCCGGTGAACCGAGCTACCAGCCGTGTGCTGCTGTTCGATCGCGAGCAGCGCTTCCTTCTCTTTCTCACAAAGGCGCCCGATACGAGCGGCGTAGCGCGCTGGTTGACGCCCGGTGGCGGCGTGGATGCGGGGGAGTCGCATCATGCGGCTGCCGTGCGTGAACTTGAGGAAGAGACGGGCCGCGCGCTGGCGGATCTCGGTCAACCTGTGTGGTCACACGACTTCGTGGTTGAGTGGGATGCTGCCGACCATGACACTGGTCACGCCGAGTTCTATACGGCGATAACGGATGCGTTTGAGCCGTCGGACGCACTGTGGACCGACGATGAGCGTGTCGAAGTTCTTGAGCACCGCTGGTGGACACTTGACGAGCTCGCCGCAACCGCCGACCGTTTTGAGCCGACTGAGCTTGGCCGTGTGATTGCCGCGCAGCTCGAGCAGATGAACTAATGACTCGTCCGCTGCCTGACTGTTCAGCAGCTGACCTCTTTCAAACACCATCGAGATATCCGATAATGCACATTATGTCAGCTTGAGGGGGCTGGAGCCTTGGCTCTTGATCGCGCAGAAGGATTCCGCCCTCCTCAGCGCGCTTCATACATATTTCGCAGGACCATCATGGCCTCTGAAACGATCTCGTCATCCGTCAGCGTTTCGAGTTTCTCAGCAACACTCGAAGCGTTGAAGCCGATCAGGATTGGCTCCCCCGTGTATTTAGCGACATTGACCCATTCAGAAAACAGACCTCGCTCGGGGCCAACATAGCCCAGTAGATCCACGGCAGGTTCCCAAAAAATTTCATCAAACTGAAGAACAACCTTGTTGAGCAGTCCCATTCCTAGGCGGTCGATCGCACCCCGTCGTTCCGCGTTTAGCGGCGGTGTGAAGGTGATCGAACCCTCCTTGAGAACACCCAAAGGGACCGTGATGAGAACGACATCGGCTGTAAATGATTTCGTCGCGGTGCTCACCGCAGCAAAACTTGTGGTGGTGTCCACACTGTCGACCGCCACACCAGTCTCGACCGTGAAACCAACGATCAACTCGTCTAGCACCGGAAGGTACCCGTCGGGGAGCAACACATCCCCACCACCGAACGCACTACCCTCGTGTGTGGCCTCAGGCGAGAGCTCGCCAATATCCGCAGCGAATTCGTGTTCGATCGACGTGACCTCCACAAAAGCATCCGGAAAATCGGTTGGGTTGACCCCGTAGCCATACGAATCCCTGACCACACGATTCTCGTAGTCGGTATGCACCCGAGGCGCATCGATGTCGTTCGCGAGGGTCGTAAGCGGGTTGCCGCTTACCCCGTGAATCCACGATGCTCCAAGGTCCACCGGAACCCCCAGGCTGCTGTCAGTCCAGACACGGCCACCCACGCGGTCTCGTGCTTCCAACACCCGCACATCCACCCCTGATACCGCCAACTGGCGAGCAGCAGCCAGACCCGCCGCGCCTGCTCCAACGACAACAGCCGAAGCCGCACCCTGCGCCAGAATCTGAGCAGCAGCGCGCTCCCCCGATAGCAAGGCACCGTGCACTGTTGCAGGGTAATCACGGTCCGTTGCCTCGCCCGCAAAAAATAGCCTGCCACCGGTCGGCGCTGCCAGCAGTTCTCGGTCACTCGGCTGAGCACCACCAGCCAGGAATGAATACGAGCCCCGGGCGAACGGATCTGCTCTCCACCTCGTAATCTGAACACCGATCGGATCGGGCACAACATCAACCATCACGCGCGGCACGGTAGGCCGGGTGGCGGGGTTGCCCCCGGAGCCGCACGCAGTCATGAGCCCTCCCAAGCCAAGAGCGGTCGTTAACGTCAGCACATCTCGACGGGACAAGCTAGGCAGTGAACGATCCCCCGGAGGCATGAGGGAAATTTACCATGCAGTCCTCTCACCTGCCCACTCCCCCTGCAGCATCTCAGTACTTGTAGGACTGCCCACCATCGATTGGCAGGACTACGGCGTTGACGTAACTCGCATCATCGCTCAGGAGGAACGCAACAACCGCAGCGATCCCCGGAGCCTCACCGAACCGCTTGGTGGGGTTTCCCTGAATGAATTGCTCTGCGGCTCCGCGAGGATCCTTAGCGTCGAGCTGCTTCATTGAGTTCTCCACCATGGGAGTCCAAATAGCACCGGGCGCAATCGCGTTGATTCGGATGCCGTGCTCCGCATATTCGATGCCAGAATTTCGGGTCAATCCCACCACGCCATGCTTTGCGGCCGCATATCCTGACTTGTTGCCAATGCCACGGATGCCGCCGACACTGGCCGTGTTCACGACCATGCCTGATCCCTGCTCGCGCATCACTTTCAAAACTTTTTCTAGCCCGAGGAAGACACCGCGCAAGTTGATGGCGACGACCTTGTCGAACTCGTCAGCGGTGAAATCTTCAGTGCGGTTCTGCTTGCCTTCGATGCCAGCATTGTTGAAGAAGCCGTCGATGCGGCCGAACCGTGCAACCGTTTCGGAGATATCGACGAGTGTGAGCTTTGCGCCCTCCCGTGCGAGCCGCACGGCGGCCGCACGGCCGAGGCCGGATCCCCCACCAGCGATGAGAACAACGCGATCTGGGAAGCGATTCATGATTATCCTTTCGAGTAGCTTCGCCGTTCACGAGAATCGTGAACGGCGCTTTAGCCTGAGAGCGAGAATGTGCGACGCACTATGTCGACTCGAAAATCCAGATCCAGTGCGCCAAAATGTCACTCAATCGTTACAATGCGACTGCTCGCTGTGTGGCGGCTCAACGCGTGAGCGTGGAGGCAAGCGTGCTGCCGTGGATTCGGTGTTTCGCCTGGCTCTCCCCCACCAAGACGCGCATTGGGCTGCCCGCTGCCGGAGACGCAGTTATTGAAGCGGTGGTCTGGTGCTCCTACACGCTGGCGTTCTACTCGTCTGAGCAAGTTTTCTTTGGATAGAGCCTATGCACACAGACCAGCCTATTGACACAACCGAATTCGGCGCCTTGAGGCATCTAGTTCAGCCTGTGCGAGAGAAGCTGGCTGCGGCTTCCGTTCGTCGGGATGTTACGCTTTCCAAATGGAAAGCGACGGTAACAAGACTGGCTCGAGATTCGCCAACACACCAACTCCTTCGCCGGAAGATGCGGCTGAGCAACTCAAGGCCCAACACAACGTCCAGGATCAGATGAAGCGCCGCGCACCCTCCCGTGGATCTTCTTGGCTCTCACTGTGGGGTGCTGCGCTCATGTCGAGCTACATCGGCGTATTCCTCGCCACCTTCCCTGCGCTCTCCACTACGGACGACACCACCGACACGTTCAATTTCACACAGACCGGACTGCTTGTATTCCCGGTCTTGCTATACAGCTCACTCGTCGTCGGCGCACGCGAACACTTCAGTATTCGCACGCGTCCGACGCGTAGATCCACGATCGCGTATGCGCTCCTCGTCGCTGCTTTTATTGCTTTATTAGCGTTGCGCATTACGGGTACGCAATACCCCTGGTGGGTAAATCCACTTCTGCCGATCGTGCTGTTCGCCGTGCTCGCCGCCTCCCACATCGCGCGACTCTTGGGCCGTTTGCGCGAAGAGGGAGCAGCCACGACGCCAAGACCCGCCCTGCGCAATTCGGTGCGGTGGAACACTGTGGGAATCGGAGTGGCGAGCGGTGCTCTGGTGTCATCAAGCACGCTCCCAGTTCCTTTTTCGATCGCAACAATCATCGCGATGGTTTGGGTAGTCGTCTCCGTCTTGGGCGCGCAAACTATCTGGGGCTTGACTAGAACAGGATATGAGTGGGGTGCTGCTCAGTGGATAGCCTTTGGACTAACTGTGAGCGCTATGTTTGGAGTCTCGGTTCTTGCACCCCACGTGAACTTTTTGACGATCACGAGCACGATTGCTATCGGCGTCGCAATTTTCCTTCTCATGCTTGCAGCTTCAGTGCTCCCGCCCGGCGGCAAGTCCCGCCCATGATTCATCCACGGCATCAACTCAATGAAGCCTTCTTCACGCCTATTCGCCTGTCATTGATGGCCGCCCTCGGACGAACAAACGAAGTCGATTTCAGTACAGCAAAATCTCTGCTCGAAGTTGGTGACTCCACGCTCAGTAAAGCAATCGCCTATCTCGCAGAATGCGGGTACGTGACCGTCACAAAAAGCTATGCAGCCAGCAGGCCCAAGACCTGGGTCGCTGCGACTGCAGAGGGTTACCGCGCCTATCAGCAGCATTTGCTGGCCCTCCGAGCGATTACCGAAATCCCGCCCGCGGGTACCTAGCTTTCGCTGCGCGAAGCTGCTGGCACGACAACGATGGGGCTCATGGCGTGTGCGACGCACTCGGTGCTTACTGAGCCCAGAATAAGTCCGGCGAACCCACCACGTCCTCGCGAACCGACCACTACCATCAGGGCTCGCTGTGAGCTTGCGATCAACTCCCCTGCGGGTCGTGCCAAAGCCGCGCGAAGGGTGACCTCGACGGTGGGGTGCCTCTCGATGAGACCACGAGTTTCTGCCACTAGATCGCGCCGCACCCGTGCCGTTACTTCATCGAACGACGGTACGTAGCCATGCTCCTCGGTGAATTGGGGTGGGATGCGGTCAAGGTTCCACGTGCGTACGACCTCGACCGACGCACCCAGCTGGGCTGCTGTGCTCAGCGCCCACTCCAGTGCGTCATCCGCATTCGCGGACCCATCGTGCCCGACCACGACAGGGCGGTCGCGCGCCGACTCGAGCAGCCCGGTCTGCCCCGCTTCATTCGCGTAATTCGGGTCACTGTCAGCAGAGTGGATGACTATTACAGGGCAGCGTGAGTGCGACGCACACTGCGAGCTGACGGAGCCCAATAGGAGGCCCGCGAAACCGCCGTGGCCTCGACTCCCAACAATGAGCACGTCGGCTGCGCGACTCTCAGCGATGAGATTGCTGGCAGCGGACCCTTCCCGAACCACCGATTCGTACCAGTTGGGCAGGGTGTCTCCGAAAACCTCCTGAGATGCTTGTCTGAGTTGAGACCTGGTCTCCTCCTCTGGCGACCATGACACCGGCAGCGGGTTATAGGAGATGGGATAGGTCCAGGTGGAAACAGCGCGAAGGCGACCATGCAGTTTGTGTGCATACTCCTTGGCGAACCCCAGTGCTAGCAATGAGGAATTCGATCCGTCGACGCCGACAACGACGAGTGGGCTCCTACGAGCAGTACCGTTCATGCCCTCAGCATAGAGCGGCTGCTGACCGGACACCAATGTTTGAATTCTCGTACCCACTTGACCGACCCCATCAAAGACGATCACCCGCACGATTGGCTACGCTGAGACCATGCCTGCGTGCCCCTGCCAGTCCGGTGAAAGCTACGACGACTGCTGCGGACGTTTTCACCGCGGCGACGCAGCCGCTCCCACCGCTGAACGTCTCATGCGCTCGCGGTATAGCGCCTACTCCGTCGGCGACACCGCGTACCTGCTGAAGACGTGGCATCGGTCAACTCGCCCGCCCGTGCTTGAACTCGATCCGGAGGTGCGCTGGTGCCGGCTAGACATCGTTGCGCACACCGGCGGAAGCATGCTGGATACGCGCGGGACCGTCGAGTTCCGCGCCCATTACCGAAGCGGTGGCATCGCCGATCAGCAACACGAGAACAGCAGTTTCGTCCGGGAGAATGGCTCTTGGCTGTATGTGAACGCGGCCTAAGCAACAGGCCTACGGTCAAAGAATCAGAACCAAGGAGAACCGGTGAAGTAAATACTCTCAATCGGGCAAGCGCTCTCCAAAGCAAACGTGACCCGCCACAGCATCGCCGCCGTCGGCATCACCAACCAGCGCGAGACCGCAATAATCTGGGGTCGTGCCGCCGGTGAGATTCCGCAGCAGTCACGTGTCGGGGGTTCCGAACGCTAGCTCGCCGGAAATCCGCAGCTCCTCTGAGGCCTACGGCACAGTCTCAACTTCGAGTCTGCTGCGAGAAGTTCCCGCCGCCGGAATCCTGGGCGATCAGCAGGCTGCCGCGTTTGGTCAAGCTGCCTTCGAGGTTGGCGAATCGAAAAACACGTACGGCACCGGAAACTTCTGGCAGCATCCGTCGACGACAATGGCGGTGTCTACTTTGTACCCGCGTTCTCCGGGCTCTTTGCCCCCCACTGGCGACCAGATGCCCGTGGAGCCATTCTCGGACTCACCCGTTTCGCCAACAAGGGTCATACTGCTCACGCCACGCTCGAAGCTACTGCCTTCCAGACCAGCGATGTCATCGACGCCGCCAACTCGGATGCCGAAGTAGCGATGACCGAACTTCGCGTCGATGGCGCGATGGTGGTCAATTCTGCGCTCATGCAGTTTCAGGCCGACATCCTCAACCTGCCCGTGGTTCGACCGGTGGGAGCCGCAAATGGAGACCTCAGAGCATGAACGGCTGCTCCGCAATTGGAAGACAGCGATCTCCAAATTCCTCGACTGGGTTGACGACGACACCAACTAACGGTTGGTGGCAGCGACCCACTCATCGAGCTTCGCGCTGGCAGAACCCGAATCAACGAGGTCTTCTGCGCGATCAAGCTGCTCCCGGAGCCGTGCCAGTAGCGGTCGTTGGCTCTGTTCGGGATCTTTCGCGAGGTCAAATGCTGCGAGTCCAGCGGCGGCATTGAGCAACACGACATCGCGTGCGGGAGTTTTTTCTCCGCCGAGGACCGAGCGGATGACCTGTGCGTTGTGTTCGGGGTCTTTGCCCAGCAGCGCCTCAATCGGAGCGCGCGGGATCCCGAGTTCCAGCGGATCAAGGTCATGCTCTGTCACGAAGCCGCGCGACACTTCCCACACGTGACTGTGCCCCGTAGTAGTGAGCTTGTCGATGCCATCGTCGCCGCGGTAAACGAGAGCCGTGGCTCCACGCGTCTGAAATACGCCAACGAGAAGACTGACGCGCTCGCGACTACCGACGCCGACCGCGGACGCCTGAGGACGAGCGGGGTTGCAGAGTGGCCCCAGAATATTGAACAGAGTGGGTATCGCCAGTTCGCGACGTGTCGGCCCCGCGTGCGCAAACCCAGGGTGGAAGAGGGCGGCGTACACGAAAGTGATCCCGACTTCATCCAATACCTCAGCGACACGATCAGGGGTGAGTTCAAGATTCAGGCCAAGTGCACTGAGAACATCGGATGCTCCGCTCTTGCTACTCGCCGCACGATTGCCATGCTTGATCACCGGCACATCGCCCGCCGCAGCAATGATCGACGCAGCGGAAGAGATATTGAGTACTGCGCCGTAGGGGTCACCACCGGTGCCAACAATGTCGAGTGCCATCGGATCGACCGACAACGGCACAGCACTGGCTAGTGCTGCGTCGCGAAAGCCGACAATCTCATCAACTGTTTCACCCTTGATGCGCAGGGCAATAAGCATCCCCGCAAGTTGTGCAGAGGTTGCCTCCCCTTTCATCACAGAATTCATTGCCCATTCGGCTTGGCTGATCGACAAATCGTTTCCGGCGACGAGCGAACTGAGAATATCCTGCCAAGTTGGGTTGACCATAAGGGAAATTCTACCGATGCTGAGCGAATGGCCGGGGATTGAAAAAAGAACCCAAAGATATCGGCCATAATAGACATGTGTCCACAGCTGCCCTCAACCGCTCACTCGGAGCCCAGTCTGTCCAACGACCGAACTCTGTTGCGGTCGGTACCATCGTGTGGCTGGGAAGCGAGGTGATGTTCTTCGCCGGGCTTTTCGCCATTTACTTTACTCTCAGATCCACTTCGCCGGGCCTGTGGGCTGAGCAGACCGAAAAGCTTAACGTGCCATTCGCGACGACGATCACGGTTATCCTCGTGCTCTCGTCAGTGACGTGCCAGTTTGGTGTCTTTGCCGCCGAACGGATGCAAGTCAACCGCACCGGCAAGCTCCTGCAGTTTTGGAAGTGGGGAATGACGGAATGGTTCTTCCTGACCTTCGGAATGGGCGCGGTCTTCGTCACGGGCCAGGTTTACGAGTACGCGGTTTTGGTCTCCGAGAACGTGAGTCTCTCGAGTGACTCGTACGGTTCAGCGTTCTACATCACAACCGGATTCCACGGACTCCACGTTGCCGGCGGGCTTATCGCCTTCCTTCTCGTGATCGGTCGCGGATTCGCTGTCAAAAACTTCGGCCACAAAGAGGCGACCAGCGCGATCGTCGTTTCTTACTACTGGCACTTCGTCGACGCGGTCTGGATCGGCCTCTTCGCAATCATCTACCTGCTCCAATAAGAAACGGAATAGACGTAATGGCAACAAAGGCAGTCCGCGCGTCACGCAGTTCACGATCTGCGGGGCGACGCCATCCTCTCGCGACTGTGGCACTACTGGTCGTCGGACTTGTGGGAACGGGCGGCGCGTATGCGCTGTTCACCTCGAGCGCAACAGCAGAGACTAGCGTCTCCGCTGAAGCTCTTGTCGAAGAAGGCGGAAAACTTTTCGCCGCAAACTGTGCGACATGTCACGGGCTCAACCTTGAGGGCAGTACCCAGGGGCCCATGCTGATTGGCGTGGGAGCAGCATCCACCGACTTCCAAGTGGGCACCGGTCGTATGCCGCTGGCCTACTCGGGGCCACAGGGCGAGAAGAAGCCCGTGCAGTTCACAGAAGAGCAGATTCAGGCGCTTTCCGTATTCGTCGCCTCAAAGGGTCCCGGTCCTGCAATTCCTGCTGACATGTACCTCACGGGTGAGGGCGATGTTTCCAACGGAGCCGAGCTCTTCCGCGTCAATTGTGCAATGTGTCACAACGTAGCGGGTGCCGGTGGTGCACTCACCGAGGGAAAGTACGCGCCGGGACTTTCCGGAGTCACTCCCAAGCACGCCTACGAGGCAATGCTGACGGGGCCACAAAACATGCCAGTATTCAATGACGCAAACCTCTCTCCTGAAGAGAAGGCCGACATCATCACGTACCTCAAGTACCTGGACGAGACACCTTCCGTAGGTGGATTCACCCTCGGTTCACTCGGGCCCGTCTCCGAGGGCTTGTTCATCTGGATTTTCGGTCTGGGCGCGCTCGTGGCGATCACGGTCTGGCTCACGGCTAAGTCAAACTAGTTAGCGGCCGCTACACAGCGGACGGTTGAAGGGATAAGAATGGCAGACGACCACGGCGATACCGCCGGCAGCACGGCTGCGGGTACGGACGTCGCGCAGAATAGAGCACCTGCACACAGTGCCGGTACCGCTGTCGTCCCAACCGCCGAACTACTCAACCCCGGGTTCCCGCCGTACCGCCCACGCGTGACGGATCTCGACCCCAAAGTCGATAAGCAGCAAGAACGACGTGTGTCCGCGCTGTTCTTCGTTTCCATCATCGGAAGCGTGCTGGCTGTCGTTGCCTACATCGTGTTCCCGATTGAGCCGGGAAACATGCAATCGGTGCGCAACAACACGCTATTCCTCGGTCTCGGAATTTCGCTCGGATTGCTCGGCATTGGTATCGGTGCTGTCCATTGGGCTAAATCGCTCATGGAAGGTCACGACCTCGTTGAGCAGCGTCACGGTACCCGCGGCAGTGAAGAGACCCGCGCCAAGGCAATCGAGGTGTTCACGCTCGGAAACAAAGAATCTGGTTTCGGCCGTCGTACGCTCCTGCGCAACACCCTCATCGGGGCTCTAGTTGTTACCCCGCTGCCGGCAATCGCCCTCTTCCGCGACCTCGCGCCCGCCGAAGACCCGGTTGGCCTCCTTAAGTACACATTTTGGGAACCTGGTATGCGCCTCACCCGCGACCCCAGCGGTACCCCGATTAAGGCTTCCGACCTTACCCTCGGCTCCGCTTTCCAAGTGATTCCCGAAGGTCTCAACGACTCTGAGCACCGCATCGAAGAGAAAGCGAAAGCTGCTGTTCTTCTCGTGCGCCTCAAGCCACAAGAGTTGGAAATTTCTGAAGGCCGCGAAAACTGGAGCTACGATGGAATTGTCGCTTACTCCAAAATTTGTACCCACGTGGGTTGCCCGGTTGCTCTCTATGAGCAACAGACCCACCACCTGCTGTGCCCGTGCCATCAGTCGCAGTTCGACATCAAGCGCGAAGCAGCGGTGATCTTTGGACCCGCAAAACGTCCACTTCCTCAATTGCCGATTTCGGTCGACTCAGAGGGCTACCTCATCGCTACCAGCGACTTCATGGAGCCCGTCGGACCGAGTTTCTGGGAGCGCAAGCTATGACAACCACACCCACCCGGGACGTGCAGCAGAAGTCGCGCGGACAGCGCTTCACGTCGGCCGCAGCCAACTACGTTGACGAGCGCACGAGCATCTCCGGTCTCGTCAAAGAGGTAGGTCGCAAGATCTTCCCTGACCACTGGTCCTTCATGCTCGGCGAGGTTGCTCTCTACAGCTTCATCGTAATTCTCCTCTCGGGAACGTTCCTGACGTTCTTCTATGAGGCGTCAATGGTAGAAGTCGAGTATGACGGTTCCTATGCACCCCTTAAGGGCATCGAGATGTCTGTCGCAATGGCATCAACACTCGATATCTCGTTCGATATCCGCGGCGGCCTCCTTATGCGCCAGGTTCACCACTGGGCAGCGCTACTCTTCGTAGCAGCCATTGGTCTGCACATGCTCCGCGTGTACTTCACCGGAGCATTCCGCAAGCCCCGTGAGATCAACTGGTTCATCGGATTCGTTCTCTTCATCCTCGCCATGGCGGAGGGTTTCACCGGCTACTCACTCCCCGATGACCTGCTTTCCGGAAACGGCCTGCGCATCATTGACGGAATGGTCAAGGGAATCCCGGTCATCGGAACGTGGATCTCCTACCTGTTGTTCGGTGGTGAGTTCCCCGGTGTCGATATCGTGAGCCGTCTCTATATCCTGCACATCATGTTGCTCCCGGCACTTATCATTGCTGCCATCGGCGTTCACATGCTGCTACTAATCATTAACAAGCACACCCAGTTCGCCGGCCCCGGCCGCACCAACGACAACGTCGTCGGCTCGCCCGTGATGCCTGGCTTCGCTGCGAAGGCTGGTGGATTCTTCTTCATCGTCTTTGGCGTCATCACCCTGATCGCTTCGACGTTCTCCATCAACCCGGTGTGGGTCTATGGCCCCTACGACCCCTCCCCTGTCTCCGCAGGTACGCAGCCTGACTGGTATATCGGATTCGCTGACGGTGCCCTCCGAGTCGTCCCTCCTGGATGGGAAACTGAATGGCTCGGGTACACCTGGTCCTTCAACATCATCGCTCCGTTGGTGATCCTAGGACTCTTTATGGCCATCGTCGCTTTCTATCCCTTCATAGAAGCGTGGATTACAGGCGACAAGCGGGAGCACCACATCGCTGACCGTCCACGTAACGCCCCCACGCGAACAGCGATCGGCGCCGCCGGCGTCACGTTCTACGCAGTTCTCTGGGCCGCAGCAAGCTCGGACCTGATAGCGACGCACTTCAAAGTTTCTATCGAAGGTGTGATCCACTCCTGTCAGGCTCTACTCATCTTTGGACCGATAATTGCCTACCTCATCACGAAACGTGTATGTATTGGTCTCCAGAAGAAGGACCGTGAAATTGCGCTTCACGGTTTTGAGTCCGGGCGGATCGTCCGCTTGCCGCACGGAGAGTACGTTGAAGTTCACGAGCAACTTGATGAATACGAGCGCTGGAAGCTTATGTCATTCGAGGACTACAAGCCCCTGACGGTTCGTCCTAATGCAGAGGGAAAGATCACCGTGGGGCAACGAGTTCGTGCATCGGCCTCACGCTGGTTCTTCGAAGACCGTATTGCACCCGCAACCCATCGTGAACTCGAACGATCAAAGGAAGAGCAGCACTAGTTCTCTCTCGCACAACACTTCTGGGCCTCAACGGTAGCTACCGTCAAGGCCCAGAAGTCGTTAACCGGGTGCGCTCTGGATGCTCGGGAGCCGTTGTTCACTGGTCCACCAGGGAACCAAACGTTTACAGCCCACAACCCACAGCACACAGCACACAGCCCACAACCCGGAACCTGTGGTGACCCGCGGCACAGTCGATGCCAAGTTCAACTTGCTCGACCTAACGTCGCTACAGGTGCGGCCGCACATCAACCAAGTGAGGCCGTGCTTCAGTCGAAAACGCGCTTCAGAAAGTCAGCGGTTGAGCGGTAACCAATTCGCTCGAAGAAGTCAGCCGAGCCGCGGCTGGGAACCGTCAACTGCCGAACACCACGCTCGAGACACACTGCCTCAACTGCCTCAACTAGGCGTGTTCCGATACCCGAACTCTGAACTGAACCATCAACGACAAGCTCTTGTAGCTGCGCAGAGCTGCCGTTGGTGTGAAGTAGGTGCGCTACAGTCGCGAAGGCATAGCCCACAACGCCCGTCTCCGGCTGCTCAGCGACCAGCATGAGCGTAGCCGCCTCATCGTCAATGGCGTGCACGAAACTGGCGTCAAATGCCGCACGATCCGGTGCGTATTCTGTGCCTAGCTGCTTGAGGAGCTCGAAGACCGAGCCCGCATCAGCAGCAGTCGCAGATCGAATCTGCATGGATTTAGCGTGCGAAGTATCCGCGGTAGTACTCATACGTCCACCCTACGAGGCTGACAACCAAAATTCCGCCACCAATAAATGCAATCCAGGCTCCGGCTGCAACTCCCAAGAACACCAATGACACGGCCGCCGCCAACACAATGGGCCACCAGCTCCACGGGCTGAAGTGGCCTTGCTCAGCGTCACCGTCTTCGATGTTAGCGTCGAGACGATCTTCCGCTAGCTCGCCACCTTGAGCGTCGTGCACCTTGCCCAGATAGAAGGCAATAAGCGCCCACAAGATTCCGCTAAGAAGTAAAGTAATCGTTCCGACCCACTCAACTCGTTGATGCGCCTGATCGAGCAGCGACCACACCGTGTACAGCCCGGCAAGGACCATAAAGAACGCGGTGAGTATCCAGTAGAGCTTGACGTTGGCTTTCATGAGTTATTTAACCTTCTCATCCGCAAGATCATAAACGGGTGCATCCGGAGCATCCTTGCCCGGACCAATTCCCACCGGGATACCCGCTTCCGGGTGGTTGAGATCGAATGCCGGGGATTCTGAGCGAATCCGCGGGATCGACGTGAAATTGTGGCGCGGTGGTGGGCAGCTAGTTGCCCACTCGAGTGAACGCCCAAAGCCCCACGGGTCGTTGACCGTCACCCGGGGCGCCTTACGCGCCGTGATGTAGACGTTGTAGAAGAAGGGAATCATAGACACCGCGAGCACGAAGGACCCGATTGTCGACACCTGGTTCATCCAAGTAACACCGTCTTCTTCAAGGTAAGTGCGGTACCGACGGGGTAGCGCCATTACCCCTGCCCAGTGCTGAATAAGGAACGTCATGTGGAACCCGATGAAAAGCAACCAGAAGTGAATCTTGCCCAGACGCTCGTTCAGCATCTTTCCGGTCCACTTGGGCCACCAGAAGTAGAAACCGCTGAACATTGCGAAGACGACTGTTCCGAACACTACGTAGTGGAAGTGGGCAACCACAAAGTAGGTGTCTGAGACGTGGAAATTCAGGGGCGGGCTGGCCAGAATCACACCAGTCAGCCCACCGAACACGAAGGTGACGAGGAAGCCGATTGCCCACAACATGGGGGTCTCAAAGGTAATTGAGCCTCGCCACATTGTGCCTACCCAGTTGAATATCTTCACGCCTGTCGGTACGGCAATGAGCATTGTCATGAGAGCGAAGAACGGGAGCAATACCGAGCCCGTGACGTACATGTGGTGGGCCCAGACTGTAACTGAGAGCGCGGCGATAGCGACGGTGGCATAAATGAGAGTGGAGTACCCGAAAATTGGCTTGCGGCTGAAGACCGGGAGGACTTCTGACACGATCCCAAAGAACGGGAGAGCGATGATGTAGACCTCAGGGTGTCCGAAGAACCAGAAGAGGTGCTGCCATAAGATCACGCCACCGTTTGCCGGGTCGTATATGTGCGCACCCACCATTCGATCCGCTCCAAGCCCGAAGAGCGCGGCGGCCAAAACCGGGAACGCCATCAGAATAAGAAGCGACGTCACGAGAGTGTTCCAAGTGAAAATGGGCATGCGGAACATTGTCATACCTGGTGCACGCATCGTGATGATCGTCGTGATGAAGTTCACCGCACCCAAAATGGTTCCAAAACCACTCATGGTGAGGCCGAAGACCCACAAGTTTCCGCCGAGACCGGGCGAGAATGTTGTGCTCGAGAGCGGCGCATAGGCAAACCAGCCGAAGGATGCTGCACCCTGTGGAGTAAGGAAGCCTGCAACGGCGATGAGAGAGCCAAAGCTGTAAAGCCAGTACGCGAACGCGTTTAGTCGGGGGAAGGCAACGTCTGGGGCACCGATTTGAAGCGGCATCAACACGTTCGCAAAGCCAGCGAAGAGCGGCGTAGCGAACATGAGCAGCATGATCGTGCCGTGCATTGTGAACAGCTGGTTGTACTGTTCACCCGTGGCAACGATCGAAAGTCCAGGTTGAAAGAGCTGAGCGCGAATGACAAGCGCCATGACCCCACCGAGGAGGAAATAAAAGAAAGAGGTAATCAGGTACATGTACCCGATGGTTTTGTGGTCAGTCGAGGTGACCCAATTCACCAAGACATTGCCCTTTTGTTCGACGCTCATGAGCCCTATTCCTCGTCGCTGCTGCCGTTGCCGGGCAAGTTTTGATTCACGTTGTAGTCAACGCCTAATTGACCCTCGAAGCCAGCTGCACGCTGCTCTTCGATGTATTCGTTGTACTCGGACTCGGAGACGACCTTGACGGTGAAGAGCATGAGCGAGTGAGACTCACCACACAACTCGGCGCACTTGCCTTGGTACGTGCCCTCCTTGGTCGGAATGAAGTACATGTAGTTGCTCTTGCCAGGGATCATGTCTTTCTTGTACAAGAAATCGACCACCCAGAAGGAGTGAATCACGTCACGCGATTCAATTTTGATTTCTACCTTCTTGTCGACAGGAAGCACCAGCTCTGGCAACGAGTCCACGTTGATCGTGCCATCGGGGTTGAAATCGGCCTGAACGCCGGCGCTGTAAACGTTGTCGTTGGTGTAGTTGAAATCCCACGCCCAACGCTTGCCAATGACTTCAATCGTGACATCAGGGTTGACCTCGACCTTTTCAATCGCTGCCTGGTCACGAGCGGTGAATGCGAAGAAGCCAAGCACGAGAATCAGAGGCACGATCGTGTAGAAAATCTCAATCGGCAAGTTGTAGCGCAATTGAACCGGGAGACCCGTTTGACCGCGACGACGGCGGTACACGACCGCGACCCAGATAATGAGCCCCCACGTAATGACGCCCACAATGAGCAGAACGATCCACGACGTAACCCACAGGCCCATGATGCGGCTCGTGTGGTTAGTGGTGTCGGGGTCGCCTGGCATCCAACCCTGAAGCTGCTCCTGCGTGCAACCGGTCAGGACCAACATCGTGACCAGAGCGACAGGGATTGCTGCCCATCGAATTCGGCGGTTAGAGCGCACCTGGGACCTCTCGAAGAACACGGACTAATACCGTTCTAGTCTATAGGAGGCTAGAGGTGGTGATGATTACCGGCTCGCCTGCACAAGCGAAAAGGTGCGCCATTCCGGCGCACCTTCTCAAGAAATTGTTGTGAAATTAGTTAAAGCTGTCACCACAAGCGCAGCTTCCTTCAGCGTTCGGGTTGTCGATAGTGAAACCCTGCTTTTGGATCGTGTCTTCGAAGTCGATGCTCGCTCCATCAAGGTAGGGAACACTCATCTTGTCCAGAACGACTTCGACTCCCTCGCCGAAGTCGACGCTCACATCGCCGTCAAGAACGCGCTCGTCGAAGTAAAGCTGGTAGATGAGCCCCGAGCATCCGCCCGGTTGAACAGCCAAACGCAGGCGAAGGTCGTCGCGACCCTCTTGCGACATCAGGCTACGAACCTTGTCCGTGGCGACCTCGGTTAGCACAACTCCATGGGCGGCAGTTTCAACAACGGTTTCAGTCATGGGTCAATGCTACGCCCGTCGCTCCAATTTTGCGAGCAGAAGCGCCTCAGTCAGGATTGCGCGTTTAAACACACCAAGGTGTAACGACTCATTGGGGCTGTGAGCCCGCGATTCAGGGTCTTCAACTCCCGTAACCAATATCTGAGCATCCGGAAACACCTCAACAAGATCAGAAATGAACGGAATAGATCCACCGATGCCAGTTTCAAGCGGTTCATTACCCCACGCCTCAAACATCGCTGTCTTCACGACCTCAACCGCCCAGCCACTGGTATCCACCAAAAAAGGACTGCCACGATCGACATCAGAAATCTCAAGGTGAGCCCCAAACGGCGCATGTGCCTCAAGGTGCGCCTGCAGAGCGTCGAATGCGTCGTCCGGATCTTGACCGGGAGCAATACGTGCACTGATCTTCACGGTGACCCTCGGTGCCAAAGTATTGGATGCATTCATCACCGTCGGTGCGTCGATTCCGGTAATCGTGATCGCGGGTTTGTGCCACAGGCGACTCAACACTGTGCCAGTGCCAGCCGAGGACACGCCGTCGAGCAAGCCAGCCTCGTGCCGCAGCTTCTCTTCGCTGTAATCGGGCGTCGCGCCTTCGCGAGTGGATAGACCATCAACCGCGACCGCACCATTCTCGTCGTGCAGAGTCGCAAGGAGCTTAACGGTGGCGAGCATTGCATCAGGCACCGCTCCCCCAAACATTCCCGAGTGCGATGCGTGAGCCAGCGTCGACACTTTGAGCTTGAACGTGACGTTGCCGCGCAAGCCAACCGTGAGAGACGGCGTATGGATGTCCCAGTTGTCGGAGTCGGCGACCACAATCACATCGGCGGCGAGCTTTTCGCGGTTCTCGGTGATGAAATTAGCGAACGAACGCGACCCGAATTCTTCTTCGCCCTCAAAGAAAGCCACAAGCCCAAGATCGAAGTCCGTGCCGACCGCTGCGACAAACGCACGGATCGCCGCAACATGAGCCATGATGCCTGCCTTGTCGTCCGCGGCGCCGCGACCATAAAGGCGATCACCACGCACCGTCGGTTCGAACGGTGGCGAATGCCAGTCCGCGTCCTGTCCGGGGGGCTGCACATCGTGGTGCGCATACAAAAGGATGGTCGGTTTGCCGTTCTTGGCCTTACGCGTTGCCACCAATGCCGGATGCCCGAGGGTTGTCTCGTCAATCGGTGCACGCGCCAGTTCGACCCTGTCAAAGATGCCGATACCCTCGATCAGGACCTTCGCCGCCTCAGCGCTGCGACTAACCTGCTCGGGGTCGAAACCGTCCCACGAAACTGACGGAATCCGGACCAGAGCTGAAAGCTCTGCGATTGTTGCCGGCATTGCTGCGATAACAGCCTCAGAAAGCACGGAGAGCAGGGGGTCAGAATTATTTGACGCGAACGTCGGCTGCAGCGGATGAGTCATACGAGTAATCTTAGATCGACACCAACGCAAGGAACCCAGTGGTAAAAGCATCTTCGACCGGTAGCGACTCGACTCCCGACACCCCGCCTGACAATGAAACTGTCATCGGTAAGGGACGCCCGACACCCACACGCAAAGAACGTGAGGCCGCCAACCTGCGCCCTCTGGTCTCTGACGACCGCAAGGAAGCCCGTCGCCAGGCTCGCACTCAGACGCAGGCAGCGCGCGAACGAGCGCGAATCGGTATGGCCAATGGCGAAGAGAGGTACCTGCCGGCCCGTGATCGCGGGCCGCAAAAGCGGTTTGTTCGAGACTATGTTGACGCACGATTCAGCGTGGGTGAACTGCTCATTCCGGCAATGTTTATCGTCATCATCCTGACCCTCTTTCCCCAACCAGAGGTGCAGATCTTTGGGCTGTTTGCGCTCTGGGGCTTCTTTCTGATCGCCACGATCGACGCCATTCTGCTCGGGCTGCGACTTCGTCGAAAAGTAGCCGAAAAATTCGGCGAATCACGCGCGGAAAAAGTTCGCTGGTACGCGGCAATGCGATCACTCCAGCTGCGCATCATGCGCCTTCCCAAACCACAGGTGAAGCGCGGGCAACACCCCAGCTGACCTGCAAGCCCAGAGCGACCGGCGCGAATAGGACTAGTCGGCGCGTTGGGCGTCCAGTATCCTCGCGAGTTCGCGGTTGATGGTGCGAGCCCACAACGGGCCGTAGTAAAGAAAGCCGGTATAACCCTGGACCAGGGTGGCACCTTCGCGCAAGCGCTGGGCGACATCCTCCGCAGTTTCGACCCCGCCAACAGAGATCACGCAAAACTCGGAAGGAACAACGGCGCGAATTACTCGCAATAGTTCTAGCGACCGCGCAGCGACAGGCTTGCCCGATAAACCTCCGGCACCAGCCGCATCGACGATATGCGATTCTGTCGCCAGACCTTCGCGCGAGAGTGTCGTGTTTGTCGCGATGATGCCGTCGAGTTCATCGACAGCAAGCTGCGCGATCGCGGAAGCTTCGGCGTCCGAGACATCGGGAGCAATCTTCACGAGCACCGGGGTTGCACCGGCGGCAGCCTTCACGGCAGTGAGCAGTGGTTTCAACTTGTCGATCTCTTGTAGTCCGCGCAGCCCCGGAGTGTTTGGCGAACTCACATTGACAACAAGGTAGTCAGCCAAGGGCGCGAGCGCTCTCGTGCTTGTGAGGTAATCGTCAATAGCATCGTCGACGGCAACGACTCGCGACTTACCGATGTTCACGCCTATCACCGGCCGTTGTGATCGCCGTCGTGCGCGCTCAACCACCTTCGACGCCGCGAGAGCGCCAGCGTTGTTGAAGCCCATTCGGTTGATAACACCTCGATCGGCAATAAGCCGAAAAAGTCGTGGCTTGGGGTTCCCCCGCTGTGGTAACGCGGTAATGGTGCCTACTTCGACGTGACCGAAACCTAATTGGCCAAGCCCGCGAATGCCTGCGCCCGACTTGTCGAAACCTGCCGCAACGCCGAAAGGCGATTCGAAGCTCAGGCCCAAGGTTTCAACTCGCAGTATCGGGTCCGGGGTGCGCTGCAATAAACGACCGATGCCCAGCACCGGAAGAGCTCGAATTACTGAGAATGCCAGCGAATGAGCAAACTCGGGATCAAGGCGTCTGAGAACGTTGCGAAAAAGGAACTCATACATGGGAAACGGCACTCTCAGCGTTAGAAGAAGATGGACACAAGATGACCGAACTACGCGGTTGTGCCGTGGTCCAAGCGAAGCTGGCTGATCGCCATATCAAAATCTTCGAGTGAATCGAACGCCTGATAGACACTCGCGAAACGTAGGTAAGCGACCTCGTCGAGTTCGCGCAGGGGCGAGAGAATCGCCAAACCGATTTCGTTCGCATCAATTTGAGCCGCGCCCGTGGCACGAATTGCCTCTTCCACTTTTTGAGCAAGAACAGCAAGATCGGTATCAGTGACTGGTCGTCCCTGGCACGCTTTGCGCACGCCGCTGACGATCTTCTCACGACTGAACGACTCGACGACTCCATTGCGCTTGATCACGTTGAGTGATGCGGTTTCTGTTGTCGAGAACCTCCTGCCGCACTCGGGGCATTGTCTGCGCCGTCGAATCGAAAGACCATCGTCACTCGTGCGAGAGTCAACAACCCTGGTGTCGGGATGCCTACAGAAAGGGCAATACATAGTGCCCTAAGCGTAGCCGGTTACTACTCGTGGAACCGTGCACTCACGGCCGCGCCGTGAGCAGGAAGATCTTCCGCGGTACTGAGCGCGACAATGTGCGGCTCAAGGGCACGAAGTGCCTCTTGGCTATAACGGACCACCTGCTGGGGCCGCAGGAACGTATACGCACCGAGCCCCGACGAGAACCGTGATTGCCCGCCGGTGGGAAGCACGTGATTAGAGCCAGCGAGATAGTCTCCCAGACTCACCGGGGAATGTGACCCAAGGAAAATTGCACCAGCGTTGTCGATCATGTCCAGCACGCTGCCCGACTCCTCGGTCTGAATCTCCAAGTGTTCCGGACCGTAGGCATTACTCAGCGCAGCGGCCGCCGCCATATCACTCACCAACACGATCGCCGACTGCTGACCGTCGAGGGCAATTCGCGCACGCTCCGAATGGCGCATTTCAGAAAGCTGTTTGGCGAGTTCGGTGCGCACAGCATCAGCGAGATTTTCTGAGTCCGTAACCAAGACCGCAGAAGCAAGTTCGTCATGCTCCGCCTGGCTCAACAGATCTGCAGCCACGAGCCTGGCATCAGCAGCCGCGTCCGCGATGATCAGAATCTCCGTTGGGCCAGCCTCTGAATCGATACCAACGATGCCACGCACCGCTCGCTTGGCCGCAGCGACGTAGACATTGCCCGGGCCAGTGATGATGTCAACGGGATCGAGACCTAAATCAGGAATTCCATACGCGAACGCACCGATCGCTCCAGCGCCTCCCATTGCATAAACCTCGTCGACCCCTAAGAGGCCTGCGGCCCCAAGAATTGTCGGATGCACGGTTCCCCCGAAATTGCGCTGGGGAGGTGACGCGAGAGCCACCGACGACACGCCGGCCACTTGAGCGGGCACAACATTCATCACGACACTCGAAGGGTAAACAGCCTTTCCGCCGGGAACGTAAAGGCCAACCCGATTGACAGGTTGCCACCGCTGTACAACCTCTGCGCCATCGCCCAACTCAGTCATGATCGGCGGAGGCACTTGGGCCTTGCTCGCGGTGCGGACACGGTCGATAGCAAGCTCGAGAGCCTCGCGCACGGCCGGCTCAAGTGCTCGTGTTGCTCGATTAATTTCGTCAGCGTGGATGCGCACTCGGTCAGGTCGTACGCGATCCAATCGCTCAGCCTGGTCGAGCAACGCCTGCTCGCCTCGCTCACGAACGTCGTCGATTAGCAGCATCGCTGTAGCAAAAGCGGCGGATACATCCAACTGCGCACGAGGGATGACGCGGGAAAGGTCAGCGCGGCTCGAAGTGGCGGCGCGAAGATCGATTGTATTCAGCAACATGGCTCCCCCATGTTAGTTCGTTCTGTACGAGGAATTTCTGCGCGCCGATTAGGCTTGAGGTTGAGGATATGGATAATTCAGCAGCAACAATCGGCATCGACGCGTTCAAGAGCGCCTTCAGACGTCACGCGGCTGGTGTCGCAGTCGTGACGTCGATCGCACCCGACGGTCGCCCTGTGGGATTCACCGCAACGTCGCTAGCGTCGCTGGCGGCCGTTCCCCCGCTGGCAACCTTCAATATGGCGCAGATATCGAGCTCTTGGCCCGCCATCACCGTGGGCAATCTGGTCGCGATTCACATGATCGGGCCGCGAAGCCGCCACCTCGCCGAACGCATGGCCGCCGACCACGATCTACGCTTCGTTGGCGATCACTGGCATGCCGACGACAGTGGCCTGCCACTGCTCGATGGAGCGACCGCCATTGCGATTGGACGCATCATCGACGTGCATCCCGTGCATAATAACGCCGTGGTGGTAGTCGAAATCGATCACGGCATTCTGGGTGACGAAGACGAAGCCCTGATTTACCACGAACGCGCCTACATGCGCCCGCACAGCCTCGACAACTAAGTTCCTCTGACCCGCTCAGTCAGCAACCAGCCCGGTCGGCGGCCAAGCTCCGCAGCCGGGGCTGCGCCGCGTAGAGGCCCCCTTTTTCGGCTACCCCAGACATCCCGGGCCGAGAAGGGTCTTAAGCTCGCCATAGAGATCCGCAGAAACTTTCACCCGATAGGGAACTTCGAAGACTCGAGCAACGTCATCGCGCACGAGACGTAACCGCACCTCGACTTCGCCAGAATGCCGGATGAGAACATCGCTGAGCCCCAGGACCACGTCAGTCGTAGCCCGTTGTTCATTGATCGACACCACGATCGGACCGGATCCTAAGCTTGGACCCAGTTCGGGCGAGAACATGCTGACCGCGTGCAGATTCATGCCATCATCCCGTGCACTAGCGCGCCCACGCACGACAACGATTGAATCGTTGATAAGGCCAGGGGCAAACTCCTGATACGTCTTTCCCAAGAACATGACGCTGATCTCGCCGCCAAAATCCTCCACTGTCACAATGCCGTACTGGTTGCCGCTGTTTCGGGCTACACGGTGCTGAACACTCGTCACCAAGCCCGCGATGGATACATGCTCGCCATCGGAAACCACATCACCAGACAAAACCTCGGTGATCGTCGCATCCTGATGCTTCGCTAGCTGCAACTCCAGCCCGGATAGCGGGTGATCAGAGACATAAAGCCCCAACATTTCGCGCTCGAACGCAAGCTTGTCGCGCTTTGACCACTCTGGTCGATCGGGAACACCATCATCGCTTTCGTCGAAATCAAAGATGCCACCGAACAAATCAACTTGACCGTTTGCCTCGTTGCGTTTGAGGCTCACCGCTGAGTCACATGCATCTTCGTGAATCTCAAGCAGACCCCGGCGGGTAGCTCCAAGAGAGTCAAAGGCGCCCGATTTAATGAGCGATTCCACCGTGCGCTTGTTGGCAACCTGGATGGGGACCTTGCGCAAATAATCGTGGAACGACTCGAAGCGCCCCTTTTCGGTGCGAGCCCGTACAATCTGTTCGACCACCGACGCTCCAACGTTCCGAACTGCGCCGAGGCCAAAGCGGATGTCACCGACGACGGCGGTGAAGTTGACGGTCGACTCATTGACGTCGGGGGCCAACACTCGGATCCCCATGCGGCGGCACTCGCTCAGATACATGCCCAACTTGTCTTTGGAGTCGCCAACGCTCGTGAGAAGCGCGGCCATGTACTCGGCCGGGTAGTTAGCTTTGAGGTAAGCGGTCCAGTAGCTGAGTACGCCATAGCCGGCGCTGTGTGCCTTGTTGAACGCGTAGTCGGCAAACGGCATGAGCGTTTCCCACAGCACTTTTACCGCTTCCTTGCTGAAGCCGTTCTCGAGCATTCCGCTCTCGAATCCGATAAACTGCTGGTCGAGCTCTTCTTTTTTCTTCTTGCCCATCGCGCGACGCAAAACATCTGCTTGGCCAAGAGTGAACCCGGCGACTTTCTGAGCAACCGACATGACCTGCTCTTGATAGACGATTAGTCCAAATGTGGTGCCCAAAATCTCGCGGAGCGGCTCTTCAAGCTCTGGATGGATAGCATCGATGCCCTCAAGTCTGTTTTTGCGCAGAGCATACTTCGTGTGAGAGTTCATTCCCATGGGGCCAGGGCGGTAGAGCGCGATGACGGCAGAAATGTCTTCGAAGTTGGTCGGCTTTAGCTGCTTGAGCAGCGCCCGCATCGGTCCGCCATCGAGTTGAAACACACCCAGGGTATCGCCGCGAGCGAGCAGGTCATAGGTTTTCTGGTCGGCATCGAGATCGAGGTCCTCGATCACGAGGGGTGACCCTGTGTTCGCTTTGATCATGGTCAGTGCGTCTTCGATCACCGTGAGGTTCCGCAGACCCAAGAAATCCATCTTGATGAGGCCAAGACTCTCGAGTGGCGGCTGATCGAACTGGGTAATGATGGCGCCATCATCTTCGCGACGCATGATCGGAAGGACGTCAAGCAATGGTTCAGCCGAGAGCACGACACCGGCCGCGTGAACCCCCCACTGCCGCTTCAGCCCCTCGAGACCGACCGCAGTCTCGAAGACTTTGGCGGCGTCGGCGTCGGTATCGACGATCCCGCGAATATCTGCTGCCTCTTTGTAGCGTGCTGCGTCTTTGTTGCGCACGTCGCTGAGGGAAATGTCCTTACCCATAATTGCGGGCGGCATAGCCTTGGTGAGTTTCTCGCCTACCGAGTACGGCATCCCCAGCACGCGCGCAGAGTCCTTGAGCGCCTGCTTGGCCTTGATAGTGCCATAGGTGACGATCTGTGCGACCCGGTCGTCCCCATATTTTTCCGTGACGTAGCGGATGACTTCGCCTCGTCGCCGATCATCAAAGTCGACATCGACGTCGGGCATTGATACCCGCTCGGGGTTCAGAAACCGCTCAAAGATGAGCCCGTGCGCTAGCGGGTCTAGTTCGGTGATTCCCACCGCGTATGACGCCATCGAGCCAGCCGCAGAACCCCGACCTGGACCGACCCTAATGCCCTGTGCTTTAGCCCACTGGATGAAGTCGGCGACCACTAAGAAGTAGCCTGGGAACCCCATCTGCTGAATAACATCCACCTCATACTTCGCCTGTGCGAGATGCGCCTCAGACGGAACATTGTTGAAGCGCTTATTCATGCCACGGGCGACCTCCTTCTCAAACCACGTTGCTTCGGTCTCCCCCTCGGGCACGGGGAACCGGGGCATGAGGTCGCGACCCTCAAAGCTGATCTCACAGCGCTCCGCGATCAGCAGAGTGTTGTCACAGGCCTCGGGATGTTCGCGGAACAACGAACGCATCTCAGCCGCTGACTTGAGGTAGAACTCGTTCGAATCGAACTTGAAACGGTTGGGGTCATCAAGGGTCGAGGCTGACTGCACGCAGAGCAGCGCCGCATGAGCGGTGGCATCGTGGGAGTGCGTGTAGTGCAAGTCGTTGGTGGCTAGTAGCGGCATCCCCAGTTCCTTGGCGAGCCTGAGAAGGTCCTGCATCGTGCGACGCTCAATATCGATGCCGTGGTCCATGATTTCGGCGAAGAAATTCTCCTTGCCGAAAATGTCTTGAAAATCGGCAGCGGCCTGGCGCGCTTCGTCGTACTGACCGAGACGAAGTCTTGTTTGCACCTCGCCTCCGACACATCCGGTGGTGGCGATAATGCCTTTCGAGTACTGGCTGAGCAGCTCTCGGTCCATTCGGGGCTTAAAATAGAACCCCTCAATCGACGCCGTCGACGACATTCGGAACAGGTTGTGCATGCCCTCATTGTTTTGCGACAGCAAAGTCATGTGCGTATACGCACCGCTGCCGCCGACATCATCGCGAGTCTGATGGCTCCCGCCCCAGCGCACTCGCGTTTTATCTCCGCGAGCCGTGCCCGGCGTAATGTACGCCTCGGTCCCGATAATCGGTTTGATGCCACGCGCGGTGGCCGACTTCCAGAAGTCGTAGGCACCGAACATGTTGCCGTGATCGGTGATCGCAATCGCCGGCATGCCCTGTTCAACAGCGGCATCGAGCAATGGCCCGACACGCGCAGCACCGTCGAGCATCGAGTACTCGCTATGAACATGCAAATGCACAAACGAGTCGTTATTAGCAGCCACAGACACTCCGAATTCTTTCGAAATCAAGCCTAAGCCAGCGCCGCAAACAGACTCTAACTGACGCGCCCTAGTCGGTGCGAAGCACCTCAAGTGCAGCCTGAAGGTCAGACGGATATCGCGACGCGAACCGCACCTCTTCGCCGGTCGCTGGATGTGTGAAACCCAGTTTGTGGGCGTGCAGCCACTGGCGGGTCAGTCCAAGCTTGGCTGAAATCGTGGGGTCGGCCCCGTACATGCTGTCGCCGACACACGGATGCCGCTGCGCAGCCATGTGCACGCGGATTTGATGAGTGCGCCCGGTTTCAAGGTGAACTTCAACCAACGCAGCAGAAGGGAACGCTTCGAGCGTCTCGTAGTGAGTGATGGAGTCTTTGCCACCAGCAACAACAGCGAATTTCCAGCTCGACCCCGGATGCCGACCGATCGGAGCATCGATAGTTCCCGATAGTGGATCAGGATGCCCCTGCACAATTGCGTGATAGATCTTGTCTACTTGTCGATCGTGGAACGCACGTTTGAGGGCGGTGTACGCCACTTCCGACTTCGCGACAACCATCAGCCCACTTGTTCCCGCGTCAAGTCGGTGTACAATTCCCGCCCGCTCAGCAGCTCCCGACGTTGAGATTCGATATCCAGCGCCGGCGAGAGCTCCCAGCACGGTAACGCCATCCCATCCAACCGATGGGTGGGATGCGATCCCGGGAGGTTTGTCGACAACGACAATGTGCTCATCGTTGTAAATGATGCCCAGACTGTCAAGCACAACCGGAACGATCTGTGGTTCTGATTTGGAGACCCAGGATACTTCGAGCCAGGCAGCTGCGGCGAGACGGTCAGACTTACCCACTTCCACCCCATCCATTCTCACTCCCCCTGCTTGTGCGACTTCCGCGGCAAAGGTGCGTGAGAATCCAAGGAGCTTCGCTAGAGCGGCGTCTACGCGCTGCCCAGCGAGCCCTTCAGGAACCGGCATATTACGGGTTTCCACTACTGCTCCTCGAATTTCTCACTGGTGAAGGTGTGGTCATAGCAAAAGCCGCCAGCAGCGGCGGCGGAGCGGAAGCTCTCACCGGGCTGCTGACGGCGTATGCGAAAAACTAGTTGCTCGAGAAACCGGTGAAGCTTGCCGGGGGCTGCTGTGCCGGCTGCGGGGCTGCGAAGCCTTGAGAGGGCATGTGACCACCTGCTGGCTGCGCAAGGGGAGCAGGCTGCTGACTCGCAGGCGTTTGGGGTTGCGGTGTTTCGGGTTGCGATGTTTCAGGTTGCGCTCCGGCCGACACAAGGTTGGCGGAGTCAAGCTCGTGGAGCTGACCTTCAATGTAGCTCTTGAGCTTTTCGCGATACTCCCGCTCAAAGCTGCGCAGGGAGTCGATGCGTGCCTCAATCGCTTCACGCTCTTGCTTGAGCGAACCCAGTTGGGCACGTTGTTCAGACTCCGCGTCGGCAACGAGTCCGGCAGCAGATGCCTGACCTTCGGCAATCAAAGCGTCGCGTTTGGCTACGCCTTCACGCACGTGTTCTTCGTGCAGGCGGCGCGCGAGCTGGAGCAAGTTATTGGTGCTGTTGGTGTCGTCGAGAGCAGAGGAAGCTGGCTCCGGAGCGGAAACTGCTGGCACGGCAGGTGCCGGAGCGCTCTCGATTGCCGCAGCCGCAGACGCCGGCGGCGGTGCGTTGCTGACCGACGACTGCTCGTGTGAACGGGACTCGGCGGCAGTGAGACGCTGACGGAGCTCCTCGTTTTCCTGATTCAGACGGCGCAGCTCAACGACGATCTCGTCGAGAAAATCGTCGACATCATCTTGGTCGTAGCCCTCGCGGAACTTCGTTGATTCAAACCGTTTATTGACCACATCTTCTGGAGTCAAAGTCATTTGCTCTACCTCTAAAACTTTCTTTCAACGTATACACAACGTTTAACGTTCGAGTCACATCGTAATGATGAAACCTGATTAGATTCCGCATGTCTTCTGATAAGGGTACATCTGCACCCGTCGGTTCTAAAAGCCCCGTAACACAGAGGTCAGAATAATGCAGACAAGCATGACTAACATCCACGACAAATCGAGGGCTCCGTTGCCGATTCGAATCATCGGGACAACCTTGCGAACGGCTTTGATTGGTGGGTCGGTGATCGTAAAAACTGCTTCAGAAAGCACGAGTCCGAAACCGCTGGGGCGCCACCCGCGCGCGAAGACGACAACGAGATCGAGAATAAATCGACCCCACATAGCAAACATGAAAAGGGTGATGGCGTAATAAGCCACCAAGGCAATAATCGAAACCGGGTTCACAGTTCTAGGTTACCCGCCAAAACCGTTTACGATGCTCACAGTTCCCGCAGGGCAAAAGATCGACCTGCTCCCGTGCGAGATCCCTAATCAGCTAATCCGCACCGGGTGCAGCTACTGGGCAAAGAACGAGGCGTCAACGTCAGACTCAACCTCAGCCTGCTCACCACTGACCACTACGTGTGCTGGTGAAAGCAGGAAGACTTTGCTCGTTACCCGTTCGATTTTCCCGTATAGCCCCTGCGAGAGTCCGCTTGCGAAGTCGACTAGGCGACGAGCATCCGACTCGCTCATCTGCGAGAGATTGATGATCACCGGGATGCCCTCGCGAAAGTTCTCCGCAATAAGTTGAGCGTCTTTGTACTGTCGTGGATGCACTGTTAAAATCTCGTTCATCTCTGCCTCCGCAGTGCTGGGTGCAGCGCGACGCAACGGGGTAACGGGCGCGCGGTTAGAGCTCGCTGGTGGGTGTGTCGCGGTGACGGGGGCAACCGGTGAAACCGGGCCCTGCCGGTCTTCGTAGTCTTCATCGGCGAGGCCGAGGTAGACCATTGTCTTGCGCAGTGGGTTGGCCATGATAATCCTCCGAATGGTGAAACTTCTGCTTCGAGATTAACCATGGTCGGGTCGTTTTCCCGTGATTGCCGTCCCAATGCGAAGGTGTGTCGCGCCTTCGGCTATGGCTTCAGCGAAGTCCCCTGACATTCCCATTGAGAGTGCCTGGGCATCCGGATGCCGTGCCGCGATACCTTCAGATAGGGAGCGCAGTGCAGAAAACGCTGGCCGAGGGTCCTCACCCAGCGGCGCAACAGTCATCAGGCCTCGGAGTTTCAGCCCAGCGGCGTTCTCGACGCGGTCGACGAAGCTATCGAGATCGCCTAGAAGCACTCCCCCGCGACCCTGGTCGTCGGTGAGATTCACCTGCACGAACGCGTCAAGCGGAACGACAGACTCGTCATTGGTGAGTGCAGTGATCAGGGAATCGCGATCAACCGAGTGGATAGCGTCGCAGTAGGCCCGCACCTGACGTGCCTTCTTGCTTTGCAGCTGGCCCACGAAACTCCAGCGTGCATCGAGGTCTGAAAGCGCAGCAACTTTTGGTTGAGCTTCCTGATGACGACTCTCACCGAAATCACGAACGCCGAGATCGTACAACTCGCGCACGAGAGAGGCAGGATGAAACTTGGTGACAACGATTCGGGTGATCAACGCGGGATCACGAGATGCTTGGCGCGCGGCATCCGCAATCTGGTCATCGATAGTGCTGAGTCGTTGGCCCAGAGAGGGCAGGTCAGGCATGACTGCTACTTCAAGAAGTCAGGCACGTCGAGATCGTTGTCGTTCTCTGCGTCATCGTCGAAACTGCGGTCGATTGTTGCCGCGGGCACCACCGCGGGCTGCGACTTCCACTCCGTGTCTCTGTCGGCTGGTTTTTCTGCGGCGACGATGTGCTCGGCCGATGCTTCAGGGACAACATAGTTGGTGCGGCGGCCTTCGGCAGGCTTCGAGGAAGGCTCGCCACCGTCGAATCCTGCCGCGATGACAGTTACCCGCACCTCGTCACCGAGAGTGTCGTCAATGACGGCGCCGAAAATAATGTTGGCTTCAGGGTGCACCGCCTCCTGAACGAGTCGTGCAGCATCGTTGATCTCGAAAATACCGAGGTTGGACCCGCCCTGAATGGACAGCAAAACGCCATGTGCTCCATCGATGCTGGCTTCAAGAAGCGGCGAAGCTACTGCGAGCTCAGCTGCCTTGATGGCGCGGTCGGCTCCCCGCGCGGAACCGATTCCCATGAGCGCAGAGCCTGCGCCCTGCATCACCGATTTGACGTCGGCAAAGTCAAGGTTGATCAGACCGGGAGTGGTGATGAGGTCGGTGATTCCCTGAACGCCGGCAAGAAGAACTTGATCGGCGGTCGCGAACGCTTCGAGCATGCTGATGCCGCGGTCACTGATTTCAAGGAGACGGTCATTCGGGACGACGATGAGGGTGTCAACTTCGTTCTTGAGAGCATCAACGCCAACCTCTGCCTGCGAGGAACGTCGCTTGCCTTCGAATCCGAACGGTTTGGTGACAACACCGATGGTGAGCGCACCAATTGATTTGGCTATCCTCGCCACTACCGGAGCGCCGCCGGTACCGGTTCCGCCACCCTCGCCAGCGGTAACAAACACCATGTCCGCACCTGCGAGGGCTTCTTCGATCTCTTCGGCATGGTCCTCTGCAGCACGGCGGCCGACCTCGGGGTCAGCGCCTGCGCCGAGCCCACGGGTTAGTTCACGACCGACGTCGAGTTTGACGTCGGCGTCGCTCATGAGCAGCGCCTGGGCGTCGGTATTGATCGCAATGAACTCGACGCCTCGCAGGCCAAGCTCGATCATTCGGTTGACGGCGTTAACTCCGCCACCACCGATGCCGACTACCTTGATGACGGCGAGGTAGTTCTGGTTTGATGTCACGTTCGGCCTCCACTGGAAACTATCAACCTCGACTTGAGGTTTAAAGTTATGCTCAGTATGTATTTCTTGAGTTGAGAGTATGCGGACAGTGAGCCGGGCAGACGCACCGCCCGCCGCGTGTCGGAAAGTGTTCGGTCAATTCGCGGCAGAATGACCCACGACAGCCCACCATTCAGTCGAGTACCGACTAGCTGGGGCGGAAAATACCATTGCTGGGAGCCGAAACATCGAATTCGCCTGCCCGGCCCGCATCCGTGAGTGAAATCAACCGCGCCAGCAGTGCGGCCTTTCGGGCAGAGTCACTTGCGCTGCCCCACACCACACGTTGACCAACGCCAGACAGCACAAAAGAAACGTCGTCTTTCGTTGTGGCCGTTGCGCTCACAACCTGCCCCCCGACATCAGCCGGTAGCGAAAGGAGCACCTCGGTAACCGCCGCAAATGCCGGGCTTGAGGTATCCGCTCCCCCGACAGAAATAACGGGTACGCCCTCGATGTTCTCTGCAGACTCCTGAATCGTGATGCCCGCTGGATCAACCAAACGAAACACCCCGTCAACCTGCACAGAGCCGATCGGCTCGCGTTCAACGACATGAACGAGAAGAGTGTCAGGGGGAACAATTTCGGTGACGTAACTGCGGATCAGAGGAAAAACCGATAGCTCCTCGGTGATCGCGTCAAAATCGAGAAGCGCCAGCGGTGTGCCCGTATAGATTTCAACGGCTGCCTGAATCTCGGCCGGATCGATGCGGTTGGTTCCATCGACAACGACCGTCCGCAACGACAGGATTGGCGAAAACACTGCGACCGCGATCAGGCCAAACAGGGCTGTCACTACACCGACGGCCGAAAGAAGCACGACCTTGCGATGTCGCGCACGCCGAGTAAAACGCCGCAGTTCAGCTCGCTCTGCACGCCGTCGAGCGCGTGCTGCCTGCCGGAGTTGTTTTTTGGCCAAAGCATCGGCACTCGGGGCACGCGCACGCAACCGCGGCCTCGGTGCGCGCTCAGCTTGAGGCGCATCCGCGACACGGAATTCCGCGCCCCGGACCGATCCGGAACGGACGGGCCGAGATGTCATCGGCGTCGTTTTCGATTGGGGTTGCGCACTTTCACTAGCACGCTTGCGCTGAGACTTGGCGCTCGGCGGCGATGAGTCGACAACAGACTTATCGAAACCCTCAGGCCTCTTCACTCGGGACCCGATCCGTGACCGTCGGCGAAACCGGAACCCTCTCCCCTGGATCCCCCAGCGCTGCAACAAGCTGCGGAATAATTCGGTATACATCACCACAGCTCAGCGTCATCACGATGTCGCCCTCGTTCGCCAGCTCGGCTACACGCAGCGCAGCCAATTGCCAATCCGGAACAAAATCGACCCGCGTAGCATCCGCAAACTGCGACGACACAAGCTCGCCCGTAACGCCAGGAATCGGATCCTCGCGAGCACCAAACACATCGAGAACCACCGTGTGGTCGGCGAGTCGCTCATAAACCTCCGCGAACTCGGTCGCCATGTCACGCGTGCGACTGAAGAGATGAGGTTGGTGTACAGCGATCAGCTTGCCGCTGCCAAGGACGCTTCGGGCTCCGCTAAGCGCTGCCTCGACCTCGGTCGGATGATGAGCGTAGTCATCGTAAACGCTCACACCACCAACAACCGCGTGAAGCTCAAAACGCCGCTGAGTTCCCGCGAAACTCGACACCGCGTGGACCGCTCCGTCGAGCTCGAATCCGAGACTGACGAGAACTGCGATCGCTCCGGTTGCGTTCACCGCATTGTGTCGACCAGGAACCGACAATTGAACTCTCGCTTCACGGCCAGCCACAGCGATCGAGAAAGCAACTGGCCCCTCTGTCGTCAACGAATGCATTCGCACCGTCGCATCCTCAGCTTCGCCGAAGGTCACGATATTTTTGTGGGTGAGCCGGTTTGTGACACGAATCGCGCCAGCATCATCACTCGACACCACAACGGCCTCTGAAGCGCCAGCGGCAAACTCCACAAACGCATCATCGAAAGCCTCATGGGAGCCATAGTGATCCAGATGGTCGGCATCGACATTGGTGATTACCGCAATCGCCGTGGAATACAACAAAAACGAGCCATCTGACTCATCGGCTTCAACAACAAAAAGGTCGTCAGCTCCTGAACCGGAGCTAGTTCCGAGCCCCTGAATAACACCCCCGTTAACAAAGCTGGGCGATGACCCCAGCTCGCGAAGCCCAGTAATGATCATGCCGGTAGAGGTGGTCTTACCATGAGCTCCCGCGACAGCAACTAGTCGACGATCTCCCACTAGCCACGCCAGCGCCTGGGATCGATGCAACACCGGGATACCGCGGACTACAGCCGCAAGATACTCCGGATTATCTGGCCAGAGCGCACCCGTGTACACCAGCGCGTCGGCCGAGCCAAGATGAGCAGCATCGTGCCCAATGTTGATCGTTGCACCCGCCGCCCGCAGCGCCTCAATCGTCGCGTTGGAGGAGCGATCTGATCCCGTGACGGCGATTCCGGCATCCAGAAACATTCGAGCAATACCGCTCATGCCCGATCCCCCGATGCCCACAAAGTGGGCCGACGTGAGGGGGCCAGGTAGCGCCATAGTGAGGTCAGGGAAGATCATAATGTCAATGGTAGATCGCGGCCGAGGGCCCGATCGACGAGTTCGAGCATGCGATCAGTTCCATCCAACGACCCTATCGTCGACGCCCGCGCAGCCATATCAGCGATTTCTGCACGCCTGCGGAGCAACGGAACCAACTCAGCAGATATCCACTGGTCAGTGAAATGTGCGTCGGCGACCACGATCGCGGCCCCAGCATCCGTTGCGGTGCGCGCGTTGTATTTTTGTTCACCGTTGCCTACGGGATACGGAACATAAATAGCCGGTACGCCCAGCCCGGTCAGTTCGGCAACGGTCGACGTTCCGGCTCGGGCGATCGCCAAATCAGCCGAAGCCAGCGCTAGCTCCATGCGATTGCAATACTTGATGACGACATACCCCCGCAGACCGGGATCATCAACACCATCACGGTACTCCCCGGTGATATGGAGGACCTGCCATCCTGCCCCCAAAATTCGGGCCACCGAACCCGCGACCGTATCGTTAATGCGCTTCGCGCCCGACGAACCGCCCGTGACCAATAACGTCGGCTTGTGAGGATCAAGCCCGAAGAAATCGTCTGCCTCAGCGCGCGCAGCAAATCGATCTAGGGTCTCGATTTCGGCTCGAAGCGGCATCCCCACGACGACACCGCCGCGAATGCGCGTGCGATCAAAAGCAGTCCCGACGAAGGAAGTGAAGAGCGAACCCAGGCGATTAGCCATTCCCGGCCGACTATTCGCCTCGTGAATCACCAGGGGTACGCCAGCCTTACGAGCTCCGAGGTACGCCGGCGCGGCTACATAGCCACCAAAGCCGACAACAACATCCACACCGCGCTCAACAATGAGTTCCGCAACCTGGACGATCGTTTCATGGAGACGACGGGGAAAATTTAGAGCCGCGCGATTGGGTCGTCGTGGAAACGGGAGTTTGTCGATCGTCAGCAACTCAAACGCCCTCTCCGGGACCAGACGGGCCTCCAGGCCCTCCGCGGTGCCCAGTACCAGCACTTCGGCATCCGGCTCGCGCACACGAATTCGCTCAGCCACAGCCAGAAGAGGGTTCACATGACCGGCAGTTCCTCCACCAGCAAGCAAATAAGTCGTCATTGCCTACCTCGTGCCCGACTAGCCGCCATCATGCGGGAGCGGTCAGCCGCAGACTGTGCTGGAGGTGCTGCAGACGAAGTTGTTGGCGGCTCTGGCCGATTGCCAGCTCGCGCGAACGACAACACAATTCCGATAGCGAGCAGTGTTGCGATCAGAGCCGAACCGCCAGTAGAAATGAGCGGCAACGGAACCCCGAGCACCGGGAGCACACCCAGGACCACCGCAAAGTTCACAAAGGCCTGACCCACCGTCCACACCATCACTCCCGCCGTGGCGATGCGCACAAAACTATCGTTGGTCGAACGAATAATGCGGATAAAACCGATCGCCAAGACAACAAAGAGCAACAGCACCACCACCGCGCCAATAAGCCCGAGCTCCTCACCGATAATGGCAAAAATGTAGTCATTGTCGGCGTGCGGCAGCCAGCCACGCTTAGCAACCGAGTTACCCAAGCCTGTGCCGAAAATACCGCCACCGGCCAAGGCCCAATAAGCGTGTTCGATTTGCCAGCACGCATCCTGGTAGTCGAGTTCGGTGCATCCATTGAGCCACACACTGATGCGTGAGCTTCGGGAACTGCTGGTTCCCGCAAATAAGAGCGCCGCGACTGCTACGGCCAACGCACCGACCGCGAGGAATCGCAACCGCACCCCGGCGAAGAAGAGGCACCCGAATATGATGAGCAGCATGATGGATGCGGTACCCAGGTCGTCGCCGACAAGAACAAATGCGATTGCGGCACCCGCAACAGGCGCAACGGGAAGCAACACTTGGCGCCAATCGGAAAGCACATCCTGTTTGGTCGATAAGACCCAGGCGACCCAGACGATTATCGCCACCTTGACAAACTCGGAGGGTTGCGCGGTGAACGATCCAAACCGAATCCAGTTCTGGTTTCCGCCATAGCCGTAGCCAATTCCCGGAATAAAAACGAGAAGTTGAAGAACCCCACCAAGGATGAGGCCGGGCCACGCCCACCGCTTCCAAAACCCTACGGGTGCACGAGAGGCAACGAGCATGAGGGGCACGCCGATCAGCGCAAACAAGCCCTGGCGTAGGAACCGTCCGAAGAATCCTTCGTCGGCGGTGAAAGATTCCACCGACGACGACGAGAGCACCATGACGAGGCCAAAAATCACCAGGAAGAGCGTCGTGCCCAACAGCAGAAAGAAGTTGCTGGATTGCGCGGAAAATATGCGCTTGACGGGTACCCGCGCCGAGATGGGCGCATCCGCTGACGCTCCACGAGAAGCACTTGGCTTGGGACCAGATGGTGGCAGAACTGGGGCAGAGCTACTGCGCCGCTGGGGGCGCTGCGGGGGCGTCGCTGATGTCATCGTTGCTCCCTCCTAGTCGCTCACGTACGGCGATCGCGAACTTTTCTCCGCGATCGGCGTAACTCTCAAACTGATCCATTGATGCCGCGGCCGGCGCCAACAAAACCGCATCACCCTCCCGGGCAATTTCGCTCGCAATCTCAACGGCGCGCGGCATCACGTGTTCAGTGTCAGTCGAGTCAACCTCGAAGACGGGAATCTGGGGCGCGTGTCGCTCGAATGCCGAAAGGATTTGTGCCCGGTCGGTGCCGATCACGATCGCCGCCCTGAGCCGTTTAGCGTGTTGCTGTACCAGAGGTGAAACATCAACGCCCTTGAGGAGTCCTCCCACAATCCAGATCACGGGGTCTACGGCAGAGAGCGATGCACCAGCGGCATGTGAATTTGTCGCTTTGGAGTCGTTAAGCCACGACACTCCCCCACTCTCCAACACGAGCTGATTACGGTGGGCATCCACTTCGAAGCTGGCAACGCCAGCGCGAAGCGCATCGACCGTGATTCCGGCTGACCGCGTCAGCGCACTCGCCGCGAGAATATTGGCGAGCATGTGCGGTGCCGCCAGATGGCGCTCGCGAAGCTCGTCGAGCGTGAATAATTCAATCGCCTCGTTGTGGCGGTCGCCGTGAAACGCGCGCTCGACAAGCAGGTCGCTGACGATGCCAAAATCGCTCGGACCAGGCGTGTCGAGCCCAAAACCGATGGCGCGGCAACCCTCAGTGACCTCAGCCTCTTCGACCATTGATTCGGTGGCGTGAACCGCCCGGTTATAGATCGCCGCGACCTTCGTATTCGCGTAAACGGTGGCCTTGGCCCGGGCATAAGCTTCCTGTGAGCCGTGCCAGTCGAGATGATCGTCGGCAAGATTCAGACAGACACTTGCCATCGGTGAAATCGCCCCGGGGCCGTGCCTCGGCATCGCATGAAGTTGAAAGCTCGAAAGTTCGACGACGAGAAAATCGAAGCCACCGGGGTAGCGAATTGCGTCCAAAACAGGAATGCCAATGTTGCCAACAGCGCCTGCCCTGAAACCGGCCATCGTAAGAATGTGTGAGGTCAGCTGAGCCGTCGTGGTCTTGCCATTGGTGCCAGTGACGACGATCCATTCGGCGGGGGTTCCGGTCTTGTCGCGCAACCGCCAAGCTAGCTCAATTTCTGTCCACATCGGTAGACCAGCGCTACGACACCACTCCACAAGCACGTGGTCCGGTGGATATCCCGGCGAGACGACGACGACCTCAGGCGCGTGCGCTGTGAGAGCCGCAATCTGTTCTCTCGCCGTGCCGCCGATAGCGAGAGTTGCACCAATAACGCGGGCCATTTTTTCGCGGTTGTCGGATGCTGCGTCCGCTACAACGAGGACCTCAGCCTTAAGTTCGGTAAGAGTGTCGGCCGCTGAGAACCCTGTTGCGCCGAGACCAAGTACGGCAACGCGCAGGTCTGCCCACGGCGAGTGCCAACTGGTGAGGGAGTCGAGATCATGCACAGTTACTGGTTAATCCATTCGAGGTAGAAGAGCCCGACACCGGCGGCAACAAACATCGCGGCGATGAGCCAGAAGCGCACCACAACGGTGACTTCTGCCCAGCCTTTGAGCTCGAAGTGGTGGTGCAATGGGCTCATCAAGAAGATCCGTTTACCGCCGGATAGTTTGAAGTAGACCCGTTGCAGGATTACTGAGCCGGTAACGATCAGGAAGAGACCGCCAATGAGAACTAGAAGAAGCTCAGTGCGACTCAAGATCGCCAGGGCCGCGAGTGCGCCACCGAGGCCGAGGGACCCTGTATCGCCCATAAACAGGTGCGCCGGCGAGGTGTTCCACCAAAGAAATCCGATCAGCGCGCCGACGATTGCTGCCGCGATGATCGCGAGGTCCAGCGGGTCACGAACGTCGTAGCACTTGTAGAACACCTCAAGGTCAATTCCGTCGTTGCTGCAGGACTGATTGTTTTGCCAAAATCCAATAAAAATGTAGGAGGAGATCGCAAAGATTGCGGAACCGGTAGCGAGGCCATCTAGACCATCGGCGACATTCACACCGTTTGAGGTGCTCACAATGATGAGCGTGACCCACAGTGCAAAGAGAATCGCTCCGATGCCAACGCCAAATGTTGCCAGATCAAGCCAACTGATGTCGCGGACCGCCGAGATCATCGAGGACGCAGGAGTCAGCCCGTTGCTGTTGGGAAAGTTCAGGGCGAGGGCAGCGAATCCAGCGGCGACGATGACCTGACCGGCAATCTTTGACCAGCCACCGAGGCCCAAGCTGCGCTGTTTTCTGGTTTTCAAAAAGTCGTCAATGAACCCGATGAGCCCCAACCCGACCATGAGATAGATAACAAGAAGCCCTGAGAGGGTGACGGGCTCGCCTCCAACCCAGTGTCCGACGAAATAACCCATGGTCGAACCGATGATGAACACGATGCCACCCATGGTGGGAGTCCCGCGTTTTGTGTGGTGGCTTTCTGGGCCATCATCACGAATGAACTGGCCCCACTTGAGCCGCACGAACAAACGAATGAATAGTGGCGTGAGCAGAAGTGTGAAAATGAGCGAGAAGCCCGCAGCGATGAGCAGTGCGATCATACGCCGACACCCGCAATCTGGTCACCGAGGTGGCGAAGACCGGCAGAGTTCGATGATTTCACCAACACAACATCACCCTCCCGCAGTTCCTCACGCAGCACAGCGTATGCCTCTTCGACGTTATCGACGAGTACCGACTCTCCATCCCACGAACCTTCAAGACCAGCCGCATTATGGATGTGACGGGCCGCGTGGCCGACAACAATCAGCTTTTGCACGTTCAACCGCACAATAAGTCGTCCGATGCGATCGTGCTCTTCATTGGCAAAATCGCCAAGCTCCGCAATCTCTCCCAGTACCGCTACAGAACGGTTTTCTGGGCCAACAATTTGCACCAGCGTCTTGAGCGCCGCAGCCATCGAGTCAGGGCTTGCGTTGTACGCGTCGTTGATAACTGTCACACCGCCGGGGCCTCTCAGCAGCTCCATGCGCCAACGTTCTGCCCGTTCGATCGATTCCAGCGCAGCCACTGAGCGCTTGGGGTCGATACCGAGGGTACGGGCGGCGGTGATGGCTGCGAGGGCATTCGTGACGTGATGTTCTCCCAAGATCCGCAACTGCACCGGGATGGTTTCGTCGCCGACGTGGAGGATGAATGCAGTTCCCTGCACTGTCGCTTCGATCTCGTCAGCCCACACGCCGGCGCTGGAATCGAGGCCGAAAGAACTGACCGACGCTTCGGTCTGCTGACCCATGGCTTTGACCCGGCCGTCGTCATAGTTGAGCACTGCGGTCGCATCGGACGGCAGGGCAGTAACCATCTCAGATTTTGCTCGCGCGGTCGCTGCGGCATCGCCAAACTTGCCTATGTGTGCGAGGCCAACCATGAGCACAATGCCGACGTCGGGCATTACGATCGACTGCAGCCTAGCGATGTCACCAATGCCGTCGGCGCCCATCTCAACGACCAGATACCGGGTGTCATCGGTGACGCCGAGTATTGTGATCGGCGCGCCGACATCGTTGTTGAATGACCCCTGCGGGGCAACGGTTTTCCCTTCACGTTCAAGGATGCTCCGAAGCATGTTCTTCGTTGTTGTCTTGCCATTCGAGCCGGTGACGGCAACAACCTTGAGGGCACCATGAGCTCGGACGCGCGCAACGACGGTGCGGGCGAGCGCATGGAGTGCGTGAACACCGTCGTCCACGATGATCTGAGCGACGTCCAGATCGAGGGGGTGTTCAGCGATCACCAGAGCAGCACCATTGTTGACAGCACTTTCGGCGAAGAGGTGGCCGTCAGTCGACGCACCCCTGAGCGCAAAGAATATTGAGCCGACTGTGCTCAGTCGTGAATCGGTGTGCACTGCAACGGCGGGTAAACGGCGTTCGCCGGCGGTTTCGTCACTCATCGTCCCGCCGACGGCGGTGGCAATCTCAGCGATGCTCAGTTCGATCACGTGGGGTACTCCAGTTTGGGTGAGCGCAGCGAAGATTCACCAGCGCAATGGCAGGTCCGGTCCCGACGATTCCGACGGAGTAACACGGTAGGTAGTAAGTGTCTGGGCCATGATGTCTCGGAAGGTTGAGGCTATCGCGCCGGAGTATATGGTATCTGGAATACCTGCGGTCGCGATCACAACGTATTCGGGGTTGTCGGCGGGAGCGAGTCCCGCATAAGAAATAACCACTTTGCGACCGTAGCCACCGTCTTCGGCGACCTGAGCCGTTCCGCTCTTTACTGCAACGCGGTAGCCCGGTATTTGGAGGTTCGGTGCCGATCCACTTGAGCTGTACACCATCTCCATCATCTGCAATGTCTGCTGGGAGGCTTCCGGTGAAATGACCCGGGTGCCTTCGACCGATGGTGTGTCTGTGACACTCCCGTCGGGCCAGTAGCAGCCTTCTACGAGAGCGGGTGGAACCCGCACCCCGCCGTTGCCGAGCGCTTGATAGGCGCTCGCCATTTGCACCGACGTCACGCTGAGACCTTGACCGAACTGAACAGCGTAGTTGGTGCGTGAATCCCAGTCGTTGGAATCGTAGAGTGCGCCGCTCGACTCACCATTGAAGTCAATTCCGGTTTCTTCGCCGAACCCGAAGCTCTGAAGGTAGTCGTGACGGGCCGATGCCTTCAACAGTTCTGTGTACTGAGCGATCGCAGTATTGGATGACTCGACGAGTGCTCCGGCAAGAGTCAATCTCTGGTCCTCGTGATAGAACGAATCACTGATCACCCCACCGCCGTTCGCCAAGTCGAGCGCGTAGGGTGACACGACTTGAGTGCGCTGGTTCGCAACGCCGGCATCGATCAGTGATGCCGCCGTCAGGACCTTCACTGTGGAGCCGGGCTCGTACGGGGTGCTGAAGGCACGAGAGCCGAGGTCCCGGACATCAGAAAGATTCACATTATTGGGGTCAACGGTAGGCCAATCGCTCACCGCAAGTAGGTGTCCGTCGCTGACCCGCATGACAACGGCCGTGGCCCAGGTGGCTCCCAATGCTTCGGCAGTCTGAGCCATGCGCTGCTGAACGTAAAATTGCAGATCGCGATCGACGGTGAGTTTCAGGGTGCCACCATTTTTCTGCTCAATCATGTCGACGGAGCTTCCCGGGAGTGCCACCCCATCTTCACCCCGGGCATAACTTGCTTCGCCATCTTGGCTCGCGAGGCATTCCTTTTCTGTCAGCTCAAGCCCCGCCTGCGCGCCATCGGTTCCCATGAACCCAACAAGATTGCCGGCGATTTCTCCGTTGGGATAGCTGCGCTCGGGACGCAACTCGAAGTACAGCCAGGCAATGTCAAGCTCAAGAACGGCTTGATATTGCTCGAGCGTGATGCCCTTAGCTAAGTATTCAAAATCAGACTCCGGGTTCTCCAGAATCATTGTGAGTAGCGCGGTGGGGTCTCCCCCGATGACCGAGGTGATCTTTGTGAGCTCTTCCAAGACGACCACTGACGCGTTTTCGCGGAGCAGGGTAACGCGTGGCGAAATCACGATGTCAAAGCGTTCGACACTGTCAGCAAGGACAGCACCTCGCGTGTCTACGATGTCGCCGCGCGTGCCGTATGTCACACGCGTAAGTGTGCGCTTGGTGTCAGCTTCGGCCGTCAGTGCCTCAGCTTGCACAACTTGGAGGTCGATGAGTCGAACCAAGAATACGGTGCTCAACGCGAGAATCGTGAAGACCACGAAGGAAACTCTCGCACGGGTTGAGCGCGGCTTCATCGAATTCCCCCTCTGTCGATCACGTCAATCATCGTGTCACTGGCGCGGGAATTGCGTTATTCGCTAATTCTGGCGCGGCGGTCGATGCCCCGGCAACCGTTGCCGTTGCCCTTGACGCTGCTGCTGCTGCTGCAGCTTGTACGGCGTCCGCGGCAGCCGCCTCAGCGCTCACCAAAGGCATCGCGGTCAGAAGTGTATTTCCGACTAGCCCACACGTTCCGCCACAGCCGGTCGGGTCTGCGCTGCCGGGAAGGCGAAAAACTGATCCATCGGCAATGTTTAGCGAGTAGGGAGTCGCATTGGGAACCATCCCGAATCCCGCCGCCTGAGTGGCGAGGTTCTGAGATGACGACTGTAGCGCCAACGATTCGAGCAGGTTTTGCTCGGTGCGATTCAAAAGTTTTTGCTGATCCTGCAACGAATCAATCTGGTACGCACCCTGAGTCACCACAATGCTGAGCAGCAACTGTGCAGCCAAGATGAGGAAAAGACTTGCAACAGTCACCACCGCGTAGAGCACCCGGGGGCGGGCCTGACGCTGCGCCCGGGTCGTGACAATTTCAATGTGCGACGGACGCGGGCGCGGGTTCTGTGAAGGCTGTGGCTCTGCATATGCGAGGTTCGTGCTCATGAGATGACCCGCATTCGTTCAATTGCTCGCAATCGCACCGGCTTCGCGCGGGGGTTAGTGAGTTGTTCTGCAGCGCTGGCCTGTTCTGAACCGCGAACGAGGAGCGTCAACTCGGGAGCGTGCTCCGGAAGCTCCACCGGGAGTCCCGCCGGAGCAGTCGAGCGTGAACGACGCTGGAGTTCGCGTTTTACGATTCGATCCTCAAGCGATTGGTAGGCCAACACGACCATCCGACCGCCGATCGCCAATGAACCAATCGCGGCCGGGATCGCACTCTCCAGCACCGAGAGCTCTTCATTGACTTCGATGCGAAGTGCCTGGAATACCCGCTTGGCGGGATGCCCGGCGCGTTGAGCTGCCGCAGGAGTCGCCGCGATGATCAGTTCAACCAGCTGGGCCGAAGTAACGAGAGGCTGCTGCTCACGGAATTGCACAATGCGGCTAGCGAAGCGTGGAGCCAACTTCTCGTCTCCGTAAGCGTAGAAGATGCGGCGCAGTTCAAGCTCACTGTAGGTAGCGAGGATGTGCTCGGCGGTGACGGGAGTCGAGACATCCATTCGCATATCTAGCGGAGCGTCGTGTGAGTACGAAAACCCCCGCTCAATCCGGTCAAGTTGGAGGGAAGAGACGCCGAGGTCAAAGAAGATGCCCTGAGCTTTCGAGAATCCCAACGAAGCGAGTGCCTGCGGAATTTTGTCGTACACAGCATGAACGAAGTGCGTGCGGCCTGCGAAAGGCTGAAGCCGACGTCTAGCGATCGCAAGGGCATCCTCGTCTCTATCAATCCCCACCAGAGTGAGATCAGGGAAACGCTGGAGGAATGCCTCCGCGTGGCCGGCCATCCCGAGGGTTCCGTCAACCAGAACAGCAGCGGGTGCGCTAAGTGCCGGTGCGAGCAGTTCAACGGACCGCTCGAGCAGCACTGGGGTGTGGATTGTGTTGTCTGTCATGGGGTTAGGGCTAGGTCTCGGAGGCTGATCCCCATCCGATGCGACCTGATATCGGGGAAGAAAATCAGGGCGTTCGGCTGGGAGTCAGCGCCAAAGATCTAAAAGAGTCCCGGAATCACCTCCTCCGTGGTGTTGACGAAATCTGCTTCGTTGGCCGCGTAATAGGTGTTCCAAGCCTCGGTGTCCCAGATCTCAGCGCGGTTACCCGCGCCAATTACGGTGAGATCCCGGCCGAGCCCGGCGTAGTCGCGCAGCGCAGCAGGAAGGGTGACCCGGTGCTGCTTGTCGGGGGTTTCCTGATTAGCGCCAGAGAGAAAGAGCCGCAGGAAATCGCGACCCTGCTTGCTCGTGACCGGCGCCTGGCGAATTTTCTCGTGCATTACTTCAAACTCGCGCTGGCTGAAGACATAGAGGCAACGCTCCTGCCCCCGCGTAACCACGACGCCAGAGGCAAGTTCTTCACGGAACTTTGCCGGAAGGATGATGCGGCCCTTGTCGTCGAGCTTGGGGGCATGGGTGCCTAGAAACACGACAGCCTCCCCTCGTTCTCCGGCCCGGATTCAGGTTTCCTCCACTTTACTCCACTCTCAACCACAAATCGAAGGTTTTTGGGCGGAATTCATGAAGATGCCTGAAAAAGGCCCGGAAGCATAAGGAAATCAGAGTGGAGGAAATTTGAGCAGCTTTTCTAAAAACCCCGGTATTGACCAGCTTTGGGCACAAAAAAAGGACCAGCCCGGAGGCTGGTCCTTGAAAGTGGAGTGGCTGGGAGGCTATCCGCGACCGTCCTGGCGACGATCCCAACGATCGTTAATCGTGTCCATGAACGATGCTCCGCGTTTGGGAGTGCGCCGCGAGGCAGAAGGAGGTGCGGCAGACTCAGCATCAGAAGCAGACAGACGCCCCGGCGCTACAAACAACAGAACGCCAACGAACATCACCACAAACCCCAGCACACCGACGAGCGGTTGTTGGATGATGACCCCGGTCAGCAGCGAAATAATGCCCGCGACCCCGACCAGTACACCGATCACCATCATTCGGTAGTTGGGCTTGCCACGACGGGGGCCAACAGCACTGACGAAATCAGCGTCGTTTTGATAGAGACTGCGCTCCATCTCATCGAGGGCCCGCTGCTCTTGCTCTGAAAGCGGCATTCCAATCCCCTCTCTTTGGGATCTACGGCTATTGCTCCATAGTACGCCCCGTTTCAGTCGCTAGGCTAGACAGGTGCCTGAGAGTAACCAGTTAGTTGACCTTGTCCAGCTGAAAATTGATGAGTTTCTCGCTGAGAAGCGTGCCGGACTCAACACCATTGCGCCGGAGCTCACTGCTCTCACCGATGTCGGGGCTTCACTGCTCTCTGGTGGTAAGCGGTTCCGGGCACTGTTCTGTTACTGGGGTTGGCAGTCTGTAGCCGGTATTCCCTCGTCAGAAAGCCCACTCAACGACGATGCCGTGTCGAAGGAACTGCCGGGTGTGCTCATGTCCGCCTCTGCACTCGAACTGTTCCATGCCGCAGCCCTCGTGCACGACGACATCATGGACCGGTCAGACACGCGCAGGGGCGCACCTGCCGCGCACCGCCGCTTCGAGCAGATGCACCTCGATGGTGGCTGGGCCGGCGACGCGGAGGCCTACGGGCAGTCCGCGGCGCTACTCCTCGGCGACCTGCTGCTTGGCTGGAGTGACGAACTTCTCGGGCGCGGACTCGCGCTACTTCCTCGCCCTTCGGCGCTCGCCGCGCGCAAGGAATTCATGACAATGCGCACAGAAGTTATGGCGGGCCAATATCTCGACATCCACGACGAGAGCGCATGGGCAAGCTACCCCGAATCCGGAGCACTCGAGCGTGCGCAGCGCGTACTGGTGTACAAGTCGGCGAAATACAGCGTTGAAGCGCCTCTCGCGGTGGGGGCAAGCCTCGGTGCCGGCAGCGATGAGCAGATCGCAGCGCTACGATCCTTCGGGCTCCCACTCGGAGTTGCATTCCAGCTGCGCGACGATATTTTGGGAGTGTTCGGCGACCCAGAGCTGACCGGTAAGCCCGCCGGGGATGACCTGCGCGAAGGTAAACGGACCGCGATTATCGCGATTGCTCGCCAAAAATTGTCCGGTAGCGCCAACTCAATCTTGGACGAGCTCCTCGGAGACCCGGATCTCACCACGGAGCAGGTGAACATGATTCGCTCGACGTTGCAAGAGTCAGGCGCCGTAGACCAGATCGAGAAGGTTATCGGTCGCAACCTCGAGCGCGCGTGCGAAGCGATTGAAGGGGCTAACCTGGCTCCGACTGCTCGCACACAACTTCTCGAACTAGCCACAGCAGCGACGACACGGTCGTCATAGCAGCAGTCGAACGTTAGAAGCCGAGCGCCTGAGCGACGCGTCGTACTTCTGCTTTTCTTCCCGCCCGAAGGGCTTCGATCGGCGGCACACCCAAACTCGGTTCGCTGCTCAGCAGCCAGTTCATCGATTCCCCAGCGCTGAAGCCAGCATCGCGCAGCACGACGACGGTTCCCTTGAGCTCGCGCAGCGGAGCGCCATCGGTAATGAAGACCTCTGGAACCTGCCATACGCCATCGATTTTGCTGGCGAGCAATGCACCCTCTTCGATGAGACGACGGACTTGACTAACCTTCAGGCCTAGTTGCGCGGTCAGGTCGTTAATGGTGAGCCAGTTGGTGGCTGATAATTCGGTCACCCATTAAGAGTGCCACGACGCATGGGAAGAACCTGACAGTTCGCGCGGGAGGAACCAACAATTGGTTCGCGCTTTTAGATAACACCAGTCACATTAGCCACATCTATCACACTAGTTGACAGTAGATTGCTTCTGTGACAGATTTGAGCCCTGATTTAGGTGGTCACAGACACCTCCTCGGGGCCGGGAGCAGGAAGAGCGTTATGACACATTTCACTTTCGATGACACAGACAGTGTCGCGAATAAAGTTTTTGCTGGGCTTGTTCCGGCAGCAGTCGACAACAGTGAGCGCATGGGCCGCCTCACCCAGCAACGAGCACGAATGAACCGCACCTTTATGAATACGGTTCCCGTAATCTTGGTCGGCTCGCTTGCGGCCGCGACATTCAACCTCACCGGACCCGTCGAACCTGTCAACGCCAAGACACCGAATGACCCGCGGCTCTCAACCGAGCACGCCAACAAGCCGACCGGAACCGTTCCCGCATCGGTGAGCCAGACAACAGCGACCGTCCTGAGTCCGGCGCCCGCCGCATACACAGTGCGGGAAGGCGACACCGTCAGCGACGTAGCGTCCCGCTACGGACTTTCCACTGCATCCGTTCTCGCCCTCAATGGGCTCAGCTGGTCGTCGATGATCTTTCCTGGCCAAGAGCTCAAGCTCACCAAAGGATCAGCAGCAGCACTGCCGAGCGTGAACCACACCAAAACGACTAACGGCGAGTACACCATCGTCGCCGGTGACACGATCAGCGGAATCGCAAACAAATTTGGCGTCTCGACAATCTCCGTGATGTCAGCCAACGGGCTGGGCTGGTCGAGCATCATCTATCCGGGTCAAACGATAGTGATTCCTGGCAACCTCAGCACTCCCAGTGATGACACGCAAGAGTCCGACTTCACTACCGAAGACGGCGATGGCGATGGCGCAAGGGCTAGCGACCCGGATTCAGCCCCTGACACCCGCACCGCGCCGCAAACCGACAGCGCAACGAGCGAGCCAGACCCCGCAGATGCTGCTGCGGAACCTGGACAACCGCCAGTGGAACCCGAAGACGCCGCACCGGCACCTGCGCCAGCTCCCGCACCGGCGCCCCTCGGTGGAAGCAGCTACCTCGTCGTTTCCGGCGACACGATCTCGGCAATTGCTCAGCGCCTCGGACTCTCCACACAGGCACTACTCGACGCCAACGGTCTCAGCCACTCAAGCATGATTTACATTGGCGACACACTAACGATTCCGTCACCGAGCTCAGCTCCTGCCAGTAGCGGTGGCAGCGTGACCTACCTCACGGCAGAAATGCGCACCAATGCTCAGGTCATCATCCAAGTGGGCCGCGACCTCGGAGTCTCCGACTACGGAATAACGATTGCTCTCGCCACTGCCATGCAGGAGTCAAGTTTGCGAAATCTCAACTGGGGTGACCGCGACTCTGTAGGACTCTTCCAGCAGCGACCAAGTTCGGGGTGGGGAACAATTGAGCAGCTCACGACACCATCGCACTCGGCGCGGCTTTTCTATGGCGGACCGAGCAACCCAAATAAGGGCAAGACACGGGGACTTCTTGAGATCTCAGGTTGGCAAAACATGAGCCTGACGCGCGCGGCACAAGCAGTGCAGATTTCGGGACACCCCAACGCCTACGCAAAGTGGGAGACATCTGCCCGTTCGTGGCTACAACAACTCGGCTAAGCGTCCGAACAGCCGTGTCTAGCGGCACTCTTCACGCTCGGAACTTTAGACTCGCATGGTGAGTGCGAACAGTACGGATCCGATGATCGGGCGTCTTCTTGACGGTCGATATCAGATCCGATCGCGCATTGCCCGCGGCGGTATGGCGACGGTATACTTGGCAACCGATTTGCGGCTTGAACGCAAGGTCGCCATCAAGATCATGCACGGTCACCTCGCCGACGACAGTAAGTTCAAAGAGCGCTTCGTTCAAGAAGCACGGTCATCGGCACGGCTCGCGCATCCCAACGTTGTCAACGTCTTTGACCAGGGCCAAGACAGCGATATGGCCTATCTCGTCATGGAATATCTGCCGGGGATAACGCTGCGTGATCTGCTGCTCGAGCACCGCATCCTCACCACGGAGCAAACGCTCGACATCATGGAGGCTGTCCTCGCCGGCCTCGCTGCAGCGCACAAGGCAGGCATCGTTCACCGCGACCTTAAACCAGAAAATGTGCTGCTCGCGGATGACGGTCGTATCAAGATCGGCGACTTCGGGCTCGCCCGTGCCGCCAGTACAAACACCGCAACCGGAGCAGCACTACTCGGCACGATCGCGTACCTCTCTCCTGAACTCGTCACGCGGGGCGTCGCCGACACGCGCAGCGACATCTACGCCGTCGGAATAATGATGTACGAAATGCTCGTTGGCGAGCAGCCCTTCACTGGCGAACAGCCCATGCAGATCGCGTATCAACACGCAAACGATTCAGTTCCCAGCCCCAGCTCCGCGAACCATCGCGTGCCCGCCGAACTCGATGACCTCGTGTTATGGGCGACGGCGCGCGAACCGGATGATCGCCCACGCGATGCTCGGGCGCTGCTTGATCAGCTCTACCAAACGCACAGCTCGCTGATGACAGCGCTACCGCCGACAGCATCCACCGCAGTGCAGCGCACAATGGTCTTGCCCAGCGCACCCGCGGCAGAATCTTTAGGCTCCACTGCCGAAACTCATATCTTTGGTTCCGAACTGCAGCAGGTGGCTCCCCCCGCTCCCGCTCAGGTCTCAGAAAACACCACAACGCTCTCCACCCAAGCAACCAAGCGAAAGTCACGCGGGTGGTGGCTGCTCGCGCTCATCGTGCTACTGGTTGGTGGCGCAGCGGGCGCCGGTTGGTATTTTGGTGCTGGTCCCGGCTCCCAAGTGACGATTCCCGAAAGCATCCAGAGTTCCACTCCAGAAGAGGCACGAGCAATCTTGGAGTCGCTCGGACTCGAGGTCAGCGACGAGCTGGGCGCAACGTCCGATCCGGTAGTCGCCGTCGATCTAGTTGCCAACTCGACGCCCGAAGTTGGTTCTGCGGTGCCGAACGGCTCAACAGTCACGCTGCTGATCTCCACCGGTCCGCAACCCATTGCTGTGCCCGCCTTCGTCGGCATGACGGAACAAGAGGCGCGTGACGCGATAGCGGCAGCACCATTCACGCTCGTGGAACCGGTCATCAAGCAGTTCGACCCAGACATTGCTGCGGGGCTCGTGATCGATGCGCTCGGCGCCGACGAGACTTCGATCGTTGGTCTGGAGACCTATGGTGAGCTACAAAACGTCGCCCTCATCATCTCCTCTGGTCCCCTGCCAGACATCGCGTGCAGAACCACCGACGAGGCGTCGCAGATCCTCGCCGGTGTGGGGCTGAATACTGCACCCGGCAAGGAAGTATTCAGCGACTGTGAAGAGGGAACGGTGGTCGGAATCGACCGCGAGGTTGACGGCGAAGGAAACGGTCGCACCTTCCGCGAGGGTGACACCGCGACCCTGATCATCTCTCGCGGCCCCGACCTGATTCAGGTACCCGATGTTGTCGGGGACAGAATCTCGGACGCCATCAACGAACTTGAGTCACTGGAGTTCGTCGTGACCGTACAAACTGATCTTCCCCAGGGCTTGTGGGGAACGTTCGCGGCAGAGGTGCTCGACCAAGAACCCGAGGCAGGGGAAATGCTGAAGCGCGGCTCAGAAGTCACGATCTACGGACTGAGACAAGACTGATCGCCGCCAACAGCTCGCCAGCACGGCCATCACGGCCATCACGGCATCGATCTGGCGAGCCGCAATTCGTCTAAAAAGAGCGGAGTTCCTCGGCGACGAGAAACGCTAACTCCAGCGATTGCATGTGGTTGAGGCGTGGGTCGCACAGCGACTCGTAACGCGTAGCCAGTGTGGCCTCATCAATCTGCTCCGAACCGCCTAAGCACTCGGTGACATCGTCGCCGGTGAGCTCGATGTGGATGCCGCCGGGGTACGTTCCCGCTGCGCTGTGTGCCTCGAAGAATCCCTTAACTTCATCAACCACGTCATCGAACCGGCGCGTCTTGTATCCGGTGGGCGTAGTGAGACCGTTTCCGTGCATGGGGTCCGTTACCCACAGCGGTGTGGCATCCACTTCTTTAATCGCTTCAAGAAGCGGTGGAAGGGCGTCGCGCACCTTGCCGGCACCCATGCGCGTAATGAACGTGAGTCGACCGGGCTCCCGTTCAGGGTCGAGCTTTTCAATGAGTTGTTTCATCGTCTCGGGGGTGGTCGTTGGGCCGAGCTTCACACCAATGGGGTTGCGCAGACGAGAGAAGTAGTCGATGTGAGCACCATCGAGGTCGCGAGTGCGCTCCCCGATCCACAAAAAGTGCGCGCTCGTGTTGTAGGGCGTTCCTGTGCGCGAATCAATGCGCGTCATCGGCCGCTCGTAGTCCATCAGCAAGCCTTCATGGCTCGAGTAGAATTCGGTGCGCTTGAGCTCATCGAAGTCAGCGCCGGCCGCCTCCATGAAACGCACCGCCTTGTCAATTTCCTTGGCAAGACTCTCGTACTGACGATTTGCGGGGTTCGCCGCAAATCCCCTGTTCCATGAATGCACTTGGCGGAGGTCCGCAAAACCACCCTGCGTGAACGCCCGAATAAGATTCAGGGTGGATGCCGCCGTGTGGTATCCCTCAACCAGGCGTGCGGGATCAGCAGCGCGTGACTCCGGTGTGAAGTCAAACCCGTTGACGATGTCGCCGCGGTAGGCCGGGAGGGTGACGTCTCCCCGCGTCTCAAAATCGCTGGAGCGGGGTTTGGCAAACTGGCCTGCCATGCGGCCCATCTTGACGATCGGCTTCGAGGCTCCGTACGTAAGCACAACGGCCATTTGCAGGATTGTTTTAACGCGATCGCTGATCTTCTGAGCCGTGGCCCCAGCGAAAGTTTCGGCACAGTCGCCGCCCTGCAACAGGAATGCTTCGCCCTGAGCTGCACGCGCCAGACGCGTGCGCAGGCGATCAACCTCACCGGCGAATACCAGCGGCGGAAGAGAAGCGATCTTGCTTGACGCCTCACCGACAGCATCGGCATCCAACCAGCTCGGTTGCTGCTTGATGGGAAGCGTGCGCCAGTTGTCTAAACCGGCAATCACGGCTGGATCGGCAAGTACCACGGGTTCTGACGGGTCGACCACAGGGAATTCCTTCTTACATTTACTGCGAAAATGGCTGGGCTTATGCCCCGTTACGAGCCTACCGGCTGAACCGGGAGCCTTTTTTCACTGAGCACGACGGGCTGGAGCCGCACGCTCCTTGACCGATGTCGCGTAGACATCCACATACTCCTGTCCGCTTATGCGGTTGAGCTCATACATGATTTCGTCAGTGATTGACCGCAGGATGAAACGGTCACCTTCCATGCCCTCAAAACGGCTGAAGTCGAGAGGTTCACCAAAGACAATTCCAATTCGACCCATCCGAGGGATCTTGGTGCCAATCGGCATCACCTTCTCGGTGTCAATCATCGCAACCGGAACAACCGGAACGTGCCCCTCAAGGATCATGCGCGCAACGCCCGTGCGGCCCCGGTACATCTTTCCGTCGGGACTTCTCGTGCCTTCGGGATAAATACCGAGAACCTCGCCGCGCGCGAGAACTGCTAGGCCCGTATTCAGCGAGGCTTCCGAAGCTTTACCGCCCGACCGATCGATCGGAAGCATCCCCGTGCCATTGAAGAAGGCACGCGACAACCAGCCACGAATACCCCGACCAGTGAAATAGTCGCTCTTAGCTAGGAAGAAAATACGTCGATCCATGACCAAGGGTAGGAACACTGAGTCAATAAAAGACAGGTGGTTACTTGCGAGAATTACTCCACCCTTACGTGGCAGGTTCTCGAGGCCGGAAACCCACGGCCGAAAAACCGTTTTGAGAATGGGGCCAGCGACCAGATTCTTCATGAACCAATAGAACATGGTGCCTCGTTTTCCTGCTCGCGCGAGTTTCTACCTTATCGCGCAGCAGAACATACCCCACAAACAGCGGCAGATGTGCGCCAGCACCGCCGCGAGCGTGGATAGATGCCGTCGTCGATGGATGCCGTCGTGGCTAGATCGACTCGACCTAGCTAGAGTGGGATGACCACCATACCGGTGCCAAAGGAGTTGCCGTGAAACAGTTTGATGTACCAGCCCTCATTGAGGCCGACCCCGAAGCGAACGCCACCGATCTCCTGATCGATCGTGTTGCGGCTACACCAAACAAGGCGCTGTTCTCGCTACCTACCGCCGATGGCGGCTGGAGTGATGTCACCTCTGCCGAGTTCTTAGCTCAGGTGAAGTCTGTCTCCAAAGGATTGGTCGCGGCCGGCATTCACCCCGGCGATAAAATCGGGTTGATGTGCAAGACCCGCTACGAGTGGACGCTCATCGACTTCGCGACCTGGTTTGCCGGCGCAGTGCTCGTTCCCATCTATGAGACCAGTTCCCCCTCGCAAATCCAGTGGAATCTCGCTGACTCGGGTGCTATCGCCATCATCACGGAGACGCCTGAACATTTCGCACGCTTTGATGAGATTCGCGCGGATGTTCCCGATGTTGCGCACGCGTGGCAGATCGACCTCGGCGACATCGACAAGCTCTCCGCCGCAGGAACCGATGTTCCCGAAGAAGAAATTGAACGCCGTCGCAACATCGCGAAGGGTTCTGACCTCGCAACCCTCATTTACACCTCGGGGACCACCGGCAAGCCCAAGGGCTGCATCTTGACGCACTCCAACTTCGTAGAGCTCTGCCGCAACTCGCAGAAGGCTATTCCCGAGGTTGTTAACCCCGAGTCGAGCACGCTGCTGTTTATTACAACAGCTCACATCTTTGCGCGCTTCATTTCGATTCTGTGCATCCACGGTGGAGTGAAAGTCGGCCACCAGCCCGATACCAAACTGCTGCTGCCCTCAATGGCGTCGTTCAAGCCGACGTTCCTCTTGGCTGTGCCTCGCGTGTTCGAGAAGGTGTACAACTCATCAGAGCAGAAAGCGGAAGCTGGCGGAAAAGGCAAAATCTTCCGCAAGGCCGCCGACGTGGCAATCGCGCACTCCAAGGCAGTGGATGCTGGGCACGTCCCGCTTGGTCTCAAGATTCAGTTCGCACTCTTTGATCGACTTGTTCTTTCGAAGATTCGTGCAGCCCTGGGAGGGCGAGTCGAGTACGCCGTGTCAGGCTCCGCGCCGCTGGGTCTGCGTCTTGGACACTTCTATCGCAGCCTGGGACTGACGATTCTCGAAGGCTACGGTCTCACCGAAACCACTGCACCAATCTCGGTGAACAAACCATCCAACTTCAAAATCGGCAAGGTCGGTCCCCCACTCCCGGGCGTCTCCGTTCGAATTGCAGAAGATGGCGAGATTCAAGCCAAGGGCGTCTGCGTATTCGACGGCTACTGGAACAACCAAGAAGCCACCGATGAAGTATTTGACGGCGAATGGTTCAAGACCGGCGACATCGGCAAATTCGATGAAGACGGCTACCTCGAGATCACCGGCCGCAAAAAAGAGATCATCGTTACGTCCGGCGGCAAAAACGTCGCCCCCGCCGCGCTCGAAGATCCGATCCGCGCTAACCCGATCATCGGCCAAGTCATTGCCGTAGGAGAGGGGCGCCCATTCATTTCGGCGCTCGTCACCCTGGACGAGGAGATGCTTCCCGTCTGGCTAAATAACAATGGTCTCGATGCAACCTGGACGTTGCAGCAGGCCGGCCAACACCCGGCAGTGCTTGCCGAAGTGCAGCGAGCGATCGATGTCGGCAACGCCCGAGTCTCGCGTGCGGAGTCGATTCGTAAGTTCCATATCCTCGACGCCGACCTCACAGAAGCCAGTGGGCACCTCACGCCAAAGATGAGCATCAAGCGCACGGTGATTCTGGCCGATTTTGCCGACGTCATTGAGGGCATGTACTCAAACTCTCCGTCGACTGAAGGAATCTCGCTGAAGCACTAAAGCCTCAGCAATTTCTCTCCAATCACGAAACCCCCGCTGCGTGCGAACACGGCGGGGGTTGCGTGATTGACCAAGAATTGTTCTTGCAGGTTAGTACCACGGAGCTGCGCGGATGGCGCGCATAGCTTCGCGCTTAGTCTCGGGCTCAAGGCCCTCAATGTAGAGATGCCCATCAAGGTGGTCTGTTTCATGCTGGAGCGCCTGAGCCATTACACCGTCACCGCTGAGCTCGACCGCCTCGCCCGTGAGATCAACGCCGGTTACACGAGCGAAGGGGTATCGCCGACGCAGAAAATAGAACCCCGGTACCGACAGGCAACCCTCATCAACAAGCTCCGGTTCTCCGGATACTTCTGCAAGGACGGGATTGATGACGTAACCAATTTCGCCATCAATGTTATAGCTGAAAGCCCGTAGACCGACGCCAATCTGATTGGCCGCTAATCCCGCCCGGCCGGGCTCCTGAACGGTGTCCATGAGATCACCGATAAGCGCCGTGGCGCGCGGATCTCCGACCATAATCGGGTCGCAAGCGGACCGGAGTACAGGATCGCCAAAAAGCCGAATCGCACGAACAGCCATCGGGTCAGTCGGTCCGAACCTCGTCAAGGCCATCCATGACCACTGCTGCGAGTTCGCGTGCAGCATTCTTGGTGATCTTGTTGAGGTCGCGGTAGTGCACCACCGAGCCAGTAGCAAGACTCGCGTCGTACGGAACGCGAACGACCTCGCGCACACGCGATTTAAAGTGCGCCTCGATCTCTTCGAGTTTGACCAGATTGGTGCCCTGAGTTGCCGTGTTGAGCGCAACAACAGCATTCTTGACGAGATCTGCGTGACCATTGGACTCAAGCCAGGTGAGAGTCTCGGATGCCAGCCTTGCCTCATCGACACTGCCGCCAGAAACGATGACAATCGAATCCGCTCGCTGGAGCGTGGCACGCATCACCGAGTGCACGATTCCGGTGCCACAGTCGGTGATTGCAACAGAGTAAAACCGTTCCGCCATGTCGGCAACGATGTTGTAATCGTTCTCGTCAAAAGCCTCAGAAACGTGCGGATCTGTGTCTGACGCTAGAACGTCAAGTCGGGTTTCATCGCGCGACACAACGGTCTGGAACTCGCTGAACGTATGAAGCGACTCCGAACGCATCACAACATCGCGCACCGTTGCACGAGTCTGCTTATCGATGCGCTCGGCGAGCGTTCCGCGGTCGGGGTTAGCGTCGATGGCAATAATTCGGTCTTCGCGAGTGTCCGCCAATGCCATACCCAGCAGGGCCGTGATTGTCGTCTTACCGACACCACCCTTGCGCGTGAGCACCGGGACGAATCGGGTGCCACCCGAGAACGTCTTAGTAATGCGCGCCTCCAGCGCTTTGCGTTCGCGCACAGAATATGAGTCGCCCACATTGACCAAGTGGAACGTCAGCGCATAAAGAATCTGTTGGAGGAAGCCTTCTGGTGCAGGTCGGCGATTCTTCTTGCCCTGGTTGATGAGACGCTCGGCAGTGAGCATCGTCGCAGTCTCCGGCGCGGGACGGACGTCGATGCGCTGGCGACCGCGACGAGTCGTCGGACGGTCGACCGGTGGGAGCTCAGGAATAGGGGCAGCCCCGGAGGCAGCTTCAGTCGGAGTGGTGGCAATCGCTGCCGGCGCAAAAGCAAAAGACGTTGTGGCCAATGCAGCCGGATCCACGTGGTGTGCGGTTACCGCAACATCATCGATCGAGACGGCAGCCTCGTGCTCTGGAGTCGCCCGAACCTGCGTCGGTAAAGAAAGCGTAAAAGTGACGCTTTCGCTGCTTGGTGCCACTTCAACCGTCGACTCCTTCGAGTCGTAATCGGCAGTAAAATTTTCGTCGTCAGCAGACGACTGCACATCAGATTCATCACGCTCAGTAGACACTGGTTGATCCCTTTCAGAAAGCAAACACGACACTCTACCGCGTAAGCGAGGTAACTGTGACCTTCGCCCAAGCGGCGGACACGGCTATTACCGATAAATCAGGCTCAACTGGGCTCGATCTCGACCAAGAGATCACCGGCATCCACCTGCTGCGTCTGAGGGATCGCGAGGCGTTTGACCGTGCCTGCGACCGACGCGGTAATCGCTGCTTCCATCTTCATCGCCTCAATCGAGGCCACCGGTTGGCCCGCCTCGACCTTGACACCCTCTTCAACCTGGAGAGTCACCACACCCGAGAAGGGTGCCGCGACATGGCCCGGCTTCGACGAATCCGCCTTCTCTGCTGAGATCGAATCGACCGCGATGCCGAGATCCCGGACGAATACCGGACGCAATTGACCATTGAGCGTGGCCATAACGGTGCGCATGCCCTTCTCATCTGCCTCACCGATCGCCTCGAGACCAACGAAGAGTTGAACGCCTTTCTCAATTTCAACGACGTGTTCTTTTCCTTGCTGCAGACCGTAAAGGTAGTCGGTACTGGCAAGCGCAGAAAGATCACCGTACGCTTCGCGCGCTTTTTCAAAGATCTGAGTCGGACCGGCAAAAAGCAGCCTATTGAGAGCGGTACGGCGTTCACTGGATTCCCCGTCGAGAGCCGCCTGGTCGTCAACGCTAATTGCTTCAACGCCAATCTTGACGTTGCGGCCCTTCAGCACCTTGGAACGGAACGGTTCTGGCCAGCCGCCGGGAAGTTCGCCCAGCTCCCCCGCCATGAAACCGATAACAGAATCAGGGATGTCGTACTTCTCTGGGTTCTCTTCAAAGTCAGCAGGGTCAGCATTTGCCGCGGCCAAAGCTAGCGCAAGATCGCCAACCACTTTGGACGACGGCGTAACCTTTGGCGGACGACCAAGCATCTTGTTGGCCGCGGCGTACAGATTTTCGATCGTTTCGAACTGGTCAGCGAGGCCCAGCGCGATCGCCTGTTGCCGAAGATTGGAAAGCTGGCCACCCGGAATTTCGTGGTGGTAGACCCGACCGGTCGGGCCAGGAAGCCCCGACTCGAACGGCGCATAGGTGTGGCGCACCGCCTCCCAGTACGGTTCAAGATCCGACACAGCATCGAGCGAAATTCCGGTGTCACGTTCGGTGTGCGCGAGGGAGGCAATGAGGGCCGACATCGATGGCTGGCTTGTTGTTCCTGCCATCGGAGCGCTAGCGACATCCACAGCGTCCGCACCCGCACGCGAGGCAGCCAGCAGTGTCGCCAACTGTCCCCCGGCAGTGTCGTGCGTATGCACGTGCACGGGGGCGTCAAAACGCTCACGAAGCGCCGAAACTAGTGTTTCTGCGGCCTCTGCCCGGAGAAGTCCTGCCATGTCCTTGATGGCGAGAATGTGGGCTCCGCTCGCCATGATCTGATCGGCAAGCCTGAGGTAGTAGTCGAGCGTGTACAGATCTTCTTTGGGATCAAGTAAATCGCCGGTGTAGCAGAGCCCGACCTCAGCGACGGCGGTACCGGTATTGAGTACGGCGTCGATCGCGGGGCGCATCTGCGAAACATCGTTGAGGGCGTCAAAGATGCGGAAAATATCTACGCCGGTGTCTGCAGCCTCGTGGACAAAAGCATCGGTCACTTCGGTCGGATACGGGGTGTAGCCGACGGTATTGCGGCCACGAAGCAGCATTTGGATAGCAACATTCGGCAGAGCTTCGCGCATCGACGCGAGGCGCTCCCAAGGATCTTCCGCCAAGAAACGCAGTGCGACGTCATAGGTGGCCCCACCCCACGCCTCAACCGAAAGCAGCTGGGGGGTGAGTCGCGCGACGTGAGGCATCACAGCAACCAGATCGCGAGTGCGCACGCGCGTCGCTAAGAGCGACTGGTGTGCATCTCGGAACGTCGTTTCTGTTACGGCCAGCGCCTTCTGCTCGCGCAGCGCCGAAGCGAAACCGGCCGGGCCAAGCTCAAGGAGTCGCTGGCGCGAACCCGCGGGCGCCTCGACTGAAAGATCGACCGCGGGAAGCTTCAACTGGGGGTTGATGATTCCCGCGCCGTCGCCGTTGGGCTGATTCACGGTGATTTCGGCCAACCAGGTGAGGATCTTTGTTCCACGGTCTTTGGAGCGATGCGAGTTCACCAGCCAGGGGCGCTCATCGATGAATGCGGTGCTCAGGTCTCCGGCGATGAACTCTGGGTCGTCGAGCACACCCTGAAGGAAGGGGATGTTTGTAGTCACGCCGCGAAGGCGGAACTCTGCGAGTCCACGGCGTGCGCGGCGCACAGCCGACGCGAAGTCTCGGCCACGGCACGTCATCTTCACGAGCATGGAGTCGAAGTGGGGAGAAATCTGCGCACCAGCAGAAACCGTTCCACCATCCAAACGTATGCCGGCACCACCTGGCGAGCGGTATGTAGTTATTTTACCCGTGTCAGGCCGAAACCCGCTGGCTGGGTCTTCTGTCGTGATGCGGCACTGCAGCGCCGCTCCGCGCAGTGTGAGCTCCTCTTGACGCAAGCCCAACTCTTCGAGTGATTCGCCAAACGCAATTCGCATCTGCGACTGAACAAGATCAACATCGGTGACCTCTTCAGTGACGGTGTGCTCCACCTGAATCCGCGGGTTCATCTCAATGAAGACGTGCTCGCCCTTACGCTCCCCCACAGTGTCGAGCAAAAACTCGACCGTGCCAGCGTTGACGTAGTCGATCGACTTGGCAAACGCTATTGCGTCGCGGTACATCGCCTGACGAGTGTTCTCGTCGAGATTCGGCGCAGGGGCGATCTCGACCACTTTCTGGTGCCGACGCTGAACCGAGCAATCGCGCTCAAACAAGTGAATGGTGTTGCCGTGCGAGTCGGCAAGGATCTGCACCTCAATGTGGCGTGGGCGCACAACTGCTTGCTCCAGGAACATCGTCGGGTCACCGAATGCACTTTCGGCTTCGCGCATCGCGGCGACGAGTGCGTCACGAAGATCTTCCTTTTTCTCAACGCGGCGCATTCCGCGACCGCCACCACCGGCAACAGCCTTCGCGAAAATCGGAAAACCGATCTCATCGGCAGCGACAAGAAGTGCATCCACATCGGTGCTGGCTGGGGTGGACTTGAGCACGGGAACTCCCGCAGCGATGGCGTGCTCTTTGGCAGTGACCTTGTTACCAGCCATCTCGAGCACCTTAGTGGGCGGGCCGATGAAGGCTATTCCTGCAGCCGCAGCCGCATGAGCGAGCTCGGGATTCTCAGACAGAAAACCATAGCCAGGGTAGATGGCGTCAGCGCCCGACTCTTTTGCGACACGAATAATTTCCGAAACGTCCAAGTAGGCACGAACAGGATGCCCCTCTTCACCAATTAGGTACGCCTCGTCGGCCTTCAGCCGGTGAACCGAATTTCGATCCTCGTAGGGAAAAACGGCAACAGTTCTTGCGCCGAGTTCGACGGCCGCACGCATTGCGCGGATCGCGATCTCACCTCGGTTGGCAACGAGAATCTTCGTGAACATTCGGTCCTTCCTGACAAAAGCCAAGCCTAGAGTCATCGAACTCTGGCAGTTTCCTCAAGGGTGGGCAAAAGTTGGTGCAGTTTTAGGTTTCTTAACAGTAGTGAAGGTATCGTCGTTACTCGTGCACGTACTTAGCGTTAGCTCCCTCAAGGGGGGCGTAGGAAAGACGACTGTGACGCTTGGGCTCGCTTCGGCAGCCTTTGCTCGCGGTCTTCGAACCCTCGTCGTCGACCTTGATCCCCAATCCGATGTGTCGACCGGTATGGACATTGATGTCTCCGGTCACCTCAACGTTGCCGATGTGCTCGCTTCTCCCAAAGAAAAAATTGTGCGGGCAGCCATAGCCCCGAGCGGCTGGACCAAGGGTCGCCCCGGAAAAATAGACGTTCTGATTGGCTCACCATCCGCCATTAATTTTGACGGGCCGCATCCGAGCATCCGCGATATTTGGAAGCTCGAAGAAGCTCTCGCAAACGTGGAGGCAGATTACGATCTCGTTCTGATCGATTGTGCGCCGTCGCTTAACGCGCTCACTCGCACTGCGTGGGCTGCCAGCGACCGCGTTGCAATCGTCACCGAGCCCGGCCTTTTTTCGGTAGCTGCGGCAGACCGTGCTCTGCGGGCCATCGAAGAGATTCGGCGCGGCCTCTCGCCTCGACTTCAGCCGCTCGGCATAATTGTGAACCGGCTACGCTCGCAGTCGCTCGAACACCAATTTCGTATCAAAGAATTGCGCGACATGTTTGGGCCCCTGGTTCTCTCTCCGCAGCTGCCAGAGCGTACGTCGTTGCAGCAGGCGCAGGGCGCCGCAAAGCCTCTGCACGTGTGGCCGGGCGAGAGTGCCCAAGAGATGGCACGCTACTTCGACCAGTTGCTCGACCGCGTGATGCGCGCTGCCCGAATGGGCGAGTACAACAACTAGCTCTCGGGCTGACCCTGGCATTCGTGCTGACGCGGCGTTCGCGCTGGCGCTAGCGTTTGTGTTGGTGTCTTACGAGTTCAGCGGCCGCGGCTGCGTTTAGGATGCTCGGGATGCTCGACGCTTGGCCAACTCGTCCATCGGATCTTCACCCTTGACTGTGTCAAGGTCGATAAGGCTTGTTTCGACCTCACGGAGCACCTTGCCCACGGCAATGCCGAAGACGCCCTGGCCGCGGCTGACGAGATCGATGACCTCATCGTTGGAGGTGCACAGGTAAACGCTGGCACCGTCGCTCATGAGCGTGGTCTGTGCAAGATCGTTGATGCCTGACTCGCGGAGTTGGTTCACAGCCACACGAATTTGCTGAAGAGAAATGCCGGTGTCGAGGAGTCGCTTGACGAGCTTGAGCACCAGGATGTCGCGAAATCCGTAGAGGCGCTGTGAGCCGGAGCCTGCGGCACCGCGAACTGTGGGTTCAACGAGTTCAGTGCGGGCCCAGTAGTCGAGTTGGCGGTAGCTAATACCCGCTGCGCGAGCAGCAACAGCGCCGCGGTATCCGGCCGAGTCGTCGAGGTTGGGCATTCCGTCAGTGAAGAGGAGGCCAAGGTCGTAGCGGGATGTCTCGCTACGGTTCACTTCACTCATGGCATTGCCCCTCTAGATTCTGATTCGGCGAGCACGATAAACCAACAACCTTCATGCTTAAGTTGACGCTTAGTGTTTCGTGTTACCTCACGGTACTCACCGCCACCGGATCGACCAACGACATTCGCGAAAACTGGGCGGCGTGTCGTAATCGATCGACAAAACGACCGTACTACGAATCGAGGCGACTCAGGGCAGATCGGATAATACTGCTGCGAACAATCTCTAGCTGGCCCGCAATTTCTCGAGCCATCTCTGCTGCGCGAGCGCGGCTCGACGCATCCTTCCGACGCGAAACCGGCATCAAGGCACTCTCGATGAGCCCAAGCTCGCGCTCCGCTGCTGCACGAAAGCCCCGCAGGTGCCGTGGCTCGATACCACTGCGCTGGAGCTCCACCAACGACCTGAGGACGGCGAGTGAGTCTTCACCAAAAACATCGGATGCCACGATCAGCGAGGAGGAAATAGCGTCTCCGAGCAACATCGGGCTAGCGCCAGCTTCTCGGATCAACTCATCACGGGTGAGCTTGCGCTCAGCAGAGAGCATGGATGGTGCGGCGACTGCACCTCCGGGCAATTCCGGTGTGCGCCCCGCATCCATCTCTTCGAGATAGCCGCGAATAACTTTGAGCGGAAGGTAGTGATCCCGCTGCATCGTTAGCACGAAGCGAAGCCGTTCCATGTCAGCCGACGAAAACTTGCGATACCCGGATGCCGTTCGAGCGGGTGCGACAAGTTTGCGTTCCTCAAGAAACCGGAGCTTCGACGGAGTGAGGTCGCCAAATTCGGGACTCAGTTTGGCAAGAACTTGCCCGATGCTGAGAAGCACCGGGGCTGGAGTCGGGCGCACTTGACGCGCAACCCCAACCACTAATTGCCAGCCGATAGTGGAAGATCGCGTCGTGACGCATAAAACGTGAGTTTGTACTTGCCCACCTGAAGTTCGGCACGTTCGCGAAGAACAGCCGGAGACTCAATGCGGTCGCCCCCGAGGTACGTTCCGTTGAGTGAACCCAAATCTTTGACCTCGAACACGGTGCCCTGTCGCAGAAACTCAACGTGGCGACGCGACACAGTAACGTCATCGAGAAAAATATCTGCCTCAGGATGACGACCCACCGTGGTGATATCGGCATCCAACAAAAAGCGAGCGCCAACATTGGGCCCGCGTCGCACGATCAGAAGCGCAGAACCAGACGGCAGCGCCGTAATTGCGGCCTGCTCGTCAGCCGAAACATCGGACCCCATCGCCGCAACCTGAGCCGCAAAGCCCTGGGTGTAGGCCGCCGTCGTGTCGTTGCGCTCGACAGTAGGCTGCGCGGGCGTCTCGTTCGCCGACCGCATGTCGGCGCCGTGACCATTATTCATTGATTCAACCATCGCAAACCTCCCTGACTAACCAGCGTATCGGAAAGGAGCACTCCTCAACCCCTCGGAATTCGAGAAATTCGGATGGATTGTGCCACATAGATGAATCCCGCCCACCAATACAAGAACGCACCCCAGAGAGCGAACGCCCACCCGATCGGATCAGTGACCCAGGCGACCTCAGGAAACGCTTGACCCAGCATCAAAATTGGGAGGGCGTAAAACAGGCCAGCGGTCGCCACTTTGCCGAGGTGATGGACGGGAAGTGGCCCAAAACCGAAGTTTGCTGAGATGAGACCCAAAATGACGAGCATGATTTCGCGCGCGACAATGACGATGAACAGCCACCACGGAATAACGTTTCGCGCCGCTAAACCAATGAGCGCAGCAAAAATAAACAGCCGATCAGCAGCGGGGTCGAGCAATTGCCCGAGCCGGGTGATCTGATTGAATCGCCGCGCGATTACACCATCGAGATAGTCACTCAGGCTCGATACGACAAGCACGATGAGGGCAAGTGCGTCTTGCGCATTAAGGATGAAGTAGAGGAACAGCGGCACCAGGCCAAGCCGGATGAAACTCAGCACGTTGGGCACAGTCCACACGCGATTGCTGATCTGGGGTGAACCGCTGAATTCCACACTCCGAGTGTAGCCAGCATCGGAGGGCGAAATGCCGCTCTGGCAGCACAAAATACTCGCACTTCAGGCGTACCCTCAAGTACATGTCATGCATCCGCTTCAACACTCCAGCGCAGCGGTCCCAAATGCGCGCGATGGCGCCGTCGATGACCACTTCTCAGGAAGCAGCCGAACTGCATCCTGCGCCGAAAGTAACCGACAGTAAAATCGCGCGACTCCGACTTCTTGCCAACGACGCTAATCCCAAAATTCGCGAAAGTGCTGCGAGTAGTCACCACACTCCGGTCAAGGTATTCGAGGCGTTGGCAAAAGACTCGGATGAGGGGGTACGTGCCTGCGTTGCCCGAAACGAACATGCGCCGTGCGACGTGCTTCGGATGCTCGCAAACGACCCCTCAGAAACCGTACGGGGGTTTCTCGCCGTGAACTTCTTCGTGCCTGACGCCGCTATGCGCACGCTCGCCGACGATGACAGCGCGACGGTGCAGCGTCTGGTGCGTTGGAAGCGCGAGCTCGCCACCGCCTGATGGGCACCGGTGCCGTTCGTGTCGACAGCTGGCTATGGGCCGTGCGCGTCTTCAAGACACGCTCTCAAGCGACTGCTGCGTGCCGTGCGGGGCATGTAAAGATTGCTGGCGCGAGCGTTAAAGCTGCGCAACCGGTGAAGGTCGGCGATCAAGTGCGGATTCGCATCGCGGGCTTCGATCGCATTCTCGTTGTCAAGCAAACTATCGTGAAACGTGTTTCTGCCGCTACGGCAGCGGAGAGCTTCATCGACGAGACGCCCCCGCCGCCTTCCCGCGAGGAAGTGGCACTAGCGCCGAGACGGGACCGTGGGGCCGGGCGCCCCACCAAACGCGAACGACGCGAGCTTGAGAAATTGCGTGGTCGCGACGACCTGGGCTCGCCACCATACGCCGACTAACTCGGCGGTCGTGGGCGGTCATCGCGGTCGCCGGAGTCGTCGTTATCTAGACCTTGCGCAGGGTGAGAATCTGCTCCGCACGGCCAAACGGACCCGCTGCATCATGGAGCACTGTCGAGGTAAGGCCAACCCCGTCCGCACCGAAGTTGACGGCATTTTGCAAACCGAGCCACTCCCCCGCTGGCATGCGGTAGAGATGGATTTGGAGGTCAACATTCGGGAATGCATAGCCGCCTTCGCCTGGTTTGACGCGTGTAGCAATTCCATTACTCGTGTCAACTAAGCCAACCAAGCGCGCAAACTCGCTCACCGGTTCTGCGCTGAGCAGTGGAATGGGAGTGCGCAACCACGCGCGACCTCGTCCGGCGGCATGATCGGGTAGCGCCCGCGCCTCAATTGAGCGGATGTAACCGCCCGGCCACTGGCTGAAGCCCACCGGCGCGCTTGCTTGGCCCGGGCCCGACATCCGCTCATCAACGATGCCTGCGACTTCAGTCGTATCGGAGACCTGCAGTCGCCAAGCGGAAGCACGCACTGCCACCCGACCGCCAGCGACGAACTCAGCTTGCACCAACTCGATCGTGCGGCCCGGTCGGACCATCGACGTGACGATCTCAAACTCGCCGGCGGGAATCAGACCCAGGATTTCGTAGCTGATGCGGGCAATGCGCGCACCCGGGCGTGCCTCGAACCCCTCAAGGACGTGCGCCAAGACGCCTGCCACTGGTGCCATATGTTGTTCGTGCGGATTCCATGCCCCCTGTGCATGGATGGTGGACTCGAAATGGGTATCATCGTGCCGCACATAGTACGACTGCGCTGGAGAGGTCACCCCACCAGCCTAGCCAGCTAAAGTGCCGCCTTTTCATTCGCCCAGATCAATCGGGAAGAAGAGAAAACCCGAAACAGCGGTTGCTAGAACAGCATCGGCTGCCACATTGCCCGCAGCGCTAGTTTGGGCGGCATCTCTTCGGCGATGGGCGAGCGTTCAGCGCCGGTGTCACGGATGCGTAGCTGTGTTCGCGAACCGACGATGCCCGTTGCGGGCTCAAGCGTCGTTCGCTCCAAACCATGGCGCCGGATGGTCGGACTCAACTTTGCCGCCAACCACCTGCGGTATTCCTTGGGATCGTAAATGCCGCGTGAATACAGGGAGTGATAGCGCGACAGCAGCTCTGGATGAGCGCTCTCCAGCCACTGGAAATACCACTCCTTGGTGCCGGGCTTCAAATGCAGCGCCGAATACGCGATTGAGGTGCCTCCAGCCGCTTTCACTTGCGCTACGGCGCGTTCAAGGTGATCTCGCGTGTCCGTAAGGAAGGGCAAAGTCGTCATAGATCGCAATCGACATTCCCACGTCGACCGGCACATGCCCGCTCGCCTCAGCCAAAAGGGCGAGATCGCGCCGAAGCAGGGTGCCCTTCGTGAGAATCGACAGCGGTGTGCCTGCAGCGGCAAGCGCAGCAATGATTCCCGGCATCAGCCGATAGCGCCCCTCCGCACGTTGACCTTGACGATGATCTGAGTATCACAGTCTTTGCCCGCATCAAGATCAAGAAACTCGTGCGTAGGCCTGGCGAAGCAGTAGGTGCACTGGTGCAGGCATCCGCGCATCGGGTTGATGGTCCAACCAAATGGAATGTCACTGGCCGTCGGAACTTTGTTGAGAGCACTTCTAGCCAAGACCTCGTAGAAAGTGACGCCCTCAAAGTCGGGGGTACGCGCGGTGCTCACGAGGTTATTGAGGCGTGCAAGGCCTGGCAGGGTGTTGGGAGCCTCGCTACTGACCTGCTGCCCGCTCCACCGCACGACTGAATTCGAACATATATTCGAATTCAACGCAAGTGGCCGCGTCGCACGCTGATATCCTCGTGAGTGTGTTTTCCAAGGTGACGGTTCCGACAACTCTTCAGACGCGCGGTGGGGAGATGATTCTTCGGTACTCAGAACTGGGTGACATCGACACCATCCTTCAACTATTGGCAGACGATCCTGTCAGTGCACTGCGCGGAGACACCGCACGACCCGAGGACCGCCCCGCCTACGAGAAGGCATTCCACGCAATCGCGACTACCCCGGCGAACGCGCTACTCGTTGTGGTCGCACCTTCTGGTGATGTCGTCGCGACCATGCAGTTGACGGCCATTCCCGGAATGGCGCGCCGGGGCTCCCACCGGCTGCAGGTCGAAGCGGTTCGTGTTGCTGAGAGCCAGCGCTCCGCCGGAATCGGCGGGGCGATGATGCGCTGGGTCGTGGAGGTTGCCGCCCCAACCCTTGGCGCCTCGCTCGTGCAGCTCACCTCAGATGAAGCACGCACCGACGCCCACCGCTTCTACACAAAACTCGGCTTCGAAGCCTCCCACATCGGCTTCAAATACACCATCACACTCTGAGGCGCGATTCGGCGGTCTGGGCTGTGCGGCGGAACCGAGCGCCTGCATGCTCGGGAGGTAGCCGATCCCCGCGGCCGTGGAGTTTATTGCGCAGCGTTCCCTCGGCATACTCTCCGGGGTAAAGATCCCGCTCGCGCAGCACAGGAATCACGTGCTCGATCACGTCTTCAAAGGTTCCCGGGGTGATCGCGTAGGCAAGATTGAATCCGTCGGCGTCGGTCTCTGCCATCCACTGCTGCAATTCATCCGCGATCTCTTCGCCTGACCCGATAATGAAAGGACCGAGACCGCCGATTGCGCCGAGCCGTGCGATGTCGCGAACCTTCCACTGACTTCCATCGTCGTTCGCCTGCTGAAAATTGGCCACGGTCGACTGGATCGCGTTGCTCTGAACGTTGCCGATGGGCTCATCAAGGTCGTACCGCGAGAGATCGATGCCCATCCACCCAGACATGAATACGAGTGCCCCCTCTTCGCTCGCATAGCTGAGATACTCGGCGTATTTGGCGTGGGCCTTCTCAGATGTCTCATCGGTGATGATGGTGAGCAGAGTGTAGATACGAGCAGAGTAACGATCTCGGCCTGCCGCCTCGAGGGCATCCCGAATTCGTGAGACGGTCACCTTCAGACCTGCTTTCGTCGGGGAGGCAACAAAAATCGCCTCCGCATTTCCGGCCGCGAACTGAATCCCCCGGGGTGAGGCACCGGCCTGGTAGATCACCGGGGTTCGCTGCGTCGACGGTTCAGACAGATGGATGCCCGGCACACTGAAATGGGTGCCCTCATGCTCAATGTTGTGAACTTTGCTGGGGTCAGTGAATACGCCCGATTCACGATCACGAATGACGGCGTCGTCTTCCCAGGACCCTTCCCACAGCTTATAGAGCACTTCGAGGTACTCGTCGGCATGGTCATAGCGGTCGTCGTGATCAAACTGATCGTCGTTCCCCATGTTTCGGGCAGCCGAGGGGAGATACCCGGTGACAACATTCCACCCCACGCGACCCTTCGTGAGGTGGTCGAGAGTCGACATGCGGCGAGCAAAGGGGTACGGATGCTCGTAGGCCGTACCGGCGGTAATCCCGAACCCCAAGTGCTCAGTTACATGAGCCATGGCAGAGACTAGGAGGAGCGGATCGTTGACGGGCACTTGGGCACCGTGCCGAATTGCAGCCTCGTTGGAACCGGCGTAAACATCGTAGGTACCCAGCACATCCGCGATGAAAATGCCGTCGAAGGTGCCACGCTCAAGGAGTTGGGCGAGTTCAGTCCAGTAATCGAGATCTTTGTAGCGCCACGACTGGTCGTCGGGGTGGCGCCACATTCCGGAGGACTGATGGGCGACGCAGTTCATATCAAAAGCGTTGAAGCGGATTTGTCTAGGCATGCCACCATGGTGGGCCTCGTTGCGATGGAGCGCACCCTTCACCGAAACAATGACGCAACAGAAAGAAATATAACGACACGTTCTCGCATCATCAGGGAATCCCACACACGCTGAGAAGCATCCCCCTAGTTTCGGATAGAGCAATGCAGACAACACACAAGGCAGCCATTAGCAGCGACGATTTCGCACAAACGTTTCGCCGGTACCCCGAAGCCGAGACCACCCCTCCGCTCATTCACCATAATCGTGCATGGCATCATCGTGGCGAACACTCGCAGGTGCACTAGACAGCATCGACTGAGGTTGCTGGTTCTTCCTCCTCGTCACCCCAACTTTCAACGAGGGTGACGCGGCCACGAGAATCGGTAGTAGCAAGAACCAGCGCAATGATGGCAGTGACGATTCCGACAACCCCCAGAGGGTTCGCAATTCCGATAGCGATGCCAAGTGCTGGCTCCGTCGGTCCGCTAATAATCGTTTGAAGGCCACCCAGTGTGGAATCGGGAATCGTGAGGCCCAACAGAAATGCGCACACCCCGGATGCGATGAGCTGGGCGTGAGTCATTGCCCGCGTCGGAAAACCGCGAAGGGCAGTGCGTCGCATAGCCAACCCGGCAAGGCTGAGTAAGACACCATAGGTCAGGCCAAGAGTCACCGTGTAGGTGATGGTCAAGTCACCGCCGATGCCGAAAAGGTACCGACCGAAAGAGATCCAGCCGGCCACTGCGAGACCGGCAACCACTGCCACAGTGCCAGCGCGCCCCGAACCCGGAACCCCGGGAGTCGCACGAACTTTAATCGCGCTGTACGTCATTAGATTCCCCTCAACACGGTGCTACCTATAATCGTAGCGATCGTTATGCCACCAGAGCTGCCACGCGCGTTGTGTGGCCTGTACTGCTTACATAGCCTTCGACCAAATGCCACTAACCCTAAATAGCTCACGGTCGGCGTTAAGTGCAGCTAGGCGAGCAACTGCTCCGCCAGGAGTTTGAGCGCCGTTACGCGGCCCGGCGAGGTGCTCGGCGCATCCGAATCGTGTGCGGACAGACCAGGGGTGACCATAACTTCGTCAACGCCGAAACGAGCTACGAGCGAGCGGATGCGCGCTGCGGCCGCAGTTGGCTCGTCGATGACCCAGCGCTCGGCCATGGCATCCACCATCTCTTGTTGGGCCGGGGGAATCTCGGCTGCGGCAGCCTGCTCGATGGTTGCCAGCGGCCCCAACGGCATACCACTGCGCAATCGGGCCATCTGATGAAGTTGTGGCAGAGCGGCCGCGTAAGCATCTGCTGCGGTGGCGGCTACCGACACGTTGAGAGTGAGGAACGTGCGTGGTTCAGCGAGCCGCTCTGATGGCACAAAGTTGTCTCGGTACAACCCCATGATGCGCTCGGTTCCTTCTCCCGAAAAATGGTGGGCGAACACGTAGGGCATACCCTGAGCGGCGGCAAGGCGTGCCGAATAGTCGCTCGAGCCGAGTAACCACAGTTCGGCCACCGATGCCGCTTTCGGCGTAGCGGTGAGCTCATAAATCTGCCCAGACTGCAGTTGCAGGGCTGCACCCTCTGGATGCATGAGACTGCGGATGTCAGCCACGTTGCTCGGAAAAGCGTCGACGTCGCTTGTCGTTCCCGTCATCCGCAAATAGGAGCTGATCACAGGGTCACTGCCCGGAGCGCGACCGATACCGAGATCAATGCGTCCGGGGAATGCGGCCTCGAGGATCGCAAACTGTTCGGCGACCACGAGCGGGGCGTGGTTGGGGAGCATAACTCCCCCGGAACCCACCCGGATGCGCTCGGTGCGAGCAGCCACGATTCCGATCAGTACTGCAGGATTAGTTGATGCCACCGCCTTCATGTTGTGGTGCTCGGCAACCCAGTAGCGCGAAAATCCGAGTTCGTCGGCGCGCTGGGCGAGCGCGATACTCGAAGCAATCGCGTCGGACGAGGTCTGGTTGCTGCGGACCGGAATAAGGTCAAGAACGGAAAGACGAAGTGGCGTAGTCATCACTGTTAGTCAACCGCCACACGGCACGAATATTCCGGAGCCCTGCTTACTCAATAGACTGGTCAGATTACTCAATAGACTGGTCAGATGCACGACGCTGAGCAGTCTCCCCCCGTTCCGAACACGTTTGAAACTTCCGGGGAACCGTCGAAACCTGTGTCTCGCCGATGCCGCATCCTGCGTATTGTCCTCATCTCGTTTGCGTCTCTGATTGTGCTCGCGGCCGTGGGAATTCTCGTCTGGGCGAATGTGGGCGTCATGCAGGCAGAGGCGGGGGCCTTAGAGAAGGTGCGCACAAATCCTGCAGTTTCGGTGCATGAGACCCCGAATTCGTTCATCCTCTCCCCCACCGCTGGTGTTTCCGGGAACGGGCTCGTCTTTATTCCGGGCGCAAAAGTCAGCGCCGATGCCTACCTCTACAAACTTTCGGGAGTCGTCGCCGAATCGGGGTTGACCGTTGTCGTCACCAAACCGATCCTCAATCTGGCATTCTTCGATCAACGACCGCTGACCACCTTCACAAATGCGGTCCCGGATGTCGACACCTGGTTTGTCGGTGGTCACTCACTTGGCGGGGTGCGTGCCTGCCAATACGCTGCCGAACCCCTAGTGGGCGGGCTGATCCTCTTTGCCAGTTACTGCGCGAACGATCTTGCAGAAGTCGACACTCAAGTCTTGAGCTTGAGCGGCAGCGAAGACCAGCTGAGTACCCCGGAAACAATCATGGATGCCGCAGATCTACTGCCGGCCTCCACCACCTTTTTTCCGATCGACGGCGCCAACCACGCCCGTTTCGGTGACTACGGTCTGCAACCGGGAGATGGTGTGGCGAGTCTCGACAGTTCCATCGTGCGCGATGTGATCACAGCGGAAATCACCGGCTTCATACGCTAGTGGTCAGGCAAGAATCGGGATCGTGCCGGTAGCGGTGTACCCCGCAGACTGCGGAAGGGGCAGGCCGAGCGGGTCCGAGTCGGTGCGCGGGTCGACGGGAGCGTCAGCGTCAGTGGGAGCGTCGCTGCTAGATGCAATGATGGGAATCGATTCGGTGAGGGCGATCAGACCATCCGAAATTGTTGCCAACGGGTCAGCATCAGTGCTGGAAAAAATGGGGAATGAGCGGCCCTCGTCCGGAAGCATCCGGCCTCGCCGGATAACAACGATGGTTGCCGCGGCAAGTGGTATCGCGATAGCGCTCGGCGCGGCCACCCAGAATGATCCACTCAACACCCCGTAAGCGCCCCAGACGGAGTAAGCCAGCACCAGCAACCACTGGGTGGTTTCTGAAATACCGGCAAGACGCACAGCATCGTTGCGGCTCTGCCAGGTGATTCGTGCCTGCGGCATCCACATCAAGAAGGAGAAGCCTGTGCCCATGAATCCAAGTACATTAATAGCGAAATCGGTGGTGTCCATACCGAGTGCTCTGTTCTTTCTGACGGCCCAGGGAAGAACTCCTGATTGGGCACAAATTGCTGGGCATCCACGCGATGTCAGGGTAATCATAGGCATAAAAACTGGCGTGCGCCAGAGCGATCTTGACGGCTCAACTAGTGCAGCGATTCATCGGCAGCAGTCTGGCGAAAATCGCTAAAAGTGACCGTCAATCCGGCGCGCGTCGGGGCGCAACAGAACAGCCCACCATCGATCGAAGCATCGGGCGCGAAATAGGCCAACCGCACGAGGCGAAAGTTGTCATCATCGACTCGGGCGCGCACCGTGATGGCATCTCCCGTGCGGCTCGCGCGCACGGTGACGGCACGCCCGACCCAGTCGGCAACCGGAGCGACCGACCAATCAGAAACGCCGTGCGTGACAACCGCACCCAGCTGGGGCAGACCATCCGAAATTTCGATGCCCGCCTTCATCCATTCGCGATCTGATGACCGCAGGAACAAACCCGCCTGGTCAAACTGTTGGGTGAAATCAAGAATGAAGCTGACCTCGATAGCGCTTCCCACGGCGAAAGGCGCTATTAGAGCATGCTCGGAGTCATGCACAAATCCATAAGAAGTGGTTCGCCATGCGTCGCTACTCTCAGCCGCCGTGACACGAAGGGTATCCGAAACAAGGTCGGCGCTGACCGGTGCTGTCGTCCAGCGTCCCGTGCGCATCAGGTGTTCGAGACTCACGCTGATTTCCAGCTCCACTCGGCAACTTCGGGCATGTCATCGCCGTGTTCGCGCGTGTACTGCCGCGCGCGAAGTCGGGTGTCATGCATTTCTTGCCAGAATGCGGCATGCCGCGACATCAGCCCGGGCACCCGTTCGAGTACATCGATCACGAGGTGGTACCGGTCGAGATCGTTTAGCATCACCATGTCAAATGGGGTGGTTGTGGTGCCCTCGTCTTTGTACCCGCGCACGTGCAGATTTGCGTGCCCGTGGCGCTTATACGTGAGACGGTGGATGAGCCACGGGTAGCCGTGATGGGCAAAAATAACCGGCTTGTCAATCGTGAACAGCGCATCATATTCGGCATCGCTGAGCCCATGCGGATGCTCGGATTCACTGTGCAGGCGCATGAGATCGATGACGTTCACGACCCGCACGCGCAGCTCAGGAATCCGCTCGCGCAGGATCTGGGTGGCGGCGAGGGTTTCTAGGGTCGGAACATCACCGGCACAGGCAAGTACGACATCCGGTTCTTCACCAACAACTTCGGTACCGGCCCAGTCGAATAGTCCGATTCCGCGCACACAGTGTTCGATGGCTTCGGGCATGCTGAGCCAATTATTTTCGGGGTGCTTGCCCGCAACGACGACATTGATTTTGTCGACGGAGCGCAAGCAGTGGTCGTAGGTCGAGAGAAGGGTGTTGGCGTCACACGGCAGGTAAACCCTAACGACGTCGGGCTTCTTATTCATGACGAGGTCAAGAAAACCTGGGTCTTGGTGCGACGCCCCGTTGTGGTCTTGACGCCACACGTGTGAACTCAGCAGGTAGTTCAGCGAGGACACGGGTCGGCGCCACGGGATTGAGTTCGCCCCTTCCAACCATTTCGCGTGCTGGTTGAACATCGAATCGACGATGTGGATGAATGCCTCGTACGAGTTGAATATGCCGTGACGCCCGGTCAGCAAGTAGCCTTCGAGCCAGCCCTGACACTGGTGTTCGCTCAGCATCTCCATGACGCGGCCAGCACGCGCAAGATGGTTGTCTGCATCGATGGGGAGGTAATCGGCATCCCACTGCTTGTTCGTCACGTCGAATACGGCACTCAGGCGGTTGGATGCTGTCACATCAGCCCCAAAAATTCTGAAGTTGTCGGGGTTGTCGCGAATCACATCGCGCAGCCACTCCCCGAGCGCGCCAGTGGCGGAGCTGGTGGTTTCCCCCGGACTCGGAACATCCACGGCATAGTCACGAAAGTCGGGCAGGCGAAGCGGTCTACGAATCAGCCCCCCGTTGGTGACCGGGTTCGCGCTCATCCGGTGGTCGCCGCGCGGCGCCAGTGCCGTTGTGATGGCGAGCGGTGCACCGCTCGCGTCGAAGATTTCTTCTGGGCGGTAGGACGCCATCCAGTCATTCAGCTGCTGCAGGTGCTCCTCAGTGTCGCGCACATCGGCGAGCGGAACTTGGTGAGAGCGCCAATTGTCTTCCACGGGATTGCCGTCGACAATTTGGGGGCCCGTCCACCCTTTCGGGGTTCGCAGAATCAGCATCGGCCAGGCCGGGCGACCCTTTAGAGTGCCGTTCGCCGCGGCCGCTTTGATCTGCGCGATGTGATCGACGATGTCGTCGAGCGTCGCCGCCATGCGTTCGTGCACGGCGCGGGGATCCTCGCTATCGAAGCCTCCTGACACGACGTACGGGGTGTGTCCGTGACCGCGCATGAGATCGCATAATTCTTCCTCGGGGATGCGCGCGAGCACGGTCGGGTTCGCAATCTTGTAGCCGTTGAGGTGCAAGATCGGCAGGACGACGCCATCGCGTTCGGGGTCAATGAATTTGTTCGAATGCCAGGCGGTAGCCAGCGGCCCGGTCTCGGCTTCGCCATCCCCCACGACTGTTGCGACCAACAGATTGGGGTTGTCGAAAGCCGCGCCGTAAGCATGTGAGAGCGAGTAGCCGAGCTCGCCACCCTCGTGGATCGACCCCGGCGTTTCTGGCGCTGCGTGACTGGGAATTCCACCCGGAAAAGAGAACTGCCTAAACAATTTACGGATGCCGTCTTCGGTCTTATCGATGTCACCGTACGTTTCGCTGTAGGTGCCATCAAGATAGGCGCTGGCGACCACGGCTGGTCCACCGTGTCCGGGGCCCGCGATAAAGATTGTTTCGGTGTCGCGCTCCAGAATGATTCGGTTGAGGTGAGCCCAGATGAAGTTCAGACCCGGGGTGGTCCCCCAGTGCCCAAGAAGCCGCGGCTTGGTGTGCTCGCGACGCAAGGGTACGCGGAGCAACGGATTGTCGAGCAGGTAGATCTGACCGACAGAAAGATAGTTCGCGGCACGAAACCACGCATCCAACTGGTCGAGAGTTTCGGGAAGCACTTCGGTCGGGCGAGGGCCGCACCAGGGTGAGCGGGGTGAAGAGTTAGCAACAGTCATGAGATTTCTCTTCTCTGATCGCGATGAATTGTGCTGGATGAACCGTGCAACTAACTCGCGTCCGTCAAGGAGCGTGAGGCTCAGTGTACGAGCAAACACAGCGACGTGGTCGAACCCACAGGTTTACCGGCTCCGCCCCTCACGACGATGGCCCGCGCGAAGGATATTCTCGGAGAATGGTCTCGGAGAGCACGCGGCGCGGCACGGTGAGCCATATTGTGGCAGGAATTTTCGCGGTTGCTCTCGCCGTAACCACCACAATCGGCACCATCCCATGGTGGGTAGCGGTGTTGTACGCGGTAGCGAGTCTGGTTAGCAAATGTGCGACTGTTCATGTCAACTATCTCTGCTTAGAGCGAATTGTCAGCGGCATAACATGTGAATTCTTTGATGCACTGGGGTTAGGCGTCTGGCTGCGCTAGTGCGCAGCCCTCACGATAACGAAAGAAAGAGCTTCTCGATCTCGTCGGGCTGCGGTGATCTTTCGGCGCCGGGGTTCACCAGGCACTCTTTCATCGCTCCGGAGATGACGAGGAAGCCGGCCCGGTCTAGCGCTTTTGACACGGCGGAGAGTTGATGGATGACGTCGGCGCACCCTGCACCGCTTTCCACGGTGGTGATGAGCGCCCCCAACTGCCCCTGCGCTCGACGCAACCGGTTCACGATCTTCTTGTGGGCTTCGATGTCGGTGGTCGACCGCAATAGCGGAACCTTGGAGGCCATTAGCGTCTCTTTTCTCTCGTGCGAGTTGACAGTTTTGATACCCCATGGGGTATAGTGTTAAGCATACCCCCTAGGGTATTAATCCGTATAGTCAGTCAAATGAAAGCAGAGTTATGTGCAGAGCAGTCACGTGCCGTGTATGCAACAAAACAACGTGGGCCGGATGCGGCGAACACATCCAATCCGTTAAGCGCAGTGTTCCCGCATCAAACTGGTGCAACGGAAAACACACTCAAGCGCAGATGGATTCAGCCAAGTCCACCGAGGGCGGCTTCTTTGCTCGCCTCTTCGGTCGTTAGCCAACCACCCATGCGCAGACCTGGGTTGTCAGAAGTGCGACACGCCAGGGCGTGCACTCAACCATCGGAGAAATAATGCTTCTCGAACGTATCTATGACACCGACCTTGCCCAGGCCAGCTATTTCATTGGGTGCCAAGCCAAGGGTGAAGCGATTGTGGTTGACCCCCGCCGCGACCTTGACGTCTACTTCGACATCGCGGAGAAAAATGGAATGACCATTACCGCGGTCACCGAAACACACATCCACGCCGACTATCTTTCCGGCACACGCGAGCTTGCCGCGCGCACAGGTGCGACGATTCTCGTCTCTGATGAAGGCGGCCCAGATTGGACCTACGGAAGTGCGTTCGACGGTGCAGTGCGGATGAAGGACAAGCACACCATCACACTCGGCAACATCACGCTCCAGGCCATCCACACGCCGGGACACACTCCCGAACACCTCTCCTTCCTCATTATTGACGGCGCGCAAGCAGACGCCCCCGGCTTTATGCTTTCTGGCGACTTCGTGTTCGTGGGAGATCTCGGGCGCCCCGACCTGCTCGATGAAGCAGCCGGCGGAATCGATACCCGGTTCGGCGGAGCGAAAGATATCTTTGCGAGCCTCCGTGATCGGTTCCTTACCCTTCCCGACTACGTACAGGTACTTCCGGCGCACGGTGCGGGAAGTGCGTGTGGCAAAGCCCTAGGCGCGATCCCCACAACAACCGTCGGCTATGAACGCGCGTTTGCGTGGTGGAGCCACTATCTTGCCGACAACGATGAGCAGGGGTTTATCGACGAACTACTCAACGGTCAACCCGATGCCCACGCCTATTTTGCCCGGATGAAGATCCAGAACCGACAGGGCCCGCGCGTCTTAGGCGCCGTCACTGAACTGCGCGAATACACGACCGCGGAAGTAGCGTCAGCCCTTGCGGATGACAGCGCTATCCTCATCGACACCCGCCACAACACCGAAGTTCACCTCGGCACGGTGCCGCGCTCGCTGAACGTTCCTGGCACCGAAAAAGCGGCCAGCTACGGCGCGTGGGTGTACAACCCGGACACGGAGACGCGGCCCGTCATCCTCTTGGCGGCGACCCTCACCGAAGCCGAAGAGTTGCGGGACCATCTTGTGCGAGTGGGAATCGACTCAGTTGCAGGTTTCGTCCCTACGCTTGATGGTCTTGACCTTGTCACGCCCACCCTGGTTTCCCCCACCGAGTTAGATTCGGTCGATCGGGTTCTGCTCCTAGACGTTCGCAATAGGACTGAGTTTGCTGAGGGTCATATTCCCGCGGCTAAACAGCTCAGTGGTGGTCGCGTGATGTGGGCGCTCGACCAACTACCCCGTGAGGGAACTATCGTGACCTACTGCCAAAGCGGAGTACGTAACAGCGTCGCGGCAAGTGCCCTTCGTCGCGACGGATATGAGGTCGCCGAACTCGAGGGCTCCTACCTCGGCTGGGTCGCAATGCCCGGCACCGTACCTGAGGTGTAGCAACCACCAATGGAACCGAATCTGGTAGTCGCGCTGCTTCTTGCCGTGCTCGTGGGCGTGTCCCTCGGACTGCTCGGCGGGGGCGGGTCGATTCTGACAGTGCCAATCTTGACCTATCTGGTCGGAATGGATCCGCAGCAGGCGATCGCCGCATCCCTCTTCGTTGTTGGCGTCACCAGCGCGGTGAGTGTCTTCACGCACTCCCGCGCCGGTCGCGTTCGGTGGAAGACGGGTCTGATCTTTGGTGCCGCAGGAATGGTCGGCGCGTTCGCTGGTGGAACGGTGGGCGGCTTCATTCCCGGCACCATCTTGATGGTTCTCTTCGCTGCCATGATGATTGCCACCGCGACAGCCATGATCCGTGGTCGCAAGAAAGGTGCGGCAGGGCGCGACTCCGAACCCACAGCACTCCCCGTCGCTCGCATCGTTCTTGACGGTTTTCTGGTGGGTATCGCGGCAGGGCTCGTCGGTGCCGGAGGCGGATTCCTCATTGTTCCCGCGCTCACCCTTCTTGGTGGGCTTCCTGTGGCCGTCGCGGTCGGCACCTCGCTGCTGGTAATCGCGATGCAATCCTCGGCAGGGTTGGCCGCGCACCTGTTCACGGTCGCGCTACCATGGCCAACCATTCTTGCCTTCACCGGGATCGCGGTCGCAGGCTCCTTCGTCGGGGTTGCACTGGCGGGCCGCATTCCCGAAACTGCGTTGCGCCGGGGGTTTGGAATCTTTGTCCTGGCAGTCGGAGCCTTTGTGGTCGTGCAAGAGCTTCCGCAGCTAATACCACTCGTGACGGGGGCCTAACAGTTGTCGCCCCAATCTCCACAACTTAGTTCGCCGCTTATACAGAGGACTCGCTCATGACACACGCGAAACCACCGCACACAGTGGGGACTCTCGTTGAGGGGTACACAATTCCGGTCGTGAATGAGCGCGCTGTTCGAGCTGCTGCGGGCATCCTGTTTATTGGCGGAGCACTCTCCCTCGCGTTCGCTTTCGTTCAAGATTCACAGGTGCCGCTTCAACCATTTGGGATCGTGTTCATGTTCGACATGCTTCTGCGCGTGACGGCTGGTGATCGCTGGTCGCCTACGCTCGCGCTGGGTCGCCTGATTGTCAGTAAGCAGCAACCGTCGTGGGTCGGTGCCCCTCAGAAGGAATTCGCGTGGTGGCTCGGATTTGGGCTTGCCCTCGTTTCCTGCGCCGGAATGGGTGCTCTCGGGGCACCACTGGAAGTCACTCTCGCACTCTGCGGGCTCTGCCTCACCCTGCTGTTCTTAGAGTTCGCTTTCGGGATCTGCGTCGGTTGTGCACTTCAGCGCCTCCTCACTAAAACCCCACCACAGTACTGCCCCGGCGACACCTGCCGGGTTTCCGAATGACCCCACGTCTCACAAGGAGAAAAAATGTTCCGACCCCTGGCAGCTCTCGCAGGCTCCCTCATCATGTTGGCAACGATCGCCGGATGCTCAGCTCCGGTTGAGACCGTCGAGCTCAGCACCGACACCATCATCATTGACGTGCGCACGCCAGAAGAATTCGGGGGAGGCCACCTTGATGGTGCCAACCTGCTTGACCTCAACGGCGGCCAGTTCACCGCAGCACTGCCCACCCTCGACCCCGAAGCTGAGTACGCCGTCTACTGCAAATCAGGCAACCGCTCAGGACAAGCTGTCGCGATGATGGACGACGCTGGCTTTACCAGGGTCATCGATCTTGGTTCACTGGAAAACGCCGCCGAGGTCACCCAAATCGAGATAGTGCGCTAACCGCTCCAGAGCTTTCACTGGTGTGCGCCGCACGGGAACGCTCCGCGCAGGCAATCGTCACGCGCGTCCGTTACGAACCACACTGTGAACACAACACGTCATGCTGGCACTGATTACAGCGCGGCGAACCTCGATGACGCCGCGACATTTGGCTTGTCACGCATCGTGGGACCCACTCTGCTCGGGGAGGTCACTGTGCACGTTTCTTGTCAACGCTCGGAGCGACCGGGGCGACAATGATCCGCGCACTGCATGGGCTGCGGCTGAAGCCGCCGCTGCCTGCGATGAGCAACAGTGGTCGAAAATTCGATGCCCGGTAACTTTGATTCGGGGTGAGCGAGATGTATTCGTGAGCACCGAGGATGACCTCTGGTTCGCCAACACCCTGCCGCATTGCACCCAACAAGAAATTGAGGATGCCGGACACTTTGCCCACGTTGAGTCAACGGGTCTGCTGGCGCCCGCCCGCGGCGCTGTTTGCTGCCGTGGGGGCGATGGTCTCGCGTCAAGGAGCTCTGGGCTCAAGCCATCAACGGCTAGCGCTCTCTGAGACAGTCATGTGTTGGTTGTTGGCAGGCACAGCATCCTGCACCGTGCTGTCTTCGTCGAGTTTCACGTCGGCGAAGACCAACGGCACACCCTGCCCCGTCCACGCGGATGCTCGATCCATGAGTTGGGCGTGCACGTGCGGTTCGCTCGTGTTGCCTGTGTTGCCACATGCGGCGATCTCTTGACCTGCCACCACACCGTCGCCTTCGCGCACGATCGCTGAGCCCTGTTGAAGGTGGGCAACGAGGGCGTAGATACCATCGCTGCGGCGAATTGTGACGTGGTTTCCGATGATGAGCCGCGGGCCACCCAGCTCTCTGATGGCCCCCTCAAACATCATGTAGACGACGGCGAGAACTGTGGATCGTGCACGATGGTCGCGCTGTGAGTCATCAACTTTCACAACGACGCCATCGATCATCGCCCGCACGGGCTCGCCGAAGGCTGGGTACTCGGCGGGCCTGCGCATCGCTGTGCCGGATCCAAATACTGGTCGCTCCCTGTGGTTCGGCTCATAGACGAGGTCAATCGCGTAGGCCTGTCCGTACGCGCGCACACCGTGGCTCGGTACTTTCGTGGCGGGGCTGTTGATTGCTAACCAGCGCCCAACAACGGGCGAGGTGACTTGCACAGCATCACGAGTGGGAAGCAGCTTGACTCCGGGAATGATAAGGGCGAACGCGAACAGCATTCCCGCAATGCCGACCAGCGGGAGCAAGCGGAACACAGCGTTCAGAGGGTCGATGGAAACGAGCAGACTGCCGAGAGTGCCCACAAAAATCAGCACCACCGCTGCCGAGATTATTGCTCCGCGCACGCGGTAGAGGCCTGCGATTGCCCGGCTCATCGTTCCGCTCCCACGAGACACGCGAGCAGGGGAACCACACGGGCTGCGGGAACGTCGTAGCTGCCTCGTCCGCTCTGTTTGAGCCATCCACTGGTCAGTAGCTGACGCAGATGATGGTGAAGTTGACCTGTGGTTCCCAACGATTCACTCTGAGCAAGCTCCGCTGTGGCGTGGGTGCCCGAAAGAATTTGTCGGAGTAGTTCGAGTCTGACGGGATGACCCAGAGCCGCAAACGCTGCGGCACGGTCATCCCACTCCACCTCAAAGAGTCCGGTGGTGCCGCTGGATTGCTGCCACTCAACGGGGGCGCCGGTAGGGAGCGTCACGGCACCGACGAGCATCACTGCACCATCCTGAGTTTCGGGGTGATCGCGCAAACGTGAACGAAGGCCTGCGAGTGCCCAGAATGTTCCGGAGTCTGGTTTAGTTGACTGCTCGATTCGCATCACATCAGGTCGCTGTTCGATTGCAGCGACTCGTGCCTCGAGGTCGCGCAACCGCGCCCTCATTTCCGGACCGGGAGTATTGGAAAAGCTAGTCAATTTCTGCGCCATAGTTCTATGGTACGTGATTACGTTCTAACGTTTTAGCAGACGTGAGTGTTCCAGGTACGGCCTCCATCTGTTGCGCCGCCGCAAACGTGCGAATCAACAGCAATAACCCCAACGCTTCGTCCGTCTGGCGCCAACCAGTGCCCAGCACCCCATCCACGATTGTCAGACGCTGATAGATGGTGTTGACGTGAACACCCAGTTGAGCCGCAGTCGCGCTTGGCCGTTGCCCGGTTTCGAGGAATGCCCCGACGGTCTCCAGTAGCGGAATATTTCTGCGCGCCTCAGTAGCGAGCAAAGCCCCCAAGCGCTCGTCCACAAATTGTTTCAACCGATCCCTGCCGGCGAAGCTGAGGAGGAGGCTGTACGGCGCTAGGTCTGACGGGACTGACATGCCGTTCCGGCCAAGTGCCGCCATGGCGTCAGCGAGTTCCCGCGTCGAGTCAAACGCGGAAGCCAGCTGGTCGGTCGCAACGGGATCGGAAACGGCTGCGAACAGGCCCATGTGCGATATCGAGCAATTCGCAGACATGACGGACTCCATGCTTGCGGGACTCAGAATTCCGACGACGTAGCCGTCATGGTCCACGAGAATTACATCCGAAAACCGCTGGCGGAGCGCACCACTATCGATGGGTTCGCCGGTTCCCCCGGAGAACACAACAATGCGATGCCTGTCCACCTCACCGATACCTGCGCTACGAATTCGGTGGCGCAGTGCTGCAAAGTCCTGCCCCGGCTGAGTCAACAAAGCCAGAACTGCGGCCTCTTTAGATCGCCGGGACGCTTCAAGCGCTGAACGATCGCTCTCGATCGCAAGAGCGACCATCGGCGCAATACGCGAGATCGCTCGTGCGCGGGGGCCAACCGGGTAGTCATCCACGTAAAGGTGGAGGTAGCCGACGATGCGCCCGCTGGCACGTAGCTCGACCTTCGCCCCGGGCTCGCTTCGCGGGATGGCGCCCTCCGTGAATACGACATCGCCGGAAACGAGCCTGCCCAACGCCTCCAGCATTGGTTCCAGCCCGGCACCAGCCGAGACAATTGACGAGAAGGTTTCGTCCCATGCTGCCATTAGGTCTTGTTCTGCTGCCACATCTTGAAGTCGCTCCACCGTGCGATGTACCTGAATTGCAACGGCCGCGTGGGACGCCAACACCGACAGCAGAGATTCTTCGTCCGCACTAAATTGCCTTTCGCTCCGCTTCGCCACAAAGAGCGCCCCAATGACCTCATCGTCAGACCGCAACGGAACCCCCAGGAGGCCGCGGATATGCTCTCCCGCCGCTGCCGCATCCGCGGCTACGGAGCGAGTAATCCTGCGCTCCTGCTGGTAGTCGCGTGTTGAGAAGGGTGCAGCCCCCCGCACGACCTTCGAAAAGACTCCGGCGTTCAATGGGAGTCGCAGGGTCGGAAGCTGTTGAGTGATTGCACCAGCGGTTACAAGGACCGCCAGCTGATCATCCTCGACGAGCCCCAGATACGCCAGGTCTACACCCAGCAGAGTCTTCGCATTCTCCACCACTAGGCGGAGAACCCCCTCGAACGAGCCGCTCGATGACAATCGAACAGAGATGTCGTTCAGCGCCGCCAACTCCGTCATTCGCTGCCGTCGCTGAACTAGCATTGCTCTAATTTCCAGCGCCAAAGCGAGCTCGGATTCTGGGTTAATTGGTGGTTGCGCATCGGACAGCAGGTCGCGGTGGCGTCGGAACTCGGTCTCGGACGCTTCATCCACCAGCAACGACAGCCACGACTTCGGCGGCACGGGCACACACATAATAGATGATACCTCCACTGCTAGATTGCGCGAGTAGATGTTTTATACATTGAGGGAGGGTCTCTGCTGGCCTAGCGTTAGGTCATCCGAACGCAACATAAATCTGAAGAATCTCAATGAGGAGAAGGTCGATGGCTTCCATAAGTACGACAAGTGCTTTCGTCACCACGAACGACGGGAACAAACTTCACTATCGTGAAGCGGGTAACGGGCCAGTCTTGGTTCTCGTTCCGGGGTGGTCTCAGACAGCCGCCCAGTTTCAGAAGCAAATCGATCGGTTCAGTGCCGATCACCGCGTGATCGCTCTCGACAGCCGAGGTCATGGCGAGTCGTCGAAGCCCGCGTACGGCTACCGGATCTCTCGCCTAGCCGCAGATCTCCATGATCTCCTGGTGGGCCTTGACCTTCACGATGTAACTCTGCTGGGCCATTCAATGGGGTGTTCGGTCATCTGGTCGTACTGGGATCTGTATGCCGGGGAGCGCGTCGCGCGCCTAATCCTGGTTGACCAACCAGCTGTGCTCGTCACCTCCCCATTCTGGGAAGAGGGCGTTGGCGCGGACTTAAGTGCTATCTTTGCGCCTGCCCAGACGTATGAGATTGCCGCAGGGCTCTCGGGTTCGACCGGCGCTGAGGTCAGCGCCGGACTCCTCTCCACCATGTGGACCGACAAGATGACCGAAGACGACAAAGCTTGGATCATCGAGCGGAATCTGGAGTTGCCGCGCGCACTCTCGGCTCAACTGCTCATTGATCATGCTTTCGCAGACTGGCGCGACGTGCTTCCTCGCATCACCGTGCCGACGCTCGTAATTGGCGGCACGGTCAGCCTTTTTCCTGCCGCTGGGATCGAGTGGGTTGCGTCACAGATCCCCGGGGCACAACTCCGGATTTTTAGCGGCGATGAATTGGGCAGTCACTTCGCGTTCTGGGAGAACAGCGACCTTTTCAACGATGTTGTCGCAGAGTTCCTCAGCTCTGCCGCGTCCGTTTGATGTCCTCCCTGCGCGCTTAGCCCGTAGTCCTCGATCCTTCAGGTTGAGGACCACGAGCCTGCGCGATCGATCATGCTGCAGGAGATTCTCCAATGAAAAAACCATCGTCTCGCGATCTCGCGCAGAACCTCACCACGCTGCTCGGCCAGTCACGGGTGCTCTCCGATGAGTTAGCGCGGCAGCGGTACAGCCACGATGATGCAGAATGGGCGCCCTACGAGCTTCCCCTAGCGGTAGTACTCGCACGAGATATTGACGATGTCGTAGCGACCGTCCGCTTCGCGGTGAGAGCTGGCGTTCGGGTGGTTCCACGGGGCGCCGGTTCCGGGCTGTCCGGCGGGGCGAACAGCATCGCCAACTGCATCGTTCTGTCGATGGAGATGATGACAAACGTCACTGAGGTCAATGTCGAGGAACGCTACGCCGTCGTGGAGGCGGGTGTAATCAACGATGACCTCCGCAAGTACGTGGCCCAATCGGGGCTCTGGTACCCGCCCGATCCTGCAAGCTCGGCGATCAGCACGATAGGAGGCAACGCCGCGACTAACGCAGGGGGCATATGCTGCGTCAAATATGGCGTGACTCGCGACTACGTGATTGGCATGACGGTGGTTCTGGCCGACGGCTCAATTGCCCGCCTAGGCCGACACACCGCAAAAGGTTCCACTGGCTACGACCTCACAGGGCTCATGGTTGGCTCCGAAGGAACCCTCGGCATCATCGTTGACGTGACCGTCAAGCTGCTTCCCCTCTCTGGGAGGGAGGAGCGTGCGGTTGTCGGATACTTTCCGTCGCTTACCGCGGCGGGCGACGCAGTCGCTGCAGTCACCCGGTCGGGAATTGTGCCATCTGCACTCGAACTCGTTGACGGTGTGTGCCTGCGGGCGGTCGATGATTGGCAAGGCCTAGGCTTACCCCGTGAAGCCAACACGCTCCTCCTCGCTCAGGTCGACGAAGTTGGCGATAGGGGGCGCGAACTAGCTGCAAGCATCGCCTCTCATTTCCGGGAAAGCGGCGGAATGAAAGTTGACGTCGCAGAGAGCAACGCCGAGGTTCATACGCTCTTCTTGGCTCGACGTCTGGCCTATCCCGCGCTTGAGCGCCTCGGCCCGGTGTTGACCGAGGACATCTGCGTTCCGCGATCTGCGGTGCCCGAGATGCTCGCAAGAATCCAGATCGCCGCGGCGGAGAACTCCGTAGTGATCGCGAACATCGCACACGCTGGCGACGGCAACCTTCATCCCCTCATCGTCGCACCGGACGGTGATTACGGGGCGAAGGCACGAGCGAAGCTAGCATTCGACCAGATTGTCGCCGATTGCCTAAGCCTCGGCGGGACTGTCACCGGTGAACACGGCGTTGGCCTACTCAAACTCCCGGGATGCGCGGCTGAGCTAGGACCTATCGTTATCGGAATGCATCGTGCGATAAAGGACAGCCTCGATCCGTTAGGGGTATTGAACCCCGGAAAAGCATTTCCGCTGCTGCCGGAAGGGAAAGCCTAGAGCGCTCGTGAACGATGCCGAAATAGGGTACAGATAAAATTGCATCATTAGGCGCGCGGCGAAACAGCGGCGCCACCGCTTAGGTGGCGTATCCGGCAATCCCGAACCCAACCTCAGTCACGAGAAACCACAAAAACTGATGCTCGTTGGCTAAGACGAGAAAACCCGCCACATCGGCTGCGATATCCTCGAAACAACTCATCATATCGATGGCGCCGCTATCCCCTGGAAGCTGTGACACTGCCCTAAACCACTCCGCAGTTGACGTCAGCAAACGGTGCCAACCCACCGCCGTGATCTCCATCGGCCTTCAAACCAAAAACGAGCGATTAGCCCAGCTATGGCTCATTGATATCACTGGAAAACACCCGCTGGCCACACACATCAATTTCGACATTTCGACGGGGCTTGATTTTTTCAGTGCTGAGGAGCACCTCCGCCGCGCGACATCGGTAAACGGTCAGAAAATCAGCACGCCGTCTAATCCTCTGCGACCGGCTGCGGTGGCAGCTTGCGCACCTTCGCACGGCGGCGACGGCGGGCCGGAATCATGTCGCGCATCTCCTCGAGCTTGCCGAAACACAGCAGACGGTCGTGCGCTTCAAGCACGGTGCGGCGGTTCGGGTTCGGCACAACACTAAAACCACGGTGAAGGGTCAACACAGAAATATCTTTTTCGCCGAGACCCGACTCGCCCAGCTGTTTACCCACAATTTCCGCATCGCTGTTGACAACTATCTCGGCGACGCCATACCCAGCAGACACGCTGAGACGTTGGCGCACATCGACCTCCGGGAAGGCAACCTGATTCGCAATGTAGTCGATGATGGCGCCCGCAACATCCAGTCCCGTCGCTCGCTCAATGCCTTCGAGCCCCGGCGACGAATTGACCTCCATCACGAGAGGACCATCGTTGCCCTCAAGCATGTCAACACCGGCGACCCGAAGTCCCATAATCTGGGCCGCTTTCACGGCCGCACGATGATATTCGGGGGTGAGCTCCACCGCCTCGACATTGCCACCACGGTGCACGTTCGACCGGAATTCATCCCCCACCGCCGAGCGACGCATCGCTGCCACGACCCGGTCACCAACCACGAGAGCGCGGATGTCGCGACCCTTGCTTTCCGAAATAAAGCTCCGAATGAGCACGTTCTGCTTCGTCGAATGCAGCGTCTCAATGATCGCTTTCGCCACTTGGGTGTCTGGCGCGAGAATCACGCCAATACCCTGCGTGCCTTCGAGCAGCTTGATCACCACCGGAGCGCCACCGACGCGCTCGATCGCCATCTCCACATCCGCCCGGTTGTGCACAAAAGTGGTCGCCGGCATAGCGATGTCATGGCGAGAAAGAATCTGGGTGGCACGCAACTTGTCGCGCGAATTAGTAATCCCACTCGAGGTGTTCGGCGTGTAAACATCCATTTGTTCAAACTGGCGAACAACGGCCGTACCGAAGTAGGTGATGGAGTTGCCAATACGAGGCAGGATGGCGTCATAATCCGAGAGCAACTTGCCACGATATTGCAGGTCGGGCTCCTGACCGGTGAGATCAATCGCGAAGCGGAGAGTGTTCAGCACCTTCACCGTGTGCCCGCGCTGTTCGGCAGCCGCACGCAGCCGTTGGGTCGAGTAGGTCTGCGGGGCGCGCGAGAGAATAGCAAGTTTCATCGGAGCTCCTGCCAAGATAGGGGGGTGATAGAACCTAGCCATTCAAACACTATTGTGGGCTGGCGTGAGTGGGTTGCCCTCCCCTGCATTGGTGTTCCGTGGATAAAGGCGAAGATCGATACCGGCGCGCATAGTTCTGCGCTCCACGCCGATGGCATCGAAGAGTTTGTTGGCGATGACGGCCGCGACTGGGTGCGTTTTCAGGTGAAGCCGTGGCAGCAATCTGATGCGGATGCTGCGACCGTCGAATGTGCAGTGCACGACCGTCGGGCGGTGCGCAGTTCGTCCGGTCACAGCGAAGATCGCATTGTGGTGCATATTGAGGTGGAGTTGTGTGGTCGCACGGTCGACGCAGAAACAACCCTTACCAACCGCAATGAGATGGGCTTTCGGATGCTTATCGGTCGCGAAGCGCTCAGCCAAGGGTTTCTCGTCGACGCAGATAAAGCGTTTCTCGGCGGGCGCGCACCCCGCGAAATCCGGCGACGCAACCAGGGGCGCGGTTAGCTCCACGCCTTCACGATCAAAGTTCTCACGCCACCAGTGTGACCGACGCGATCAGAAGAACTTGCGCAGCATTCCACGCACCGCCGTGTTATTGGCTCCAGACATGCTGCGATTTGTCAGACCTTTCTTTGACGTCACGAAGGCATCATGCTCTTGCACGTTCTGCAGGGTGGCCTGGGTTTCTGATTCATGTTTGTGGCGCTTGTCGACGTTGCGGTATCGCAGGTAGATAGCGCCATAAAAGAGGAAACCTGACAGCAGGAAGACGAATCCAAATCCGCCACCATCGCCATCGGAGGAAGACGCAGCAAATATCTGACCAGCAGCGGTGCTCACTTCTGCAATTGTCAGCATCAGATCCCCACCGCCACGAGTACAAGACCGACAACTGTGCCGACGAGTTGCACGATACCGGAGACCAACAACAACTTGCTTTGGTGTAGGGGAACGCTTCCCATTGTTTCTCCGGTTCGCGCATTCACCGCCACATAGTGCAGGAAAGTTTTGCCGTTAGATTTGCGCTGCTGGTAGCTGTACAACCAGACCGGCAGATACGCCGACACCCAGCGTTGACCACGAACATCAACCTCTTCTTCTGACCAACGCACACCCCGGTCATAAAACGTGAGGGTGCTATTCACTCGGTGACGCGCAACATCTTCAGCCTGGGTGTGTGCGATCGGCGAGAGTTGGTCGAGGTTGCTGTCGCGGCGTTCCGAGGTGAAACCCGCAAGGTAGTTGGAGTCGTACCGCACCGAATTTTCTACATCGAACGGCATGATCGTGTTGATGATGTTGTTCGAGTTCTGCGATGTGTTCTGGTCGATACGGTCGCTGGATGACTCCACGGTGAGGTCATTTACATGCATGTCGAATTCCCGCACGACGTCGTAGAGGTCAGCGTCGTAGCGCGTCTGGTCTTTGTCGCCCACCTTCACCGTGTATGACCGGGTCTGGTGTTCACCCTGGCCGCTCAACCGAGCGTGGGCATTGATATCGACCACCATGTACGGCAGGTAGACGCCCATAACGTTTTCGGCGTTGAATTCTGCCCGGAAAGTGGGGTGCGCAAAGAATTTACGTTTGCCCACAAACTTCGCGATTCGTTCAACGGCTGTCGACTTCTCGACACTAAACGGGAGAATCATGTCGGGCACCGCGCCGTTGTCGACCTGCTGATTCATTGACAGGGTGTTGCGGCACCAGTGGCAGCGTGCTTGGGTGCTGTGGTTGGTGTCAATAACCACTTCTGCGCCGCACGCGCTGCACTTGAAAGTGAGCACTTCCTCCGTCGTCGGCACGATATCGCTGGAACCAGAACCAACAACGATTCCGGTGAGCCCGCTGATATCCCCATTGAGGTTGAAGGCTTCCATTGCGTTGTCTGCAGTCCACTCAAAGCGGCAAAATCCGCACCGCAGCATGCCCGTTGCGACATTCAGCGCGATCTCGGTCGCCCCACACCGGGCACACTTCGCTAGGCCATCTTTAGCGTCTGCGTCGGTCAGAACTACCCGGGGCTCATTCTCTTTCGTCACCGGCGGCACAGCATCCGCGCTCACGGGATTTGTAGCATCAGCCTCCACCGGCTGTGGAATATCTGGGTCGATGTTTTCCATGGGTTTACCGATCTACAAGCCGAGGACTTTAGCTTTAGCAGCCTCATAATCAGCTTCGGTGATCAGCCCTTGGTCGAGCATGGTCTTGTACTGTTGCAGTTTCGCCATCGGGTCGTCCGCCGCCGGTGCCGCCGCTGCGGGCGCGGCAGGCTGGGGTGCAGCGGTGTTCGGCTGCTGGAATCCTGCGGCGGCACCTCCGGCAGCATTCATGCCCATTCCGAGGAAGGCCATGCCGGCACCGCCACCACCGCTGCTTTCGTTGGAGCCTGCCGCTTCGAAGCCGCGAGCTGCTGCCTGCTGCATGAAGGAGTTGCCGCGGGCACCGCCGAGAGCATCCGCCTTCTTGACGTCGCTGAGAAGAGCACGGGTGTCTTCGTCGTATTCGATGGACTGGAGTGCAACTTTTTCGATGGTGAGACCGCGGTCAGTCGTCCACTGGTAGCCGTCGTCGACGGCTGCGCTCAGCGACTGCGCAAACCCAATGGCGTCACCCTGGATGCGGGCGATGCGGTTTCCTTTGCTTGGGTCATTTGTGTAGTAGGAGAATGCTGCGGCCAGGGATCCGACCACTTCGTTGAAAAGTTGACTCGCAGCATCGTTTTCGAGGTCAGAAAAGTCAAAAACTTTTGCGTCATAGCTGAGGTAGGTAAGAGGCACAAAGTTTTTCACCAGAAGGATGGGGTCCACAATTTTGAGCGAGTAGCTGCCGCGGGTGATCGCACCCACCTGGGCACCGAGGTAGGCGTCATCCCAGTAGATCTCCGACTGGGTGCCGAACTTGTTGTTCGGGATCTCTTTGAGGTTTACGTAGAAGGCAAGCTGTTGGGAGGCGGGCTGGCCACCAAATTTGAAACGCTCCCACGAGGTTTTCACGAGAGGGCTGATGATTCCGTCTCCGGCAAAAATTGATTGTGCGTTCTGGTCTTCCGACGTGAAAATGAAGCCGCCCGGTTCCGCGATGAATCCGGTGAGTTGGCCATCCTGAAATGTCACCAGACCGTAGCCTTCGGGAACGACGATGCGGCTGCCGTTGGTGATGATGTTCTCGGAGCCTTTGACGTTAGCGCCACGCCCGGCGTTTTGCCCTTGCGCTACGGCGGGAAATATTGCCGCGGTGGGGGCGAGATTTGCTGGTGGGGTGAGAAAGTCTTTCCACTGGTCTGCGAGAGTGCCACCGATCGCCCCTGCGAAAGCTTTAATGAATCCCATCGGTATACCCCGTCACGTCGTAGTTCGGGCCGACCGTTGAGTGTCAGGGTTTTGGAGGCAGCTGAACACAGCGCTCTCGATTTTTCTGAGCAGATCCGCGGGCGGCAATCTCCCAGCATCGTAGCGGTTGTGAGGGGTCGCTGTCGCGGTCTCACAGAAATATGAGTGGTTCAGAGTTTCGACAAGTTTCCACTTGTGCCCCGGTTGCTCCCGCTCAACTTTAGCTCGACTGAGATTCGTGACCAAGCGAGCTCTGGCTGATGGGGCTGAATCTGCCGTCAGCTATTCCTCCTGATTGCGCTCTCAGACGCTCTGGATATGGTGACGCCATGAGCATCGACATTCCTTCGTCAAAAGATCTATCCGAGCTGTCTCAGCGCCGTAACGCGGGCAGCATTTCCCTCTATGTGGCATCCGGAACCGCCGGCGACCGCCCTCCCATCGGCCGCGACACGGAAGCCGCACGGCTTGCGCTTCGTTCTGCAGCCTCCAACGCCCTCGCCGAGCTCGACACCATCGGCATCGAGAAAGCGCAGCGCGACGCGATCAGCGAATCATTGGAATCTCTCGAACGCGACCGCAATTTGTGGAGCACCCCTGCCCGCACAATCGCCGTGTTCGCGTCTCCAGAATTCACCCGCGCTTTTCGACTACGCAATGAACTACCGTCACACAGCGCTGTGGGCGACCGGTTTGATGTGGGACCGCTCCTGCGAGCGACCACTTTTGGCCACAGCGGGTACGTTCTCGCGATCACCGAAGGGGATGTGCGCCTTCTCTTTCTAGGATCGGATGCGTCCAGCGAACAGATCGCGCTTCCCACTCTCCCTGACGATGTGGCGATGACCCTCGAAACGACCGAGACGGATGGCAGGTTTGACCGTCGCCGAGCAGACGGTGCCCTCGGACCTAAGATCGAGCAGCGCCGCTACTGCTCAGTCGTTCAGGACGCGGTTCTCGATGTCATGGGTGACTCGGGACTGCCCCTGATTTTGTCGGCGGCGTCTGACCTAGAGCCTGCCTACCGGGAGGCAAACAGTTACCGCGATCTGCTCGAGCACGGCATTGACGCGAACCCCAGCTCGCTCTCTTTGGAGGAGTTGGAGAAGCGCGGGCGTTCGGTATTGGAGAATCACTCGGAGGGTGAACTTGCCGCATGGCGAGAAAACTTCGGTACGATGCGTGCCAACGGGCTCGCTAGTTCTCAGCTGAGCGATGTCGCCCGCGCCGCAACGTCGGGACTCGTCGACACGCTGCTGTTCGATCTTGCCTCGACGGAAGAGGGAAGTATCGATGAAGGCGGCTCGGTCACGCTTGCTCGTGAGCCTGGACCCACCACGTATGGACTCATTGATGAGATCGCGGTGCGTGTTCTTCGCACCGGGGGTGCGGTGAAGGCTGTGCGCCGCGACGACCTTCCTGATGATAGGCCAGTGGCAGCCACCTTCCGCGGAAAGTTCTAGCCTCCCGCGCTGGAAACAATCTGGCTGAAGACGAGACTCAACACTCCGACGACGATCTGAATCGCCGCCACCGTGATGGGGAGTGCGAGCGCCCGCTTCGATTTGGTGCGCATGGCGAGCATTACTAGTGAGACCAGAAACGCGATAATTACGACCGCGAGAACCGCGAGTGAGGTGACCAAGATTTCGCTGAGATAGGCCAGCGGAACGTTGAGCTGTTCGAGACCAGCGGGATTCGCGGAGTCCATTATTGCTTCGGCTAGTTCGCTCGCCAGGATGGGTGCGGGGATGATGAGCGAACCGAGCACTGTAGAAACGGCGTGAAGTCGCCCATGGGGAGCGCTGTGAATTGAGTCAGCCTGCTGTGAGTCGGTCATTTCCCGATTGTCGCACAGGGCCCACATCGACGGACGCGTTAACTCGCAAGTGACCCGGTTATCTCTGTGGTCATTTCCTTGAGCTCGGCGACCAACGGATGCCGCGGCTCGTGCAACCTCACAAACCTTTCGGGTTGGCGGCGCGACCCTCAGTGCTGAGCAGCACGACGACCGCGTCACCGGGAATGCCGAGGGCGGCCCTCCGATCTGGGTCGTTGAGTACGGCACGGGCACCGGCGAGTGTCGCACCTCCACACGGCCCCGAGTCGACACCGTAGGCCCTCAGGTCGCGCGCAGCGCTCAACGCTTGAGAGTCGGCGACGGTGACGGATGCGTCGAGTCCGGCCTGCAGGATCGGCCACGCGAGTTCTGAGACGGTGCCACAGTTCAGGCCCGTCATGACGGTATCGGCGGTTTTTACTGGTGTGATTCGGCCGGCATGCAGCGAGGTCGTTACGGAGGAGGCAGTGTCCGGTTCAACGGAAAGCACCGAGGGCGTGTGTTCTGTGGAGCGGTAGTGAGCGATGACTGCTTGAGCGAACGATCCGACCCCGGAGGGGGCAACAACAAGGTCGAGGCGCTCGATGCCGGCGGTGCGTAGTTGTTCGTCGATTTCAGCAAACATTGTGTCGTAGCCATCGACAACCCACTGGGGAATGTCCTCGTACCCTCTCCATGAGGTGTCCTGGATCAGCACCGCGTCACCGCCGGTAGCGTTTTTGGCGTGCTCAACAACATCGTCGTAAGGCACCGAGAGTTCGATCAGCGTTGCCCCTTCGGCACGAATCGCATCCATCGCCGCCTGCGACACTTCGGCGGGCACATAGATCGTGGCCGGCAGCCCTAAAAGTTTTGCGACGTGGGCTACGGCGCGGCCGTGATTGCCGTCGGTTGCTGCCGCGAGCGATAACGACGAGTCAGCACCGAGACGATCGCGCAGTTCATCGAGGGTCAAAGCAGCACCCGGTGCACCGAGTCGCGCAGATAGTGCACGAGAGATTGCGTAAGATGCGCCCAGAATCTTGAACGCGGGCAGGCCAAGTCGCTGCGACTCGTCTTTGACAAAAACCATAGCAACGTCCAGCGCGGCTGCCGCTTCCGGCACAGAAGTCAGCGGGGTTGGGGCGTAGCCGGGCAGAGAATGATGGAATTCACGAGTAGCGGCGCCGAGGGGTGCGGTGCGCCAGGCGCGGGCAGACGGATTCGCGTACCAGGCTGCTGGGGCATCCGGTGTTGTGGAGGTCATTGTTGTTCCCCGTTTCGGCGCCCGTGCAGTTCTTTCGGCTGAGAGAACCCGCGCGCGATTCTCATCGTCTCGCATGCGGGTCGGTGGTTCAACCTCCGGGCCACGAACTTACCAACCGGAGGTGCCCGGCCCACCCTTAAACGGGCCCACGATTTGGGCGGTGATCCAACCGCCGTAAAAATCGCCGGCCTGGGAGGTCACTAGTTCACCATCGACTTCGCAGGAGTCCATCTGCCCCGGATAGAGCGCGACACGGGTGCCCAACTCTTCGAAACCGCGCGAGGGCTCCGGGTAAGTCCACGCGGCACGCGCCGCAACGACTCCCCCGGCAATGACGTCAAAGTAGTGCGCCTGACCTTTGAATTCGCAGAAGCTGGTGCCCGACACCGGCACGAGCACACCGGCGGGGAATGCTGCGATTGGTAGGTAGTAGACGGGCGGATGACTCGTCTCCAGCACGCGCACCGAATCCGTGGTGTCGGCGATCACTTGGCCACCGAGGCGTACGACGACACGCTCGGGGCGCGGGTCTACTCGCGGTGGCCGCGGATAATCCCACACCGACTCTTGCCCTGCCCCGGGCTTAATCGGCGTGGGGCGACGGAGGGATCGGGGAGAACCGGGTGCAGGAGTCATACCCCCATACTGCTACTCGTCGCTGGATGACCGCCGCGAGCGTCGATGGGCGAGGTCCGGGGCTGCCGGTCAGTCGCGCTCCGCCGGCTCTTCGGCCCGGGAGTTCAGCGCCGCAAGAATACGGGTGACGTCGATGGCGATGGCCGTTGCCGCCCCGATGGAGGTTGCCGGCGCGGAATCCCGATTTTCGTCGAGTTCATTCATGAGGGAGGCAACGGCATCCGCAGCGGCAGAATATGCTGCTCGCTGTGTCGCTTCGGAATCCCAATCACGCAGCAGCGTCGATACTGCGTTGAGCGCCAAACTCAGGGACGGGCGCAACTCCGACCTCAGTTCGACTCTGATCGGGGTGCCCCACACTGCACCGGCGAGAACCTCGGTGAGATCACGCACATGGAAGGTGACCCTTTCGAGGGCAGCTAGGTCCTCGAAGTCAGCACCCACATCTCGGCGGTGGCGACGAGCACGCGGATTGGCTTTGCTGCTGTCCTCGGCGAGTATCACCGCGGCGCGCACTTCGCCAGACACGCTGATGAGCGCATCTTTGCGGGATGCCCAGCCGTCGCGTTCCGGAGGCCAACTCTCGGCCAAAGCCTGAGCGACCTCAGAGAGGTGATCTGCGAGCACGACGCGATAGTTTGTCAGCTGCCGGTCTACCGCATCATTGCTGAGCGCGGGAAATATCAATAGGTTGACCAGCAGGCCAACGGCAATTCCGAGACTGACCTGCACGAGATATCCGAGTGAATAATTGTCGGCATCTGGCCCGCCAATGATGAGCACGAACAGCACGGTCACCGGAATGTATTCGCGGTTCGCACCGAACCAGCCGGTGGCGGCAATCAGTGCGCCAACGCCGACCGCAAGCGACATAGTGAACACGTTTGGCTGACTCAAGACAATGACTGCCCCGGCGAGCACAATGGCCACGACAAGGCTGCCGATGGTTTGGAGGGCATTCTTCATCGAACCCATGAGCGTGGGGTACATGCTCACGATGGCTCCGAGCGGCGCGTAATACGGATAGTTGTCGGCGACCCCGGGCAGGTGTGGTGCGATCGTCCACGCAAGCCCGACGGCGATGGCGGCTTTCGCTGCCTGCAAAATGCGCGCCCTGGTGATCTCCGACTTCATTCGCCCGGCAGTTCTCTTCACCGGCGCCAGCACGAGGCCCGTTCGTCTCGTCGCTTTCACGCGCGCGCTCGAACCTCTCCGCCGCCAAGCGAAGGCTCGGGGTGGGCGATGCGCACACGGTCGGGGCGAAAGCCGTGTTCGATTCCCCACAGCACGGCGTTGGTTCTGCTGTTGGCGCCGATGCTTCGATAGCAGGTGCGAATGTACGTCTTGATTGAATTGATCGACAGATGGGTGCGCTCGGCAATTTCTGCATTGGAGAGCCCCTGCGTGATCAGCGCCAGAATTTCCGCTTCGCGTTCAGTGAGTCCTTCCTCCCGGCCCGGCCAGTCGCCGACGACAACGGTTGGCGTGCCGTTGCCTCCGAGGTGGATGCGCTCACCGCCGGTATAGATTTCTTCTAGTGCGGCGACAAGCCGCGACGCCGACAGCCCTTTTGAAATGTACCCGCCCGCTCCATTGGCAAGGGCGGCATCCACATGAGCCTGATCAAGATTCCAGGAGTAGACCACCGCCAGATCGACCAGGGGATTCACCACAAGTTCTCGCACCGCCACGCGCTCCTCTTGAGTGGCAGCAAAGGTGTCGTAGAGGGCAATATCTACCGACTCGCCCACCTGCTTATTGAGATCGAGTTCGACGACGCGGACACGATTTTGGTAGGAACGCAACATTCCCATGACCCCACGAGCGACAACCTCGTAGTCGTTGACCAAAGCAACCCTGAGTGTATTCATGCCTCCACAATATGGCGTCTGAGCAATTCTTGGTAAAAATTCACCCCTAGGGGTGAGCCAGCCGACCTAGCGCTCAGAATACTCTCAGTTGGTGGGTACGGCGATTGAGCCGGCCCACATCCAGATTGGCAACATCCGACACCCTCCCTAGACGTGAAGGAGCTCTCTAATTAGCGCATCAGACAAGCACGAAGCCGAAGGCAAGGCAGATCAGGCCAAGGCGAGCATGAAGAAGGCCGGCGAAAACGTCAAAGACTAGTCCTCACCTCACGAAAATCTGTTCCCCCCAATAACTCTTCTCGAAAGGTAATTTCTCCTATGAACACACTATTAATCGTCATCGCCGTCATCGCGGTTGTTCTGCTGATCACCGGCGGACTCGTGCAGTCCCTCAACTTCCTGCTCTGGGTCGGCGTTGTGCTGGCCATCCTTGCGGTCATCGCATTCTTGGTTCGCAAGCTCACCGGCGGACGCGCCTAAGCGCCCCAGCGCTCGACGCGTAACGGGCTAGCAGAAGCAATTCGCTAGCGCCTAACCGCGCCGTGCCAAACGAAGCGAAAGATGCTGCGGCCACATGGTCGCTCATCCTTTGCTTCTTTCATAACCACACACATTCACACCTAAGAGAAGAGCCCTGATGACTGTCGACCAGAACGATAGCAACCCCTCCGTTGAGGATCGCGACCCGATGGTGCCGCTACCAGCCCTGAGCATCACGGAACCTGAGACTCCCCGTGCGGCTCTTCCACTGCCAGCCAGCGCGCACGCGGCCCCTGGCTCCGGCGATAACCCCATTGCTGATTGGCTCGACAGCCTGGCCGCTGAGCCCGGCGAACCCGCGAACCGATCATCCGTGGCACCAAAACCTCGCGAGCTTTAGGCTCCCCTACGTGCGACATACACCGTGTTGGATGACACCCCACCGGTGAGCGCATTGTCAAAGTCGACGGTGTGCGCAACCACACCCTCGAACACCTCGTCTAGCCGAATCATGAATTCGTCGTCGCTCGGGTCATCCGACCAGAGCGCAAACACACCGCCCTCGGCAAGATGGGCACGCACCCGCCGCAAACCTGACACGGTATAGAGGTCGGCATGGCTGGGGTCGAGTTGGTGCCGCGGCGAGTGGTCAACATCCAGAAGGATCGCCTCAAACTGCCGGGTAGGCTCGGCCCGCATCACAGCAAAAAAGTCGGCGTGCGTGAGAGTGGTGCGGGTGTCGCCGGTCAGCTCGGCCGACACCGGCAGCAGCCCACGCTGGTGCCAATCAATCACGGTGGGTAACGCGTCGATGACCTCGAGTGAGGCGACGCGCGTGTCAGCGAGGGCGGCCACTGCGGTGTAGCCGAGCCCGAGTCCACCGACGACAACGCGCAGATTGTCACCGCTGTGCGCGGCTAGCCCAAGGTCGGAGAGCGCGATCTCTGCCACAGTGAACAGGCTCGACATCAGAAACTCGTCGCCCAGTTTCACCTCATACACATCAACGCCGAGGGCCGGTTCGAGTCGGCGCCTCAGGGTGAGCTCCCCCATCGATGTCTCGTGCCAATCGAGCTCTTCAAAGCGGGAGATAGCCATGGGTCGAGCCTAGAGGCATTCGATATGCCCACGGCCCTGAATCTGGTGACGGGGCTATACGGGGACTGAAATAGCTATTATGCTTCGACGCAATCTGATTCATTCTGAAACATTTATGTCAAGGAGATCATCGTGCGCCATCGCCATCTGCCGCCCCTCGTGGGCCTGGTATCCCTCGTCCTCATCGCTTCGAGCATCCCCGCTTCAGCATCCCCGTTCGCGGCAACATGGAAACACAAAATTCGACCCACAGCCATCCTTGTGGGCGGGAATCTAGCCGAAAACGCCGACATCCTTTCCGCCATCGTGGCGAAGGCTGACCCCGACGGCGCTGGACCAGCTAAGGCCCGGATCGCCATAGTGACAGCAGCATCACGGGGCGCAGCCACCCCAGAGGAAGCAGCTGACGACGAACTAAACAATGCGGCCGCGAATGGTCTCTACTATTCGCAATTGTTCCAGCGTTTCGGTGCCGAGACCTATGCGGTGCCGATCGACGGAGCCGTCGACTATGACGGGGATGCGTACACCCCGGCTCGGGCAAGTGATCCCGCAGTCGCAGCAGAAGTTCTTGCGAGCACGGGCATCTTCTTCGGTGGTGGCGACCAGATGCGCTACGTTCGCACTCTGCAGCTCTGCGAGGACGCCGAACAGGAGGCGTTCACGACCTGCATCGACACGCCTGTTCTCAGCGCGCTCCGCACGGTAGCCGATCGAGGCGTGGTTTCGGGTGTCAGTGCGGGGCTGACGATCCAGCAGGGGGCAGACATGATTACCGGCGGTGAATCCTATGAGGCCTGGCGAGACGGTGCAACGGCAGGGTACCTTGACGATGCATCAGAGCTCGGCTACCTTCCTGCGGGAGGTTTCGGCTTCCTCGACTCCGTGCTGCTGGACAGCCACTTCGCGACGTGGGGTCGACAGGGACGCGCGGTGAAGCTCGCTCTTGAGACCGGGCACAGACTCGTATTGGGGGTTGATGAGACGACCGCGGTCGTCGTGGACCGTCACACTCAGCATGCGAAAGTGATCGGTGTGAACGGCGCATCTCTTCTCGACCTTCGGTTCGCGCGCTCGAATGCAGACGGCGTCGAAGGAGTGCGGTGGAGCTACCTGACGGCGGGAGATACCCTCAATCTGCGCGCCGGCCTCACCCGTCGCGCGCCTGGCTCGACGCCCGTCTCGCCTGTCGCGAGCGCTGTGGCATCCGTTGAGGATATCTGGGACTCCCCCGAGGGTGCCGGCACTGAGTACACCCACCGTGATCTCGGTCGCGCAGTCGCAAGTTCGACAAGCCGGGAAGCCAGCGGCACCAGCGAGGAGACGGAACCACAATTCACGACGTCTCTTCGCCGCGATCGGTTTACTCAAGCCTGGACGACCCCATCGGGCGTGATCTCGTTCTCGAACGTGAAGCTCGCAATCCGCTCGGCCGAGTAGTTCAGTCGTGAGCAACGGTCGCACCCGTTCGCGTGCGACCGTTGCTGTTACAGTTTGACGAAACACTAGCTATTCAGAAACGTTTGTTACATACTGTTCGAGACGAGTCGCTCAACGAAGAGCGGCCAAAGGAAGGGCATCCCATGGCATTACATTCCCAGCACACACACCGCGCTCTCGTTGCCGCGGCCATCCTTGCAACCAGTGCACTCTTCACTGCAGGGTGCAGTCCTGCATCCGATTCCGGAGAATCAGCAGATGCGACAGATACGGCCGTTGAGGTCGCCGGTGTCGCGATCACGGTGGACAATGCTGCACGGGCGGCCCTGCCGCAGAAATACAGTGACGCCGGTTCCGTGAAGGTGGCCACCGATGTGCCCTACGCACCGTTCGAGATGTTCGAGAGCGAAGGATCCGACGTCATCACCGGGGTGGACTACGACCTCGGCCAAGCAATTGGCGCCAAGCTCGGCATCGACTTCGACTTCGAGCAGCAGAAGTTCGACGGCATTATTCCGGCATTGCAAGCAGGAAAAGTTCAGGTCGCGATCTCCGCCATGACCTCGAGCGTCGACCGGATGGACGTACTCACGTTTGTTGACTACTCCGCCTCCGGAACCGGAATTCTCGTAGAGAAAGGGAACCCCGCTGGCATTGAAACCTATCTAGACCTCTGCGGACAAAAGCTCGCTGTTCAGTCCGGTGCTAGTCAGATTGATCTGGTCGCCGTGTGGCAAGACGAATGCTCCTCCGCAGGAAAGGGTGCGATCGCGCTCTCGGAGTACCCCAAGGACTCTGATGCCCAACTGGCGATTACCAGCGGAAAAGTCATCGCGAGCGTGCTGACCAAGCCATCAGCCGGTTTCGTCGCCAAGACCGCCAACGACGGCAACACGTTCGAGGTCATCGATGACCCGGCAGCACCGACCGGCTACGACTCCACCCTCAACGGAATCGGTGTACTGAACGCCGACGCAGCCCTCGCCGACGCCATCCAACTTGCGTTGCAGTCCCTGATGGATGACGGCACCTACATGACCATCCTGGAGGCTTACGGGGTTGAAGGCATCGCGATCGAGGCGGCAACCATCAACGCCGCCAAGTCCTAGGAATTCAATCCACTCTCATTGGAAGTGACCATGACTGCAACGCAGCAGCCCGTCGCAACACCGTCCGCGGGAACACGTCTCGCGGGCAGGTCGCGCCCAGCCCCCGTCCAAGCCGTTCCCCTGCGGCATCCGGGCCGCTGGTTCGCGGCCATCATTGTCGCGCTGTTCACGACGAGTCTGCTCTTGTCGATTGCGCAGAACCCGAACCTCGACTGGCCGACCGTCGGTGAGTACCTTTTCGCACCGCTCACACTGAGCGGTCTCGCCACCACTCTCTACCTGACGGTGGCCGCTATGGTGATCGGCCTGAGCGGCGGCATCGTTGTCGCCGTGATGCGGCTGTCACCGAACCCGGTGCTGCGGGTCGTCAGCGGGCTCTTTGTCTGGGTATTCCGGGGAACACCGGTGCTTTTGCAACTGATTTTCTGGGGCTTTATCGGAGCCTTTGTTCCTAAGCTCGTGATCGGCATCCCGTTCACGAGTATCGAGTTCTGGTCCGTGTCGACGTCAGACATCATCCCCGCAACCGTGGCCGCGCTCCTTGCCCTCGGACTCAATGAGATGGCGTATGCCTCGGAGATCGTACGCGCCGGCATCCAGTCTGTAGACCTGGGTCAAACAGAAGCTGCGCACTCGCTGGGTATGTCGCCGGGCAAGACTCTGCGGCGCATTGTGCTCCCGCAGGCGATGCGAGTAATCGTTCCTCCCATGGGCAACGAGGTCATCACCATGCTCAAGACCACCGCGCTCGTCTCGGTTATCGCCGGGCATGACCTGATGTCTAATCTGCAAGCGGCATACGCCCAGAACTACAAAATCATCCCATTACTGGTCGTGGCTGCGATCTGGTACCTCGTGCTCACGAGCGTTCTCAATGTTCCGCAAATGTGGCTTGAGCGACGATACGGCCGAGGCGTTGCTGGGGCCCGTGTCGGCGCGGTCGGATGGTTGCTGCGGCTCCGGAAGAAGGAATCCCAATGACGAAACTTATGGTCGAAGCGGTCGACGTACACAAGCGCTTCGGATCGCTCGAAGTGCTGAAAGGCATCAACCTCACCGTTGAGCAGGGCCAGGTAGCGTGCCTTCTCGGCCCGAGCGGATCAGGCAAATCGACCTTCCTCCGGTGCATCAATCACCTAGAGAAGATCGAAGCCGGAACGATCCGGGTTGCTGGTGACACGGTCGGCTACGCCGAGCGCGGCGGTCGCCTGCACGAGCTCCGCGAAACCGAGGTCGCAGCGCAGCGACGACGCGTTGGCATGGTGTTCCAACGCTTCAACCTGTTTCCTCACATGACCGCTCTCGAGAATGTCGCCGAGGCGCCGGTGCAGGTGCTGGGCCGATCAAAGTCCGACACCCGCCGTCGCGCGCTTGAGCTGCTCGACGAGGTCGGCCTCTCGAACAAGGCCGATGTGTACCCTTCCGCTCTGTCCGGTGGTCAGCAGCAGCGTGTGGCAATAGCTCGGGCGCTGGCGATGGAACCGGAGTTGATGCTGTTCGATGAACCAACGTCGGCATTGGATCCGGAACTCGTCGGCGAAGTTCTCGACGTCATGCGTCGGCTGGCCGAATCCGGGATGACGATGATCGTCGTCACTCACGAGATTGGTTTCGCCCGTGAGGTGGGCGACGTCGCCGTGTTCATGGACGACGGCGTCATCGTCGAGACTGGTGACCCTCAAGAGGTCCTCGTCGATCCGAGTGAAGAGCGCACTCAATCCTTCCTCTCCAAGGTGCTCTAGCGATGACGGAATCCATTATCACCGTGCCGACCACCGAGATTCTTCTCGGATATGCGCGCGGACTCAACGACGCGTTTCGTCAGGACCTTGCCGACCTTGTCGCGATCGACTCCGGCTCGGACGATGCCGAAGGCGTCAGAGCCGTGGCGGATTGGTGCACCGAGCGACTCGCCCTGCAGGGCTTTTCCGTGTCTGCCCACAAGACGGAGACGGTGGGTGGACAGTCTTTCGGACCCGTAATCATCGCTCGACGCCTCGGCACCGGCACGACTCGCGTTCTCCTGTTTGCCCACATGGACACTGTGTTCGACCGCGGAGATTCCGCCCGACGCCCTTATATAGAGGAAGCCGGACGGGCGTACGGGCCGGGCGTCAGCGATGACAAGGGCGGTATCGCCGCAGCATTCGCCGTCGCTCGTGTGCTCGCAGACTCCGGTTGGGACGGCTATGGGGAACTCATCATTGCGCTCACCCCCGATGAGGAGGTTGGCTCACCCGCCAGCCGTGAGATTTTAGCAGAGCTCGCCTCGACAAGTGATGTGGCGTTTTGCATGGAATGTGCTCGCGAAAACGGGGATATTGTCGGCTCACGTAAAGGGGTTGCCGACGTCCATATCGATGTGCAGGGCCGCACTGCCCACTCGGGCGTGGAGCCAGAACGAGGAGTGAACGCGGCCGTAGAAGCGGCCCACCTTCTACTCGAACTGCAGGCCCTCTCGGGGTCGGCTCCTGGTCTCTCGGTGAACGTTGGCACCATCGCCGCGGGGAACAAGGTAAACATCGTCCCCGGCTCGGCGCAATTGAGGGTCGAAGTTCGCGCCGTGCGCATCACAGACCTGATCGGGGCGCTCGATGCCATCGATGAGCGCGCGGACAGACCGCACGTGCCGGGCGCAGTAATCACCACGAAACGGCTGGATGTCTGTCCACCGCTCGAGATCGACTCGACGCGTGATCTCGCACGCATCGCGACAAGACTGGCGGTCGACCTAGGGCTCGATCTTCAGGTGGCGGCGACCGGTGGAGTATCCGATGCGAACTTCGTCGCGGCGTCGGGGGTGTCCACTCTCGACGGTCTGGGGCCCATCGGAGGAGGAGATCACACCGAAGATGAGTGGATCGACTTGACCACGGTCCCCCAGCGCGTCGCCCTGCTGTCGGCGCTCATTGTCGAGGTCTCGCGCTACGATGATGAGAGTTGGAGAGGGGCACGATGACGTCAGAAGAACACGTATCTGTCACCGAGAAGATCCGCCGCGGGATGGGCGATTGCACCCCGGCTGAGCGCAAAGTCGCCCGTGTTCTCCTCGCCTCCTCTCCGTCGGCAGGGTTTGAGACTGTCGCCAAACTCGCCGCTCGTGCCGGAGTGAGTGGGCCGACGGTGGTGCGATTTGCCGTTCGATTCGGCTTCACCGGATTCCCGGAGTTTCAACAGGCGCTGCGGGATGATCTCGACCAGCGTTCAGCGTCACCAATGGCGATCTATGACCGCGACCTATCCACCGCCGGCCCGAGAAGCGCGGAGGGCGCGAGTGTTCTCGACCGCGCAGCCGAAACCACCTCGCGCGCTATCGCAGGAACCTTCGCGGAGGTCGCTCCTCACGATTTCGAAGCAGGTGTTGCCGCTATCGCGGGCGCTCGTGGCCAAGTGTGGCTGGCCGGTGGACGGTTTGGCGGTCTCTTCGCACGCTACCTGGCCCAGCATCTCCAGATGCTGCGCGCGGGGGTCACTCTCCTTCCCGAGGAGCCCAGCGCGCGGGCGGCGGCGATGACCGGCATCGGTCGCACCGATGTTCTCGTGCTGTTCGACTACCGCCGCTATGAGGAGGGAACGCGCGCACTAGCGACGCGAGCCGCCAAACGTCACACTCCCGTCGTCTTGTTCACGGACTCGTGGATCTCCCCAATCGCGTTGGATGCGACGGTGGTGCTAGCAAGCCAGACCGATTCGCCGTCCCCCTTTGACGCGATGAGTCCTGTTCTGGCTCTCGTTGAAGCAGTAATTGCCGGATGTCTCGAATCATTGGGCAACCCGGCGGCGGAACGGATGCGCCGAACTGAGGCGACCGCCGAAGAACTGGGTCTCTACTAGCGGCTCACTTCCGAGGCAATGCTTTCGAGCGAAATTCGTCCGCCGCGGCGATGCCAAGAATCCAAGCACCGTTGGAGGTGTTGGCCTAGATTGGTGGAGCGGGCACCCCAGCGGCCTTCGCACCTCCACCCGTTGCCACCGACAGGATCTTACTGTGAACGATAGGTCTAGTTCAGTTGATTTCTTGCTGGTTCAAGACCCCCCTCCGGAGATTTCCGAAGAGGATGCCGCGGCTTTCGCCGACACACTCTTCGGCATCGACGCAACCGCCCGTTCCCTCGGTAGCCATCAGGACCGCAATTTTCTTCTGGAGGGCTCGGGCGAGCGCGCGCTCCTGAAAATCTCCAACCCCGCCACCACAATGGCTGAGCTTGAAGCACAATCCCGCGCAGCGATCCACCTTGCCGAACGGGAGCCCCGCATCCGGGTGCCGCTCACCCGCACCGCACGCGACGGCGGGCGCGCTCAGAAACTCACGGTCGGCGGCCAAACACTGCACGCCCGCGTGCTCGACTTTCTCGACGGCGCACCCCTATCGGGTGGGCGATACCTGTCCCCCCACGCTGTGCGCGCGATCGGTGCTCTTGCCGCTCGCGTCGCTCTCGCTTTCGCCGACTTCGCTGCTCCCGGCATTGAACGCTCCAACCAGTGGGATCTTCGCCGAGCGCCGGAAGTGCTCGACGCGCTTCTGCCGCAGGTCAGCGACGAAGCCCTTCGTGCGCGCCTTCGCGAGGCGAGCGACGACGCGTGGGCACAGGTGTCGTCGCTGTCAGGGGCGCTTCCGGTCCAAACAATTCATGGCGATCTCACCGACGACAACGTTGTGTCGAACGACACCATCACGGGGATCCCCGACGGAATTATCGACTTCGGTGATCTCAACCGCAGCTGGGCTGTCGGCGAGATTGCGATCACGGTCTCCTCTCTTCTGCACCACGATGGGGCCACGTTGCCGTCCGTGCTCCGCGCAGCCGCGGCGTACCACGCGATCCGCCCGCTCTCGCTGGCCGAGGCTGAGGCGCTCTGGCCACTTGTCGTGCTGCGGGGCTCGATACTCGTCGCGAGCGGCCACCACGTGCAAACTACGGATCCCGACAATGAGTACGCGAGCGAGAATTTGCTGCACGAGCTGCGCATCTTTGAGCAGGCCACCTCAGTGCCGCTGGCGGTGGCGAACGAACTCGTTCGTACCTCCCTTGGACACGAAGTCCAGCAGGCCAGCCTGCCAGCGAGCCCAAGTCTGATGCCAACGCTGAATCCGAACGACGTGACCGTGCTGGATTTCTCAGCGACGAGCGCTGCGCTCGATAACGGCCGCTGGCTCGAAAATGACGCTGAAGCGGAGATCGCCGTCGAGGCCCTCCGCGCTGGCGCTTCCGCCGCACTCACTCGCTTCGCAGAACCGCGGCTTACACGGGCGCGCATCCCGATCGACCCGGAACCGCAAAATACTCCGCTCGGTATCGAGCTGACGCTCGCGAAACCCCACGAACTGATCGCTCCCTGGCCGGGCACTGTCACACTGAACTCTGACGGTATCGCGTTTCGCGGCAACGGCGTGCTGCTCAGTCTCGAGCGGGCCGACGCGCTTGTTTCCGATGGCTCAGAGGTGACCACTGGAGCGCCGTTCGCTCGCGTGCAACACCGGCTTCGAGTGCGGGCTTCGCTCGGCGATGTCGAGGTGCCCTGGCTTGTGGGCCCAGAACTCGCTGCCGCGTGGCGCACGATCGCCTGCGATCCAACACCGCTCGTGCTTGGCCACACCCTTCCCAGCACCGATCGCGATTCGGCGGCGCTTATCGTTCGCCGGCGCGGCACTCTCGCCGACGCCCAGGAGTTCTACTACGACGAGCCGCCAATGATGGTGCGGGGCTGGAAGGAGTACCTCGTTGACACCGATGCCCGGGTGTACCTCGACGTTCTCAACAACGTCACCTCTCTCGGACACGCCCACCCGCGCCTCGTCAACGCTGTCACCCGGCAGTGGAGCCTCCTCAATACCAACTCCCGCTTCAACTACCCCGAGGTTGTTGATTTTTCCGAGCGTCTGAGCGCGCTGCTCCCCGATCCTCTCAGCTCAGTCTTTCTCGTCAATAGTGGTTCGGAGGCTGTTGATCTTGCGCTGCGCATTGCCCGGGCCTGGAAGGGACGCAGCGATGTGCTCGCCGTGCGCGAGGCTTACCACGGCTGGACATACCTTTCGGATGCCGTATCCACCTCGATCGCAGATAACCCCGACGCCCTCAGCTCGCGGCCGGATTGGGTGCACGCTGTCGATGCGCCAAACACCTACCGAGGTAAGTACCGCGGTACGGAGTCCACCCGTTACGCCGACGAGGCGGTGGCCGAGGTCGAGCGTCTGGCCGCGGCCGGGACGCCGGTGGGCGCTTTTATTGCGGAAGCTTTCTACGGCAATGCGGGCGGGGTCGCCCTACCCGACGGCTACCTCGATGCTGTCTATAGAGCAGTACGCAAGACTGGCGGGCTCGCAATCGCCGACGAGGTGCAAGTGGGCTACGGTCGGCTGGGCGAGTGGTTCTGGGGCTTTGAACAACAGGGAGTCGTGCCCGATCTCGTCGCGGTTGCCAAGGCAATGGGCAACGGGCATCCACTCGGCGCGGTGATCACGACCCCTGAAATCGCTGCAAACTACCGTTCACAGGGATACTTTTTCTCATCAGCCGGGGGCAGCCCGGTGTCGAGCGTCGTCGGCTTGACCGTGTTGGATGTGATGCGAGACGAAAGATTGCAAGAGAACGCAGTCGAGACCGGCAGTTATCTCAAGGAACGCCTCGCAACGCTTGGCACGCGCCACCCCCTGGTCGGAACCGTGCACGGCAGCGGTTTCTATCTTGGACTCGAATTAGTGCGCGACCGCGTAACGTTGGAGCCCGCTACCGCAGAAACTTACGCTATTTGCGAGCGACTGCGTGAGGTGGGCGTCATAGTTCAGCCCACGTCGGACTACCAGTGCGTGCTCAAGATCAAGCCACCCATGTGTCTCACTCGTGCGAGTGCCGACGCTTTCGTCGATGCGCTCGATCGGGTGCTAACCACCGGGTGGTGATACCCGAGACTAATGCCGACTACTCTGGCGGCTTCTCCTGAGGCCGGACAGCCTTCGGCTTCTTCTCGCTGAGCCGGTTGGGTTGCCGCTTTTGGTGCGCCAACTCTCCGCCTCGTCGACCGCCGTGCGGCCGCCCGTGGTCGGCGTATTCTTCTCGGAAGTATCCGAGACGCCACTGCCCCATCTCGATCCGGGCCCCGGTTCGCAGAACTCGTTTGCCCGCTTGCTTTTCGGAGACCGGCTGAGAGCCTCCCGCTACTTCACCCAGTGAATAGAGGAAGTATTCGTCGTCAGCATCGTGGCGAATTTCGGCATGAAACGGTTCCAGGCCGGGGAGCTGTAGGTCGGCGGATGGAGAAGATCCGATCGTGGTGGTGCCGGGCAGAAGGTCAAACTCTCGCGGCATTTGGCCGTTCCAGTTCTCGGATCCGATCACAAAGATGAGCCGGGGCCTGCCTGCACCGAATTCGTAGTGCGTGGTGGTGATCCGCCGGCGAATTGACCGATCGAAGGTCGGTACGGGCGGCCACAGTGTTCCGGGTGGCAGAAGCATCGCCGGTGCCGCATTGGTTCGAGAACTGCGACGTCGCAGCAGCGGCATCACCGCGTTTCGGCTGCCAAGCGCAATATGTGCCGAACCGGTGAGTAGACGCTGAGTGACGGATGCCTTCACCGCACCCAGCCGAACGATCACGCCGTTGGGGCCAGACAGGGAGACGGTCAGCCCACGCTCAGCAAGTGCTGCAGCGATCACGCGGAGATCTTTGAGTTTGGTGGTTCCGGACTGCACAAAAAGTTCTGGCTTGCTGGAGTTCACCTCGATGTCGAGGCCGCTGGCGGTGATGGTGCCAGTCATTTGTTCCGACTCGACTGAGGCGGCGTCTGACGACTCAGGCGAACCCGGCGTCTCAGGCGAACCCGGCGTCTCAGGCGTCTCGCTGATCGGCTGGGCGAGAGAAAACGCCAGATCGATGTCGAGTCGAGTGGACGTACTCATCGTTACGGGGCGGGCGTTTCGGTGCCGGCACCCTCGCTGGTGGTGATTCTCAGGGTTCCGTTCAGCTTCCAGGTGGCACGCGGCGCATTGGGGCCAACGTCACGGGGAACTTCGACGGTCATGTCGACAAAGCTGTAGTTGATGACCGCGCTCTTGCCGGTGAGGTATGACCACATCTCTTTGCCGAGATCGGTCCAGTCCTTGATGTTGTGCGGTTCGGGGCCGTCGGCATTCGGAGCGGCGGTGGGGTTCTCGGTATCAGACATGATTTCTTCCTTTTCGCTTGCGGCAGGAATCCGGCAGTCATCGTCTTCGAAACCACCCACTGTATGGCTACGTTATCCGAGGCCATCGTGGCGCGGAAGCACCTTTCGAGAGATCTAGCGGATTCTCAGCGGGGACGGTTGAGGCCAGTGGCCGCGGCATCCCACAGTCCACGAAGAGTCGCGTCATGAGCTGCTTCATCACTTCACTTAGCGGCGCGAGCACTCCCAATCAGGCCGGCTCGAACCAGCAGCACGTAGAGCTGGCAGCCGAGGCAGTAGTCGAACACCGCGTTGAGGAACGCAGCGACGAACGCCAGCGCCGCGAAGATGACGAGGGCGTAGGGCACCGCTGCGAGGTGCAGCACGATTCCGAGCCCGGTGACGATTAGGCCGATAGCCTGCGAGAACGTCGGCGGCCGAGGGTCTTCACGATGGCTCGGTGCACTCAACACGCGACGCACTGTGTTCTTGAACAGCAAGCCGTACGGGTGACGTTGAATGCCAGCGAATGCTCCCCACGCAAAGAGCAGTGCGATCGCACTGAGGAGGATGAAGGCGGGCTGGGTAGCCCGCTCCGCGATCGAGGCGGGCAAAGCCGCAGCACCATCCAGCCCTAATCCGATCACGGTGAGCAACAGTACTGCAGTGATTCCCGCACCGAAACGGGGACCGCGCGGGTCGATCCCGGTGTGGCCAGGCTTGGCTGCGAGGGCCGCTTTCGATCGGGTAGGGCGCACTGGCTCAGGGGTAGGCGTCTGATTCACGTTCATCGTCATTGTTGTCCTGACAGTTGTTTCGTTCGGTGAGGAAACTGGGTGCGCTAGGAAGGCGCCGGGGTAAGTAGTCGGTCGAGCTCGGCCCGTACAGCGGCCAATTTAGGGGCACCGCCGATTCGAACCTGCAGTTCGCCGTTGCCATCAAGTATGAAGATCGTTGGGGACTGCAACAGAGTGAACTGGTTTGCGATCTCAGGTCGCGACGTCACATCGATATCGACGTGAACGATCGCCCCACTTCCATCGTCGAGTTCTTCGGCAAGGCCACTCAATAGTGTGTGAGTTGTCTTGCACGGGGCGCAAACCTGGGTCGAGAACTGCAGCAGGGTCGCTCGTGAACCGAATGCCGGCGCATCCGGAATCGTAATGCGGTTCTCGGATGTTGCACCAGTGCGCGACGACCGCTGAATGCGACCACTCTGGGAACGCCACAGTAGCCCCAGTACAGTCGATAAGACCACTAAGCCGATCAAGACGGATGCGGTTTCCACAGGATTCACCTCTTCATAATATTTTACGGTGGGTTGCACCGGGTTTTTGTGACGCGACGTTACGGGCGATGGCGGTATCGGCTGCCAGCGGCGCCCTGATGTTGGGCTCGGGGTGCTGCGGACGAGTTGCTCCGTCGCGTTCATTCGCATGATCGCGTGCTGCAGGCCCGTCGTCGTCTTCGTGTGAAACAACGGAGCCGAGGCCACTATTCCAACCAGCGCAGCTAGTGCCTAAGCGCCAGTTCGAACATCGTCAAAGCGGAAAGTGACAACCAGCGGCAATGACGTAAAGATAAGGTCCGTGCACTGACGTAGCAACAACGGCGAATGCTGTTGCCACGGCGCCGATAACTGCGATCGGGGCAATCGCCGAACGAATCGGTGGCGGTGTAACCAGATTGCCGATGCGATCGGGGCCGGCAGCATTCAGAAGTGCTTGCGCCATGATCGGCTCCGGTCCCGCTCGACCAACTGTTTGTGGTTTCCCAAGTTTGAGTAGCGCGCCGGCTAGGGCTGGTGTTCCGGCGGACCGGCGGGCCGCATCATCCGCCGCGATCTCTAGGTAGTGCGGTACCGCATTTGTTACCGCCGCCATGAGCGGAAGCCAGCGCAGGGGCGCTACCAGCACATCGAGGGCGGCGAGAACGAGGTGGTGGTGTCCGTGCACGTGCTCTCGTTCGTGGGCGAGAACAGCGACGAGTTCGTGGGTGTGAAGCACCGCGATGAGCGTGTCGGAGATAACGATTCCACCGTGGCGTTGCGGCAGAGAGAACGCGGTCGGATGCGGGTCACGCGTCATCAGAACTCGGTGCCCGTAAACAGTGATGCGCTGCGCCCGCCCGGTAATGTCCCGCGCGCTGGCGGCAGTTCTGCGCCGACGACGCGCTCCACGGGCAACCGCTATTCCCCCGAGCGCCATTAGGGCGGCTGCAGGCAGAAATACAAGGATCGCAGAAGGGACGGCAGTATCGATCGGGCTTGTTGAGGGGAACGGTGTGGCTGCGGCGATGCACCGTTGGCAGACTCCCGTGATCGATGTGGGCAGAACGGATGGGCCGGTAAACAACCACGCCAGCATGAGACTTAGCGCTGCCGACGCCAATAACCAGAGTGCGACGGTCGCGAGGAGCAGCCCCACGGCGGTACGGGGCGTGCGCATCAGTGCAGGGGCGGCAGCCCGCACAAGCTTTGGGCCCGCCAGCATTGTCGCCACGAGGGTTGTGGCGAGCAGTAGCGGCACGACCAGAGCAGTCACGGGCGATCCTTCTGCTGCTCGAGGTACTCGCGGAGAAGATTGAGATCGTGCGAGTCAATCGAGTCGACGAAGTGCAGTATCGCGGCGGCACGATCGCGGCTGGTATCGAGTGCGACCTCCATCAGGCGGGCCGTGTGTTGTTCTCGGGTGCAGCGCGCCGTGTATTTTACGGCGCGGCCTTCACGCGAGGAAACAATCAGCTTTTTGCGGTCAAGATTCCCCAGCACAGTCGCGATCGTTGTGTAGGCGTGTTGTGCGCCGAGCTGCACTATTACTTCCCGAATAGTGAGGGGTTCCGAATCCCACAGCGCATCCATGACGTGCTGCTCGAGACTGCCCAGCGGCAGCGGTCGACACCGTGTTTCGGAGTCTAGTTTCTCGCTCATACGCTGACTGCCTGTTTCGCGACGGGCGCTGGGCAGGCAATCTGCCCGCGCAGCCTCCAGACCATGGCGACTGCCGAAAAGATAAGCGCGCCTGCCGCTAGGAACGGCTGGAGCGGCGCAAACCAGGCCAATGCCCCCGTGTAGCCGAGCGCAAGCAAAGCGATCTTGTTGCAGACTGGGCAGCCGACCGCGAACCACGCGAGCATTCCCCCGGTGATCGCAAAACGCCCGGTGCGGCGTTCTTCGCGTTCCCTCGAGGAGGGCGCTGGGGCGGTTGCGTCGACATCTGCCCCTTGTAGGTCGCCGGTCGCAGCGCTGCTGGGCGGGCGAATGTAGGTGGCGATCAAGATACCTGTCATGGCGGAGGTGACGACCCACACGGGGTAGTTCCACCACACGGGGGGAATCTCGCGAGTGAAGAGGGTGTTGGGAATCAGAACTGTCGCGATTCCGATGACAACTCCAACGGCGATCGTCGCCGTTGCCGCGACGAAAATCTGCCGCGGGGTCCATGCGCGCAAGGCCTGAACGGCCAATCCAAGGGACTCTGTGGCCGCGGTAAGCCAACGACGGTTCCGGTTCATGCTTACTACTATGCCTGATGGTTTACTATCGTGCATAGTCGACTATGTTGGATAGTCGATTGTATTGTGAGAGGACCGTCGATGAGTGAGCAGGCAAAACCCGCCAGTAGGGCAAAACGTGGAGTACGGAGCTGGCTCGTTCCGGGCGGAATCATCGTGATCGCCGGTCTGTTGCTCGCCACAGTGATTGTGCAAGCACAACCAGAGCAGTCCGCCACCACTGCGGTTAACGAATCTGCCGACGGCAGCGCGACCGCGCCCTCTGAGCTGCCAGACCTCACCCAGTTCGAATACCGTGATCCCTCAGATGTTCAAGCAATAGGCCCTGTCGATGCCCCGGTCGCTCTCGTGGTGTTCTCCGACTACCAGTGCCAGTTCTGCGCGAAATGGACTCAGAGCACGTTGCCGGAGATGATGAAGTATGCGGAGGCCGGAGATCTGCGCATCGAATGGCGCGACATCAACATGTACGGCGAAGCCTCCGATCGGGCCTCCCGCGCAGCCCACGCGGCCGGACTCCAGTCGAAGTTTTGGGAATACCACAACGCCCTCTACCCCAATGGAACCCACCGCTCAGAAGCAGAACTGAGCCTCGATGCCCTCGTCACCGTTGCCACAGAGTTGGGTCTCGACACGGAAAAATTTGTCGCCGATCTGAACTCCCCCGCCGTTCTCGCGACGATCAATAAACGTGCTGAAGAAGCCCGCCAGCTCGGTGTGACCGGCACACCCTCCTTCCTCCTTAACGGAGAACCTATTGTCGGAGCCCAACCAACCGCACTATTCGTGGATACCATCGATAGCCTTCTTCTCGACGCCGAAAGCGGTCAATAGGTGGAGATAGGCTTACTCACCGCCTTCCTCGGCGGGATGCTGGCGCTCCTCAGCCCGTGCGGTGCGCTCCTGCTGCCCGCCTTCTTCGCCTCCACCGTGGGAACGAAGATGCAGCTGCTCGTCCACGGCTCAGTCTTCTATATTGGGCTCGCCGTCACCCTCGTTCCCTTCGGTCTTGGCCTGGGGGCGCTGGGGGCGCTGCTCATCTCGGAGCGCGGTCTCATCATCGCCATCACGGCCGTCGTTCTTGTCATCCTCGGCATCGCCCAAATCTTTGGATTTGGTTTCGATCTTTCCCGGATGCTCCCCGGAGCGTCCAAACTGCAGGAGTCGGCATCCACCCGCACCGGGCTGCTGCGAACCCTCCTGTTGGGTGCTGTCGGCGGTGTCGCCGGGTTCTGTGCCGGGCCCATCCTCGGCGCAATCCTCACCCTCGCCTTCGGTCAAAGCAACCTCTGGAATGCCGGTGCGCTGCTCGCCGTTTACGGGCTCGGGATGGTGGTGCCGTTGGTTATCATCGCGGCCCTCTGGCAAAAGATGAGCGCTCGCGGGCGCCGAGTGTTACGAGGACGAACGTTTACTGTGCTGGGGCGCGAACTGCACAGCACCTCGGTCATCACCGGAACTCTCATCGTTGGCGTGGGCGCCCTCTTTTGGTTCACGAACGGTCTTGTCAGCATGCCCACCCTGATCCCCACCGATGTGCAGGTGTGGATTCAGCAACGCGGCGCTCTGCTCGCAAACCCCATCATCGACGCTGTCGCAATCCTCCTGCTGGCCGCGATTGCGCTAACGATTTGGGGTGTGCGGAACCGTCGGCGGGCTACGCAGAAGCAGAATGCTCAGGATGCTTCTGTTCACGCTTCGACGCCGTCACCGGAATCAGCTGTCGGGCCGTCACAACAACAAAAATGATTAGCAGCACAAATGAGGTTCCGTCGGCCGCGATATAGAAGTAGTGCCAGAGCGAGCCGGCTGTCTCCTGCCCGGCGAGCAGGGCATCCGTTCGCGCATTGAGCGGCGGCCGGATGACTAACACCTGAATCAGCAGCACCACCCAGAGCCCGATCAACAGTCCCCACTGCGATCGCGAGGCGCGTGGGCGGATCATCGCGGCAGTCAGAAACACGAGCAGCACGAGCGCCGTCATGTTCATGGCGGGGAACACCAGACGGCCAATACCGAGCCCCAATTCGAGTGTGATCCCGGGTGCTTGAAATTTCAGCGGTGTCTCCAGGAACGAGATGGCGATGATTAGCCCCAACCAGATTGCGGGGATCACAAGGCGGAGTGTGAGACTAGCGCGCTGCATGGTTCCAACCTATCGGAGTCGCCTGCCACGTGATTCGAGGTGTTCGTGGGTGTTCGTAGGTGAGGGGTGGGTGCTCGTGTGACTCATCAAACGTTCTGAGATTTGCAGCAAACGACTGGCCCTTCCACGCCGCCTCAAGCGCTCGGCCCGTTCCGCAAGCAAACCCACGCCACAGGACCCTGAAGGGCTGACGCAGACCGCTGCCGCCCCGCGAAATGTTCAGTGCTTGACGGGTACGAGCGTGATTTTCTGCCCCAGCGCCTCAGCCAAACGAAGGAGTGTCGTCGGGCCATGTCGTCTTCGCGCGATCCGCAAGCTCCGCGACCTTCTTTGCCATGGCGGCTCCTTCACTCTTCTCTAAATTATGTGCTGAACACATACAGCATCAACTGGTGCGTTGCCGTTTCCAACGTTCGTGGAGCTTGCGCGCCTTCACAATCTCACGCTGCTAACGTTTATCTGAGGGGGTCAGCCTTATTGTTGTAACAGTGGTGGAGCAAGACAATTTTTTCGCCGTGGAAGGTGCGCAGCCGTCCACCATCAGTTGGTCCTTGTCATCTGAAGTTTCGGACATCTTCCTGCATTCCTCATTCGCTACTCTTGCTTCCGCGTAGCGGGCGGGGCAGATAGGCGCCTAGTCTTCTCGCATGAATGAGCTCAACTGGGATGGCTACCTCAACATCCGCGATTTGGGTGGCCTGCCGACTTCGCTTTCGATCACAGGCTTCACTGCGACTGGGCGAATTGCCTGTGGTCCGCGCCGAGAACGCCTAACCGCGGCCGGTTGGGCTGAGGCACGCAAGTGGGGCCTCAGCTCAGTGGTAGATCTCCGTTGCGCTTACGAAATCGGTGCTGGACAGGGTGACCCCGAAACCGCAGCGGAAGCTGCCGCCGACATCACCATCGTGAACGCCCCGACCGAAGATCAAGACGACGCCGAGTTCATGTGGGTCTGCACCCCCATCCTTGACTCCCCGGAGTACTGGGCTCACAACTGGCGCCTCCAACCCCACTTGGTACGCGGAGCTCTCGAAGCAATTGCAGCTTCACAACCTGGCACGCTCGTGCACTGCAGCGCAGGACGCGACCGCACGGGGATGATCAGCGCCCTCCTCCTCGGCAATGCCGGAGTCTCCCCGGATGCCGTAGCAGCTGATTACGCGGCTTCCGTTCACGCGATGGCGAGCGTCACGCAACTTGCACCCGGCCTCGCCGCTGAACGAGTCCGGTCGCCTGAAGAAGTTGACGAGTAGATGCTCGACAAACTGCCCATCGTTCGTGATGCTGCTGAGCGAACTGACGAGATTTTTGACCAGCTTGGCGTATCGGGAGCATCACGGGCGCGCTTGCGCTCCCTGCTCATTGAGCGCTAGTTACGAGCAGAAACGTCACCACTCCGGCATCAATTTTTTCCACGGGTGTTCGTCGGGAAGCCCGACACGTTCTCCCATTGCGTACTCCCGGAACACATCCGGAAGCAAGACCGGAGCTTCATAGGCCGAATGGTCGAGTAGATCCCACCGCCCTTCGTAGCCTGCGAATTGCTCTCGGTATACCCGAGACATCGATACCGGAGCATTTCGCTTTCCTGGTTTTCTGCCCGGCTCGGTAAGCCAATGCATATGGGTGATCCAAGCGGCAGCAGCAACATGTGCTCGAGGTACTACAAACCCACTCAACGGCCGGCTGTTGTCAGGGTGGATCGAGACCATCACAAACCATTCTCGATCGCTCTTCGGCGCCCCTTGAGCTTTCGTGCCAAGAGGCCAATTCACGTGGGAATCCAACCCGCGGGCTGACTTGACTTGAACTTCGATCATCGGGCGTTCCTCGGTTGTCTTGACCGCGAGGATGTCAGTACGTTCCAGACCGTCACGCGTCATTGCTGGTGCCCAGTCACGACGGGCTAGCTCACTCGCAACCCAGTGCTCACCAATTGTTTTCGTCTGCTTCGTATCAGCCATGCTGCGAGCGTAGTAGCAAACACCTCGATGACGGACACGGAATTGCTTCGTCCACGTGCGCTAATGGCTGGCGCTCCGGAAAACCCAGAACGGTCGACCGATCTTCTGCCCGCTGGACACTATTCGCTTCACTTCAGGCTATCTACCGAATACGTGAATGCGCCGACCGAAAACCAAGACGGAGGGCATGGCAGGTATATACGCCGACGTGCTCAGAATCGATGGTCTGAAGATCGTGCGGTGACGCAACCTCGACTGCACGCTTACGCGCTCCGCAGCAGTTCCGCGACCACGGGCGTAAGCGCACGCCCGAGCGTCTCGTGCTGGTTGGCATCCAGGTGCACCCCGTCGACTGTGCTGCTGGTGGTGACGGCGTTCGCGTCGAAGAAAGCACACCCCGTGTCCACACTCACCTGCCGGATCGCATCTGCGAGGCCGCGCGAGGCAACATCCCCGCCGGAGAATTTTGGGCCGATGGGGCCGCGAGGGTTGTCGAGCTGCGGTGGCGCAACGAGGAGAATCGGCGGCACCGGCATCCCCGGCTCGATCGGCGCAGTACGCACGGCGTTAACGACCGCCACCAGACCCGTCGCCGAGTGCCAGGCATTGTGCGAATGCATCGACTGGAAGTCGTTCGTGCCGAGCAGGAGTATGACGCAGTCGAGGGGCGACTGCGCTTCGATGACTTGGTGGATGCCAGCGAGCGCGTTGCGCCCTGGCTTGTACGGGTCGTCGAAGACTGTGCGCCGCCCGTTGAGGCAATCCTCGGTGACGCGGATCCGCTCACCGTCGACGTTGAGCCCCTTGTGCATCACGCCCGGCCACCGGGAGTCGAACGGGAGCCGCTGCCGAGTCCCGGGGATGATCCCCCACGTGAGCGAGTCGGAGTACACGAGGATGTGCTTCGTCTCGTCCATCTTGATCCTTTCAGTGCAGTCGTTTGCTCGGATACTCGCCACCGGCGTTCTCGAACGTCGCGTCCATAAACACTAACTAAAGTGACTCACACGAAGCACACCACACGCTGGCTCTCAACCGGTCTGCCTTGCTCGAAGTCTGGGGTGCCGCGAATCTGCGCGGATCTGGACGCGGAGGTCACTACTTCTCTCAAGCTCAATGCTCCAGCTCGACACTTGAGACGACCACCGTGAACAACCCCATCGAGGTCATCGACGAGGCGGTGATCCTCCCAGATATCACCGCTGCCTAAACTAAAACCACTGACCCCATACGGTGAAGCGAAAGCACACCGTTCAAAGGGGCGTCACCGAACCCAGTTACTCTCCGCGAACGGGAGTCTCACCGTGTCCTCGCTCAAACGCCATCAGGACCGGTGTTGCCGCTCGGCGAGAAACCGCTCAACTTTAGGCGAGCGGACATAACCAGCAGGAACGCTCCAACGCTCGATCTGTGCGGATGCTTGGGTCGACTGCACGACGAACCGCTTGACGGCTTCTTTGTTGACTACACGAGGTTCCACGATTTACACCTCTTTGCATTTCGATCCTGACTTCTCAGCTCACCGCGCGGCCGCTCACTGCATGCCTAACCCCTCAATGAACGACATATTTGCAGTCCGGCTCCATTACCAGGCGCGCCCATGATTACCGCGGCGTCCGCGACCGTCTCAGCGCCAGCATTGCCGAGCGGTCGAATCCGAAGGTTCGTCGAGCAACAAACCCCCCGATTGTTGTGCCGGCAGCGAGCCCCAAGCCGGTCGCTAGTGCCATGACCATTGCGGGCAGCGCTTCGTTCACTCCAAATTCGGAATCCATCAGCGCGTAGATGCCTCGGTACAGTGCGAGTCCGGGGAGCAGGGCAATAATTCCTACCATGTTTGTGGCGCCTTCTGGCACTTTCAGCCAACGGTAGAGAAGGTAGCTGATGACGCCGGCAGCTGTGCCGGCAAGGGCGGGAGCAAGCCCGGGTTCAGGCGCCGATGGCAACACCACCCAGTACACGGCGAATACGAGGCTGGCCCCGATTGCCATGAGCGGCAGCAGCCGCAGCCGCACGTATGAGGTGAGGGCGAAGCCGACGGCGATGATCGCAGAGCCGACCATCCCAGAAATTAGGCTTCGACTTTCTCCGAGAGAGTCGCCCACTGCCACCGGGATTCCGAGGCGCAGGGAGATGCTCAGCACGATCGAGATGCCGACCGCGAGGCCGAGCGTCATCATGATGACTTCCAATCCGCGGGCAGTTGCCGTGACGTAGTAGCCGCCGATCGCGTCACTGGCTGACGCGGTGAGCCCGACGCCGGAAAGAAGCATGATGATGCCTGCGATGACGATGACGGTCGGACTGTTCGATCCGGGTATTTCGATGCCAACCGAGCGAAGCCAAAACATGAACACGGCGATCGCAGTGGTCACCGCCGCGGCAGCCATCTGAGCAAAAAAGGCGGGAACCGACCAGAGCCCTAGACGACGCGTCATGAGATCCGAGATAGCCGCGGATGCGGCCGCCACAAGCACCAGCACAAAGCTCGCGTCAAAGATCACCACGACACCTGCCGCCAGAATCGCTTTACCCGCGGTCACCACCCAGCGACGGTACGGGTGGGGTGTGGTCAAAATCGCGCCAAGCTGCTCGCGTGTCTCATCCACATCTCCGGGACCATCCGGCCCGGTGATCTGGTCGATCAGCCAGTACACGTTCTGCAGCCGCGTGTAGTCGATGGTGCGCACTTTCACGATGCGCATGATCGACATCGGGTCTTCGTTCATCCCCCGATGCACCGAGACGGTGAGCGAGGTGAAGGTGATGTCGACGTGCATTCCGCTGACGCCATACGCGGTACTGATGCGAAGCACGGTAGCGACTACGTCAGCCGCGGATGCTCCTGTCGCCAGCATTGCCTCGCCGGCGCGCAAACACAGGTCGATGACTGACCGTGCGTGTCGCTGGGATAGCTGCTGCTCACTCCCCGGAATCGAAATGAGCTGAGTGGGCGCATTGTTTGAACGCAGGGCTCCCCCAGCCATAGTGATGAGGGAACGACTCACCCGTTGCTGAAATTCCCGAACCCGGTAGCTGATGCCCTTACTCACCCCTCTAGGGTAACCGGCATCTGATGGGCAAACCCTCGCCTCAAGTTCGCGAGACACGATAGGAAAAGAAGCTTGCGCTTACTCCGCTACCAGTGTGACGAGCGGCACGCTTGGCGCATCGCGGGGAGTGCCGACCGACACCGTCATTTGCCGTGCTACGGCATCAAGGGTGATCGTTGCCAACGTCGCCCAGCGATCGCCTAACAGCGCTCCGGGCTGCGGAACACAGCACAGTTCCGCGGCATCGCCCGGTTGGGAAACTAGATAAGGAACCAAATCGCTTGCCAGCATCGGGAGTGGTGAATCCGCCACGCGACCAGCCAGAACACCGTAACGAAGCTGAGAGTCGGGGTCGTAGAGCCCAGGCTTCTCACCGCGACCAAGATGCTCGTCAAGAAAGTGATTCGTGTGCAACAGCACGTGGTCGTGGGGCGTGAGCACGACCGCTCCATGCGGACTCAACTCCACGATGACAGCAGCGTCCGGGCTCACCACCGTGATCGCACTAGACGTACTCACCGGCGCTGACTGAAGAATGCAGACCGCCTCGCCGAGCGTTGACGCCTCGGCCAGAATTCGCGCCGCGACCAAGTGCACGGGGACGCCGTCGGGCCGGTCATCTTGATGCCCCAGAATATTGAGCATGATGCCAACGCCGGCATCGTTGATCCCGATCTTGCTCAGGATGCCGTGCTCAGTGAGACCAACAAAGTTGCGGATATTGCCGTGAACATCTTGTAGGTGCCAGTGGTCGGATAGCTCGTCGTGCCAGTCCCACGTCTGTGCGCCAACGGGGGCATTACGAGTGTTCACGATCGTCGAACATTCTCCGGGTCGTGCCCCGGCGGCAGAAGATAAAATCTCGGTGCGCGCATTGAGGGCGGCGATCTGCCACAGTTCGAGACCAGCGCCTTCGGCTGTTCCACGCATCTCCTCGACCAGGCTGGGGCACCAGTGACGGGCGCTCTCGATCGACTGTTCTGCGTTACTCCGAACCGCGTCTTTGTGAATGCCAGCCTGCGCGAAGAGCGCCAGATAGATGCGCACTCCGTCGGCGAGGGTGCCGCGCAGCGCAGACCCTCGTTGGAGCCCACGCTCGTGGGCATCGGTCGAATCGATTCGGATGATCTCAGGGCCGTAGTCGATCATGAAGCGATCTTCTCCCTGAACGCGCGAATGAGGCCGCGTTGCGGTTTCCACCCCGGTCGAGGTGCGCACGCGAGCAAAAGCTGGGTGTAGGCGTGCTGCGGGTTACTAAGAACTTCGGCTGTCGCTCCCCGCTCCACGATCGCACCGCGATGCATGACCACAATCTGGTCGGCCACCAGTTGCACAACCGAGAGGTCGTGGGTGATGAAGACGTAACTCAAGTTCTTGGCAGCCCGCAGCTCGGCGAGAAGCTTGAGAATCTGCCCCTGCACCGTGACGTCGAGGGCGGCAACGGATTCATCGAGCACAATGACCGAGGGATCCGCCGCGAGGGCTCGTGCGATCGCCACGCGCTGCCGCTGCCCACCAGAAAGTTCCCCGGGTAGCGCGTCGAGCTGACGGGGTTTAAGGCCAACCTGTTCGAAAAGTTCAACGCAGCGGTCGCGTCTCGCGCGAGCATTCAGTGAGGTGTGTGCACGCAGCACCTCATCAACGGCGGTGCTGACGCGAAGCCGTCGGTTGAGCGAACTCTGCGGATCTTGAAAGACCATTTGAATCTCGCGAGCACGTCGATGCAACTCGCGCCGACTTGCACGCTCGGCGACGGGATTTCCGTTCAACATCACGGTTCCCGAATCGGCGGTTTCGAGTCCCACGATGATTCGGGCGAGCGTTGTTTTTCCTGAACCCGATTCGCCGACAACCGCGAGACAGGAGCCGCGCTCAACTGTCAAGGAGATGTTGTCGAGCGCGGTGACTTTATGCCGCCCGTGGCCGCTGAAAATCTTGGTCAGCCCGTCCACGACGATTGCCGGTGTGCTCATTCGGACTCTCCTTCGTTCACGTCGGGCTCTGATAATGCTGTCTGTGACGGCACTGTCGCTTGCGGAATGATTCCGGCGGGTCGCGCATCCATCAGCTGCCGCGTGTAGGGATGCTGAGGGTTGTCGCGCAGTTGTTCCGGTACTCCGGTTTCAACGATCTGACCGTCTTTCATGACGCTGATGCGGTCGCAGACTGCCGCGGCCAGATCCAGATCGTGCGTTACGTAGAGCATGGCCATGCCGAGGTCGCGGCGGAATTCATCGAGAATCGCCATCACCTCAGCCTGCGTGGTGACGTCGAGCGCTGTGGTCGGTTCGTCGGCCAACATGAGTTTCGGCTTACCGGCGATCGCTCCCGCGATAACGACACGTTGCAGCATCCCGCCAGACAGCTGGTGAGGGTAGGAGCCGAGCACCCGGTCAACACCGTCGATACCTACTTGCTCGAGCAGTTCACCGGCGCGCAACCGCGCCGCGCCCTTGGGCATCCCCTGCGCATCATGCATACCTTCGATCAGGTAGTTGACGATGGGAAGCACGGGGTTCAATACCGCGTGCGGGTTCTGGGCGATCATCGATACGTCGGTGGATCGCATCCGCCTCAAAGCCTCGCCCTCCAGAAAAAGCACATCTGCACCGGCGAACGTAATGTTCCCGGTGACAGTAGCGTTGCTCGGTTCAATTCGAAGAATGGATCTCAGGGTCATCGATTTTCCGCTGCCTGACTCTCCGACAAGACCCACGGATTCACCCGCGGCAACGCTCAGCGATACATTCCGCAGAATGTCGAACTCTGCCCGTTCGGAGGCAATCGTCATGCACAGATCGCGAATCTCTAACATCAGAACTTCCTCCCCGCTGCAGCACGCCCACCGAGTCGTTCACCGATATACCCCAGCGAGGCGACGGTGAGCACAATCAATAGTCCAGCGAACATGCTCTCAGCCGGGTAACCCCGCAGCAACGACTGCTGACCGTCAGCAACCATGAGGCCCCAGTCAGCATCGGGTGCTTGCACTCCGAGGCCGAGGAACGAGAGTGCCGCGAGTTCGATCATCGCGAAACCAAAGTTGATGGTGGCCCCGGTCACGACCAGCGGGGCGATGTTTGGCACAAGATGCCTCACGGTGATGACAACCCCCGAGATTCCCTGCAGCTGTGGGGAGCGAATATACGGAAGGTTCCGTTCGCGAAGCGCCATACTCCGGATGACGCGGGCGGTGTACGGAATGTACGCGATCGAGAGCGCGAGGGCCGCGGTCGTCAGGCTCGGGCCAAATACGGCGATGGCGAGCATCGCGAGCAGCAGGTTGGGGAACGCGAAGAGCAGGTCAAGCAGGCGACTGATAAATGAGTCAACAATCCCACCCCACCAGACACTGATCAGCGCGAGTCCAGTACCGAACACTGCCGTGATTGTCACGACAATGACTGGGCCGAGCAACGCTGATCTCGCACCGAACAGCAGTCGGGAGAAGATGTCACGACCAGCTTGGTCAGTGCCCAAAAGGTGATCAATGCTGAATCCCTGGAAGCGATTGGTCACGGAACCAATTGTGGGATCGTAGGGCGCGAGCACGGGAGCGAATAATGCTCCAAGAACGACCACACTGAATAGGGCTGCTGCGGCTATGCCGATCGGGCCAAGCAGCGTCTTGATGCGAATCATCCTTCACCTCGTGTTCTCACGCGCGGATCGATCGCCGCATACAGCAGGTCAACTAGAAGATTAATAAGGCCAAAGGCGGCCACGAGGATGATGGCGATTGCCTGCACGACAGCGAAGTCCTTGGTCTGCACGGCGTTGATCAGTAGCGTGCCAATGCCATCCAGGGTGAAGGCGTATTCGATGACGAAGGCACCAGCGATGAGTCCGGCGATGTGCACTCCGACGATTGTGCTCACGGGGAGCATCGAGTTGCGGATCACGTGTCGGCGCTGCACGAGCCGTTTCGGTACGCCGCGTGCCATGGCCATGATTGAGTGCTCGGAGCCACGCTCTTCCCGAATGGAGGTGCGGGTGATGCGCGCGACGACCGCCATGGAAGGCAGCGCCAGCGCGAGGGCCGGCAGGGTGAGGTGCCAGAGCCGGTCGAGAAAGCCGTCGCCGGAGCCGAAGACAGGAAACCAGCCGAGCCCGACACTGAAGATGCTCATCAGGATGAGGGCGGCAAAAAAGGTGGGGACGGCGAAGCCGAGGTTCGACCCGAGGAGGATGATCTTGTCGAGCGGGCCGTCGCGGGTACCGGCGACGATACCGAGCCCTACTCCAAGCACCATGATCAGGATGGCGGCCATCACGACGAGAGTGATTGTGGTGGGCAGTCGGGTGGCGAGCAAGTCGCCCACGTCTTGACGGTTTACGAGCGATTGCCCAAAGTTTCCTTGCAGTACCCCGGTGAGCCAGTTCCAGAAGCGTGCAAGGAAGGGGTCATCGAGCGAGTACTGCTTGCGGATCGCGGCGAGAACTTCGGGCGAGACGGTGCGACCCTGTACAAGAAATTTTTCTGGGCTGCCCGGGGCTGCATACATCCCGGCAAAGACAAGAAAACTCGACACGATGAGCACGCCGATGAGCGCGAAGAGTCTCCGTATGATGAACATCACTGGAATGGCACCCCTTTTGGTGACAGTACGTTGTGGTGGCAGCAGCAGTGAGGGTGCCTTCTAGTGCACCCTCACTGCTGCTGGTCAATCAGTTTCCGGAGGCACCTAGGTCAGCGGCCCACGGGTAATAGAGGTAGACGAAAGATGCTGGCACGCCAGTGACTCGCTCGTTCATGAATAGTCGAACTGCTGAGTCGACGATCGGGATCCACGGCAGATCTTCCATGACGATCGTTTGGATCTCGTTGACGAGTCCTGCTCGTTCGTCGTCGTCGGCTGTCGCTTCTGCCTCGTTGATGAGTGCGTTGACCTCGGAATTGTCGTAGCCGTTGAAGTTCTGCGAACCCTCCGGGCCAACAATGCCGCGAAGGAAAGCAAGTGGATCAGGAACATCCATGTAGTTCGCGGTCACGAAAGCATCGCTACCTTCACGAGCTTCGGGGTCAGAGAAGAAAGCACCGAACTGGGCGCTGGGTACTCCTACTGGCTCAACAGCGAGGCCGATCTCGCGCCCGCCATTGGCGATCTCGGAGATGATGTCGGCGTAGTAGCCACGCTCTGCGGGGTAGACGATACTGATTGTCTGATCGAGGTCCACTGTCGCACCCTCGAGCATCTTCTTAGCACCCTCGATGTCTACGTCGGCTGATCGCAGGTCGTCGCGTTCACTCGTGAATACGTCGTCGCCGTACGACCACCCGTTGTTCGGAACCAGTGACTTCGACGGTTGCGCAGTACCTTCATATACGGTGTCGGCGATTGCCTGGCGGTCGGTTGCCATCATGAGTGCTTGGCGTACTGCTGGATCAGCAAATGCACCGTTGCCGGTTCCGATGATCGCCATGACCTGCAGTGAACTACCGAGGTAGAGCGTGCCATTGCTGGCGCTCTCTAGGGTGGGCACTGAGCCAAGCGGCACGTCGTAAGAACCATCGATAGCACCGGTGCTCAATGCGCTCGAAATGGCTGCTGAATCAACAATGAAATTGATGTCGACTTGGGCGGCCTTGGCCATCTTGTCGGCGTTCCAGTAGTTGTCGTTGCGCATTAGCGAAATCGACTGACCCTGGTCCCAGTCGCCGATCGAGAAAGGACCGGTGCACATGACGAGGCCAGTCGGGTTGCCGTAATCTTCGCCGGCTTCCTCGCGCTGAGACTTCTGAACGATGTTGCCGATCGGCGACACTAGGTAGGAGTTGAAGGTGACATCAGGGTCCGTGAGTTTGACCGTAACTTCACGGTCTCCGGTCTTCTCGATCGACGCGATGTTGCCGACGACGTCACCAGCCCAGTAGCTTCCCTCTTCGGGATCCAAGTGACGGCTCAGGCTGTAGACAACGTCTTCTGCGGTGAGTGGATCGCCGTTCCAGAATTCGACGCCATCGCGGATCGTGTAGATGTAGGTGGTCGAATCTGGAGTTTCGACGCTCTCGGCCAGATTGGGCTCAATGGTGTAATCGGGCTGCAACTGCATGAGCCCTTCACACAGGTTGGCCACTACCGTGTTCTCTGGGTAGTTGAAGGCCTTGATCGGGTCCAGCGATGCTGGTTCACCGAACGGGAGGTTCCACGTTGCGAGATCTAGTTCGCCCACGGCGGGTGGCGTGGTGAATGCCAGCTCGTCAGAACCTGATCCATCTTGCTGTGCATCTGTGTCGGTCGCCACGCAGCCGGTGAGGGCAAGCGCGAGAACGACGGCGGAAGCTAGTGCGCTCTTCTTCATTGAAATGCTCCTATTGGTCATTTGGTGGAGGTGCGAGCACCATGACGTTGTTGTGACTGTAGCTAGCCAAAACGTTTTGGGCAAGCGCGTTTCATAGATTTCAAAACCCGTTACCAAGGGGTAACATTCGGGCATGCCCCGACAGAGTCGACACAGAGTCACAATTCATGAGGTTGCCAAGCACGCCGGTGTCTCTATCACAACGGTCTCCCACTCACTCAATGGGAAGGGGGTTGTTGCCGACGCAACGCGGCAGCGTGTTATCGCTGCCGCCAAAGAGATCGGCTATAGCGCCAATGCGATTGCTCGGGGATTGCGCGGTAATCCACTGGGCGTAATCGGTCTCGTCATCCGCCCACTCGAAGATCTCGACTCGTACCAGCCGGAGGGTGTGGACTATTTCATGCGCTTTGCTGGTGCCGCTGCAGTCGAAGCGCTTGACCACGGATTCGGCCTGATGCTTGTGCGCGACCCCACAGCGGGCGCCTTGCCCGGCATCGCCCTTGCGGTCGACGGGTTCATCATTTCTGATCCGGTTGCCAACGATCCCTTGATCGCGCTGCTGAATCGTAATGACATTCCTATAGTCACCGTGGGGCGGGACACTGAGCGGCCAGAATTCCGCGACTGGGTCGAAACTGGCACGTCGACCGACGGTCGGGCAGTTGTGAACGCGCTCGTTGACAGGGGCGCGAAGCGTATCGCCCTCGTTACCGGCACCGACTCGAATGCGTGGAATGCCGACAGCGATCTGGCCTACCGTCGATGGACGGCGGAGTTGGGATACGACGAATTGGTTTACCACCAAGATGAACGCTCGGGTGAAGCTGGCGGGCGCGCTGTGGCCGAAATCATGTTGGCCGCCGCACTGGCGGGTGAGCAGGATCTGCCTGACGCAATCTACTGTCTTACTGGGCGCCACGCGGCTGGCCTGCAGGAGCGCCTGCAAGAGGCGGGCTATCGCATCCCTGCGGATATCATGATTGTTGCTGGTTCAGATTCTGAGCAAACCAGAAACAGCACTCCGCCGATCACTTCTGTCGATCTTGTGCCCGAGGCCACCGCAAAGGCTGCCGTCGATTTTCTTCTCCGCAGGCTCGAGGGCGACACGGAAAGCCGTTCACCATTTGTTCAGAACGTGCTGCGATTTCGTGAATCGACGAACCGACCGTTGCTCTGAACGATCGGTCTTACGATTGCGTTACGCTACAAATTCCGCTCCCGCGGTGGCGCGTCAAGCCGGCGGTGTCTCCGGTGGCTGGGTTTGGTTGCGACGACTTTGCTACGGTTTTTGGTGCCCCATTTCACCGCCGGATCCACCACCATGGCGCGACCGTGGTCGGAGTACTCTTCGCGGAAGAATCCGGCTCGCCGTTCGCCCATCTCCATCCAGGCCCTCGTGCGCCGCACTCTTTGGTGGGGGTCTTGACCCGAGAACGGCCGTGACCCGCCACCGATGTCACCCAATGAGTGCAGGACGTAATCGTCTTCAGGGTGGTGATCTTTCGCCAAAGTTGTCGCCGTTTTGGCGTTGGGACGCTTCAGCAGCGGGGCAAGGGCGTTGCGACTGCCGAGCTCGATATATGCCCAACCGGTGAGTAAACGCTGGGTGACGGATTGACGCACAGTCCTGAGCTTCGCAATGAGTCCGCCGGGGCCCGAATGAGAAACGGTGAGCCCGCGCTCGCACAGCGCTACGGCGATACCGCGAATGTCTTTGAGTTTCATGGTTCCCGATTGCACGAAAAACGCAGGGGTGCTGGGATATACCTCAATCTCAAGGCTTTTGGCGGTGATCGTGCCGTTTATCTGATCGATGCTAGGCGAGGCTTCGCCAGCGAGCACAGCAGTTGGGTCGGCCGGCTTTGCGCGAGAGAACTCCAGATCCATATCGAGCCTGGTTGACGGGCTCATGGCTACGGGGCGAGCGGTTCGCTGCCGAAGCCCTCGCTGGTGTTGATCTTCAGAGTTTCGTTGAGCTTCCAAGTGGCACGCGGGGCATCCGGACCAACATCTCGGGGCGCCTCTATTGTCAGGTCGACAAAGCTATCGTCGGTGACAGCGCTCCTGCCAGTGAGATATGACCACATCCCTTTACCGAAATCGGTCGGGTCTTTGATGTTGTGAACGTCAGGGCCATCTGCGTGAAGATCGGTGGAAGGGTTCTCGATATCAGACATCAATTCTTCCATTTCACTCGCGTTCAGGAATCAGGCAGCCATCGTCTTTGTGCTTCGAATGTGCGGCGAGTATGCTCTCGCGCAGCAGTGCCATTAGTCGCCACCTAAACTGAGAACCTGTCTGCGCAGTGTTGAGAAATTCCGCCACACGCGACCAAAGATTGAGACCCGCATCAACGGGGCTGACGACCACGGCTGGCACGAAAAGCCACCAACACGAAAACGAGTACGTAATGACCCGACTTCACCCCGTCATACGCAGTGTCGGTGACGCCTCCCGCGGCGCCCTTATCGGTTTCGCCGAGATTGTTCCCGGAGTCAGTGGCGGCACGATCGCACTGCTCGTCGGCGTCTACGAGACGCTCATTGACGGTGCCGGACACCTTGCGCGCGGAGTGGCCCGCACGATCGGCGACGGCATCCGTGGCCGCGGACTATCCCTCGCTTCCGCACACTTTCATTCGGTGCGATGGAATGTCGTGTTGCCCATCGGTATCGGCATGCTTCTGGCAATCGTCGTGGGGGCAGCTCTGCTTGCACCGCTGCTTGAGGCATACCCGGCGGGCACACGCGCAGTCTTCGCCGGTCTCATTGCCGCCTCGCTCATCGTGCCAGCGCGCATGGTGGGTGGCCGGTGGACGCCGCAAGAAATACTGATTGGCCTTCTTGCGGCCGCCCTCACTTTTGCTCTCACTGGCTTGCCGCGTGCCGGCGAGGCCGAGCCGACGCTGCTCATTGTGGCGGTCGCGGCGGCTTTCGCGATTTGCGCGCTCGTACTCCCGGGAGTTTCGGGGTCGTACGTCTTACTGATCGTCGGCATGTATGCGCCAACTCTCGCTGCTGTCAACGACCGCAACTTCGCCTACCTCGGCACGTTCATTCTCGGCGCCATCGTCGGCTTGGGGCTCTTCGTCTCGGCACTGCAATGGCTGCTGCATAACCGGCGCCGCATCACCCTCGTCATCATGACGGGCCTCATGCTCGGCTCGCTTCGGGCGTTGTGGCCCTGGCAGACCGAGTCGGGCGCAATACTGCCGCCCGCTGACGACCTGGGGCCTGTACTGTTGCTCATCCTCGCGGGCGCTAGCGTCGTGCTGGGCATTATGGCCGCAGAAGCTGCCCTGATGAAGCGATGGATGCTCTCCCCCGAGATCATCGCCGACCCTGAGCCGCACGTGCCTGAGCCCGAGACGTCTGCGTCTGCGTCTGATGGTTCTGCGCAGTCAGACGCCGGGTCGATCGATGCCCGGGAGTAGATACTGACGCTTACCGAGCGTCTTCCGGGCTTGCTCCGCATTTGCGGAGCGTCTCGCATCGCGGTGGCTGCCGGCCTGCGTCGCCGGGGCTGCGCCGACTGGCGTAAACTAAGCCTCTTGATTAACGAGCCTGCCTGGCTCTCTCGACGGAGGTTCCGTGGCCGGAAATGCCAACACCCGCTTCGACAACGTCTCACTGTTGTCGGTCGCGAGTACATTACCCAGCCGGGTGACGACGTCCGCCGACATCGAAACGCGACTCGCGGCGGCGTTTTCGCGTCTTGATCTGCCCAGCGGGCTCCTGCAGCGGGTGGCTGGTGTGCTCGAACGCCGCAATTGGGGGCCCGGGGAATCATCCGACGATGCCACAGTGTCGGCAGGGCGACGCGCCCTGGCAGAGGCGGGCGTCGATCCGTCCGAGGTGGGGCTTCTCATTAACACCTCCGTCAGCCGAAAGCACTTGGAGCCGTCCGTAGCTGTGCGCCTGCATCACGGGCTCGACCTGCCCAGTTCTGCCGTCAACTTCGATGTCGCGAATGCGTGTCTCGGCTTCGTGAGTGGGATGAACCTCGCGGCGAGCATGATCGAATCGGGCCAAATCAGGTACGCCATCGTCGTCAATGGTGAGGATGCTGACGAGCTCCAGGTCAACACCATCGACCGATTGCTGAAGCAGGACTCCGATCGTGACGGGTTCATGAGTGAATTCGCGTCGCTCACACTCGGCTCTGGCTCGGCTGCTGCGGTCCTTGGCCGCACCGACGAACACCCCTCCGGGCATCCGATCCTTGGCGGGGTCACGCGGGCTGCGACACAGTTCCATGACCTCTGCGTCGGCAGCGTCGACGGCATGTTCACCGATGCGAAAGCACTCCTAAAAGGGGGCCTCGATCTGGTCGTCTCGGCGTGGAAAGAGGCATCCGTGGAATGGGATTGGTCATCGATGGATATGTATGTCACCCACCAGGTCTCGTCCGTGCACACGAATGCCATCATCAAGGCGGCGAAACTAGACCGCCATCGCGTCCCGACGACCTACCCCCGATTCGGCAATGTCGGACCCGCCTCCATTCCCATCACCCTTGTCGAAGCACAGGAGACCCTCAACAAGGGTGACCGTGTTCTCCTCATGGGCGTGGGCTCCGGTCTCAACACCGCAATGATGGAACTCGCGTGGTGACCACATGCTGAGGGTGGTCGTGTCGTGACTGGACGGGCCTCTCGTCCCCCGCTCGACCTGCCCGGACTCGATCAGCGCTTCAGTCGCATCACCGCTGTGCCCGGTGGCGGTGCGGATGAGGGGCTACGCCGCGAATGGCACTATCTCGACACTGGCGACGAACTGGGTCGCCTCGGCGTACCCATTCTGGGCACGATCCTTGCCGTCCACGGCAACCCGACCTGGTCATACCTCTGGCGCGACCTGATCACGCAATCGGTGCAGGCCGCGGAGTCCGGGTCGCCGGCCTGGCGTATCGTCGCCGTGGACCAGCTCGATATGGGCTACTCGGAGCGCTCCGGCATCCATCGTCCACTCGTGCAGCGGGTCGCGGATCTCGCGGCATTCACCGACGCACTCCCCCTTACTGGTCCCGTTATCTCGCTCGGTCACGACTGGGGCGGCGTCGTGTCACTCGGCTGGGCCGTTGACCACCCGTCGCAGCTTGCCGGGGTCATGCTGCTGAACACGGCCGTGCATCATCCGGAGGGTGTGCCGATCCCCGCGGCGCTGCGGCTTGCCGGCGCTAGGGGGATGCTCGCAGCATCCACCATTCATACCACCGCGTTCGTGGATACGACGCTTGCACTCGCCTCGCCCGCGCTCAACGCGGCAGTTAAGGATGCGTACCGTGCGCCGTACCGCTCGGGGGCCCGTCGCCAGGGGATTGGCGGCTTTGTCGCCGATATTCCGGTCGACTCGCACCACGAGAGCTTTAGCGAACTCGAGCGGATCGCCGCGGGTGTCGCGGAGCTCGACCTTCCGGCTCTCATGCTGTGGGGTCCGCGCGATCCGATCTTCGGCGACCGTTACCTCGACGACCTCATCGACCGACTACCCCAAGCCGATGTGCACCGGTTCGAGGGTGCGGGCCACCTCGTCGCCGAGGACGGCCCCTATGCCAACGCGGTGCTGGCGTGGCTCAGTGACAACGCCGATCGCCTGGCGAAATCTGCCTCGACCCCGCCACGCAAATCGATCTCGCAGGCGTCCTCAGAGCCGGAATATCCGCACTTCCGGCCGCTCTGGCACAGGCTCGACGAACGCCGCGACGACACCGCGACTGCCGTCATCGATATGTCAACGCGGGGACGAGGCGGCCCTCTACAGGTCAGCTGGCGGCAACTCAGTGACCGGGTGCGCCAGATTGCCTCCGGCCTCTCCGCCATCGGCGTGCACAAAGGTCAGCGGGTCTCCTTGCTCATCCCGCCGGGTCCAACCCTGACGGCCGTGGTCTACGCCTGCCTGCGAATCGGCGCTGTCGTGGTCGTCGCGGATGCAGGTTTGGGAGTCAAGGGACTCACCCGTGCGGTGCGCGGGTCGTGGCCCGACTTCGTCATCGGCGAGGTGCCCGGCCTCATCGCCGCGCGGGCGCTGGGCTGGCCGGGGGTGCGCATCTCCACCGCGCGACTGCCGAGGGTCTCGGCCGCGGCACTCCGCGTCTCCTACAGTCTCAAAGACGTCATCGCGATCGGCGCTGGCACATCCGTCCCGACGCCACCACGGTCCGAGGATGAGGCTGCGATCCTCTTCACCTCGGGGTCGACAGGACCTGCCAAGGGTGTCGTGTACCGCCACAGTCAACTCTCCGCCCTCCGCGACGTGCTCGCGAGTCACTTCGAAGTGACCGCCGACACCGGGCTCGTGACGGGGTTCGCGCCGTTTGCCCTGTTGGGTCCGGCGCTCGGCACGCGGTCGGTAACGCCCGATATGGATGTCTCTTCTCCGCGCACCCTCACCGCGAAAGCTGTCGCCGCCGCAGTGCGGGAATCCGGGGCCAGCATGGTGTTCCTCTCCCCCGCGGCAATTCTCAACGTCGTAGCGACAGCTGGTGATCTCACACAACGGGACCACGGCGAACTTGAGCGCGTGCGCACCTTCCTTTCCACCGGGGCGCCAATCGGCGCGGGACTGCTCGCCTCGGCGGGTGCACTCATGCCGAACGCGACCCCGCACTCGCCCTACGGCATGACGGAATGCCTCCTAGTGACTGACATCACGCTCGACGGGATCCGCTCCGCCGCCGGTGAAACCAACGCTGGCGTGTGCGTGGGTGCGCCGATCGGCGCGAACCGAGTGCACATCAGCGCACTCGATGTGGAGGGGGCAGCGGCGGGTGCACCGAGTTCTCAGCCCGGCGTTCTCGGGGAGATCGTGGTCTCGGCGCCGCATCTGAAGGATCACTATGACCGGCTGTGGCTGACAGATCGCGCCGCTACTCGTGAGACCGAATCCGACATGGATGCTCCGCTAGCGCGCTGGCATCGCACCGGCGACGTCGGCCACCTCGACCACCTCGGCCGCTTATGGGTCGAAGGCCGGCTGCCACACGTCATTGTGACAGCAACGGGTCCGATCGCGCCTGTCGGTGCGGAGCAGGACGTGGAGGGTGTCTCGGCCGTGCGCCGTGCCGCCGTCGTCGGCGTCGGCCCGCACCGGCTGCGACAGGCCGTCGCGGTCGTCGAAACGGTCCCGCCGACCAGCCGACCCGGGCTTGCGAGTCCGGAGCTGACGACGGCCGTGCGCGCGAGCACGGCGCTCCCGCTCGTCGCGGTGCTCGCCGTGCCCCAGCTTCCGACCGATATCCGCCACAACTCCAAGATCGACCGATCACGGTTATCCGAATGGGCCGAGCGTCTCCTCGCCGGTGGGAAGCCGACCGCACCGTGATCGTACTCGTCACCGGAGCTTCCGGGTTCCTCGGTGGTGCCGTCGCCGCCGAGCTGATCGCCGCCGGGCATGAGGTGCGCACTCTGCAACGACGACCGTCCGGGGTGGATGGCGCCACCGACATCCTCGGCTCAATCACCGATCCGGATCACGTCGCGCGCGCGATCGATGGCGCGGAGGGCGTCATCCACCTCGCGGCGAAGGTGTCGCTCGCCGGCGACGCGCGCGAGTTCCACTCTGTCAACGTCGAAGGGACGCGGTCAGTGCTCGGGGCAGCCGAAGCCGCGGGGGTATCCCGCCTGGTGTACGTGTCGTCACCGTCGGTCGCGCACGCAGGCTCCGCGCTGGCAGGTGTCGGCGCCGAACCTGCGTCGCCCGAGCGTGCACGCGGCGAATACGCGCGTACCAAGGCGAAGGCAGAGTTGCTTGCGCTCGCCCGCGATTCTGCCGCGATGCACGTCATCGCCATCCGTCCACACATCGTCTGGGGTCCGGGTGACACCCAGCTCATCGGCCGAATCGTCGACCGAGCTCGCCGTGGACGTCTGCCCCTGCTCAATGGTGGCACCGCTCTCATCGATACGACCTACATCGACAACGCAGCATCCGGAATCGTCGCAGCGCTGCACCGCGCCGACGTCGCGCACGGCAAAGCCTACGTTCTGACAAATGGTGAGCCGCGCCCGGTCGGCGACATACTGGCGGCCATCTGCCTCGCGGCTGGCGTGCGGCCTCCGCGATGGAGCATCCCTGCCGGACTCGGGCGCACCGTGGGCACCGTAGTCGAACGGGTATGGGCCGTGCGTCCTGGGGCCGACGAGCCGCCCATGACACGCTTTCTTGCCGAGCAGCTCTCCACGGCGCACTGGTTCGATCAACGTGACATACGCTTAGCGTTGGATTGGTCGCCCGCGGTGAGCATTGACGAGGGGCTACGCCGACTCGGCGCAAGCTACTGGCACAACCATGACACGAATCTGTTGCGCGAACAGTGACACTCGCCTGGCCCGTACGCCGGCTGCCGAGGCGGGCATGCTCGGGGTGTTGAGGCGGTAGGCGTTGGAGGTCGACACGCTGGCGAGCTGTGCAACGACCCTCACACTCATCGCGGTGCCGACTCACGAGCGCAGCTTCGAGATATCGCGACGCACTCGCGAGTCAGTCAGTGACGTTCACTGGGTGTCTTGCCCTGCCGGGCACGACTTGGGTAAACAAACCGATTGAAACCGTGACCGCCCAACTGAAGAAGCCACAACCGACGTCGTCCTAGCTGAGTAAATTCCCGCTAGGCTCAAGCACTTTGGTATTCCGTCGCCCGGCTCAGGCGTTAATGATGACCTTGAGCGCCTTCGTCTCCGCAGCCCGCTCGAACACGTCGTAGGCCTCGAGGATGTCCTCGAGCGCGAAGGTGTGGCTGATGAAGTTCTCGGCCACGATTTTCTTCTGCGCAACGAGCTTGAGCAGGATTCCGAGGGTGTTTGTGTTGACCAGGCCCATGCTGATGTTGATGTTCGAGATCCAGAGGTCCTGCAGCGGGAGATCGACGCTCTTGCCGTGCACCCCCATATTGGCGACATGCCCGGCGGGTCGAACGATGTCGAGGCACATCGTGAAGGTCTGCGGTATTCCGACTGCCTCAATTGCGACGTCGACTCCGAGCCCGTCCGTGAGTGCGATCACCTGCTCCTTCCAGTCCGCGTCGCTGGAAACGATGGTGTCGGTGGCGCCGAATTTTCTGGCCTGCTCGACGCGGTTGGCGTCGAGGTCGATGGCGATAACGCGGGAGGGGCCGTAAAGGCCTGCGGTTGCGATGGCTGCGAGGCCGACGGGGCCGACCCCGACAACGGCGACGACGTCGCCGGCCTTGACGTGGCCGTACTGGATGCCGATCTCGTGGCCCGTCGGAAGGATGTCCGAGAGCACGGTTCCCTGCTGCGGGGTCACCCCGGGCGGCAGCAGATACAGCGAGGTTTCGGCGAACGGCACCCGCACGAACTCTGCCTGGGTTCCGTCGATGAGGTGTCCGAAGATCCAGCCGATGCCGGATGCGCCCTCGTCGGCGAGGCAGTGCGAGTAGACCCCCTTCTTGCAGAAGTCGCAATGCCCGCAGGCCGAGACACAGGAGATGATCACCTGGTCGCCCACTTTGAGGCTCGAGACGGCACTGCCGACCTCGGTGATGGTGCCGACTCCCTCGTGTCCGAGGATGCGCCCCACCTCGACGGCCGGAACATCCCCCTTGAGAATGTGCAGATCGGTGCCACAAATGGTGGTTGTATCGATCTTCACGATGACGTCGGTCGCAGTGATAATAGTGGGCTCTGGAACCTCTTTCCATTCCTTGAGCCCAGGGCCCTGATAGACGAGTGCCTTCATGATCTTCCTCTCCTGAGTGTGACGCATCCTCGAAATTTCGAAGATACCCTTCTTCCATGGTACCGCGGACCCGTTCTTGGCTACTGGCTGAGTTGTGGTCGCGAGAGGTCCGTGGTCGCTCAAGCTCTTGACACTGGCCCGCTGCGGGGAGCCGCTAAACGCCAGGATGTCCCGTGGTGGCAGGTGCTCGGATGGCATGACGATGGGGTGACTCCGCTCCCGGCTTGGTTTCCTGACGAGATGGACCTTGCCGGTCAGGAGAATCTCGGCGATGACCATGTTGCGCGCTACGACGCCACAATAGATGCGCATGCGGCGGCCGAGGTCGAGGTGCTCATCGCTTACGGCTCGATAAGCATTTCGGTCGTCGCAGAGTTCGGTGCGGGTACGGGTGCGGATACGAGCCAGTTCACGCTTGAAGCTGCGCATGTCTGCACTCGAGTGATCGCGGTGGACGTGTCGCCGCCGATACTGCGGCACCTCCAGCGGAAGGTGACCGACCGTGGGCTCGTGAAATGGAGGATGGATGTCGCAGCCGTCTAACCCGAGTCTCGCCAGGCCGGACACGTTCAGCAGTCGACGATGACTGCCCTCTCAGCGCACGTCGACCGCTGGTTATGGGTCCGTCAGGGTGTTCAAAACTGGCTCTGCCGCAACTGCAGCCACACGTTCCGGCCACATCCGCGTTAACGGTGACCGCGCGAACGTCGCGATATGGAGAAGCTACGGGGCCGGTTACCTGACGAGCTCGACTGACCTCCCAGCAATCCGGGTTATCGTCGGATAATGGGTAGAATTTCAGACTCCTGGCGATCGCACCTTCTGACGACATTCTCCGGCGAAAGTTCTGGGCGCCCTCCGTGGGTCAGTCGTATCGAACAGGGTGACGACGTCGGTTTCTTCGGCCCGGATTCCGCTTCCTGGGCGGTGCACGGTGGTATGGGAACGCTCGTTGCCGGAATCAGGGCACTGCTCATGCAGACGCTGCATCCCGGAGCGATGGCCGGCGTGCACGACTGGTCGAGGTATAAGGAAGATCCGCTGGGACGACTTTCTGGCACCATCCAGTGGCTCATCACGGTCACGTTCGCTGGCACCGAGCAGGCGAGACTCGAGTCATCCCGCGTCGGCAAATACCACAACAGGGTCGCGGGAACCTACATAGACGCCCAAGGTGTCGAGCGCCCGTACACCGCAGGCGACCCTGAACTGCTTTCCTGGGTGCACGCCGTCTTCACCGACGCGTTCCTCGGCTGCCACGAGCTGTGGGGGCCACCCATCCCGGGCGGTGCCGACCAGTACGTGAGTGAGTGGGCGACGGCCGGCGAACTCGTGGGGGTGCAACATCCGCCACGGTCGCGCGCTGAGTTGAAAGCTCAGATCGATGGATTCCGCCCCGTGCTCAAAAGCGACGATCGCGTTCTCGAAGCCGTGCGATTCATTCGGAATCCGCCCCTCCATCGCTCGATGCTGCCCGCGTACAGGGTGCTGTTTGCGGGAGCTGTCGCGTCGTTGCCCGAAGAACACCGCAAACTGCTCGGCCTTCGTCGATCACGCCTTCCCGTGATTTGGGCGACGGGCGTCGTGCTGCGTTCTGTTGGACGAATTCTTGGTAGGTCATCCACGAGCGAAGATGCGGCCCGCGCGCGACTTGCCCGCATCGAGCGTGAGCGGCATTCGGTCTGAACAACAGGCTACGGGCGTGACCTGACACCGCTGGCGGGGTACGCTCGGGGGACGAGCCATTCGGCTCACAGGAGGATGACGTCATGGCCGATAAATCACCGAAGAAAAGCGCAGCCAAGACTGTAGCCAGCAAGTCTCTCAAAGAGAAGCGTGCTGACAAGAAAGATAAGGCCGCCAACAAGCGCAAGGACTAACGAAGCGAGGTGTTCTACCGCGCACCCGTATCGGTCAGATTTGACATCGGACCTGTCGGCAGCGCGATCCATCCTTCGGATCGTGCACGATCCATTTGGGAAGCAGACGGGGCCTCGTAGTGGCCGAGGGCAGCGTTACGAGCTGCCATCGCTGCCACCACCGCGTCGAAGGCATCGCCGGAAGAGATCATCAGAGGTGCAAACAGTGCGAAGTCTAACCAGGGTGCCTCGTCTTGGATTGACCTGAGCAACGTCGCCCGCGCTTCCGGACAGGTGCGGTATCCGGTTGTGTCGAATCCCCAGAGTCGAAGGGTGGCACCCGGATACACCTCTACGACGGTTCCGGATCCGGCTCGGTCGACGGGGACTCCGCTCGCTTGGATTCTTGCAAGAAGACCAGCACACCTCATTGCCGTGAGACCTAGACGATCTGTTGAAACGCTGAGCGGCCACCTTTTCGTGCGCTCCCGAACGAACCGATCTGTCTCTCGGAAGGCGAGGCGCCGACGCCAGTCCATCCCGCCGTCGACATCCCGCTGAGTCGACTCGAAGTCTGAGTGCTGAACAACGAACTCCACGAACTCGACCGGCCAACCGAGCGCGCAATCGATGCCGATCTTGTCAACCTGATTCGCGACCTCAACGATGACGCCGTCCGCGACGCCGACCTGCAGGTCGACTAGTCGTGCATGGCCCGCGTTCCAGTCAACGACGGCAAGGGCGGTGCCTTTGGGCTCCGCCGCTAGGTCAACTCCCGCAGTCAGCACACGGCAACCCTACGTCTAATCATTTGAACCTCGATCATTCGGATAATATTGGACGATGACCGGACCTGAAGGTGCTTTAGGGGCCGTGCTGGAAACAATGTCTTGGGTGGGACTCGTCCCCGGGATTCCGTTGCTCATTGTGGGCTGGATCTTGGCTAAGCGCCGTTGCAAGTGGACCAAGACCACCGCTGAGGTCTTCGAAGCAGGCGGATTTCAAGGCTTTCGCTGGTCCGACAGCGACGATAGCCAGCATGTGACACTCAACGACCCCGCAGATGTTCCAATCATGGATGTAGGAGCTCAAGTCGACCTCTATTACGACCAATGTCATCCTTCCCGTTGGCGCCTTGCGCCGCCCGTTCGTGGAAACCCCCCTCTGTTAATCGGCTGGGTGTTCACGGGCACCGGGATAGTGAGCACCGTTACGGGATTTATGCTGATGATTTTCTGGCCCACCTAGACACCATTTCGCAGACGCCCGGGCCAGCCCGGGTCCTAGTCGCGTCGCCAAGGAACGGGGTTTGGGAAAAGCGGTTCAGGAAATCACGCTAAGAAGTTGCGCTGCGACCAACCCCAGAGAGCGTTGCGAACTTATGATCACCACCTGTTTGCCTGGTGCATCGTGCTGTAATTTCTCCCAGTCACTTCGCCATAACACTCGGCATTCTTGGCTGCCGTCAGAACGTCTGCCCGACTACATCGTTGACCCCAGCGGCGTAGAGGGGTTGCAGTCGCGGTCGACTCGACGGCACTACGGGTCTCGCAGAAGTGAGCCGTTGTCAGCCGAAAGCGTGCGCTAATTTTCGTGCCCTAGGACGACGTGGACAGGTCATCGATCATTACGGATACGACGAAACAGAGGTAAAGCAAACCACATCCAAATAATCAGAATCGCGATTCCGCCGCTCACCAGAATCGAGGTGATGGTTCCGAAGAGCATATCGGTCACCAGAAAGACCACCGCGCTGAGCGCAATGCTCAGCAGTATCAAGGCGGTCACCATCTGACGAATCGCGGTTTTTAGCAACCGACCTTTGCTATATGGCTTGCCCCGGACTTGGTGATAGGCGCCTTCACTGAGTAAAAATACGACGGCCACCGCGGTGGAGAGAAATGCGACGAAGTAAACGTCTTCTTGGAGTTGCGAGAGATCAGAGAACACTGACGTGAAAGGTAGTCCGAGGAGGAATGCGAGAAGCACGGTCACGCCGGGTATCACCATACGTAATTCTGAGGTGAGCTCATCCAGTTCGCGATGAAGAGTTTTCTGGTCACGTTGTCGCGGGTCCTCGTGGTGCTGCTCTGGACTCTCCTGCTGCATAGTGTTCTGTTTACCATAATTTTGTTGATCGACCTATGAACGTACCTGATCGCACGAATCGTGCCCGGTCGCCATCAAATATAAAATTTGACATAGTCAGTTCCTCCGACTCAAGGCGGCTCTCACTTGAGCAGGCCTGGCTGCGAGTCCCGCCCGAATGTTGTCGCAGGGAAGCGAGAAGTATGGCGCCACGCGGAACTCGCTAGTCGGTTCGCCGGGGTGTGTCGTCATTTTCGGAGCAGACCGTTCGGCCAAGTCGGGCTTGCCGGATGATCGTTTACTTGAATACCTGACATGTGCTCCCCCATCACTGAGGTCGACCACCCAGCGTTGTTTCCCGTGATCTCAACTACGCATTTCGCACCAATGCGCTAAACCGTTCTCACACTGCTGGCCTGGTGGAGAGTTCACAGTGTTGGGCAAACATTGGACTTCCAAGCTAGGCATGAAAACCTAAAGAAAAAAGCCTAGGACTTCGTGAGAAATCCGGGGCACATTGTCGGGCTGACAAGATTTGAACTTGCGACCCCTTGTCTCAGAATCTTGGGGTCTCTCGTTTACCGAACAGTGCCGAAAGCTTCGGAAACATGCGGATTTTGAGGTATTTGGGAAGGGCGCGAGGTCTGAGGTGTATCGACTATTTCAGGGCAATTCGGCGTCACAGTGTTGGGTAAGTGTTGGCTGAACCAGCGATGCTGAGTTGCTTCCGAACGCGGATCAGCATATGCGAGTTACAGTGACGTCTGAAGCGCCCCGAGTTTGTTGGAAGCTCCTGACCCCGAAAGCGAGGATGGGTTTCTGTGCGGAGAACAAGCAATGGGGAATCCGACGACGCATCGGTATTCGCCGGAAGCGTCAGCGTCAGCGTCAGCGTCAGCGTCAGCGTCAGCGTCAGCGTCAGCGTCAGCGTCAGCGTCCAGGTGATACGGGCGTCGCGGAAAGAGCTGGGGATCGAGCACGGGATGGTGAAGCGGGTCGCGACGCAGCTCGGCTTCGGGGTTGAGTCCGTAGGGATGTGTAGTTCTTGAGTTCGTTCAGGAGGGACCTGGGGTGTTCCGGGTCATCGTGAAAGTAAGAGCAGTAGCACCCACCCCAAACTCCGTTGTGCTTCTGCGGGAGCGCCCGCCACGCAGGGAAGGTCTCGCGAGTGAGCGGCCTGATCACGTGTGAAGTCGTCACGCCCATCTCCCCCGCTTCACGCGTTGGTCCTCGCGGCGATGTTTACGCCGTGGTTGTTGGGCGGGGCGGGCGACCACCAGGCAGCAGTGGGCGAATCGTCGGCGAGTCTCTCTCCCGCGGCGAACGCCCTGATCGAGCCCACATCTTTGTAGTCGCGTCCGTCGTTGGGCAAAACACTTGGCCCCTGAGGACGCCCCGAACGCGCGATTCGCAACACACAATGCAGTCGAGGACGATGATTGCGCCGCCGGGCTACCGGTAACGAGCCAGGAATCTCCGGTTAGTTCTCACCCTGAGCTCGCGTGTAGCCGGGCACCCCGTCGAGCATTTCGAGCTTCTCGACGTGCATCCAGCGGTAGATTTTACTGATGTTTTTGAGCAGACCGAGAACCGATGTCGGGGTCCATCCGGCTTGATCGGAAATGACGAATCGGCACCTGAAGTGATCGACACAGCCCGTGGAACCCCCCGTGCTTGGCCACACGACGGTGCCGCGATTCGAGATCATCTTGAGCGAGTAGGGCGTGCCGGGGAGGCACCGCGCGAGCTGCTCTGCAACTCGGCCGGGGCTGTCCATGGATTCGATGAAGACGTCGACACCGACGGTTGAGCGTGATCCAAGTTCAGAGCGAGTCTGTTCGCGCGTGATCACCGGAAGGCTCAACGCGCGATGCGTCCGCGAGGGCACACTGGACCGCTGCCCGAGCCGGGACTCGACGGCATCGGTGAACTCGGCGGTGCCGACGGGCGTGCCCACCTTCACATCCTGGGTGTGGATGCCGTCTTCCAGCGTACGGAGGACAGCTTGCTCCAAATTCTCGGCCGCCTCAAATTGCTCGAGGTGGCGCAGCAGCATCACGGAGGACAGGATCATGGCGCTTGGATTGGCGATATCCTTTCCTGCGTACTTGGGCGCGGAGCCGTGCACCGCCTCGAAGATCGCAACTTCGTTGCCGAGATTTGCCGACGGGGCGAAGCCGAGACCTCCCACTAGCGCGCTCGTGAGATCGCTGAGGATATCACCGTTCATGTTGGTCGTGACGATAACCTCGAACTGTTCGGGTGCCTTGACCAACTGATGTGCACAGTTGTCAACAATAATGTGCCAGGTCTCAAGGTCGGGGTACTTCTCGGCAGCGGAAGCGAACTCGCGCTGCAGCATCCCCTCGGTCATCTTCATGATATTGGCTTTGGTTGCCACCGCTACATTGGTGCGCCCTTGGGCAACCGCGAGTGCAAGCGCCGTCGACGCGATGCGCTGGCACCCCATCCGGGAGATGAGCTTGAGACACTGCGCAACATCCGGAGTCTGCATGTGCTCGATGCCCGCGTACAGGTCTTCGACGTTCTCGCGAACAACAACCAGGTCAATGCCACGACCAGAGTATGGCGTCGGCACGCCGGGAAGTTCCCGCACGGGCCGGATGTTCGCAAAAGTCTCAAAGAGCTTGCGCAACGTGACGTTCGCGCTCTTCTCGCCGAACCCAACCGGAGTCTCTAGCGGCCCCTTGAGAGCCGTGCGAGTGCGGGCAACCGAGGCAATAGTGGCCTCCGGAACGCCGCTAAGAACTCCGGCCCGAAAAACTTCTGCGCCGGCGTCCGCATGCTCCCAGGCAATGCGACCACCGGCCGCATCAACGAGCCGCACGGCGGCGGCAACAACTTCGGGCCCGATGCCGTCACCGGAGATCACAGTGACGGGAGACGGGGCGATTGCAGTGAATGATTGACTGGTCATAAGTAGAAGAATACCGGACATAAAATTCGTGTCAAGCATTTCATGCACGATGTTTTTCACCCCTGGCCTCAACAGCCAATACAACCATGGGCGTAAGCGAGTCCCCACCGCCTGGCGAGAGACGCCGCCCGCCTCGACCGCGACCGCGCATCGCGGACGCTCAACGGAGTGGCGAATATTCGAACGGATCAGAGTGATCACACCTCAAGATCCGCGATGATCACGCTCATGAAACGCACGAGCCGGATCGTTGTCTTGGTTCAGCTACCGAACCGTCATAGTGCACCGGCGCGGCGCTGCACTGCGCCCTAGTTGTAGTTCCCTGTGAGGTTGTGGACGCGGTCTGATGGTGTTTGGCCGCCGATGCCGGTGTGGGGTCTGTGGTGATTGTAGCTGTGGAGCCAGGCTGGGTAGTTTGCCGCGCGTGCTTCGTCGCTGAGGTAGGTGTGGGCGTAGGCCCATTCCTCGGCGAGGGTGCGGTTGAAGCGTTCGACTTTCCCGTTGGTTTGCGGGCGGTAGGGGCGGGTGAATTTGTGGTTGATTACGGGGCCGAGGGCTGTGGTGAAGGCGGCTGACCGGTAGCAGGAACCGTTGTCGGTCATCACGGCGGTCACGGTGATGCCGGCATCGACGAAGAACTGGTTCGCGCGGCGCCAGAACCCGGACGCGGTTTCCTTCTTCTCATCGTCGAGGATCTCTGAATATGCCAGTCGGGAGTGGTCGTCGACGGCGTGATGCAGGAACGAGTATCCGCGGCCGCCTTTCTGGTTGTTGTGGTTGCCGATGGTGCGGCCTAACTTTCGGTGGCCGCCCCCGTTAGGGATACGTCCTTGTTTCTTGATATCAACGTGCACCAGCTCGCCCGGTATCGCTTTCTCATAGCGCACGGGTTTTGATCGTCGGACGAGGAGTCCCGTGCTTTGGTCGAGCCAGGCGAGTTTTGGCATCCGATAGCGGGCTAGTACCCGCTCGACTGTGGAGCGATTGAGGTGCAGGTGGTAACTGATCCGATGTGGTCCCCACCGACGGGTGAATCGCAACGCGATGATGCGTCGCTCAAGGCGGCGCGAGGTGCGCGCCGGTGAACGATTCGGTCGTGAGGAGCGGTCAGTCAGGGGCTGACAAGCGCGAAAACGTGCAGCCCATTTCGATGCTGTTGATGGTGAACATTGGAATCGTTCTGCGGCACGACGAGCGGACCAGCCGCCTTCCACGATCAGACGAGCAAGACGAAGCCGCCCCTCCGGGGCGAACGGGGCGTTAGCGTGAGTCATGAAGACCTTCGGTTGGGGATGTGAGGGTGGTACCCACATCCTGCCGGAGGTCTTCGCTAACTCACGCGATCACAACGTCCCGGGGAACTACAACTAGGCCTTTACCGACTTGTGCCGCAACTTTTGCGGGCAGAACCATGCGATACAGCACGTCACCACTAGCGGCCACGTTCAGCGTCGGAGTGGTTGACTTCACCGTCCGTGCTACTAGCTGCGAAAGCTGCTGAGCGAGCGGACTAGCTGCATGAAGAGTAATACCGCCAGCCCGATCGCTCTTGGTCAACATCGGATGCGCTTCGAGTGTGACGATGGGCGAATCTGCGAGTGTGGCCAGGACTGTTCGCAGCTCTGTGAGTCGCTCCGGCGTCATGCCCTCATCGCCTACGTGACCGAGCACATCAGGCACGCTAATAGCCTGCGTAGCGAGTGTCCATACTGGCACTGGTGTCTTTTCCTCATTGGTCACGTCCGCGTTGCCTCAGGAGAAACCTCCGCCTAGCTATATACGCCGCCTCATTTGAAAACCTCCGCTTCGGCGTGGGGTGTGAACCTCGCGATCGATGAGAGATACGCCTGTTTCTCTGCAGCTGACGATGACGCAGCGGCAGGCTATAAGGACGACGAAGGCACTCGCGTATGGGAGCGCTCACCGTGCGGGCAAGTCCCGGATCCTTGATGAGCTAGCTGCGCGGCACCGATCAGCGGTAACCGGATGTCGCGGCGGGCGCCCCGAAGACGTGCAGCCCCATGTCGTCGGAGAGTCGTTCGCAGGCGAACACCCCGCGCACGCTATTGCCTTTCTTATCGAGCGGAGGGCTGTAAACCCCGAGCCCGAGCTGCCAGGGCACGGAGGCAAAGAGGCCCCCGGCGACGCCCGACTTGGCCGGAAGGCCGACGCGGCGCATCCACCGACCGGATCCGTCGTACATGCCGCACGTCGCCATGACGCTCAACACAATCGGCACGATCTCGCGGGGCACTACCTGTGCGCCGGTGACCGGGTTGCGTCCGCCGAAAGCGAGCGTTGCGCCCATCACCGCGAGCACCTCGGCACTGACGACGATCGAGCACGCCCGCGCGTAGACCGAGATCGCGTCGTCGACGGGATGATCGAGGGTGCCCCGCGATCGCATGAGGTAGCCGAGCGCGCGGTTGCGGTCCCCGAGCAACTGCTCCGAGGAGCTCACCGCGTCGTCAACTCGAAGGTCGCGCCCGGCGAACGCGCTGAGGCCAGAGAGGATGCGCTCGAAGCGTTCGTCCGGCGTCGAACCGGAAACGAGATTGGCGGTCAGGAGGGCGCCCGCGTTGACCATCGGATTCGGTGGCCGCCCCGTATCGCTTTCGAGGCGCACTGCGTCGAAAGCCTCACCGGTCGGCTCGGTGCCGACGGCGTCGAGCACACGTTCCCGATCGTCGACGAGCGCGAGCGCGTAGACGAAGGGCTTGACGGCGGACTGCACCGAGAACTCGAGGTCGGCGTCGGGGGTGTCGCGCACGTCACCGTCATCATCGACAATGGCGAGGCCGCACACATCCGGATTCGCGCTGGCGAGCTCGGGGATGCTGTCGTCGACCTCACCGCCTGTCTCGGCTAGCATCCGCTCACGCAGCGCATGGAGGTCGTACCGCTCTGCCTGTTTTTTGGCGTCTCGGGTCATGGGTTCAGTCAATCATGGGTCCAGTCAATCATCGAACCGGGAACTCTGGCGGCACGCAGGACCATGCGACCAACCCGGGTTCTAGTTTGAAGTGCAACTGAATCGCCCTGGGTTTCGTTCACAGGTTTTTTCTTGGGAAGCGGTTGCTTTCAAGAGTGATTCAGCATCAGCGTAGTACTCGTTCTCGGCTTCGGTCGGGGTGCGGTACTCGAGCTCGGAATGAAGGCGTTGGTTGTTCCACCACCACACCCATTCCAGCGTTGCGAGTTCGACTTGCTCGACGGTGCGCCACGGCCCGCGAGCACGGATCAGTTCCGTCTTGTAGAGCGCGTTGATAGCCTCAGCCATCGCATTATCGTAGGAGTCGCCGATGGTCCCTGTTGAGGGAATGGCGCCGAGTTCCGCGATCCGGTCCGTGTAAACCAAAGCCATATAGTTCGACCCGTGATCGGAGTGATGGGTCAGCCCCGTGAGGTCGCCGCCAGCATCGAAGGCGGCCATGTTCAGTGCTTGAAGCGGCAGAATGTCGGCTTTCAGCGTGGCTGCGACGTTCCAGCCGACGATGCGCCTGGAGAATACGTCAGTGACGAACGCGACATAGGCGAAGCCTTGCCAGGTGCGCACATACGTCACGTCGACGACCCAGAGTTTGCGGGGTGCGTCCGCGCGGAAGCGTCGCTGCACGAGATCCGTGGGGCGCCGCCCTGCTGGATCCGATTTCGTGGTGAACACCCGCTTTGACCGTTTGACGCCGCGCAGCCCCTGGGCTCGCATGAGTCGCCCGGTCTGATCCCGGCCGATCTCCCAGCCCTGCCGCTTCAGCAGCCGATGCATTTTCCGGACCCCGTAGACCCCATAGTTCTCGGCGTGAAGCCGAACAATCTCGCCGCCGACCACCTGATCCGACAGGGTTCTCGCCGACGCCGGGCGACTTTTCGCCGCACGATACCCGCGGGCCGTCACGAATCCCACCTCAGCTGCGCGCATCGTGCGGCAGACGAGCTCGACCCCAAAACGATCCCTCATCGCGTCGATGAAGGCGATCATCTCGATGAGGTGCGGCCGAGCTCGGTTGCGAAAAATACGCTCGCAGACCGCAGGATCTCGTTCGCCTTCTCTAGCTCCACGATCTGCTTCTTCAACCGCTTGATCTCTACCTGCGCCTCGGAGGTCGTCCCGGGCTCACGACCGGCGTCGATATCGGCACGCTTCTTCCATAACCGCAACGTCTCAGGATTCACGCCAAGCCGGCCGGCGACATGGCTGGCCGCAGCGAAATCAGACAGGTGATCAGGACGAGCCTGCGTGAGCATCCGCAACGCACGTTCACGAAAATCGGCTGGGTAAGGGTTGGTCATAGTTCCATCCTCCAAAAGGATCAGACGGAACGAAACCCAGTGCGATTCAGTCACCACCGACAAAGCTGAGATAAAGACCGCTCACGCAATTGTCGACAGGATGTTTCCTCACTTCTGGGTAGACTAGCTCTGCTCAAGGCTTTCACCTTGCTGCACACATTCATGGGGGAACAATGGTCAGGGCATCACGCCAATTCGAACCAATCGACGAGAACGATGACGATGCTGCGACGTTTGTCACATCGGCCTCAGGCCGAAAGGCCATGAAGTTTTCAGGCGGGGTGGCCGACGCCGAGAGCCTCTCCGAATGGGCGGAGCAAAGTGGGTGGACGGCCGAAACGGTCGATGACGGGTCTGGCAACTTCTTCTCCGTGCTTTTAACGAACCGCTCAGCCGGTTCAACAGTGCTCGCTCCAATCGACTCTTATGTCGTCCTCAAGGACGGACAGTTCTCCATTGACACTCCGGAAGAATACGAAGCCGACCCTTGGACCCTTGATGAGCGGAGTCCGTTCCACTAAAGGTGCGGCATGAAGGCCAACCCCGTGTGCTCGGCAGCCTACCGGTCGCGAGCATTGCGCCAGGATCACTGATTCATTTATTGCATTCAGCCTGTCGGTCTCTGAATCGAGGCAAGACACGCCTGCGTTCGAAATACGAACCCTTACCAGATCGCGTCATGAGTCTGACTCTGGCGTTGTCCAAAGATATATGGCGGGCCAACGTCCGATTTCAATACGAGTTGCCCCGATTACACGAACAATGCCGTTGATGGACTGGATAAGGAAAGGTTTGCCTCCCTGCACCGCGTCTAGTAACGATCGGCCCGTGTAAAAGTCAGATAGTTCTGCGCTGCCTGTCGAAAGTAACTGAAGGCTGAACTCTGTTGGTGGCATATTTGAGTTGCCTGCGTCTTGCCAATTGAAGCCCACCACACTCGCTTTGCCGTTGCTATTAGCGCGAATAGACGCTGGAACCGGCCGCTGGCTTTGGCTGGATTGATTCGGGGTTATCGAAACTACTACCCCTACCTCTTTCCCCTTGTTTAATGCGCTGTTTTCCAGGAGCGATCTCGAAGCGGCGTTCAGGCCGTTAGAGACGTAATCGCTAACAGCGCTTTCGCCTTCCCAAGTCCGATCGAGATTCATTCCCAAACGCTTAATTCGCCCAATCGGTGAGTCGAGATCAGCCTCGCTGCCCAATTTCCAGTTCACGATGTCCACTGGTGTTCCATCCGGAACACTACAAAGAAGCTCTGCCGCAATTCGATCTGCTGCGGGCATTGAATAGCCGATTATGGTTAGACGCGATGCTTGTTGCATCGCGTCATGAGCCGTGCGCCAAAGCCTATGAACGAGATTGACGTTGTAATAGCTGTCTTTACTTGTGACCGGCGGAATTAGGAATCGATCCAGGAGCTTCACGCCCGCCTCATCAGACTCTGTGGTCGCGCTACGGCTTCCGAAACCGCATACGGTCGCATCCCGCACGATCGTCGCACTTTCCCCCAACGACCAGTACCAGTTGAGCGAACCGTGCAACTTCAGGAGCTGAAAGGACTCTTGTGTCGGCCCGTGCAGCGACTCATAAGTTAGTGCGTTGACCGGTGTGGGTGCCGGAAATACTACTTGCCAGCCATGGACGCTTTTCGGTTCGCTGGCGCCTCGGTCTAAGACAGCTGGGCGTAGAGCTGTAACCGCCTGCTCGACCAAGGTGTCGTAGTTGAAGGTGACGACTGTTGCTTGCTCTGCTTGCCAGAGTGACACCAACTGGCGAAGCCACAGAGGGGATTCTCCGGCAGCAGCTGAGTTGTTTCGATCTTCTAGCTCCTCGGCGAGCGTCGCCGTGACTTCCTCCGCAATGGCACGACGTGACGTGTTCTCGTGGCCGGCTAAGAACGGCAGAGAGGTCGACAACAGCGTGAGTTGATCCTCGAACGAGTTCTCCTCCGAACCGGAGGGCCAGGTGATTCCCAACCTCGAAGTAATTGCCGCTCCGAGCTCATCGGTCAAGGGCATGTGTTGACTAATCGCCCGCGAGAACCCCGCACCTAGGACATAGACGGGGCGACGTGCACGGGTCTCTTTAGGGCGCATGAACTTAACCTAGCCCACGCCCTCTTGCCGACCATGATCTTGAAATTGGTATGCGCGGCGCGACAAACACGAAGTGAGAAATGCGTCACAATCCCGATGAATCGGTTGCACAATACACGTCAACATCTGAACCGAGGAACTACGCATCAGCGTCCGGCAGACGAACGCTCCCCGGACACCTAGTTCGCTTTGCAACTATGTAGTCGATATCGGGGCTCGCTACGTCTCAGCAGACTAGTCCGGGGACCCTCCCGGCGAGGGGGCGTCTGCCAGCTCAGACGACGGAAAGTTCAGCTGAAGATCCCTAAATCACGGTAGCGCGCAATGTATCGTGCACCGAGGCGTTCTGCTGCACGATTTATTGCGGGGTCTGGAACACCTAGATGCGTCAAGAGCACGAGAGTAAGCACGATCCAATTGGCGTCCCGGATGCCACGCAACGATAAATCATCTTCCCAGATGCTGCTGGAAACCGCATGGGCAATGGTGTTTCGAGCCTTGATGAGCTGCCTCGTCCACTCTTCAATGGACACACGTGCTACCTGCCAAGTATCGTCATCGACCCGTCGGACGAGCTGCTCCGCCCTCGAACGGAATGTGGTTCTCCCGAGATCGCCCTTGAGCTGCGCCACTGCCGCCTTCTGTGCCTGGTTCAGCCCCGACAACAGTTCCAGAGCTTCGAGAATCGGCAGAGATTCGTCGGAGGTTAGTTGCGGAGCTTCGTGTTGCTTAAGCGCTTCAGAGACCGAGTCGATTGCTGCGGAGCTGAGGATCACGTCCGCTTCGACATATCCAGGCTGGTACCGCAAGCCCACGAGGATCTGAAGGACTGGCTTCCACTCGCAGTATGCCGCCCACCACCGCTCGATCGCGTGCTGAATCCAGTCACCCGAGAATCTCAACGAGTGCTCAACCGGCGTTCGCCTTGGACGTTCAAACGGCGCGTACTTATCTCGCCCAAAGACGGTCACGGTCTGGCCGGACGCCTCAGTGGCCACTAGCGTAAGTCGCCCGCATGGCAGGTCTGTCGCGAATGTAAGCAGCGCCTGAAAGACGGCGAGTTGAGTCTCAAAAGCCTCCAATGGAACCGGCTCCAGTGCAACTAACGTGATCGAGTTCTCTCCGCTACGCAGCGTCGCTTCCATCTGCGGCGCTCCGTCTACCGCAGGGAATAACAGCGGCTGCGAGGGGCTTCGGGCTGCTCCGTCCTCGTGGCGGTGGGAACAGGCCGACGCTAGGTGTTCGAATGTCCCCGTCACGGTTATGTATTGGGCATCATCCAGAGCTGATCCGACCCTGAGCTCATCGACTCGCAGCCCTAGGTCACCGTCGATCACGAAGATTGTTCCACGGATGAGCGTCGGTGTCCCGTCAAGAGATGCTGTGAGGACTCGTATGCCAGGCTGCCCTGTCGCATACGAGAAGCTACTCGGTGAATTGAGGATCCACCGCCCGCCACGTTCGACAACTTCGGCCGTGCCGTCGCGTGCGCCATCACCGATCGATTCAAATAAGACCGAGGTCGACGGCCATTGAAAGTTCTCCGAGAAGAGCGCCACAGATCGACCTATGCCGTAACGAGCTGCATCAGCTCGGTATAGTCGGTGACGACATCATAGGTGACGTCCTGGCCGTTCTTCTCGCTGATGGATGCAAAGAATTTGCGGGCGCACTCGATCTTGGCATCCTCCATGCCCTTGAGCTGAAGTGTCGAGAGTGATCCCTTGGTTTCAGCGACAAAGTAGACGTGCTTGACGCTGCCTTCTGTGAACGCGATCGCCCAGTCGGGGTTGTAGTCGCCAACCGGAGTGGGTATAAAGAACCCGCGCGGAAGCTTTGCGTAGACCGCGACCTCAGTGCTCGTGTCTAGCTCAGTGACGAACGCGCGCTCGATCTTCGAGTCCGTCACCACGAAGTCGTACACGTGCTTCTTGAGCTGGTCACCCGCCTTACTGAAGTCTTGGGCTGTTTGATTCTCTGTGAAGATCGCTGAGTCGAACTGATCCTCCAACGTGTCGTAAGTCAAATGCTCAACGATGACCGTCGCCTTTTGCTCGTTGATCAGCCGCGCCGCCTCTGTGATGAACTGCTCAGGATTGAGGCGAAACTTTCCGAACGTACCCGGTGCAATACTGCGCAGAATACTTGCAACCGTGCGGCGGGTGAGCTGGGTCTTTTCCGTAACCTCACCGAGCAAGTCATATTTCACCTGTGAGCCTGCACTCATGGTCTCGGTGTGAGTCTGCGTGGTTGACACCGCGAAGCCCGAGCCACTCGCGAGGTCGTCAGCCTCCAACTTTTCGCGCTGCCGCCCCGCTTGGATGACGTACTGCATCGCGGCTACGTTCAGGTGCTTATCAAGGTGGTCAGCTGACTTGCGGATCAGTTCGGCCGAGTCGAACTCGACCTGGTAGACCGCCTTATGGTTGATCCGGCCCCAGAGGGTTTGGAACTCCTTCTTTGCGAAGTTCGCCTCGTTAAGGGGGATCCTCTTAGGCTTGCGGTCGTTGGTGATCTCTAGCGCCGCAATGTGCAGAGCGTCAATGAGTTTCGCAACTTGATCGAAATATGGCTGCAACGACGCTGGCAGCTCGGGCATCTCTGGCAATTCCGCCTGATCGAGCCACTTGTCGGTAAGGTGCTGCTCGTAGTCGATAAAGCCGTTAACAGTCAGCCAGTGCTGGAGTTGCTTTGCTTCATCTGCTGAGATTGTGTGAATAGTTCCGGTCGCAATGTCCTCAACTGTCTTGCCGACAAAATACTCCGGAGTCGCCTTGCGCGGCCGGGTTGCTAGGGACTCCGAAATCTCCCTCTGGAGTCCGGCAACAAAATCGGTGTACGACTCGTCGGTGACCACCGTCAGCTCATTGACGTCATGCACAGTGGCGGGGTTGTCCATGCGCATGCCGTGCTGGTCGACGGCGAGGCGCAGGCCGCGGCCGATCTCTTGGCGCCGGGAGACAGCGTTGTCGCTCTTCTTGAGCATGCCCATGACGAACACATTGGGATTGTCCCAACCCTCGCGCAGCGCGGAGTGGGAGAAGATGAACCGGACTGGCTCCGTAAGCGAAAGCAGTCGCTCCTTGTCCTTCAGGATCAGATCGTACGCATCGATGTCGTTCGACTGGCCCTTGTCGTCGCCACGGCCTGAGACATTGCCGTCAACTTGATGCTTGGATTTCTTGTCGATCGAGAAGTATCCCTCGTGTACTCGTCGGATCTCATCGCGCCCCAAGTATTGCTGGAACTTCCCAGTCAAATCATCGATCGCCAGCTCGCCGAGTACCTCGTCGCGGATCGCGGCAAATTCCTCCTCGAACATTCGGGCGTAATCGCCGAGGGTGTCTTCGCGGCCGTAGTCACGGTACTTGGCGACCTCGTCAATGAAGAACAGTGACAGCACCTTGATGCCCTGGCGGAATAGCGCCCGCTCCTTTTCAAGGTGGGCGCGAATGACTTCGCGAATTTGGATGCGCCGCTTGGTCTCTTCCGTTACGTCACGGTCGGCGAGCTGCCCGGCGATGACGACGTCACCGTTACTAAGCTCGATAATGTCACGGCCCGCGTCGATCTCGGTGATGAATAAGCCCTTGTAAGCCTCAATACCGTTCGACACCTCATGCAGGTTTGCACCGACGTCGAGGCGCTTAACCTTACGTTTGATGCCAGTCTGGGTTTGTACTTCGATCTCGATCCGAGCACTCGGCTTCGCACCTTTGGCAATCCCAATCGCGTCAAGATATAGGTACGCGGTGGACCCGGCCAGACCCTTAACCGTGATGCCTCGCACCGAAATTTTCTTCACAAGCTTCTGGTTGTATGCGTCCAAGGCGTCGAGGCGGTGCACCTTTGTGTGCTCGACTTTGTGAGTGGCCGAGTAGCGCAACATCATGAGGCCGTGGAAACGCGAGAGCGCTTCGAGAGACTTCGCAGCGCCAATCTTCTGCGGCTCGTCAATAATGACGATGGGCCGGTTCGCCGCAATCACATCGATTGGACGCCGCGACTGAAAGTCATCAAGTACGTCGTAGATGCGACGGTTGTCCTTACCTGTCGCATTGAACGCCTGGATGTTGATGATCATCACCTGCACCCCTGCATCGGAGCTGAAACGCTCGATCTCGTGCAGTTGGGAGGAGTTGTAGATGAACGACCGCGGCTTCGTCCCATAGTGTTGCTGAAAGTGTTCCGCAGTCACATCTAAAGATTTCTTGACGCCCTCACGGATCGCAACTGAAGGTACAACAATGATGTACTTCGACCAGCCGTACCGTTTGTGAAGCTCCAGGATCGTCTTGATGTAAACGTATGTCTTGCCCGTCCCCGTCTCCATCTCGATGTCAAGGTTCGGAGCGCCAGGGGCCGCCTTGCTGTCGATGAGCTTCGTCGAGCGAGGCAAGTTGCGAGACTGCTGAACCTTGTGGACGTTCTCCAGAAGTTGATCCGCTGAAAGTACGATCTCGGAGTTCCGCAGACCAGAGTCAGGCGTCTCGTTGGCCTCGAACAACCTCGGGTTGACAGCGGGCTTCGCTTTGCCTGGGTCGATGAGGTAAGAGATACCGTCGAGTTTTGGCTGACCCGCAAAAACGTGAACCACTGAATCAACTGCGTCAGTCTGATATTGCTGAACCTTAAACTGGAGCTTCATCTCGCTCAAATCGCCTTAACATCGGTGGCAGGAGACACTTCGCGGAAGACCTGTTCGGTGTTGATGCGCACGGCGTCCGACTCAAAACCAGAGTCCCGAAATACAGCCCGAATTGGCTGACGTTTTGCGATGTCGAGCACAGCTTCGGCGGAAACTAGGTCATCAAAACAGGCGATCAGAGCGCCGCCCTCGACCACGTACACCTCGTTTTCGTGTACTAGTTCAACGCTGATCGACATCGTCAGTTCGAGGCCCCAGTCAAGAAGAACCTGAAACAGCAGGTCTTCGTTCGTGCGATCTATTTTTACGCTGGCCTCAAGTTCGTCGAGCAAAAGCTGGGCTGTATCGTCAGGCGTTCGTAAGACATCAGCCATGTTCGACGAGTCGACTCTCAGCGCACGAAATCCGATATCGAGTCCTTGCCCCGTGAGGCCGGCAGCGTCCGAGACCGCGCGCCCAGCACTCCGGATGCGCTCACGGGCCACATCAGGGATGCCTTTCTTCTGGTCGTCACCACCGTCCGGGAGTTGCACCAAGATGAATCGACGGGCTCCTCCGTCCTCAGCGTTCTGCTGGAGCACAGCGTCAGCCGTCGTGCCGGAGCCACCGAAAAAGTCCAGAACGACGTCCGCGGATGACGCTGACGTAGCGAGAGCGAGCATTCGACGAATGAGATGCGTCGGTTTCGGTGTATCGAAGACTGTATCGCCCTCGGAGAAAGCTACCCGAGCGAGCAACTCCTTCTTGGCATCCTGTGTGTGTCCCACCTCGGTGTAGGGCCAAAACGTCTGTGCGACACGGCCCTGTTTGACTTCAGTTAGGAACCGCTTGATCGCCGGTCTGCCGTTGCCATCGGAGCCGAACCACACACGATCGTCTGCGAGCATTTCCTGATATCGCGGCTCGGTATAGAGCCACGCTCGACCAGGCGGCGGCGTGAAGCGATTTCCCGCTGGCGTCGTCAGCTCATAAAACTGACTCTGGGTGGCGTGCCCGGAAGCTGCTGTAGCGTCAACCGCCTTCCACCGACCGCGCGGATCACTATCCAAATTCTTGTATGCAGCGTCCTGGGCATCGGTTCTCGGAAGCAGATTGGAGGTCCAGTCCGCCGCATTGCGCGCGTATACATGGATGTAGTCGTGAACCGAAGCGAACTGTGTCGCGCTGTTCATCGGTGAGTACACCTTCTGCCACACAACTGTCGCTACAAAGTTGTTCGCCCCCATGGTCTCGTCAAGCAGATGTTTCAACGAAGCCGCCTCTGCATCACCGATTGACACGAAGATCACGCCATTTGGGGCTAGCAGGTTTCGGGCAAGCTTAAGCCGTGGGTACATCATGCTTAGCCAGTCGGAATGAAAACGACCGCTCGACTCGATGTTCGAGCGAACGCGCTCGCCAAGATCGTTGACCTGGCCAGAGCGCCGCAAATACTCTTCGGCCTCTTCGGCGAAGTCATCTTCGTATACGAATCTGTCAGAACCGGTGTTATACGGCGGGTCGATAAAAATGAGCTTAACCTTGCCGAGGTAAGACTCCTGAAGCATCTTGAGCACATCGAGATTGTCACCCTCTATGAAAAGGTTCTTCGTGCTGTCGAAGTCGACGGATTCCTCGCGCACAGGACGAAGCGTCTTCGCGATCGGAGCGTTCGCAGCAAATGCTGCGGCGCGCTTTCCAGGCCAGTCAAGTTGGTAATGTTCCTGCGGTCCCTCGACAACGTGGTCGGAGAGCTCTTGGCGGAGCAGGTCAAAGTCGATGGCTTTCCTGACGTTGCCGTCAGCGTCGACGGACTCGGTGACGACGGTCGGAAACAATTCGGCGAGCTTATCGATGTTGGCGTCGGTCAAGTCTGGCGACGTCATGCGTAGTTTCTCCAAGGGTTACCTCTGCTGTTCGATTTCTTGTTGTCTAGTTTTGAGAATACGGCGCAGCTCGATCTTCCGGTTGAGCTGTGGCTCGGTGCGGAGCTTGCGTTCCAAAGCGGAGATCTCGCGTTCGAGTTTCCGCACGATCGCCAGCCTGTCAACGATTTCAGACATGTCCTCACCGTGTCTAACCACTACCAGCGTCAGCATCTCGAAGATCGCCGCGTAGAGCCTGGGCAAGCTTATTGCTGTAGGGAGGGGGCGCCGTGGGGCGTCAGCAGGAAGCCAACCGGTCGAGTAGTAGGCACCGAGTTTCAGATGACCCGAGCCAAGCTGCTTGGGTGCTGCTGCCATGCGAACCTGAGTCCCGCTACTAACTGCTCGCGTGATCTCGAAGATGATCGGAGACTGGATGGCGTTGTCGATCGCAGACAGCACCTGATCACTGACGTCGCCCGTCTTGCTATCGATTCGAAAGACCTGGATCTCACGCACACCCGCACTGCCCGGGAGGTTAACGGTGGATTCCGCAAGCTTATAGGCCCAAGTAATGCGCTGGACCTGGGACACAAACTTCTCACGCACAGCAGTGCTCACATTGCCGTGCTCGTAGATCTTTTCTTTAGGTAAACGGCTGCCAAACTTTGCTGCGAGAGGCCACTTGTACAGCGGGTCAACCATTGGTCTCAATACTCGTCGCGGGGTCCACAATCGCGAGGAATGCGATCAGTTCGAAATCGTCGAGGCCTGCGATCGTCTGGGTCAGGGCGCTGGTTTGTCCGCCAGTGAAGAGGGAGTCGATGTCGCGTTCGTCAGTCACATCGATCATGGAGCCTATTGCGTCAGTGAGCAGTCCCGAATACTGGGCCATATCAGCCCCATCAAGAGTGGCCGCGTTAAAGAAACGGGTGACCTCTGCTGCGGGCTGGTCGTATGGTTTGCATCCGGCGCGTATGAGATCGAGCAGACTCTTCACCTCCGTGTGATCAGCAATGACGTTCCCGTCGTTGTCGACATAGACAAGGTAGTAAGGGTGAAGGCGATTGCCTCGGTTCACATCGCTGTCAGCTTCCAAGTTCCGCAAGGCGAAAATCGCGCCGGGCCGCAGCCCATTAGCAGGATCGGCCGGCACAACAGCGTGAAGGCCTTTCGGCGACGTGGCCAGATCGCCATGCTCCTTGACATAGCCGAGCAGATCCATGCGAAAGTCGTTGAGCCCAAGGTCCGTGATTGAAATGCCAGTCCGCACGTCTTCAAGTTCAATGACCTCATCCTGAAGCTTACGAAGCTGCTCTTTTCGGAACGCTGCATCGTTCGTCTCGGGGGTGAGAACATTATCGTCAGCTGTGCCAGCGAGGTCCGCAATGACCATACGGTTCTCAACCCGCTCCTTGAGGTTGATGTATTCGTCTAGAGAAATATCCGGCCAGAAATTTACGAGTTGAATCTGCGAATTGATAGAACCGATACGATCGATTCGCCCGAAACGCTGAATGATGCGGACGGGATTCCAGTGGATGTCGTAGTTGACCAAGTAGTCGCAGTCCTGAAGGTTCTGCCCCTCACTGATCACATCCGTTCCGATGAGCACATCGATCTCGCCAGTCTCTTTCGGCATTGCCAGATGCCTCTGCTTTGACCGCGGCGAAAACATAGTGAGCACCTGCTGAAAGTCATAGCCAGTGCCGAGTGTGGTCTTTGCCGAATGCGCACCGCCCGTAATCATCGCGGCTTCCAGCCCTTGGCTCATCAAGCTCGGAGCGAGCTCTCGGTACAGGTACTCCGCGGTGTCGGCGAAAGCGGAAAAGACCAATACCTTTCGGTTGCCCTCATTGATTGGTTGCGCGGCCTTCGCCGCAACTAAGGCCTTTAGCTTCTGGAGTTTCAAGTCTCGATCCGGAGTGACCATACGCATCTCATCGAGAAGCTCACGCAGTGTTTCGCGATCGTGCCACAGGTCGCGCTTCCACGACTCGACATCCAGATCTCGAAGATCTATTTTGATTTTCTCTCCGTAGGAAAGTGCCTCGACATTGGCCGCATCGTCGTCATCGACATCATCTGCGGAGAGGTCGACTTCCATATCGAGGATGGCGTCCTCGTGCCTGTCGAGGCGCGTCAGCGCCTTATCCACGGTGCCTTCGATTTTGGCTAGCGTCAGCCGGAACGCCTCCACTGAACTTTCCAGCCGCTTCAAGAGGTTGACCGTCATCAACTTCTTCAGACCCTGCTCCCGACCTTTTTGTCCAAGGTTTGCACGGCTGCCGCTAGCACCAACGTTGTACAGGTCCTCATATTTGCTGATCCTGCTCGGGAACACATACGCCAAGGGGGTGTAAACGGCCAGATTGAGTTGCTGGAGCTGTTCAAAGATCTCATTGAACGACGGGGCCGTCGGGAGGTCACTCAACGGCACCCGAATTGACTGAGGAGGCAGCCTTGTCGGGAATGCTCCGATCTCAGTCATGTCATAAAACGCCTGAATATGTCTTCGTGAACGAGCAATGGTTACAGAGTCGAGGAGCTCAAAAAAGTCGAAATCAAGCATCTTCAGAATTGTGTCCGCAGTGCGGCGCTCTGGCGGCAACTTCGACCACTCGTTGAACACTTTCTGCGAATCGCTGAAAACTCGCTCGACCGTCGTGGACAAGTTGAGTTTGCTCGCGAGGTTATCTGATTCGCCCTCGTAGGCTAGTTGAAGCTGGTTCTTCAGATCGTTGAATCGGTTGTTCACCGGTGTAGCGGAAAGCATGAGGACCTTTGTCTTTACCCCCTCCTGAATCACCTGCCGCATGAGCCGCTGATAGCGACTCTCTTTCTCCTCCGCATAATCGGCATTGCGGAAATTGTGAGATTCATCGATGACAACTAAGTCGTAGTTTCCCCAATTCACGCGATCGAGACGCAAACCCAGCGACTCTCCCTTTGTGCGGGTCAGGTCTGTGTGGGCGAGTACGTCGTAGTTGAACCGGTCACTTGCGAAAATGTTGGTTGTGAGATTGGCGTTGTAGTTTGTCCAGTTCTCAGACAGTTTCTTCGGGGCGAGCACCAGCACTGACTTGTTGCGAAGCTCGTAATACTTGATTACGGCAAGAGCGGTAAACGTCTTTCCGAGTCCGACGCTGTCCGCAAGAATGCAGCCGTTGTACGTCTCCAACTTGTTGATGATGCCAATAGCGGCATCTCGTTGGAAGTTATAAAGACTCTGCCAAACCTTGGTGTCGAGGTACCCAGTGCGGTCGTTCGGTAAGACATCTTCGTTGATATCTTCAAGAAACTCGGCGAAGAGATTATAGAGAATGAGGAAGTAAATTCTGGCCGGAGAGTTCTCCACATAGGCGCTAGCGATATGTTCTTGAACCGCGTCAGTTACGTCCTCAAGCTGGTCAGAGTTGTTCCAAATTTGGTCGAATAGCTCAACGTACTGAGACGTCATAGGGCTGTCGTCGATGCGGTGAACCATGTTCGATACCGCGTTCCCACGCTCATATCCAAGGTCCGCGGTCGTGAAGCCCTGTAGCGCCGCATAGGCAATTTTTTCGTCCACGGCAGCAAACTGTTGCATAGGCTTGCCGGTTGAATTGGACCGGAAGGTCACCTTCTGGCGCACCCACTCAGCGCACTCTTTCGCGATAGCCCGCTGAGTCAGTTTGTTGCGCAGCCTTACCTCGAACTCCGAGCCATACAGACTCGACTCTGACCCCGGCGCTGGGGGAATGAAGAACTCGCGTCGTTCTTTGTGCAGCTTGTCTGTGACCTTGGCGGTCACAAAGGAAGGGGACGTAAAGATGAACTCCAGTTCACCGACGTTCTCCAGTTCCTTGCGAAGCGCTTCGAAAGCAAAGATCGAGAACGTGGAAGCAGCGATGCGCACTTTCGAACCAGGAGCAATCTCCGACTTCAGATCGTCACCGAGCAACTCATTAACGTTGTCGATAATTCTCACGCCGCCCACCAATCCTTCAAATGCGAGAAATCCTAAGATGCAAATGTTGCCCTCGTGGAGCCTATCGGAGCACTGGCGGTTGGAATATGCGCAGAGAGCCGTGTTCCTTAATGGGTGGGTTCAATCAGCGCCCATTGGTATTCTCTTCGCATGCCCGACGTAACCTCAGATGACGCCGCCACGAATGAGGTCTTTGCGGCCTACGGCAGAGCTATGCATGGAGCCCAAACCTTGGAATTTTGGCTTCGAATCTTGGTCACGGTGAATCGTACGGTGTCCAAGACATTCTCGTCCGAGGGTGAACTGGAACGGGCAGTAGAAACGCTGTCAACTTCGACGATGGGCACGGTGGTTTCAGCGCTTCGATCGCTTGTTCACGATCCGGAGCTGGAGGCACAGCTTGCTCGCGCTGTTACCGAGCGAAATCGCCTCGCCCACAAGTTCTTCGGCGAGTGGGCAGACATCTGGAACGGTTCGGAAACTGACGCCCGGATGATCCAAGATGCGAACCGAGTCCGGAACATCTTTGATGAGGCGGTTCGCAATCTCACCTCAACAATTGGCACGCACCTCGCCACCATCGGATCGAATCCTGACGAGTTCATTCCCGGTCTCAACCAGCGCATCGCAGATGTCCAGACCGGAGACAGAGCGCCACTCGGGCACGTCTAATGCGAGGACCAAATGTCTCGACGGTGTCCACCCGAAACTTGGAATCTACGGCTTCGTGATCGTGATCAGGCTCTCGAACTGGATCACGCGCTCCGCCGGCAGGGTCCCCGACCGCATCGAATACAACTGCCGAGCCACCCATCTGGCCACTCGGAACTCGTGTGGATCACCCGAGTTATGAAACGGCTGGCGCCCGGTCGACTCCAGATGCGCTCGATACTCGTCTAGACGCACCTGCCACTTCGAATCGTTCGGATCCCACTCGAAGGCAGATGAGAAGTCCAGCCGAATCCACTGAAACCTAGTGAGACGATCCTGCATTCGTCTTTGATAGCCGCCCCACTCCCCCAGCCGCCGCTCCTCGGCCGGGAGTGTCGCGCGGTTGCGGGTGTGTTCCCGCGGTGTTCGGCCTGACTCCGCAGCGAACAGTTCATAGCGGTAGAGCTTGCTAGTCCAGTTGAGCGCGCGCTGACTCGCACCGATGGACGGCCGATCGCTGAGTGCCAGGAAGACTCGCTCTGCTTCGAGGAACGACGCGCCCTGCGGGTCTCGTTCACCCAGGTCGTATTCCGATGCCGCTCTCTTATGGATTTCGAGAAGACCAGTGCTTTCCATGTGTTCCGTTCTGACGGAGGCGCGGTGCCTTCGTCAGAACGGTTGTGCGCGGCAGTAGGCGGGTAATCGATGTTCCTGTCGTTGCGTAGGTAGAAGTTCGTGCTCGGAGATCCGTAGGTTCATAAGTCGGCGGACGAAAGGCGGTGATGAGCACTTGGAAAAAGGATTCGACCTGCAACATGACGACGACCCATTGGGCTTATCAAAGACCTATTTACCGATCATGGGGTTGCCGTACTGGAACACCATTGGCCCGTTCATCACACATGCAGTCTCTGAAGTTGCCGAAGGTGGCCGTGATCTCCCGGGCCTGTATTCGGCCATCACCCCGTTCGTGTTGTGGTGCTGGCAATCGCGCGGTATCGACCTTCGTGAAGATCGAATATTCAGGCGCACCCTTGCGGACCAATTCATCCACCTCGCCACCCCCACGCTCAGTCCCGCGTCCAAGGCCACCCACCGCGGGGCCCTTTGGCGAGCAATCGAAATTCTGAACCCGCACGACACTTCCGTGTCGGGGCTTGCCCTCCCACGTTCAACACCGACAATCCCGTACAACGATTCAGAGCTAGCGCAGCTACAAAGCTGGGCTCTGGCTCAATCGACCGCCGCCCGTCGACAGGATGCCGGAACACTGCTCGCGCTCGGTTTAGGTGCTGGGCTGGCGACTCGGGAAATTCTTGAAGTGACCGTCTCAGATGTCACAATCCGCCCAAGAGGCATGTTTGTATCGGTTTGGGCTTCACGGCCACGGACCGTGCCGGTCCTAGCGGAGTGGAGCTCCTACCTACGGGCGAGCGCCGAGCTTTCGCGCGGTCAAGAGTGGGTGTTCGCGGCCGGGCGGGGAGCTCCCTCCTCGGATCAGGTGTCGGAGTTTCTGGCCAGAGCACGCTCCGGTTTGGACATTCGAGTAGTACGGATGCGGGCGACTTGGCTCCGCCGCCACCTTGCCGACGGAATGTCACCCATCGAGCTGATGCAGATTTCCGGAATACACACCCTCGCGGGCCTTCAGAATTCGCTCAACTTTGCCCCCACAACAGGGCACAAAATGGCGAAGCGCGGTGATCACAAGTGACCGCTGATCTCCTCTTTCTCATGACTCGCGCTTTAAGGGCTCTGAGAAACTCAAAAATAGTTGGTGACTTCTCGAAAGTTGCCGCACTCATCCGTGGCATGACCGAAAAACTCCGACCCACCGACATTTCCGACTACCAGATGGCCGTCGCCCACCTCCGCGAACTCGACCCCGGAATGCCCGACCTTGATTGGGGCATCGTCTCCAAATTCCGTCCCAGACTTGAGACTCCCGCCCAATGGGAGGCGATTCGCTCGTTCGTCATCTCCATCGTGCTTATGACGCAACCGCGCGACTTCAACCCGGTACGCACAGCGATGACCGTTCTCACCCGCTACGTCGCATGGGTCTGGGCGACCACAGGAGCTGAACTTCGCTTCGAAAAAATCTTCACGCAACGGCTGCTGGACGCATTCGTGGAAATCGGGCTGGCCGACCGCAGTCCCGCTTACCGTTTTGATGTGCACCGGCGGATTGCTGTTCTCATCGAAAAGCAAACTGACGCACGACTAAAGCGAATTCCAGAGCCAGCTCCGAGCAAGAAGATGGTGCCGTACACCTCCGCAGAGTTAGCGCGCTTCCAATCGTGGGCACTTGGTCAGAACTCCGACCGTCGACGCCACAACGCCTATTCGATTCTTGCCCTGTGCGGCGGGGCTGGCCTGTCCGCCGCCGAGCTCATTGACACTCGAATCGAGCACTTGGCGACCGACGGTGTCCACATAACAGTGTCGGTTCAAGGCTCGCGTCCTCGCGTTGTTCCTATCTCCACAACATGGCATCCGGCTCTCGCTAGAGCTGTAGACGGTCGTTCCACTGGGTACCTATTTCACGGCAACCGAGGGGAAGAGTACTCTCCACGCTTGGTGCAGTCGTATCTGAGTGAGCAGAAGTGGGACTTACGTGTCTCGGCTTCTCGCCTCCGCCTCACTTGGATAATTCAGCAATTCGATAACGACCTCCCACTCGCCGTCATCAAAGAGGTCTGCGGGTTCATAAACCTCGCGTCCGTCGACCGCTACCTGCACCTCATCGCGCCTCGTCCTGCCGGCGACTACTTCGAGCAAATTGCCGGTTCGGCGGTGACTCGATGATTACCAATGGTGCCGTTGACATCGACGGCTTATTCGAGGAACTCGACTTGGGTGGGATTCACCCAGATGAGCTGTTGTCCAAAGGCAAAATCCTCACAGAAATGCCTCATTATCTTGTCGCTCGCGCAGTAGTCCGAGTTCACGAGACCGGCATCCTCCGACGCCTGACTAGGTGGCGCCAAGAAGATGGGATGGACCAAAGCGTAGGCGGTCGGCCAATGATCGTTCACGACCTCGCAGTACTTACCGGGCTCCTGCTTCTGGCCGGAGAGAAGAAGCCTTTACTCATCACTGAGTTGCGAGAACTATTTCAGCACCGCTTGACACCGGAGTCACGAGTGCTCCTCGACCTCCCCACACCGTCGGTTTCCTTTGTTGGCCACTTGGCTGAGGAGAAACGTTGGTACAACAACACATACAACGCATTCCATCGAATCGTCGACTGCATGAACCCGTACCCCTACGACATGCGATACGCCAAGACCCACGTTGAAATCAAACACCTCGTCGACAATCACGACGCCGTACGCGAGAAAAAGTTCACTGCACGACTCGACGAGTTCACTGAACGCTTTCTGCTGATGTCCTTCAACCAACAGTCCCGCAAGATGCGGCGAGCACATCGAAAAATGAGCCTGTCCATCGACCAGACCTTCATCGCCTCACCCACGACAAAGGTCTATACGCGAAAGACCTTGAACGCGCTGGCTGCGCAGGAGGCCGCCCAGAACGACCAAGGCAAACTGAGCCCCGGCGCCGTGGACCTCGCAAACAACTACTACGTCAAGAGCGGCGGAACTCGCGGTAACGACCGGCCAGGAACCGTCATCGCGTTCGATGCAAAGAACGCGAACCGCGAGAAAAAGACCACTGAATTTCAACAGGGATATGCGCTCACTATTGCCGTTCGAGTCGATCACGAAAAACCCGGCTCCAACCGGTTCCCCCACCTGATCTTGGGCGCCACGCTAGCAACCCCCAACAAGGGTGTGTCAGAGGAGGCAATCAAAGTCCTCACCTCTGCCAAGAAGACTGGGCTGAAGCCAGCCCTGGTGGATACCGACAAAGAGTACTTCGCTCACGCGCTTAGCGATCGCCTTCACACCCCGGCCATCAACCTTGGCTATATTCCCTCAACCGACTACCGCAAAGATCGTGAGTATCGAGAAGACGCCCCCGGTGGTGCGCTCTACGTCAACGATGGACTCTTCTGCCCAGCTACCCCAAAACCGATGTTGACGGCAACCCCGGACTACCTCAACAACCGCATCGACAAGGCAACATTCCAAGCGCGGGTACATGCCCGGCTACCGTACCGCCTCATCCGAAAGGAGAAGCCAGACGCCCGGGGCAAGGTCCCGATGATGTGTCCTGCCCTGGGTGCTAGCCCGACTGTCGTCTGCCCGATTCGCGAGATGATGAAAAAGGCGGCGAAGAAATCACGCCCCGAAGTCGACCACAACGACATACCGACCAAGCTTGACGACATCTGCAAGCAGCATTCTGTCTCGTTCGAGCATGCCGAGATTCAGAAGCGGTCACAGGGACTAGTTCACGGCACCGAAGAGTGGGAAACTTTCCATCACTACGCTCGCAATGGCATCGAGTCCGTCAACGCACAAATTAAAACCGGTGGCACAGCCGACATCCAAACGGCCTCACGACGCCGCACACGCGGAATCGCCGCCGCATCAATCTTCTCCGCATTCCTGCTGACTCAACACAACTTGACCCGCATCACCGACTTCATCCGCGAAATACTCGACGCCAAAAAACGTAGCGGTCAACGCGGAACGCCAGCGAAACGACGCAGCCGCGACGCCAACTGGACCAACGCCTACACCGCGACTTCGCCGAGCCTGCAAATCCCGATAATTATTTCCAGCGCCCCACCACCGCTACTGACCTAGCTGGGCGTAAACGCCCCGAAACACCAGCCTGAGACAGGCACGCATCCGCTTTGCAGACAATACGTCGCGCTCCCAATCGGGAGCGTTCGGCGTTTAAGGACTTCAACCGTTTGCGCGACGAGCTGCCGGGCATGATCGCGAGCAAAAAGAGCGTCTTAACGAGGAAAACCCTCCCGGATTACCCGGGAGGGTTTTTGTGTCCTTAGGTTCTTAGAAAAGTAGCTAGAAGAACCCCATTGTCGGGCTGACAAGATTTGAACTTGCGACCCCTTGACCCCCAGTCAAGTGCGCTACCAAGCTGCGCCACAGCCCGTGACAACTCAAATAGCTTACCGTGGAAACGGGTAGCCGTGTTCACGGTGAGGCCCGCAACGCGAGCGGGAATCAGATCACGTCAGCGCAACACCGAACGCCGCAGCGAAGAAGTCGCGTTCGTGCTCCGTGGAAGCCACGAACGCCGACAGCATCGCCTCCCGAACCTGCGGAGTAGCGTCTGCCGCGAGCGCCGCCACAATCGTGATGGCCTGCTCCGTGGCATCCGCGAATTCCTTATCGGCATAGGTCGTCAACCAGTCAGAGTAGGGATGCTCGGTGTGCGCCAACGGGTGCAGGCGCGAACCCACGTCGTGGTACACCCAGAAACACGGCAGAAGGGCGGCCACGAGCACCGCATAGTCACCACGTGCTGCTGTTGCGAGCAAGTGATTGAGGTACGCCGTCGTTGTCGCACTGGGCGCAGCCCCAAAAAGTTCACCGTCGGCCGACCACGACTCGTGCAACTGCAACTCCGTCACAATGCAGCCCTCAGCACTCGACGCCCAAAACGCTTGCTCCGCCGCTGTGGGAGCCAGGCGAGCAGCTTCGGCGAGCGCCCGCGCATAATCCCGCAAATAGAGCGCATCCTGAGCCAAATACCACACGAAATCAGCACGGTCGAGAGAACCATCACCGAGGGCACGCACAAAGTCGCCCCCATCAATCTGCGCCCGGATGCCCGCCACCTCAGCCCACCAGTGCTCCCGCACCTCAGCCGGCGTCGGCGCCGTCACCACACCCCCGCGCTGCCACAACCCCGCAAAATGATTGATGGGTCCATGCCCACTCCCCACCTGCAGTGCCGCACCGGCACGGATGCTCTCGCTCAACCACCGCTTCGACTCCCCCACCGCAGCCGCCCAATCGCCAGTCCCCGCAATGAGGGTGGCCAGGGCGCTCGAGAGCGAACAGCCTGTTCCATGCGTGTTGCTGGTGTCTATGCGGATGCCGTCAAACTCCGTAACAACCGGTACGTTCCCGAGACGGGCATCCACCAGCGCATCCGGAGCCTCAGCCCCACTCAGGTGTCCGCCCTTAGCCAGCACCCGCACCCCGTAGGAGGCAGACACCCGCGCCGCCTGCGCCACCAACTCAGGCCAGGTCTCGGCGGCAGGTTCCGCGGCGATGATCGCCAGCTCCGGAATATTCGGAGTCACCAGGTCACACAACCGCACCAGCTCCCGCAGTGCCAGCTCAGCCTCCGCATCCAGCAGACGGTCGCCACTCGTTGCGACCATCACCGGGTCAAGCACTATCAGCGGCGGCTGCAACTCCTCCAACCACGAACGCACGACACCAACCACCTCGGTGGTGGCGAGCATCCCGATCTTCACCGCATCAATCGTCACATCGTCGCTAAGTGCATCGAGCTGCTCCCGCAAGAACTCGGCCGGCGGCACATGCACGCCGCGCACCCCCTGCGTGTTCTGAACGGTCAACGCGGTGATGGCGGCCATTCCGTAGCCACCGTTGGCGGCGATCGACTTGAGGTCGGCCTGGATACCCGCACCACCCGAAGGATCACTGCCGGCGATGCTCAGAACGCGTGGCACGCGTGGCACGCGTGGCACGCGTGGCACGCGAGATGCGCCCGCCATGCCCGCCATGCCAGCCACGCCGCTCGCGCCAGCAGCACCCGCACCCGCACCCGCACCCGCACCTAAAGCTCCCCCGCTCACGAGATCTTCCGCGCTCACAACTTCTCCCCCACACGCTCGCCAGCCCACGCCACCGCGAGCGCCCGAGCGGCAGCCCGCGGATCCGCCGCACCACAAATCGCGGAAACAACCGCCGCACCATCCGCGCCCGCTGCCCGCAGCAGGGGCAGATCATCCACGCCAATGCCACCAATCGCGACCGTCGGCAGGGTACTCAGCGCCACGAGCTCCGCCAGGCGCTCATGCCCCAGAGCATCCGGCGCGTCCTTTTTCGTTGCGGTGGGGTGCAGCGCACCAATACCGACGTAGTCGACGCCGGCCGCAGCGAGCCCCGCATCCGCCAACCGTTCGGGAGTCGACGCGCTGAGCCCCAGAATTGCCTCCTTGCCAATCAGCGCCCGCACCGCCGCGCTCGGCAGATCACTCTGACCGACGTGCACTCCCGCAACGCTTGCACCCCTCTCGCGGGCCGCCAGATACACATCAACTCGATCATTGACGAGCACCGGAACCTTCGTCCCCACCGCCGACGACACCCTCAGCACGACATCCAAGAACTCGCGCGCGGGCATATCCTTCTCCCGCAGCTGCACGATCGTCACTCCCCCGTCCACCGCCGCCGAGACAAGATCGACCAGGTCGTGACCGGCCGCACGCGCCTGCGCCGAATCGGTCACCAGATAGCTAGAGAGATCGAAACCCTCACGAAACCCACTCATGCGATCACCGCCCGTGCCGAAAGGTCATCGACCGTCACTTCGCTCAGGGCATCGAGCAGAGCCACCGCAAAACTTCCCGGCAGTGCCGAACGCTCGGCCGCGATCTCTGCCGCCACCGTATACACACTCGTTGCGGCAACAGCTCCCGTCAGAGCGTCGGGAGTCACCGCAGCAAAGGCCGCCATTAACGCCCCCAGCGCACAGCCACCACCCGTTACCTTCGTGAGCACCGGATGCCCGTTCGACAACCGCACCACGATCTCACCATCCGTCACCACATCCGTCGCTCCCGAGACGGCAACAGCGCCACCGGATGCCCGGGCCAGACTCTGAGCGGCCGCGAGCGCATCATCCACACTGTTCGTACTGTCGACACCGCGACCACCCGCACCAAGTTCAGCGAGCGCCATAATCTCGGAGGCATTGCCGCGCACAATGGATGGCCCCAAGTCTCGCAACTGGTAAGCGAGCGCTGTACGCACGGGGAGAGAACCGATCGCCACAGGGTCGAGCACCCAGGGCGTGCCCGCAGTCCCTGCCGCAGATGCTGCTTCACCAGCAGCCACCTGCTGTTCCGCGCTGCACGAGCCGAGGTTAATCAACAACCCCGAGGCGACACCCGCAAACAGGCCCGCCTCCTCCGGAATATCCACCATCGCCGGCGCCGCACCGATGGCAAGCAGAACATTGGCGGTGAAGCCCACGACCACACTATTGGTGATGCAGTGCGTGAGCGACGCGGTTGATCTCACCGCCTCGAGCGCTTCTTGAGTGGCAGTGAGCAGATGGTTCGGCGTACGCGACATGCGCGACATCCCTTCGCTAGTTCTAACTAGATCAGGTTCGACGGGTGTTATCTCAGCCCCGCAGGGCACCCCGTGTCACAAGTTGTTCCCACGATAGCGCAGCCAGCGACCCCGTCGTTCACCGCGAAGTTGACCGCGAAGTTCACTACGAAGTTCAGCACGAAAAACCGGTGGGACTTTTTCACAGCCGGATGACGTTGGCTTGGGAGACAATCGTTGAGACTCACAGATTTACACGCGACAGGATTTTGATGACCAGTACGGCCCCCATTACCGGCAGCATTCCGCTCCTCACCGACTGTACGAGCACCAACGACGCTGCCGTCGACAACAGCGGTCGCAACCGACTCGTCATTTCACTGATGCTGGCCGCCACCTTCGTCTTATTCCTCAACGAGACCTCGCTGGTGGTTGCCATCCCCCGCATCATGGCCGACCTCAGCATTGAGCCGAGCACCGCCCAGTGGTTGTCAACCTCCTTCATGCTCACCATGGCGGTGGTGATTCCGATCACCGGATTCCTCATCCAACGGTTCTCAACCCGCAGCATCTACATCGCCGCAATGTCGTTCTTCACCCTCGGTACCCTGCTCGGCGCCATCGCCCCCACCTTCCTGGTGCTCATTCTAGGACGCGTGGTGCAGGCCTCCGGCACCGCCATGATGCTTCCCCTGCTCATGACAACCGTCATGACCCTCGTACCCCCGGCAACCCGCGGTAAAACCATGGGAAACGTGTCCATCGTCATGGCCATGGCACCCGCCGTGGGCCCCACCGTCGCCGGGCTCGTCTTAGCCGTCCTCGACTGGCGCTGGGTATTCATCGTGATGATCCCCATCGCCGTCACCGCCCTCATACTCGGCATCACAAAGGTCACCAACGTCACCGACCCCCGCAAAGTTTCGATCGACGTGCTCTCAGTCATCCTGTCTGCGATCGGATTCTCCGGGCTCATCTACGGCCTCTCCAGCCTCGGAGAATCCGCCAGCGGCACCGTGCTGCTCCCGCCAGCAATCCCCATCGTCATCGGAGCCATCAGCCTCGCGCTGTTCATCGTGCGACAACTTAAGCTGCAGAAAACTGATCGTGCGCTGCTCGACCTTCGCACCTTCGCCGCTCCCGGCTTCGCAATCTCCATCGCCCTCATCATGGTGATGATGGCCGCCCTGTTCGGCACCATCATCCTGCTCCCCCTCTTCATTCAAGACGTGCTGGGTCTCGAACCCGTGCAGAGCGGACTGATCATGCTGCCCGGTGCCCTCATCATGGGTCTGCTCGGGCCCGTCGTCGGGCGCCTCTATGACCGGGTCGGCCCGCGCCCACTCATGGTCCCAGGCGCAATTCTCGTGAGCGCGGCTCTCTGGAGTTTCACCATGCTCTCCGAAACCAGCTCGCCCCTCATGGTCGTCGCGATTCACGTGCCCATGAGCATCGGACTCGCGTTCATGTTCACCCCGCTCTTCACCTCAGCGCTCGGCTCGCTCAAACCCCACCTGTACTCCCACGGCAGCGCCACCATCGGCACCGTGCAACACCTCGCCGGTGCCGCCGGAACCGCACTGTTCATCGCGCTACTCACCGTGCAGTCCGTGTCTCTGGCACAGTCCGGTGCCAGCGAGACAGTCGCCCTGGCCGGCGGCGTGCGGGTCGCATTCATGGCGGGCGCCATCATCTCGCTCTTCGCCATCATCGCGACCCTCTTCGCGAAGCGCCCGGCCTCTGACCTGGAACCCGCCGACGCACCCGTGGGCCACTAACCCACCAAAGAGCTACTTGCGCTTGCGCTTTTCCCGCACACGCATGTTGACCTGAATCGGTGTTCCCTCAAAGCCAAAAATTTCCCGCAGGCGACGCGTAATGAAGCGACGATACTGGGGATCCAAGAACCCGGTCGTGAACAGCACAAACGTTGGCGGGCGGCTCGATGCCTGCGTACCAAAGAGGATGCGCGGCTGCTTGCCACCACGAAGCGGGTGAGGGTGCTCCTGCGTGAGTTCTGCCAATAGCGCGTTGAACTTACCGGTCGGAACGCGGGTATCCCACGACTCCAACGCCAACTCCAACGCCGGAACCAGCTTCTCCATGTGACGACCCGTCTTCGCCGAAATGTTTACGCGAGGAGCCCACGCCACATGCGAAAGGTCCTTATCGATTTCACGTTCCAGCAGGTCGCGACGTTCGTCATCGAGAAGATCCCACTTGTTGAATGCGAGCACCAGCGCACGGCCCGACTCCAGCACGAGGTCCACAATCTTTAGGTCCTGGACGCTGAGCGCCTGGCTGACATCGAAAATGACAACAGCAACTTCGGCCTTCTCCAACGCGGCACTCGTGCGCAGCGTGGCATAAAAGTCGGCACCCTGAGCAAGGGCAACACGGCGGCGAATACCAGCGGTGTCAACGAAGCGCCAAAACTTTCCGCCCAGCTCAATCTGCTCATCAACCGGATCACGAGTCGTACCCGCGAGCTCGTTGACAACAACGCGCTCTTCGCCGGCAGTCTTGTTCAGGAGGCTTGACTTGCCAACGTTCGGGCGACCAAGAATAGCGACGCGGCGTGGGCCGCCCACTTCTTCTTTCGCAACGGTCGAGATCTCCGGGAGAACGGTGAGCACATGGTCGAGCAGATCAGCAACACCGCGACCGTGCACGGCAGAGGCTGGCCACGGCTGACCGAGACCGAGGCTCCAGAGTGCTGCGGCATCCGACTCCTGGTGAATGTCGTCAACCTTGTTGGCAACGAGAATCACGGGCTTCTTGGTGGCACGCAGCATGCGCACAACATGCTCATCGGTGGAGGTGGGGCCAACGGTGGCATCCACCACGAACAGCACAGCGTCGGCAAGGTCGATCGCGATCTCCGCCTGAGCGGCAACGGAAGCGTCAATACCCTTAGCGTCGGGCTCCCACCCGCCGGTGTCAACGATAGTGAAGTGGCGGTTCGTCCACTCCGCTTTGTAGTTCACGCGGTCGCGAGTAACACCGGGGGTGTCCTCCACAACTGCTTCGCGACGACCAATAATCCGGTTAACGAGGGCAGACTTTCCCACGTTGGGACGCCCCACAATGGCCAGCACCGGCAGCGCCGGCAGGTAGTAGATGGCGTCGGGGTCTTCACTCGCGGCATCCAAGACCTCAAGGTCTTCGTCGTCGAGGTCGTAATCGCTGAGGCCGGCGCGCAAAGCGGAGGTGCGCTGGGCGGCCTCGTCGTCGTTCATACCGGAAAGTCGTTCGACGAGAGCCGGATTCAGTTCGGGAAAGTCGTCTTCGGCGGGCGAATGATCGGCCATGGGTAGTCCTTTGGTTACATGCTGGAGCGAACGAAACTCGCGACGGCCGTCACGGTCTGATCGAAGTCAAGATTGGTGGAATCGATGGTGATGACTCCATCTGCGGCGTTCATGAAGTCCACGACTTTGGAGTCCTGCGCATCTCGATAGCTGAGTTGTTGCGCCGTCGTCGCACTCGATTCTCCGGAGAGTTCGGCGGCACGACGTTCCATTCTAGCTTCCTCAGTGGCGGTAAGCAGAATTCGCGCCTGAGCGTCGGGGGTCACGACCGTCGTAATGTCTCGCCCCTCCACCACAATGCCCGGTTTGTCGCTGCCCGCGATGATGCCACGGAACAGCTCAACCATGTATTCGCGCACCTCCGGAATGCGCGCAATATTCGACACCACACCCGTGACGCGAGGTTCGCGGATGTCGTGGGTCACGATCTCCGAACCAACCTTCACAAAGTAGTTATCCGGATCAATCCCGATCGTGTACTCGAAGCGCGGGAGGGTCTCGATCACATCGAAGGGCCCGAGAGTGTCAACACCACGGTCGAGGCAGTGCAGGGCCAGCCCGCGGTAGGCGGCACCCGTGTCCAGGTAGTCGAAGCCGAGCTCACGAGCGGTCGCTTTCGACACACTCGACTTTCCGCTGCCCGCCGGGCCATCGACAGCCACAACAACAAACGACGGGTTCTTGTTCACGCGAAAGTCTCCGCAATCTTCCAACCACGAGCCTCAAGCTCGCTAATAAGTAGGGCTTCTTTTTCGGGCAACACCGAGATTTCGGCCAAGCCGAATTGGGCACCCGGTGAGTGCTCAAGCCTCAAGTCTTCCATGTTCACCTGGGCTTCGCCGATCTCAGTGAGCAGTCGAGCCAACTCCCCCGGCTTGTCATCCACCATCACAACGAGCTGGCTGAAGTGCCTACTCGTGCCGTGCTTACCAGGGATGCGCGCGACGCCCGTGTTGCCTCCGGCCAGCAGCTCCGCGATCGCGCGGCGTGCACCCGGAGCATCCGGCGTCTCGAGCGCATCAATAGCAACTCCAAGCTCAGCCTGAAGCTCACGCAAAATTTGGGCGACCGGCCCCGAGTTTGCGCCCAAAATCTGCACCCACAGTTCTGGGGCGCTCGAGGCAATGCGGGTGGTGTCGCGCAGTCCCTGACCGGCAAGGGCAACAGCGGCGTCGGATGCCCCAGCCAACCGGTGCGCGAGCAAACTCGCCACCACCTGGGGAACGTGCGAAATCAGGGCCACCGCGTTGTCGTGCTCAGCCGCCGACATCGCTACGGGAATCGCCCCCAGCTCGATCACCACATCCTCAACGGCACGGCGCCGGAAGGGTTCTCCGCGGCCCACAACCCACGGACGGCCAATGAACAGGTCGGCGCGAGCGGCACTAGCGCCACCGCGTTCGCGTCCCGCGAGCGGATGAGAGCCCACATAGCGATCGAGATCGACACCGGCAGCAATCAGCTCGTCGAGCACTCCCACTTTGACGCTCGCGACATCCGCCACCGTCGCTCGCGGCCACGCGGCAAGCTCACGCGCAACAACCTCTGCCGTCACATCGGGCGGCACCGCCACAATTACCAGCGTCGGGGTGTCATCGTCGAGCGGCGCGCGTCCTGCCCCATAGTCAATCGCAAGATTCACGGTGCTGCGCGAGGCATCATGCACAATCACATCCACGCCCTTGGCGCGCAGCCCCAGACCGATGCTGGCGCCGAGCAGCCCGGCACCAACAATGCGCACCTGCCCGGTTATCCGCCCCAGGTTCACGACTGCACGTCCGCGTTGCGGGCGATCGTCAGCACTTCACCGAGCTCCGCCTTCGTGAGATCACGAGTTCGACCCACGGGCAGGCTGCCGAGATTGAGGGGACCAAACTGGCGACGCACCAAATCGATCACCGGGTGACCCACGGCATCCAGCATCCGGCGCACAATGCGATTGCGGCCCGAATGCAGAGTGATCTCCACCATTGTTTCGTTGCCGGATGCTCGGCCCAACGCGCGCGCTTTGTCCGCAGCAATCGGCCCGTCGTCGAGCTCAATGCCCTTCGTGAGCTTGCCAATAGTCTGAGCGCTCACAATGCCCTCGACCTTGGCGATGTAGGTCTTCATCACGCCGAAGGAGGGATGCGCGAGCACGTGAGCCAGCTCACCATCATTGGTCAGAATCAGCAGGCCAGAGGTATTGGCGTCGAGGCGACCTACGTTAAAGAGGCGCTCGTCATAGTCACGGGTGAACTCGCGAAGATCGGGGCGACCACTCTCGTCGGCCATCGAGCTGACCACACCGACCGGCTTATTGAGCATCACATACTGCTTAGTGGTGTCGAGCTGAATTGCGGTGCCATCGACGGTCACCCGATCGGTGGGAAGCACTCGCCGGCCCGCCGCATCAACGACCTCGCCGTTGACCGCAACTCGTCCCTGATAAATCAGGTCTTCACACACCCGCCGGGAGGCGACACCGGCGGCCGCCATCACCTTCTGCAGGCGCTCACCTTCAGGATTACTGGGGCTCTCGCCATTAGCGTTGTTCATCAAAACCATCCGAACCATCAGATAACAGGGGCGAGATCGGAGGCAACTCGGCAATGGAGTTAATCCCCAACTGCACGAGCATCAGCTCCGTCGTTTCGTAATGGATGGCGCCCGTCTCGTTATCGGTAAACGCCTCCGTAATCAGTCCCCGGCCCAGCAGCGTGCGCACCACCGAATCCACATTGACCGCGCGCACCGCGGCAACCGATCCCCGGCTAATCGGTTGCTTATAGGCAATCACGGCGAGCGTTTCGAGAGCGGCCTGGCTCAAGCGCGAAGGGTTCTGGGTATACACAAAGTCGCGAACGGCCGCGTCATAGTCGGCACGAACGTAGATGCGCCAACCGCCGCCGACCTCGCGCAGCTCAAAGCCACGACGCGGACCATCGCCCTCACCATCGAAATCAGCGCAGAGCGCGGTGATCGTCTGACGAATCTCGGCAACGGGAGCGTTCAGTGCGACCGCCAAGCTCACCAGGCTCTGCGGCTCGTCAGCGACCATGAAGATCGCCTCCAGCCCGCGAGCGAGGTCCACCACCGGGCCGGCGTCGAACTCGTCGAGTGCGGTGTCTGCCAGTGCGGCCCCGGTTGTTGCAGTGTTAGTTTCCGCGGTGTTAGTTTCCATAGTCAGCTCCCAGATTAGCGAGGCTATCGTCTAACCAGTGCTGGGCAGTCCAGCGCACGGTCAGCTCGCCCAGCGGCTCGATCTGTTCGAAGGCCACATTGGAGTCGCGGTACAGCTCCAACACGGCCAAAAATCGCGCCACAATAACGCCCTTCAGTTCGGCGCCAGCAATGAGTTGCCGAAATGTCATCGTCTCCCCCGCCCGCAGCAGGGCAACGATGTGAGCCGCCTGTTCGCGGATGCTGATGAGCGGCGCGTGCAAATGGTCAAGGCCTACACGGGGAATCTCTCGCGGCGTGAACGCGAGGGTCGCAAGCGCTGCGAAATCATCGAGGCTGAGCGTCCACACCAGCTCCGGCGTCTGCGTGCGAAACTTCTCCTCGAGCCGCACGGAACGCTCTGTGCGCGTCGACTCGGTCTCGAAGTGCCCCGAGAACCAGTCACTGGCCTGCTTGAACGCACGGTACTGCAACAAACGAGCGAAGAGCAGATCTCGGGCTTCCAGCAGTGCCACGTCTCCGGCATCCACCAGCTCACCCTGCGGCAAAAGCCCCGCGACCTTCAGATCGAGCAGGGTCGCGGCCACCACCAGAAACTCGCTAGCCTGATCGAGCTCATCGATTCCGTCGCCGGTGCCATCGTTCGCGGACTCGAAATGACGCAGGTAGGCAATGAACTCGTCGGTGATGCGCGAGAGTGAAACTTCGGTGATGTCGAGTTCGTGCTTGGAGATTAGCGAAAGCAGCAGGTCGAAGGGCCCGGTGAAGTTGGTGAGGGTGACCGAGAAACCGGGGACGGGCGACGGGGCCTCTTCCACGTCGCTAGGCGGCGGCGCCACGGGCGATCAGCTCTCGTGCCACCTGGCGGTAGGCGTGCGCCGCCGAGTGGTCGGGTGCAAAGGTCGTAATGGGTGATCCGGCAACGCTCGCGTCAGGGAACTTCACGGTGCGACCGATCACGGTCTCCAACACGTCGTCGCCAAAGTTTTCGACGACGCGCTCCAGAACTTCGCGGGAGTGCAGCGTGCGCGCATCGAACATGGTGGCCAGAATGCCGTCGAGTTTGATGGCGGGGTTCAGTCGATCCTGAACTTTCTCGATCGTCTCCACGAGCAGGGCGACGCCGCGCAGGGCAAAGAATTCGCACTCCAACGGGATCAGCACGCCATGAGCGGCCGTGAGCGCGTTGACCGTCAGCAACCCCAGTGAGGGCTGGCAGTCGATGAGGATCACGTCGTAATCGTCGCTGACCTTGCGCAGCACGCGCGCCAGAATGGTTTCGCGCGCGACCTCATTGACGAGGTGCACTTCTGCGGCCGACAGGTCGATGTTTGCCGGGATCACATCAAGCCCGGGAACGCTCGTGTGCACGATTGCTTCTGCCGGGTTCTTGATGGTGCCGAGCAGCAGGTCGTAGATGGTGGGCACATCGTGGGTGGGTACGCCGAGGCCTGCGGAGAGGGCGCCCTGCGGGTCAAAGTCAACCGCGAGCACACGCCGGCCGTACTCGGCGAACGCCGCGCCCAGATTAATGGTGGTGGTGGTCTTGCCGACTCCACCCTTCTGGTTGCACAGCGAAATGATGCGCGCCGGACCGTGGCCGGTTAGCGGAGCGGGCTCGGGAAAAACGGTGAGGGGCCGGCCGGTTGGGCCCATTGCCGGAACATCCAACCCTGCCAGCGTTGACTGATCATCACGCTGTGTCGTCATGCCAAAAGTTTACGTCTCGCACCGGCTCCCCTTTGCGCTCCCACGCGCGAACGAGACAGGCTCACCTCTACCAAAGGTTGAGGGTTTGGGTGCGCGACACGCGGGCTGGAAGGTGAGCGGGCTGGAAGGCTCGCGGGCTACCGAGCTCGCGGATGCGCCGTCGTGTACATATCGCGCAGCGTATCGGCGGTGACCATCGTGTAAATCTGTGTCGTCGCCACGGAGGAGTGCCCGAGGAGTTCCTGCACCACCCGCACATCCGCACCGCCGGAAAGCAGATGGGTCGCAAATGAGTGCCGAAAGGTGTGCGGAGAAATATCGATCCCTAGGTTCACGCGCTCGGCCGCCGATTGGATGATCAACCACACGTTTTGCCGAGACAGCCGAGCCCCGCGCGCCCCCATAAATAGCGCCGGAGTTGACGGTCCTTTCACCGAAAGCGTCGGGCGAGCCCGCACCAAATACTTCTCAACAGCATCCTGCGCAAAACTACCGACCGGCACAATACGCTGCTTATTTCCCTTACCCAGCAGGCGAACAATGTCGCCGTCGATCATGTCGTCGACGTTCAGCGCCGTGACTTCCGAGACCCGCGCACCGGTCGCATACAGCAACTCAAGCAGGGCGGTATTGCGCAGCGAGATCACATCATCACCCTCAAACGACGACAGGACAGCCGACATCTGTTCAATCGTGATCGCTTTGGGGAGGCGCATCGACTGCTTCGGAATTGCCACCGCGTGCGCAACATCGATAGTGGCCAGTGATTCGTCGACACAAAAGGTGTGGAACCCGCGCACGGTCGACAGCATGCGGGCGACCGAGGAGGCCGCGAGCGGGCGCCCACTATCGGTTCGCAGGCTGTGTGCGAAAGCGGTGACATCATCCGCGGTGATTGCGTCGGGTGTCGCGAGGCCGCGCTCTCCAAGAAACCCGAGATACGAGTCAAGATCTCGGCGGTAGGCCGCCACGGTATTCGCCGAAAGTCCGCGCTCAATGGCCAGATGCCGGAGGTAACGCTCAGAGGCGACCGCAATAGCGTTGTGCGCCCCGGTGCGTGTCGGCTCACTCATCTGGTTTGGCGCGATTATTCGTCGTAGTTTCGTGGGTGACGCGGCCACGGCGCATTGGCGTCGCCCAGCGCGCTCCAGCCCCGGTCGCGCCCCAGCTTTGCGGCGAGAAGCCCCAGGCACAGGATCGAGTTTTGGATGCGGCGGTCAAGTACCGCTTCGACGGCATCGTCGAGGGCAACCCAGCGAAGTTCAATCCCCGCCTCTTCGGCGTAACGATCGAAAGTATCGCCCGTGGCACTCACTCCGCGCGCCAGATAGACGCGCACCGCTTCGTTGCTCCCGCCGGGCGACGTCAACATTTCGCTGAGCACATGCCACGACTCGGCCTTCAGATCGGTTTCTTCGGCGAATTCGCGTTGAGCGGCAATGAGTGGCGACTCGTTGAGAACATCGAGTAGGCCAGCGGGCAATTCCCAATCGCGCAAACGCACCGGATGCCGGTACTGCTTGACCAGCAAGACCCGGTCACGCTCATCCAACGCCAGCACCGCAACCGCGCCCGTGTGATTGACAAACTCGCGGGTGATGGCGGTTCCGTCTAACTCAAAAATCTCACGATCAACATTCCACACGTGACCGGCAAACACCGTGTCGGAGGTGAGTAGGTGTGGGGCGACGCGGTCGTCACGGAGTTCGTTATGCATCATCCTGCTCATTCACCTCAAAGAGGCGGCTGGACTTTTGGCGCTCGAGTGCTGCGGCAATGAGGCCGCGGAAGAGCGGATGTGCCCGGTTGGGGCGTGAAAGCAACTCCGGGTGTGCCTGGGTTCCCACGTAGTACGGGTGCACTTCGCGCGGCAGCTCAACAAACTCGACGAGGGTTCGGTCGGGTGAGATTCCGGAGAACGTGAGTCCGGCATCCGCAATCTTCTGACGGTAGTCGTTGTTGACTTCGTAGCGGTGACGGTGACGTTCGGCCGCGGTTGGTGCGCCGTAAAGTTCTTCGACGATGGAACCGGGTTCGAGGTTTGCGCTGTACAGCCCAAGGCGCATGGTGCCGCCCAGGTCTCCCCCGGCGATAATGTCGACCTGCTCCGCCATCGTCGCGATCACGGGGTACTTGCTATCGGGGTCGAATTCGGTCGATGAGGCACCTTCGAGGCCGGCCATATCGCGCGCGTATTCGATGACCATGCACTGGAGCCCCAAACAGATTCCGAGTGCGGGGATGCCGTTTTCGCGAACAAACTTGAGGGCACCGAGCTTGCCCTCGATGCCGCGCACGCCGAATCCTCCGGGAACAATGATGCCGTCAAGGTCGGAGAGGTGCTTCGCGGCACCCTCGGGTGTTTCGCACTCGTCGGAGGGTACCCAGCGAATGTTGACTTTGGTGTTGTTGGCGAATCCACCGGCGCGCAGTGCTTCGGTTACCGAGAGGTAGGCGTCGGGCAGGTCAACGTATTTGCCAACAAGTCCAATGGTGGCTTCATATTTGGGGTTGTGCACTGCTTCGAGCAGCTCGGTCCAGCCATCCCAGTTGACGGACTTCGCTTCGAGGCCGATGTGGCTAATGATGTAGGCATCGAGGCTTTGGCTGTGCAGCATTTCGGGGATGTCGTAGATACTGGAGGCATCGGTGGCGTTCACGACAGCGTCTTCGTCAACATCGCACATGAGCGATATTTTGCGTTTGTTGGATTCGGAGACGGGGCGGTCGCTGCGCAACACGAGCGCGTCGGGCTGGATTCCGATCGACCGTAGCGCTGCCACCGAATGCTGGGTGGGTTTAGTTTTCTGTTCGCCGGATGCTGCCATAAATGGCACGAGGGAGACATGCACAAAGAAGACGTGTGAGCGGCCGACTTCGTGGCGAACCTGGCGGGCAGCTTCGATGAACGGCAAGCTTTCGATGTCGCCAACGGTGCCGCCAATTTCGGTGATGATGACGTCGGGCTGCGGGTTCTCTTCATCGAATGGGCCGGCCGCTTGCAATCGCATCCGGCGCTTGATCTCGTCGGTGATGTGCGGGATCACCTGCACGGTGTCGCCAAGGTATTCGCCGCGGCGTTCTTTGGCGATCACTTCGGAGTAGATCTGGCCGGTGGTGACATTTGCTGCCTGGTTGAGCTTGATGTCGAGGAAGCGTTCGTAGTGACCAATGTCGAGGTCAGTTTCGGCACCATCGTCGGTGACGAAAACTTCACCGTGTTGGAAGGGGTTCATGGTGCCGGGATCCACATTCAGATAGGGATCCAGCTTTTGCATTACGACGCGCAGCCCGCGTGCGGTCAGTAAGTGTCCGAGACTCGCCGCCGTGAGGCCTTTACCGAGGGAAGAGACGACTCCTCCGGTGACGAAGATGTGCTTTGTTACGACCGCGTTTTTATTGTCCACCACGGGGTTCTATCGTATGCCACATTGACGGCTTTTGTCTGCGCGGTGGGGCGTCTTGGCGCGCATAAAGCGCAGCAGTTTCCCAGAGAACGTTACGACTAACTTCAATTGACACGCAGGAGTTCGCTTGACAATGTCAAACAGACCGGACATTGTCAATGTAAGTGTTTTTCACTTTTGGAGGTGCACGTTGACAATTCGGAAATGGCTTTTGATCGTATCTTCCGCAATTTTTATCTTGGCAGTCGGACTAGCCCTTGCCCAACGATTCGAAGTCGAATGGCTGCGAATCGCAGTTCTCGTAGGCGCACCGCTAGCAGTTGCCATAACTATATCGACGATAAAGACTCGTGAAAAAGCAAAATCCCGCTCGATGGCACCGGGCAGCATCGAAGCGGCGGTCGATGAAACTGCTCGTGCAGGCTCCTTCGTCGATGCGATCATCACGACTGCCGCGGCCTTGGCCCTCAGCGCAATTGTTGACGGCATAGCGACGTGGGGAGCTTGCGCAGCTTTATTGGCAATATTCGCCATCTCATATTGGGTTCGACGACTGCTCGCTGGCCGGAGTCTCCGACATGCCAGTAGCCAATAGCGTTCGACGCCACCGAAAAACTGCGGGGCTCACTCAGGAACAACTTAGCCAAATTTGCTGCGTCTCCCGGCAAACAATAATTGCCGTTGAATTGCGGACTCACGAGCCAAGTTTGTCTCTTGCTTTTCGGATTGCGCTTGCACTCGAGTCAACTGTCGATGAACTCTTCAGCATTGAGAGTGCTCCGCTGAGGAGCACTCTCACTGGTCATCTGGTTTCTAATAGTTGACGCAAGAGTGACGCGCGTATTGCTGGAATAGATAGCTCTTCATGTTTTGCGGGAAAACGCCATACGTCGTGATCCACGCAGCAGCAACGACAATTACTGCTGTAATGACCGTGCATGAGATCCAACCAATTGCCGGAATTGCACACAGTGCCGCAGTGATAGCCGCACTGCCCCCACCAACTAGAACTTGTTGGTCGAAGTTGTTGAGCAGAATGTATGGACCTCGAGCATCTGATCCGGCTCCAAGGCTGGGCGTGATCACACCAACCTTGGGCACAGCAACGCTGAAGTCGAATTCGCCACTCGGTACCGCGGGGTCGTCCACAGCTATGTGAAATGTGTAATCAGTTGCCGCGATGGTTTCGTTCACCGTTCGTGGCACTTCACTCCCAATGAGGTCGGCAACAGCCTGATCCCACTGCTCTTCGGTCACCCCTGCGAGGTCACTTATATTACTGAGCGTTATAGACGTGGGCTTCGCTTCGTTTGCCGCCGCTGCCGGCGCGTAAGCAAGCAGCCCCACGATCATGAGCAGCACTGCGAGCACTGTACTAATGGCGTTCCGGTGGGCAAAAAGTGCGTCGGTCGGATTGATGCGTTCATATATCCGTCCTGTCCAGTTTGACCGCTTCTGGACGGTTCCTTGCGCTGTGGCCTCCAACATGTCGGTCAACGGGTCAGGCTGACGAGTTCTAGGCCCGTGCGATCCTTTTGGGCGATTATGGACAAATAATCACTTACCGCCATCATTGCCAAATGATTCTAGAAAAGCAAGCACTTCTCAGTAATTAGTTCGCAGGAGTCCTGGGATTGACGATATTTTGACTCGCTCTTCCCAAAGCTGCGTCATTAAGCGCGTTCAGATCTATCGTGGTGTTGTTCATCCGCCGATGGATCGAACTTCGCGGCCGCACAGGTCGCGATGACTATCGTCGCGGCCCAGCCGAGGTGCACAACTATGCGTCGTGGGCGGTCTGGATAAGTTCGCGGGCGTGGGCGAGCCCGGACTCAGAGTCGGGCAGGCCAGAGAGCAGTCGCGCCATCTCGGCGATGCGCGCCTCCCCCTCCAGTTTGTGAACACTGGATGCCGTGACCGAGCCGTCGTCACCCTTGATGACGCTGAGGTGGTTGTCGGCAAACGCGGCAACCTGCGCTAGGTGGGTGACGACGATCACTTGGGCGGTGCGGCTGAGTTGGGCGAGCCGTTTTCCGATTTCGATGGCGGCGGCACCGCCGACTCCGGCATCCACTTCGTCAAAAACGAAGGTGGGTACGGGGTCGTTGCCGGCGATCACAACTTCGATGGCGAGCATGACTCGGGAGAGTTCACCGCCGGATGCCCCTTTGCCGAGGGGTCGCGCCGGTGCCCCCGCGTGTGGGCGCAGCAGGATCGCGATTTCGTCTTTGCCACTCAACGAGTAGTCGCTGCGGTCTTCGACGGTGACAACGATTTCGGCGTTGGCCATGGCCAGTTGCGTCAGTTCGTTGGTCACCTCGGCGCTCAGTCGCGCAGCACTACGGGATCGCACGTCGCTGACCTGTGCGGCGAGGGCAATGAGTTCGGCCTGGTCGGCCTCTACCTGGGCACGCAGTTTGTCAATGCGGGTGGAGTCGTTGTCGAGTTCCATGAGTCGCCGACTTCCGGTGTCGAGCACGTCGACAACATCGTCAAGGCTCACGCCGTGTTTGCGCACAAGAGCCGCCAGCAGACTGCGGCGCTCCTCTACCTGTTCAAGTTCTTGACTGCCATCGGCGTCGAGGCTCGCAAGGTAGCCAGAGAGGTCGCTGGAGATTTCTCCGAGGGTGATGGATGCCGCCGCCAATGCTTCAGCGATCGATGCAAGTTGTGCGTCGTGCTCAGCAACCCGCTCGAGCCCTCGATGGGCTGTCGCAAGCTGTGCCACCACATCGGAGCCCTCTTCTGCGGCATCCGCCGACAACACCGCGTGGGCACCTTCTGCCGCGAGGCGCAGTCCTTCGAGGTTGGCGAGTCGATCGGCACGTTCAGTGAGCTCAACGTCTTCGCCGCGGCGCACATCGGCGGCCTCGATTTCGTCGATTGCTCCACGAAGTTCTTCTGCTTCACGACTGCGCAGATCGCCCTCAGCAACGAGCACATCAAGTTCACCCTGTGCCGACTGCCAACGTCGGAACACGGTTTGGTACTGGTCGAGGACGGTCGCAAGTTCGGTTCCGGCAAAACGGTCGAGGGCGTTGCGTTGTGCAGTAGCTGATTTGAGTCGAATTTGTTCGGATTGCCCGTGTACGACCACGAGCTGATCCCCGAGTTCGGTGAGCACACCAACCGGTGCACTTCTGCCGCCAACAACGGCACGACTGCGGCCTTCGCGGGCGACGGTGCGCACAAGTAGCAGTTCGCCGTCATCAAGATCGCCACCGGCATCCCGCACACGTTCTGCGACCGCCGACTGTGGGTCAATGACCCAGCGGCCTTCGACGGAGGCCTGATCGCTGCCTGCACGAATCGCAGCAGCATCCGCTCGCTCCCCCAACAGAAGTCCGAGGGCGGTGACGACCATTGTTTTGCCCGCACCGGTTTCGCCGGTGAGTGCCGTAAAGCCGGGGCCGAGTGGAAGTCGTGCCGAGGCGATCACCCCGAGATCGCGAATGGAGATCTCTTCGATCACGAGCGGGGTCCCCCCTCCGAAGCGGGGCCACGCCATCCGTAGACAGGCAGGTTGAACTTCTTGACAAGTCGGTCAGTGAATGGCCCTTGGGCGAGCCGCGCAAGGCGCACGGGCACAGGCGATCGTCGCACGACCACTCTGGCGCCTCGGGGAAGATCGTGCGCCCGTCGTCCGTCGCACCACAGCACGCCGATTCCCATATTGCGATCCATGACTTCAACGGCGAGTGCAGAGTCAGGCCCGACAACGATGGGGCGAGCGAAGAGGGCGTGGGCACTCAACGGGACAAGCAAAATGGCATCAAGGCTCGGCCACACGATGGGTCCGCCGGCCGAGAATGCGTAAGCAGTGGAACCGGTGGGGGTCGACATGACGACACCGTCGCAACCGAAGGATGTGAGGGGTCTTCCGTCGACTTCGATCACGACTTCGAGCATCCGCTCACGACTGGCTTTTTCGACGGTCGCCTCGTTGAGGGCCCAGGTTTCGTAGACGACCTCGGAGTCGACTTTCACGCGCACGGCGAGTGTCATGCGCTCTTCAACGAGATAGTCGCGGGCAAGAGCGCGTTCAACAGTGGAGGTGAGCTCTTCGCGCTCACTCTCGGCCAGGAATCCGACGTGGCCCAGGTTGACGCCGAGCAGCGGTGCGCTGCAACCGCGAGTCAGTTCGGCCGCACGAAGAATCGTGCCATCGCCGCCAAGCACAATCACGAGCTCTAGTTCGCCCGTCTCAACCTCATTGCCGAGGCGCGATACCGGTGACAGGCTCGGTTCCGCCTGAAGGATGGTCTCGTAGCTGTCAGGAGCAAGCACCGGAGTGAGGCCATCACTGATCAGCTGCCGGCACACAGCAATTGCGGCGGTCAGCGACTCAGCGCGACCAGTGTGCGCAATAATCAGGATGTGGCGATCGGAAGCGTGAGAGTTCTCGAACTGCACCGTGCCCCTCTCATTCGCAGTGGTGGTTCATATCGGCTGTTAGGCGATAACAGAAACCTGTGTTAACCATTCTGTCGGATTACTCGGCTCCATGGCTCCGCTCTCGCACATTGGGGATTTTTCGCGAGAGCTCACCGATTCCGGTTGGGGCGCAGAACGAGTAGCCTGTGGAAAGGAGTCACCGATGACCACAGAGCACGAACACACCCTTATTGCGTCGGTTCAGCGCGCTCTGCACTTGGTTGACATGGTGGCGAATGCGACACGGCCGATGCCGGTCAAGGCGCTGTCACAGGCATCCGGTCTGAGTCTGGGCACGACCTACAACATCGTGCGCACCCTGATCCATGAGGGCTACTTCTTCAACGAGCCGGATGGCCTCGTGCTCGGCACCCGCTTTCCGACTCTCCGCCCCGGCCACGATGAAGGTGTCTTTCTCGCACGGGTGCGCAACACTCTCCGCTGCGTGACCGAGGAACTCGGCGCCACCGCCTACCTTTCGCGGTTTAGTGATGGCGAGGCACACATTATCGACATAGTGGATGCTGCACCAAACCCCCGGGTCGAACTCTGGGTCGGCATCGACAACAGTGCCCACGCCACGGCGCTCGGCAAACAGCTTCTCGCCGAGCTCGACAATGAGGGGCGCCTCGATTACTTGTCGCGGCATCCGCTTGCCAAACTCACCCGTCACACCATCAGTGACCGCCGGATTCTGCTTGCACAGCTCGAGCACCACGCCGACGCCGCCATCGACCGGGAAGAGTATGTCATCGGCTACACCTGCATCGCAGTTCCGGTGCGGGCGCCTGGGGTTACTGCGTCGATCGCGGTGTCGCTGTCCTCCAACATGACATCGGTCGATCTGGATGCCATGGTACGGCGCATGAAGACATTGGCCGCCAAGCTGTCTCTCCAGTTGGGTGCCGACCGGTTCGGGCAGTTCACTATCTGAAATCCTGACCCTGTCATCTCCTCTGCCCCGGTCATAAAGTGAAGTTCACACCGTGTGACGGAGCACCCGCCTCGCCGCACGCCCCCGACTGCGAGGAGAAGCAATGACGCTCTATCCCGAGCTCACCGACGATAAACGTCGTGAGATGTTGACAACGATGGTGCTGATTCGCACCTATGAGGAGGCGATCCTTAGGGAGTACCACGCCGACAAGAGTCCCGGCTTCGATATTGGAGCCGGACTCGTCCCTGGTGAGATGCACCTGTCCGCCGGGCAGGAGCCGGTGGCGGCGGGCCTTGGCCTGCACCTAACCAAAGACGACGCCATGACGGCGTCCCACCGGCTGCACCACGTGGCCATCGCGAAGGGTGTGCGGCTGCGCGAAATGACTGCGGAGATATTCGGTCGCGAGACCGGGCTCGGCCGCGGTCGCGGCGGGCACATGCACCTATTCGACCCGGAGACGCACTTCTCCTGCTCCGGCATCGTCGGCGAGGGACTGCCGCCGGCACTCGGTCAGGCGTTCGCGTTCCAGCGGCGCGGCACCGACCGGGTCGCTGTCGCAGTCGCGGGCGAGGGAGCGGCCAACCAGGGTGCGTTCCACGAGTCCCTCAACCTCGCCGCACTCTGGAAGCTGCCCGTCGTCTTCGTGATCGAAGACAACGATTGGGGAATCTCGGTTCCGCGCGCGCAGTCGACTTCGGTCACCTCAAATGCGGTGCGCGGCGCCGCATACGGAATGCCGGGCATCCGTGTTGAAGAGAATTCGGTCGAGGGCGTGTATGAGGCCGCCGGCGAGGCGATCGCTCGCGCCCGTGCTGGCGAGGGCCCCTCGCTGATTGAAGTGCACACGCTGCGGCTGTGGGGCCACTTCGAGGGGGACGCCCAGGGCTATCGCACCGATTTGGAGGGAGTGCCGGGCCGAGACCCGCTGCCGACCTACAAGAATACGCTGACGTCGCTGGGACTCATCACTGACAGCGACTACGCCGCTATGCAGTCATCCGCATCGGAGTTGGTCGAAGACGCCATTGACTTCGCCAAAGAATCGCCGACGCCCAACCCCGCCGACGCACTTAAGTACGTCTTCGCCGAAGGAGCACTCTCATGAGCACAACTATTCACACCACCAGTCAGGCTCTCCCCGTCGAACCCGAGGCTGGCAAACGCAAGCTGTCGACGGCCAAGGCCATTCAGGAGGCCATCGCGCAGCAGATGCGAACCGACGATTCGGTGTTTGTGATGGGCGAGGATGTCGGCCCGTACGGTGGCATCTTCTCCTCAACCACCGGACTGATCGAGGAGTTCGGACCCACCCGCATCATCGACACGCCCATCTCGGAGACGGCGTTCATCGGAACCGGAATCGGTGCAGCGGTCGAGGGAATGCGTCCGATCGTCGAGTTGATGTTCGTCGACTTCTTCGGCGTCTGCATGGACCAGATATACAACCACATGGCGAAGATCCACTACGAGTCCGGCGGCAACGTGCAGGTGCCCATGGTGCTGATGACGGCGACTGGCGGCGGATATTCTGACGGTGCGCAGCACTCCCAGTCGCTCTGGGGTACCTTCGCGCATCTGCCGGGCATGAAGGTTGTCGTGCCGTCGAGCCCGTATGACGCGAAGGGTCTGATGACGGCGGCGATCCGGTCAAACGATCCAGTCGTCTTCATGTTCCACAAGGGTGTGATGGGTCTCGGCTGGATGAAGAAGAACAAGCGGTCCATCGGCGCTGTGCCTGAAGAACCGTACGAGGTGCCGATTGGCAAGGCACGCGTGGCCAGGGAGGGCACGGATGTCACGATCGTGACGCTGTCGCTGTCGGTGCACCACAGCCTCGATGTCGCCGAGAAACTCGAGAAGGAGGGCATCAGCGTGGAGGTTATCGACCTGCGCAGCCTGGTTCCACTGGACCGTGACGCGATTGTGGCATCCGTGTCGAAGACCGGACGTCTGATCGTTGTCGACGAGGACTACCAGTCGTTCGGTGTCTCTGGCGAGGTGATCGCCTCGGTCGCCGAGCGTCAGCCGGAGCTGCTGAAGCACGTCGCGCGCGTGTGCGTCCCGGATGTGCCTCTCCCCTACGCGAGCCAGCTCGAGTATGCGGTGCTTCCCACACCGGCCCGCATCGAGGCGGCGGTTCGTGAGGCAGTCGCCTCGTGAGTGACGTGATCTTTCCCAAGATGTCGGCTGCCGCGGATGCGACGGGTGTGGTCATCACGTGGTTCGTCGATTCGGGCGACGAGGTGACGCCGTCGACTCTCATCGCCGAGGTGGCGGTCGACAAGGTGGATGCCGAGATATACCCGGAAACAGCCGGCACGATCACTGTTTTGGTTGGCGAGGAAGAAGAGGTGCCCCAGGGCAGCGTGATCGCGACGGTTGCATAGTTGCGCAATCTCGTGGGTATCCGCTCGCTGATATCGCCGCCCTGCAAGTGATTCTGGGGATTTTGCTCGGGAGGATCCGGGCAGCCCTCGATTGGACGTGTTGATAGGTCACGCTCAGCGCCCCCAATACCTCTAGGGGTATTGTGGGGTTAAGCGTGACTACATGAGAGGAACTAAAGCTGATGATGTGGGGCTACGGAAATATGGGATGGGCCTGGGGATACGGGCTGCTGGCACTAGCAGGCGTCGCCCTGCTCATTTATGTCATTGTTCGTTTACTGTCAAAGAAATCCGAGAGCGACAACACACGATCTTCTCCGAGGCAAGCTGATTCATCCGCTGCTAGGCGAATCCTAGAGGAGCGTTTCGCTCGTGGGGAGCTCACCGCGGAACAGTACCGTGAACAGTTGCGGGTCCTTGACGAATCGCCATAATGCCCAGGCTTAGTCGCCGTAACGCACTGATCCTCGGCGGTGTCGGCATCGCAGGCGCGGCTGCGGGGGCAACCGGATTCTTCGCCAACCAACGCCTCTCATCGACCTCGTCGTCAGCAACAACCTCCGGGAACGCCCTCGTTGAGCCCACAGAGCTACACAGCGTCAATGGTGCCCTCGACGTCGCCCTCAAGTCTTCACCCCAGCAGGTGACCATCGCCGGCCGTGACGTTCGTGCGCTGAGTTATAACGGTGGGGTGCCCGGCCCCACACTGCGCGTTCGAGCCGGCGACACCCTCAGCGTGAGTCTTCGAAATGGTCTGAAAGATCCAAGCAATCTGCACGTACACGGCCTACATGTGTCGCCCGAGAACAATAGCGACAACATGTTCATCACCGTCGCAGCCGGCGACTCCTTCGACTACCAGTATGAGCTGCCCGCCAACCACCCCCCGGGCGTCTATTGGTATCACCCACACCTCCACGGTTTCGTCGCCGACCAGGTGTTCGGTGGCCTCTACGGCGCGATCATCGTTGAAGACCCCGAACCCATCCCTGCCGACCGGGAGCGTGTCCTCGTCATCTCCGACATCACCCTCGATTCCGCCGGAAATATTCCCTCGGCCACACCGATGGAAAAAATGTCTGGACGCGAGGGGGAGCTCGTCCTCGTTAATGGGCAACTCACCCCCGGCATCGCTACCCGTCCCGGCGAACGGGAACGATGGCGCATCGTCAATGCCTGTGTATCCCGCTACCTGCGACTGCGCCTCGACGGGCAAAAGTTGACCCTCCTGGGTGTCGACTCCGGACGTTTCGAATCTGCGCGCGAGGTCAACAAGGTTGTGCTGGCGCCCGGCAACCGGGCAGACCTCCTCGTCACCGGCAGCGCTGGCACCTCCACACTGAGTGCCCTCAGCTACGACCGCGGATCGGCCGGCGGAATGATGATGGGTGGCGGCAGCTCTCGTGGCGCCGACGAAATCGCCCTAGCCACACTCACGGTGGCGGGTGAGGCCGTTGCCCCAGTCGCCGCCATCCCCAACCAGCCGGTTCCGCGTGACCTCCGCAGCGCTACCGTAACCGCCCGGCGTGAGCTGGTGTTCGCGATGGGAACGGGAATGGGAATGGGAATGGGCGGTGGCATGATGTCGCCCACGATCAACGGTCGCGCATTCGATGCCAGCCGGATCGACACGACAGTGCAATTCGACAGCGTCGAGGAATGGCTGTTAACAAATACCAGCACACTGGATCATCCCGTGCACCTGCACGTGTGGCCGATGCAGATCATCGAACAGGATGGGCGGCCCGTCGACACCATGATGTGGCAGGACGTCGTGAACGTTCCCGCGCGCAGCTCCACGCGTGTACGGATCGCGTTTGATGATTTTAGTGGACGAACCGTGTACCACTGCCACATCCTCGACCACGAAGACGACGGGATGATGGGAATCATTAATGCAAACTGACAATGAGGAGGACCGCATGAACTATGCACACACCATCACCGTTTCGTTGCCCTATGAGGAAGCAGTCTCCAGAGTGAAACAAGAACTCGAACACCAAGGGTTCGGCGTTCTTACTGAAATAGACATCCACTCCACGTTCGAAGCGAAGCTTGGCGTCGAAAGCGCACAGACGCTCGGCGATTACGTGATCTTGGGCGCGTGCAACCCGGTCCTCGCTGAACAGGCACTCGCCGCAGAGCCCGACCTGGGATTGCTGTTACCGTGCAACGTGGTCATCAGACGAAGCCCGTCAGCACACACCACTACGATTCAAGCCATCAATCCGCAAACGATGGTGCAACTGAGCGCTGCCCCGGAAATCCAGAACGTTGCAGACCACGCCGATGAACGTCTTCTCGCCGCGCTGGCCGCCCTGGAAGAAGAGAGCAGCAGCAAATAGTTAGGGTTTTCAGTATTTAGGCGATGCCAGAGACGCGGCCTAACCATTCTGTCGGATTGCTGCCTGATCGTGCGCTCAACCAGACCAGATATTCACGGTTTCCCGCATTTCCGGCAATTGGGGAGGAGATAACCCCGGCTGTGCCGAGTCCAAGATCCCACGCCGCCCAGAGCACACCCATAATCGCTTCGTCGCGCAGCGCCGCCCCGTGCACGATCCCCTCGCGAATGTTGGTGCGGCCTACCTCAAACTGTGGCTTAACGAGCAGAACGTAGTCTGCGGCATCCCCCACCGACGCGTGCAAAGCTGGCAGAACAGTGCGCAAGGAAATGAACGACAGATCAGAAACCACCAGCGTGGGAGTCTCTGATGTCCCACTCAGCTCGGCAAGCGACTGCGCGGTGAGATAGCGGGCATTCTCCCGCTCAATCACGCGCACACGAGCATCCGAGCGGATGGGGTCGACAAGTTGACCGTGACCCACGTCGAGGGCGATCACTTCGCGGGCACCGCGTTCCAGCAATACCTGGGTGAAGCCGCCAGTGGACGCTCCAACATCCAAGGCGAGCACGCTGTTGGTATCGATGCCAAAGGAGTCGATGGCGGCCACCAGTTTGTGTGCGGCACGACTGACGTAGTGGTCAGTTTCTGCAACCTTGATCGCCTGCGTTTCGGCAACCGGGGTCGACGCTTTCGGCACCGCAACCCTGTCAACCGTCACGAGCCCATCAGCAATGAGTTTTGCGGCGTGCGTGCGTGAGCGTGCAAGGCCGCGAGCGGCAAGAGCCGCATCTAGGCGCATGCTAGCCATGGCGCGGGAACGAATCTTTGCCGTCAAGCTGCTGCTGCAGTTCGTCATGAATCTGCGTAAAGGCGACAGCCCTCAACTCAAGCGGCTGATCCTCGATGAGGTTCAGTCGTGACATCAGTTCGTCGACAGGTGATTCAGCGCTCATGCTCACGAATATAGCGCCGCGGGCACCTCGAGGGCGTAGATGGCGCTCCCCGAGTTCCAAATTGCTGCGCATCCTGCCCGCAGACGGTCGATGGATGTTCCGGCCGACGTCACGGTCAGTCGTTGAGTTTCGAGGCGCACACTCGCCGTTCCCACTGTCGTCACCACGGCGGCGCCGTCATGCGTGACCACGGTCTCTGGATATGGCTCATGTAGCCCCCGCAGGTCATCGACGATCATCGTCGGACGCTCCTCGGGGATCGCTGCGAGCACCTGCTTCGCCTGGTCAATGCCGGTCAGCACGAGCAGCGAGGGGATACCGGCCCTGTTCGCCCCAAGAATGTCGGTGTCAAGGCGGTCGCCAATCATCAGCGCTTCCCGTGATTTGTAGCGGGTGAACGCTTCTTCAAAGATCGCTACTTCTGGCTTACCTGCCACGATCGGGAGTCGACCGACTGCGGTGTGCACGGCAGAAACGAGTGTTCCATTTCCGGGCGCGGTGCCGCGCGCCTGAGGGATCGTCCAGTCAGTGTTGGTGGCAATCCATGGGATGCCGGCGGCGCCGCCCTTCAGCGCGAACGCGGCTTCGGCGAGGTCTTTCCACGCAACCTCAGGAGCAAAGCCCTGAACCACTGCGGCGGGCGAATCTTCTGCCGAACGCGTCACGACAAAGCCGGACTTCTCGAGCTCACTGGTGAGCCCGTCTCCCCCAACGACCATAACCGTGGATCCGGCAGGAATCAGTTCGCGCAGCAACCCCATCGCTGCCTGCGGCGAGGTCACCACATCTCGGGCTTCTACCTGCACACCGAGCTCACCGAGATGAGCGGCGACGGATGCGTCAGTGCGCGACGCATTGTTGGTGATGTACGCAACCTGTGCGCCCCGGATCGCGTTGATGCTGTCTACGGCGTACGGAATCGCATCCGCACCGCGATACACCACGCCATCAAGATCGGCGAGAACTAGCGCAATGCCGGTAAGCGGTGTCCTAGTTGACACGCTCGCCGTTTTCGCCTTCGTTCCCGCCCTTTTTCTCAGCGACGCCATCAACTCCATCGGAATCCTCAAACGATGCGTCATCGAACTCGACCTCTTCTTCAAACACTTCGACGGTTGCCTCACCGTCATCGTCGAGCGCTTCGGCGGCGATATCAGCACGCTCGAACCAGATTGCGGCTTCTTCTTCGCGACCAAGCTCTTCGAGCACCGTGCCGTAAGCCCCGAAGAGCGCGGGACTGTAGCTGAATGCTTTTGTGGGATCAAGCTGCGGGATCTGCAGCTCAACGAGTGCCTCTTCAGCCTGTCCGAGGTCGAGTCGCGCCCCAGACATGGCAATCGCGAGTTCGACCTGCACGGGAGTCGACAGGGTGCTGCGACGCACCGACCGACCGAGCTCTAACGCGCGCTCGGGGCGCTCAAGGCCACGCTCACTGTCGACCATCATCGGCAGTTGGTCGTCGCTACCGGAGATGCGTCGGTAGGTGCGCAGTTCGCGCAGCGCGAGTGCATAGTCCTCAGTGGCGTAGGCGGTAATCGCCAATGTTTCGCGCACAACACCGATCCGACCGGCCCGTCGCGCTGCCGAGATTGCGTGCTGATGCGCAAGCGCAGGGTCGCTCTCAATGAGTTGCGAGACCATCACCAGGTGCAGGGCAACACCTTCCGCGTTTTCCTTGCTCAGCGTCTTGAGCTCGTTCGATGCTATGCGATCGAGCATCTTCGGCGTGATGCCTTCGGGGATCTCGGGTGCCTGATGAAAGGCACGCACCGATCGGATGCCGTAGGGGTCTCGGTCTTCTTCTGGCTCCCGTGCGCTGGCGTCGCGGTCTCCGCGCGCGGGCGCTCCGCCTTTGGTCCACAAGCGTTTCTCGGGGGGCCCATCGCTGCGTCCGGATCCGCGATCGGGACGCCCTCCACGTTCCGGCCGCCCAGAGCCGTCGTTGCGCGGCGGCCGCGCCGGACGATCTGGCCCGCCGGATGCCAGCTTTCCGCGAGCTGGTCCTCCTGCGGCATTGTCGCGGCGTGGCCCTCCATCGCTGGGTCGCCCCTCACCCGGACGCCCACCGGTGGGTCGCCCACTGGATCGTGGCGCGCGGTTTCCGTGGGGTCGGCTGTCTCGCCGGCCGTCGTTACCTGACGAATCGCTCACTCGTTGCTCCTGAATTTTTGGTGGGGACTTAACGCAAAATGGCCACCCGCTGTGTCTATTAAACACAGTGGTGGCCATTTCACAATTGAAGTCCGGCGGTGTCCTACTCTCCCACAAGGTCCCCCTTGCAGTACCATCGGCGCAGAGAGTCTTAGCTTCCGGGTTCGGAATGTGACCGGGCGTTTCCCTCTCGCTATGGCCGCCGAAACACTATTGATTTATGTATCAGTCTGGGCCAGTTCACAACACTTGAGACTCCTCTGTTATGAGGGCCCCGAGCAGTGTGTGCTGGGCGCAGTTCCCGACCGTAAATCGGGAACCACAAAGTGGACGCGAGAATTCTTCTCATTCACCATTGGGGATCCGAGGATACCCAGTGAGGTGGGGTGTTATCAATTTATCGACTTATTAGTACTGGTCAGCTCCACAGGTCGTTAGTCCCTGCTTCCACATCCAGCCTATCAACGCAGTAGTCTAGCTGCGAGTCTCTCGGCCTAAGCCATGGAAATCTCATCTTGAAGCTGGCTTCCCGCTTAGATGCTTTCAGCGGTTATCCATTCCGAACGTAGCTAATCAGCGGTGCTCCTGGCGGAACAACTGACACACCAGAGGTTCGTCCATCCCGGTCCTCTCGTACTAGGGATAGATCTTCTCAAATTTCCTGCGCGCGCAGAGGATAGGGACCGAACTGTCTCACGACGTTCTAAACCCAGCTCGCGTACCGCTTTAATGGGCGAACAGCCCAACCCTTGGGACCTACTCCAGCCCCAGGATGCGACGAGCCGACATCGAGGTGCCAAACCATGCCGTCGATATGGACTCTTGGGCAAGATCAGCCTGTTATCCCCGAGGTACCTTTTATCCGTTGAGCGACAGCGCTTCCACAAGCCACTGCCGGATCACTAGTCCCGACTTTCGTCCCTGCTCGACTTGTCAGTCTCACAGTCAAGCTCCCTTGTGCACTTACACTCGACACCTGATTACCAACCAGGTTGAGGGAACCTTTGGGCGCCTCCGTTACTTTTTGGGAGGCAACCGCCCCAGTTAAACTACCCACCATGCACTGTCCCTGAACCGGATCACGGTTCGAAGTTAGATATCCAGAGTGACCAGAGTGGTATTTCAACAACGACTCCACCTGAACTAGCGTCCAAGCTTCACAGTCTCCCACCTATCCTACACAAGCCACACCGAACACCAATACAAAGCTATAGTAAAGGTCACGGGGTCTTTCCGTCCTTCTGCGCGTAACGAGCATCTTTACTCGTAGTGCAATTTCGCCGAGTTCGCGGTTGAGACAGCTGGGAAGTCGTTACGCCATTCGTGCAGGTCGGAACTTACCCGACAAGGAATTTCGCTACCTTAGGATGGTTATAGTTACCACCGCCGTTTACTGGGGCTTAAATTCACAGCTTCGCCTTACGGCTAACCGTTCCTCTTAACCTTCCAGCACCGGGCAGGCGTCAGTCCGTATACATCGTCTTGCGACTTAGCACGGACCTGTGTTTTTAGTAAACAGTCGCTTCCCACTGGTCTCTGCGGCCCTGCAGCGCTCCCGGAGTAAATCCGTTCACGCCTTAGGCCCCCCTTCTCCCGAAGTTACGGGGGCATTTTGCCGAGTTCCTTAACCACGATTCTCTCGATCTCCTTGGTATTCTCTACCTGATCACCTGAGTCGGTTTGGGGTACGGGTAACTTGAACCTCGCGTCGATGCTTTTCTTGGCAGCATAGGATCACTGATTTCGTCCGTGAGGACTACCCATCGGGTCTCAGGCTTAATGAACGACGGATTTGCCTATCGTTCGCCCTACATCCTTAGACCGGGACAACCATCGCCCGGCTCAGCTACCTTCCTGCGTCACACCTGTTAATACGCTAACCGCACCAGAATAGGGTCGTACGCTAGGCCCCACGCCTCACCCCGAAGGGATCGGTCTAGGGGATTCAGATACTTAGCATTACTGGATTAGTTGGGGCGGTTCTTCGTCAGTACGGGAATATCAACCCGTTGTCCATCGACTACGCCTGTCGGCCTCGCCTTAGGTCCCGACTTACCCAGGGCGGATTAGCCTGGCCCTGGAACCCTTGATCATTCGGAGGACGGGTTTCTCGCCCGTCTTTCGCTACTCATGCCTGCATTCTCACTCGTGTAGGCTCCACGGCTGGTTTACACCGCCGCTTCACTGCCCACACGACGCTCTCCTACCACTCCGTACGGCTGAACCACGAAGGCTTACCTAAAATACGAAATCTACAACTTCGGTGGTGTGCTTGAGCCCCGTTACATTGTCGGCGCGGAATCACTTGACCAGTGAGCTATTACGCACTCTTTCAAGGGTGGCTGCTTCTAAGCCAACCTCCTGGTTGTCTGTGCAACTCCACATCCTTTCCCACTTAGCACACGCTTGGGGACCTTAGTTGGTAGTCTGGGCTGTTACCCTCTCGACGATGAAGCTTATCCCCCACCGTCTCACTGCTGCGCTCTCACTTACCGGCATTCGGAGTTTGGCTAACGTCAGTAACCTTTTAGGGCCCATCAGCTATCCAGTAGCTCTACCTCCGGCAAGAAACACGCAACGCTGCACCTAAATGCATTTCGGAGAGAACCAGCTATCACGAAGTTTGATTGGCCTTTCACCCCTATCCACAGCTCATCCCCTCAGTTTTCAACCTAAGTGGGTTCGGTCCTCCACGCGCTCTTACACGCGCTTCAACCTGGCCATGGATAGATCACTTCGCTTCGGGTCTAGAACCAGCGACTATAACGCCCTATTAAGACTCGCTTTCGCTACGGCTGCCCCACACGGGTTAACCTCGCCACTGATCACTAACTCGCAGGCTCATTCTTCAAAAGGCACGCTGTCACCCCTACTAAGGAGGCTCCAACGGTTTGTAAGCAAACGGTTTCAGGTACTATTTCACTCCCCTCCCGGGGTACTTTTCACCTTTCCCTCACGGTACTTGTCCGCTATCGGTCATCTGGAAGTATTTAGGCTTATCAGGTGGTCCTGACAGATTCACACGGGATTTCTCGGGCCCCGTGCTACTTGGGATACTCCTCGAACCATTGACACATTTCGACTACGGGGCTAGCACCCGCTATGGCGTGGCTTTCAATCCACTTCGTCTATATATCGTTGTAATTCTTGCTGTACGGCAGTAACAGCTGAAAAGTCCCACTACCCCGACCATGCAACGCCTGCCGGCTATCACACATGATCGGTTTGGCCTCTTCCGGTTTCGCTCGCCACTACTAACGGAATCACGGTTGTTTTCTCTTCCTGTGGGTACTGAGATGTTTCACTTCCCCACGTTCCCTCTACCCGCCCTATATATTCAGGCGGGAGTCACTGAGTCGTCTTGCAACGCCCAGCGGGGTTTCCCCATTCGGAAATCCTCGGATCACAGCTCTATTATCAGCTCCCCGAGGCTTATCGCAGATTTATACGTCCTTCTTCGGCTCCAGATGCCAAGGCATCCACCGTTTGCTCTTAGAAAATTGATTATCACATGAGTATAAGAATCGATCGCAACACCCAAAGGTGCTGAGATTGACCAATGATTGATCCAACAACAAAGTTGTCGAACGTCATCGTTTATTTCTTGTGATCCGACCTTTCGGTCGAATCTAAGATGCTCGCGTCCACTGTGTAGTTCTCAAAATACGGGCGGTATCCCCCACCACCACCAACAACGTCGGCAATAGCACCAGGATCCGTTAGACCCAGACACCCTTTCGGATATCTCAAGTCCTAAGGTACGAAACCGAATCATAACAATCCGGGCCCGGTCCCTCAGGACCCAACAACGTGCGAAGACCAGCACCCCCATAAACCCTCGTTCCTACCAGCAAGCTGGCGTACTGAAAAGAAAACAGTTCCTCTGATCACAATGTCAATGTTCCACCCATGAGCGCCGTCCAACCCGAACAGGTTGGCACGACTTGGCAAGTAACTCCGTAGACTCGCGAACTGTAAACAGGAACGCTCCCCACGGCTTGCACATGCTCCTTAGAAAGGAGGTGATCCAGCCGCACCTTCCGGTACGGCTACCTTGTTACGACTTAGTCCTAATCACCAATCCCACCTTCGACAGCTCCTCCCCTTGCAGGTTAGGCCACTGGCTTCGGGTGTTACCGACTTTCATGACTTGACGGGCGGTGTGTACAAGGCCCGGGAACGTATTCACCGCAGCGTTGCTGATCTGCGATTACTAGCGACTCCGACTTCATGAGGTCGAGTTGCAGACCTCAATCCGAACTGAGACCGACTTTTTGGGATTCGCTCCACCTTGCGGTATTGCAGCCCTTTGTATCGGCCATTGTAGCATGCGTGAAGCCCAAGACATAAGGGGCATGATGATTTGACGTCATCCCCACCTTCCTCCGAGTTGACCCCGGCAGTCTCCTTTGAGTTCCCACCATTACGTGCTGGCAACAAAGAACGAGGGTTGCGCTCGTTGCGGGACTTAACCCAACATCTCACGACACGAGCTGACGACAACCATGCACCACCTGTTTACGAGTGTCCAAAGAGTGAACTATTTCTAGCCCGTTCTCGTATATGTCAAGTCTTGGTAAGGTTCTTCGCGTTGCATCGAATTAATCCGCATGCTCCGCCGCTTGTGCGGGCCCCCGTCAATTCCTTTGAGTTTTAGCCTTGCGGCCGTACTCCCCAGGCGGGGAACTTAATGCGTTAGCTGCGACACAGAAACCGTGGAATGGTCCCTACATCTAGTTCCCAACGTTTACGGCATGGACTACCAGGGTATCTAATCCTGTTCGCTCCCCATGCTTTCGCTCCTCAGCGTCAGTTACGGCCCAGAGATCTGCCTTCGCCATCGGTGTTCCTCCTGATATCTGCGCATTCCACCGCTACACCAGGAATTCCAATCTCCCCTACCGCACTCTAGTCTGCCCGTACCCACTGCAGGCCGGAGGTTGAGCCTCCGGTTTTCACAGCAGACGCGACAAACCGCCTACGAGCTCTTTACGCCCAATAATTCCGGATAACGCTTGCACCCTACGTATTACCGCGGCTGCTGGCACGTAGTTAGCCGGTGCTTTTTCTGCAGGTACCGTCATGATGTGACAAGCACATCGCTTCTTCCCTACTAAAAGAGGTTTACAACCCGAAGGCCGTCGTCCCTCACGCGGCGTTGCTGCATCAGGCTTTCGCCCATTGTGCAATATTCCCCACTGCTGCCTCCCGTAGGAGTCTGGACCGTGTCTCAGTTCCAGTGTGGCCGGTCACCCTCTCAGGCCGGCTACCCGTCGTAGGCTTGGTGAGCCATTACCTCACCAACTACCTGATAGGCCGCGAGTCCATCCTTGACCGAAAATCTTTCCAACTCCTAGCCATGCGGCTGAAGCTCGTATCCAGTATTAGACGTCGTTTCCAACGCTTATTCCAGAGTCAAGGGCAGGTTACTCACGTGTTACTCACCCGTTCGCCACTAATCCACAGAGCAAGCTCTGCTTCATCGTTCGACTTGCATGTGTTAAGCACGCCGCCAGCGTTCATCCTGAGCCAGGATCAAACTCTCCATAAATGTTTGATAGCAACCACAAACCAAAGCCTGCAGAAGCACATCTTGTGCAAAGACCAACCGGAATAGGTCAGAACCTTGCAAGTTTGAAACTGACAGAACAAATCAAAACTGACTTGCTTTGTTATTTATATCTTTTCCAAAGGAATCCGCTGCACCCCCACAACCAACCCGAAATAGGTTGATCACAAAAAGCACAGTCGGGTTTTTGGCATTTGACATTGTGCACGCTGTTGAGTTCTCAAGGATCGGACGCTCCTGACCTCCACCGCAAAACGGTTTCACCCCAGGGCAACAAACCTGTATCAGCCACCCCCACAAAACTGCAGAAAGCAACCTGTCTAACCTACCAGCCCCAGCGTGTCTGTCAAACCAGAAGAAACAAACCAGAACGGCTAGCAACACCTGACCAACACACGCACAAAGCGGATACTCATCGTACGATCACCCACCAGAACCCACAAAAGGAATCCCAGCAACTGACCGGACTAAAACTATAGCAGCTTCAGACCGATGGTGGCCCCCACTTGAGGCCGGAAACCTAGCAGCAGAACTGCCCGGGTTGTCCGCACCTTTGGGGTGACAAGAGGAAACATTACGTGCATTCTTCCCCCCTCACCAACACCAACCACATCCCGGGCGTGTTGCCGAAGTACGACCGCAGAAACACTGGGTTGCAGTGGAACCCTTCAGTAAAAGTTGATGGTTCGGCACGACCCGCACCGAGCTCGCGAGAAATAGCAGTAACCACCTCCAAAGAAGTTCAGAGGAAAGCGAGTAAGTGACCCAGCTATGACGTGACGAAGATTCCCGCGAGCGTCTTTTTACCGCGACGGAGGACCGCCACGTTTCCTGGCAGGAGGTCACTGCCCACGGTCGCTTTGTCATCCGCGACCGCAGTGTTGTTGAGGTACACGCCACCCTGCGATATCGCCCGTCGAGCCTCGCTCGCACTCGAAACTAACTCGGTGTCGACCAGCAGCTGCACAATCGTGGCTTCAGCCGGCGACTCAACGTGCGAAAGCTCACGCAACGCAGCGGCAAGAGTGCGCTCGTCGAGCGCGCTCAACTCCCCCTGACCGAAGAGCGCCGCCGATGCAGCAATCGCTGCCTCAGTCGCTGCACGCCCATGCACTAGTGAGGTCACCTCGAATGCGAGCGTCTTCTGAGCTTCACGCTTGAACGGCGCATCGGTAACCGCAGTCTCAAGCTCGGCAATGCGCTCCCGTGAGAAGAACGTGAAGATCTTGACACGCTGTACGACATCGGCATCATCAGTATTGAGCCAGAACTGGTAGAACGCGTACGGGCTCGTCATCGCGGCATCCAGCCACACAGCGTTACCCTCACTCTTGCCAAACTTTGTGCCATCAGAGTTCGTGATCAGCGGAGTGCCGACCGCATGAACGCTCACCCCTTCTGCCTTATGGATGAGATCCGTGCCGCTGGTCAGGTTGCCCCACTGGTCACTACCACCGGTCTGCAACACGCAGCCGTAGCTGCGGTAGAGCTCGAGGTAATCCATTCCCTGCATAACCTGGTAGCTGAACTCGGTGTAGCTGATGCCCGCATCACTATTGAGGCGTGCGCTGACGGCATCCTTTTTCAGCATCGTGCCGACACGAAAATATTTGCCGACATCCCTCAAAAAATCAATGGCACTCATCGGCGAGGTCCAATCGAGGTTGTTGACCATGCGAACAGCATTGTCACCCTCCGTGCTCAAGAACTTTGATACTTGGGCTTGCAGGTAGCTGACCCACTCGGCAACGGTTTCATTGTCGTTGAGGGTGCGCTCAGCTGTGGGCCGGGGATCTCCGATGAGTCCGGTCGCTCCTCCGACAAGCCCCAGCGGTTTGTGGCCGGCAAGTTGGAGGCGACGCAACAGCAGCAGTTGCACAAGATTTCCGAGGTGCAGACTCGGTGCCGTGGGGTCGAATCCGCAGTAGTAGGTAATCGGCTCACCGGCGAGAAGCTCTGAGAGAGCATCCGCGTCAGTGGAGACATGCACAAGTCCGCGCCAAGTGAGTTCGTCCCACAGACTCTCGAATGTGCTGTCGTTACTCTGGCTGCTGAGTGATTCTGATGCTGTGGCTGACACGTCTTCAACCGTAGTGGAGGTTATGAGTGTTGGTGACGAACAGCCGCAGCAACGCTGGAAGACTGATTTCATGAAATCAATGTTCTGGGCCTGATGTTTGGGAATCAATGCTGTAGCCTTGAGCTATGTTTGTGATTACGGCCGACCAACGAAACAGCAGACGCAGCGCGGACGCCGTGGCCGAAACCCTGCTCCGGCTCAACAAGGAGAGGCGCGACGACCTCGCCCTCGCCGCTGAACGCACCGCCGGCGACGAAGTGCAAATGTTGCTGAATTCGGCCCGCGCCACGCTTGAGATTGCTCTAGAGCTAACCCGAACAGGCCAGTGGAGTGTCGGAATCGGCCTCGGCGCCGTGCCGACCCCCTACGGCGCAACCGTAAGAGCCACCAACGGACCGGCGTTCATCGCCGCCCGTACCGCGATCGACCGCGCGAAAAAGAGCCCCGCAAAATGTACCGTCGAATCGGTCCCCTCCAGCGAACTTGCCCGCGACATCGACCCGCTGCTTGAACTGCTCATCCTGATGCGAAATCGTCGAACCGACAACGGCTGGCAACTATACGACCTACTCGACACCGGAATCACGCAAGCTGACGCCGCCGAAAAGCTGGGCATCTCTCCCCAATCCGCAAGCCAACGCGCGCTCGTCGCCGGGCTCCGCACAGAAGAAGACGCCGTGGTGGCACTTGCTAACCTTCTCGACAGAGCACACAGTGACGCAGAGGAAGGCGCATGATGATCGGTTGGTGGATCGCCGTACTTATTCTGACAATCGGCGCGATCGGTGCCGCCATGATCGCGGCCCGCACAGAAAAATACTGGCTCGCAACAGTCTCATTGGTGCCCGTTGCCATTGCCCTCATCCTCGGCTCGACAGGTAACACTCTCCCCGGAAACGCGTCGGGCCTCATCGTGCTGATGAGCGCTGCGCTTGTCGCGCTCGCCACAATCGCCGGCAGCCCACTCGTCGCCCTCGTACTGTCGCTGGCCTCATACCCCGCCCCACGCGGAGAACACGGCGGCATCCTCGTGGCCGACGGTGACTCCCCCCTGCCCAAGCGTGAAGTTCTGCGCGGCGGAACAACAATCGGTTACCTCGAGCGGTTCGCATTCATAGGATCGCTCATGGTTGGACAACCCGGAGCCATCGCCGTCATGGTCGCCATCAAAGGCCTTGGCCGATTCTCCGAACTCGAAAACGCTGCCGCTCGCGAACGATTCATCATCGGCACCCTCGTGAGTATGGTCTGGGCCGGACTCTGTACCGCCGCACTGCTCGTCGGGCGCTAATGCCAGCGCTGCGTGCTAGGTCCGCTCGCTGCGCCCAAGTTGAGTGACTTCGGGCGGGCGCGGTTTCTCCACCCACGTCACTAGCACCACCGACACGATCATGAGCAGCAACCACGAGCCCAACTTGGCGATAGACACCAGCTCCCAACCATCCGACTGATTGGGATACACCCACGCATTCGACCAGGTCGCCACATTCTCAGCAACCCAGATGAACAACGCGACCAAAACGAATGACAGCAGGATGGGCATCCGCAATCTCGCCCTCGACACCCGCACATGCATCACGGTTCGCCAATAAATCACCGCAACCGCGGCAAACAGGAACCAGCGCGCATCGAAGATGAAGTGGTGGCTAAAGAAGTTCACGTAGATCAGTAGTGCCAGAATCGCCGTGATCCACCGCCGTGGATATCGATCAAAGCGCAGCTCAAACAAACGAAACACCCGCACCAGGTACGAACCGACCGCCGCATACATGAACCCGCTATACAGCGGAACGCCCAAGACCTGTAAAACGCCCTCGCCCTGATAGCTCCACGACCCGACGTCGGTTTTGAACACCTCCATCACCGTGCCCACAATGTGGAACAGGATGATCACCCGCAACTCGCGCAGAGTCTCCAACTTGAAGACGACCATCAGCACTTGGACAGCCAACGCCGCTATAACGAGAAAATCGTTCCGGGCGAGAGCCGCCGACTCCGGGTACCAGAGCCGAGTGAACACAAGCAGAGCCAGCATCGCCGCACCAAACACGCACGCCCACGCCTGCTTGAGTACGAAAACCGTGAACTCAATTATCCACGTTCGTGTGGGACTCTGAGAAACACTGCTTTCTCGATCAAGCTGGCGGTGGGCCCACCCATCGATCCGCTGCTCAAGTGAGGTAAAGCGGGCCATCAGTTGCGCTTACGCGTAACGGCCGCCCGATAGGGGGACACGCTCGGCTCCCCCGGAATCCAAAATCGCCACGGGTAGTCAGCACTACCACCCGCGCCGGACACGCCCGTGCGCGGACCGGCGCTGAACGGGGCGCGGGAGCCAGGAAGTTCTAAACGAATGCGACCCGTCCCCAGGTTGGTGCCCGCGTCATCCAGCCAGATTCCGAGTGCGACCGTAAGCCTAGCGGGGCCCTGTGCGAGATCGGCGGGCTTTCGCGACGTCGCTCGACGTTCGCTCGCGATGCCAACACCGTCGATGACCTCTCCCGCACGCAACAACACCCCGGATGCGATGCCCTCCGACATGCACACCACGTTGGCGCAGATATGCATTCCGTAGGTGAAATAGGTATAGAGGTGACCCGGCGGGCCATACATGACGGCGTTACGTTTTCCCGGTCCACGAAACGCATGCGACCCAGGATCCAGCTCGCCCATGTACGCCTCGACCTCGGTTAACCGCACGGCGACATCCCCCACACGAATGACAGCACCCAAAAGCAGTGGGGCGGCCTCAGTCGCCGGACGGCTGAGCAATTCAAACACGTCTAGCGCAGCACCTGAGGATCGAGGGCTGCCACAAGCACGCGCACTCGCTCAACTAGCTCCGCACGCTGCTCGGCGACCCGCACCGGAGCAGTACCACCAACACCCGCGCGGCTCGACACCGAGCCCTCAGCGGTGAGCACCGAGCGCACATCCGCCGTGAGGTGGGACGAAATTGCTGCATAGTTGGCATCGGTCGGTTCGTGGAGCTCAAGAGAGTTGTCTTCGCAGAATCGCACCAGTGAACCACTAATTTCGTGAGCGTCACGGAACGGCACATGCTGGCGCACCAACCAGTCGGCAACATCAGTCGCGAGTGAGAAACCTTGCGGCGCGAGTTCCGCCATCCGCGCAGTGTGGAAACGCAGGGTCGCCACCATTCCTGTGAAGGCCGGCAACAACACTTCAAGAGTTTCGACCGAATCGAATACCGGCTCTTTGTCCTCTTGCAGATCACGATTGTAGGCGAGAGGAAGCGCTTTGAGCGTAGCGAGAAGCCCCGTCAGATTACCGATCAGGCGACCCGCCTTCCCCCGAGCAAGCTCTGCGATATCAGGGTTTTTCTTCTGCGGCATGATCGATGAACCCGTTGAATAAGAATCATCCAACTGCACAAAATCGAATTCGCGCGTGTTCCAGAGAATGATCTCTTCGCTGAGCCGCGAAATGTCGATGCCGAGCTGAGCCGTGATGAACGCGAACTCGGCCACAACATCGCGGCTCGCAGTTGCATCAATCGAGTTCTCGGTCGGCCGACTAAGACCCAACTCGCGAGCAACCAGCGCGGGGTCAAGCCCTAGCGTGCTGCCAGCAAGAGCACCCGAACCGTAGGGTGATGTGGATGCGCGAGCCTTCCAATCCCGCAGCCGCTCCAGCGTGCGCACCAGGGGCCAGGCGTGCGCGAGCAGGTGATGCGCCAGCAGTACCGGCTGCGCATGTTGGAGGTGGGTGCGCCCCGGCATGATTGCCGTGTCGTGCTTCTCTGCCTGCGCGACGAGAGCATCAATCAGGTCGACAACCATCTTTGCGATAGCGCCAGCATGGTCGAGGAGATACAGGCGCACGAGAGTGGCGATCTGGTCATTGCGGCTGCGGCCGGCGCGAAGTTTGCCACCCACCTCCGCGCCCGCGCGCTCGATGAGTCCACGCTCAAGCGCGGCGTGCACATCTTCCTCAGACTCCAGAGCCGTGAAACTGCCATCGGCGACGGCGATGCTCAGCGACTGCAGAGCATCCACCATCGTTTCCAGCTCAGAATCGTTGAGGTACCCCGCGGATGCGAGCGCCTTAGCGTGCGCTCGCGAACCGGCGAGGTCATACTGCGCAAGCTGCCAATCAAAGTGGGTTGATTTGCTCAATCGCGCCAGTTCCGGCGAAGGACCGCTGGTAAAGCGGGCTCCCCAGAGTCGCCCCTCCCCTGTTTCGGCAGCGTGCGCCATGACTAGCCCTGCTTTGCGTCGCGACGGGCCGAGATTTTGCTCGGCAGTGACCAGAGATCAATGAAGCCCTTGGCAAGCGACTGATCGAAGGTGTCGCCGGTATCGTAGGTCGCGAGGCTGAAGTCGTAGAGGCTCTGCTCTGACTTGCGGCCGGTCGGCACCGCGCGTCCACCGTGCAGCGTCATCCGGATTTCTCCGCTGACATAACGCTGAGTGTCATCGATGAACGCATCGAGTGACCGCTTAAGGCCCGAGTACCAGAGCCCGTCATAAACCAGATTCGACCACTCGGCTTCAACACCACGCTTGTAACGTCCAAGGTCGCGCTCAACAGTGAGAGATTCCAGCTCTTCGTGCGCTGCAATCAGTGCCATTGCGCCGGGAGCTTCATACACCTCACGGCTCTTGATGCCGACGAGACGGTCTTCGACAATGTCAATGCGGCCAACGCCGTGCTTGCCTGCCAGAGCATTCATGTGCTGAACGACCGCGAGAGCCGACATGGACACTCCATCGATGGCGACCGGAATTCCTGCCTCAAACGTGATGATCACTTCGTCAGCGCCAAGGCCCGCCTCGGGGTCAGAGGTGTACTCATAGAGCTCCTCGATCGGAGCGTTCCACGGGTCCTCAAGGAATCCGGTCTCAACAGCGCGACCCCACACGTTCTTGTCAATCGAGTACGGGCTCGCAGCCGACTGGCGAATCGGCAGGTTGTGTTCCTCCGCATAGATAATCGCCTTGTCCCGCGTGAGGGCAAGATCCCGCACCGGGGCAATGCTGGTGAGCTCGGGAGCGAGAGCCGCAACGGCCGCCTCGAAGCGCACCTGGTCATTTCCCTTACCCGTGCACCCGTGGGCAACGCTGTCAGCTCCGAGCGCCTTAGCCGTGAGGGCCAGATGACGTGAGATAACGGGGCGGCTGAGCGCGGATACTAGCGGGTACCGCTTCTGGTACAGCGCATTTGCCTTGAGCGCCGGCATCAGGAAGTCATCAGCAAACTCATCTTTGGCATCAATAACAATCGACTCGACAGCACCACAATCAAGGGCCCGCTGGCGGATATCATCCATATTTTCGCCGCCCTGGCCGACATCTACCGCCAAAGCGACGACCTCTTTGCCCGTGGCGTCTTTCAGCCAGCCAATACCTACGGAGGTGTCGAGTCCGCCCGAGTAGGCGAGGACAACGCGTTCTGACATGTGATTATCTCCTTGAAGTCGTGGATCAGTTTAGGGAACTGCACCGGCGGCCAGACACCGCCGAAAACTATGCGGCCTGTTCGAGCAACCAGACCATGAGAGCCTTCTGAGCATGCAAGCGGTTCTCCGCCTGATCCCAGATGACACTCTGAGGCCCATCGATAACATCAGCATCGACCTCGAAACCGCGATCAGCGGGTAGACAGTGCATGAAGATCGCATCGGGCTTTGCGAGGGCCATCATCGCGGCATCCACCTTGTAACCGCCGAGCGAAGTCAAGCGTTCCGCCTTCTCATCCTCTTTGCCCATAGACACCCAGGTGTCGGTGACAACAACATCGACACCGGCCACCGCCGCCGCCGGATCATTAAGAATCGAAATCGACCCACCCGTGGATGCGGCGATCTTTTCCGCATCTGCCACGACATCCGCCAGCGGCAGGTAGTCATCAGGGCAGGCGACACGCACATGCATACCAGCGGTAGCACCCGCCAGAAGATACGAGTGCACCATGTTGTTTGCGCCATCACCGAGGAGCGCCACAGTGAGGCCCGCGAGTTCACCCTTGTGTTCGCGGATCGTCAACAGATCAGCAAGCAACTGGCACGGGTGGAACTCGTCGCTGAGAGCGTTAATCACCGGAACCTGAGTGCCGTGCGCCATCTCCGTGAGGCCCTCTTGGCCATAGGTGCGCCAGACAATCAGGGCGACTTGGCGCTCAAGCACCCGCGCAGTATCAGAGGCTGTTTCCTTGCCGCCCAACTGGCTGTTGGCCGTGGAGATGATCAGTGGTGAACCACCCAAGTCGGCGATGCCGACCGCGAACGAGACCCGAGTACGAGTCGACGACTTATCGAAAATAACGGCAACTGTCTGAGGCCCCCCAAGAGGCTTGCGGCCCCAACGATCAATCTTGACCTGCTCGGCGAGCGCCAAAATATCGCCCTGCTCCCGGGGGCTGAGATCATCATCGCGAAGAAAATGCCGGGTCATGAAGCCTCCGAAGGTGCTGGGGTAGTCGCCTCGTTCAGCACCGTGCTGAACGTCTCAATAAATTCGGCAATCTCGTTGTCGCCGACGATAAGTGGTGGTGCGAGTCGAATCGTTGACGCATCGGGGGCATTAATAATGAGTCCGTGCTCCAGCGCAGACTGCACTATCTGTGCCGCAACTGGCTGCGCCAAGCCGATACCGATCAGCAGGCCACGGCCACGCAACTCACTGATGAGCGGAGAATCCAGCCCGGAAAGTGCCGCACGAATTTCAGCACCGCGCTTCGCAGCGTTTGCCACGAGGCCAGCGGACTCGATCTGCGCGAGCACCGCGTTGGAGACGGCACAGACCAGCGGGTTACCACCGAACGTCGTGCCGTGCTGGCCAGGTTGCAGGAGAGTGGATGCCGCACCAAAGGTCACCAGAGCACCGATCGGAACTCCCCCGCCGATACCCTTCGCGAGCGTAATCGCGTCGGGAACAATGCCGCTCTCTTGGAAAGCGAACCAGTTTCCTGTGCGTCCCGCCCCAGTCTGAATCTCGTCGAGGATCAACAGCGTGCCATGTTGGGTGGTGAGTTCGCGCGCAGCTTCAAGATAGCCTGCCGGCAGCTCACGCACCCCCGCCTCACCCTTGATCGGCTCGACAACGAGCGCCGCAACATCCGGTCCAATCGCAGCGGTTAACGCCTCAATGGTTGAGTCAATGTGCTCGACATTGGGCAACAACGGTTCGAAGGGGTCACGAAGAGCGGGCTTGCCGGTAATTGACAGTGCACCGAATGAGCGTCCGTGGAACGAATCCTTCAGCGACAGGATGCGTGGGCGCCCCGTGCGCCGAGCGAGTTTAATTGCGGCCTCGATCGCTTCGGTACCGGAGTTCGCGAAGAACACCCGCCCCTCGTCGCCGGCACCCGTGATGCGCAGCAACCGCTCGGCGAGCGCTAGTTGCGGCTCGGAGGCAAAGAAGTTCGAAATGTGCAGCAGGTTCGCTTGGCTCGTGAGCGCCGCAACCACTGCGGGGTGGTTGTGGCCGAGCGAATTGACGGCGATACCGGCCAAAAAGTCGAGGTAGCGTTTGCCGTCAGAATCAAAAACAGCAGAACCCTCACCGCGCACAAGCTCAATCTTGGGCACACCGAAGGTGTTCATCATGCGGTGGGCGTAGTCATCTTTCCAGCTCATGCGGGTACCACCTCGGTGCCAATTCCGTCTTGCGTGAATACTTCGAGCAGAATCGAATGCGGCGCACGACCGTCGATGATGGCGGCCTTCGGTACTCCGGCATCCACCGCGGCAAGACAGGCTGTCATCTTGGGAATCATCCCCGACTCGAGGCTCGGCAAGAGTTCACGCAGTTCATCCGTATTAATGATCGATACCAGAGATTCCCTCTTCGGCCAGTCACTGTAGAGACCAGAAACGTCCGTCAGAATCACGAGCTTCGCCGCATCGAGGGCAATCGCCAGCGCCGCCGCCGCAGAATCTGCATTGACATTGAGGAGGCCTGAACCGTCATCATCAATATCGCCGCCGTCTTGCGCAAGAGTCGACACCACGGGGATGCGGTCAGCCGCCAACACATGGAGCACGCGTTGAGGATCAACCTCCGTGACATTGCCGACGAGCCCAAAGTCGATACGCTCGCCCTCGATCTCCTTAATCATGCGCTCACCGGTAAACAGGGAGTGCTCGTGCCCGGCAATACCGTTCGCAAGATCGCCGTGCTCGTTGATCAAATCAACCAGTTCAGCCCCCACCTGACCGGTGAGCACATCCCGGACGACATCGATGGACTCTTCAGTAGTAACACGGTACCCGGCACGGAACTCCGACTCGATCCCGCGAATCTTCAACTCTTTCGTAATCTGGGGCCCGCCGCCGTGAACAATCACCGGGCGAACACCAGCAAGACGCAGATAAACCATGTCTTGCACGAAAGCGCGCTTAAGCTCGTCGTTAATCATGGCGTTTCCGCCAAATTTGACCACGATGATTCGGTTTCGAAAGCGCTTGAGCCACGGCAGTGCCTCGATCAGCACCCCCGCTTTTGTCATTGCCTGCTCGTGAGCTGGGCCGTGCGTGTACGCGGGCATCAGCTGGAGTACGCACTGTTCTCATGCACGTAATCGTGCGTGAGATCGTTGGTCAAAATGGTCGCTTCGGCGTCCCCGGTAGCAAGGTCGATGAGAACGTGAACAGAGCGTCCCGTCAGATCCACCTCATCGCGCGAACGATCGGGGGCCCCCGCGTGGCAGACCCGCACACCGTTCATCGAGACATCGACGGCGTAGGGGTCGAAAGCGGCATCCGTGGTTCCGATCGCAGCAAGCACACGACCCCAGTTCGGATCGTTGCCGAAGATCGCGGCCTTGAACAGATTATTGCGGGCAACCGAACGGCCAACGACAACAGCTTCGTCTTCACTCAGAGCCCCGACCACCTCGATCCGGATCTCGTGGCTCGAACCCTCAGCATCGGCTTGCAGTTGCTCGGCAAGATCGTTGCACACGCTCGTGAGCAGTGCAGCAAATTCTTGCGGCTCCGGGGTTACGCCTGAAGCCCCTGAAGCCATTACGCTCACCTGATCGTTCGTCGACATGCAGCCGTCAGAATCGAGACGGTCAAAACTGACCCGGGTGGCGTCGCGCAGTGCGCGGTCGAGCTCGGCCGACGCGACAGCGGCGTCGGTGGTGATCACCACCAGCATTGTCGCGAGGCCCGGCGCGAGCATCCCTGCACCCTTTGCCATCCCGCCAATCGTGTAGCCAGTGCCGGTCGCCGTAACCGTTTTGGGCTTGCTGTCGGTGGTCATGATGGCACGCGATGCGTCGTCACCCCCCGTGGTCGACAGTGCGGTTGCTGCCGCAGTCATTCCCGCGAGCACCTTTTCCTGGGGCAACGGTTCACCGATCAGCCCCGTGGAGCATACGAGAATATCGCCAGCGGAAATGTCGAGGATCTCAGCCACATGTTCGGCGGTGGCGTGCGTCACGTAGAAACCCTGAGGGCCGGTAAAACAGTTGGCGCCACCCGAGTTCAACGCAATCGCAGTAACTACACCATCGTCAATGGCTTGCTTCGACCAGATGATCGGATGCGCCTGCGCGCGATTGCTCGTGAATACCGCGGCCGCATCAAAGCGAGGCCCGCGATTGACGACAAGAGCGACATCGAGTCCACCACTGGCCTTAAGGCCTGCTTCTACTCCGGCGGCTTCGAACCCCGCGGCTGCTGTGACGCTCATGGTGCAACTCCGTCCAGCGCAAGGCCAAGAGTTTCATCAAGCCCCAACGCAATATTTGTCGATTGAATGGCGGCCCCGGCTGTGCCCTTAACAAGATTATCGATCGCGCTAACCACCACAACGCGGCGCGCTGCTTCATCGATAGCGAGCCCAATAAGTGCCGTGTTTGCGCCGACAGTGTCCGCGGTGCGGGGAAACGCACCCTCCGGTAACAAGTGCACGAACGGCTCGTCTTGGTAAGCGGTCTCCCATGCTTCGCGAACCTGGGCCGCGGTCACGCCATCCGCAAGCTTCGCCGTGGAGGTTGCCAAAATTCCGCGGGACATCGGAACAAGTACCGGAGTGAAAGAAACGCTGACGGCATTAGCGCCGGCAACCTTCAAGTTTTGGGCAATCTCAGGTGTGTGACGGTGGGTGCCTCCCACGGCATATGCCGATGCTGAACCCAACATTTCGCTCGCGAGCAGATTCACGCTCAAGCTCTTGCCGGCACCCGACGGGCCTACCGCGAGCACCGCAACGATGTCTTCAGCGTCAATCAACGACGAACGGATGCCCGGAGCAAGCGCCAGCGTAATCGCGGTGACGTTGCATCCCGGCACCGCGATGCGCTTCGAACCCGCGAGGACTTGCCGCTGTGTTCCCCCAGAGCTGTGGAGTAGCTCGGGCAGACCGTAATCCCAGGCACCGAAGTAGTCGCCACCGTAGAAAGTAGCCCAATCGGCCTCAGAAGTGAGCCGGTGGTCGGCACCGCAATCGACGACGAGAATGTCAGGGCCGAGCTCAGCGGTGAGCGCCCCCGACCTACCGTGCGGAAGCGCAAAGAAAACGACGTCGTGGCCCGCGAGAACCGAAGGTTCGGTCGGCTGGAGTTCAAGGTGCGCGAGCGAACGCAAGTGCGGCTGGACGTCGATGAGGCGCTGACCGGCGTTGCTGAACGCGGTCACCGTCATGACATTGAGCTCGGGATGGGTGGAAAGCAGACGGAGGAGCTCGCCACCGGCATAACCGCTGGCACCGGCCACAGCGACCGAAATTGACATGGAATTACCTTCGAGGTGGGTTCGGAAACGAGAACACTTGCGGCGGCGCTTCAGACACAACCTCGTGGGTCATGGCGAAACTCCGCCTATCGTCGCTCGTCAGCCCCGCGCAGAACCGGCGAAGACGGCGCAACAAAGCTCAGCGAGAGTCGCTGGCTGCAAGCGCGGAAGTCGGTCACATTTCTAGAGTAGTGCCCAGACACGGGCGCAAGCTAATCGTTAGCGCTGATGCGCGCTGACTATTCGCGCAGTTCCGCACCGACTCGTTCGGCCGCAAGAGCCACTGCGGCGTTCTTCGCCTCGGTGGCCTCCACCTGCGTGAGCGTACGATCAACGGCGCGGAAACGAAGTGCGAACGTCAGAGACTTCCGACCCTCGACGAGACCGGCACCACGATAGTCATCGACCAACCGCACGCTCTCTAGGAGTTCTCCGGCACCCTCGCGGATGATCACAAGCAACTCCCCCGCCTGAACGGTATCGGGCACAACCACGGACACGTCCTGCGTAGCGGCAGGGAAGGACACAATCGGCGTCGCCACGACATCCTCAACAGCACCCTCGATGAGCGCACTCAGGTCGACCTCTACGACTGCGACAACGCGAGGAAGATCAAGCTCACGCGCCAACGCCGGCAACAACTCTCCCGCATACCCAACAACCTGGTCACCAACGCGCAACTCGGCGGTGCGACCGGGGTGCATCGCTTGGTGACGTCCAATAACAATACTGATGTCGACCAGCATCGTGGCGGCCAACTGCTGAACAGTTGCCAAAGCGTCTGACAGGCCACGAGAAACAGCCTGCTGTCCCGGCTGGCGTGTCACGGCGTCGCCCACAAATATTGCCGCAACGTGCCACGGCTGGGCCGGAACGCTGGCATGAAGCTCCGTCAGCGCAGAGTCAGTCGGCAGCTCGTATCCCGCCGGGAGATCAGCGCTGCCGTAGGAGCGCCCTGCTTCGGGCAAAAAGACTGTTCCCACCTCGAAGAGTGCGAGATCCGCGAGCCCGCGAGACACGTTGCGGTGTGCGATGGCGGTGAGACCCGGCAGCAACGAACGACGGAGAGAGGCAGCATCCGGGTCCAAAGCATTCGCCAGCGCAATAGCAGTTACTCCGCCAGCCTGCGGGGAACCGAAAAGATCATTCGATGCCGTCGAAATGAACGGGTACGCCAGAACTTCGGTGAGCCCCGACGCGGCCAAGCTATTGGATACCGTTCGACGGAGTCGCTGAGCGCGAGTCAAACCGCGCCCAGGAGGTGCCACCGGAAGCACCGAGGGAATTCGGTCATAGCCCACAATTCGGGCAACTTCTTCAGCGAGGGTGGTCTTGTCGTCAAGATCGGGGCGCCAGCTTGGTGGTGTGACCAGCCATCCCGTTTCGGTCGCCTCAACCGTCGTGCCAATAGCGGTAAGCGAATCAGTGATCTCGTCATCCGAATAGCGCACGCCGATTAGGCCCTCGATATAGGCTTCCGGCAGCTCGATTGCCTGCGGATTATGTGCGGCCGGAATATCACTGCCGAGTGAGTCAACGGTTCCGCCCGCCAAGTCGACGAGCAATCCCACGACGCGCGCTGCAGCAGCAGGGGCGACGAGCGGGTCAACGCCGCGCTCGAAACGGCGCGAGGCTTCACTGCCGAGCTTGTGGCGACGGGCAGTGCGCGCGACCGAAATCGGCTCGAAGTTTGCGGACTCGACCAGCACGTTGGTGGACGTCTCCGTGATTTCGGTGCTCGCGCCCCCCATCACGCCGGCCAACCCGATCGGGCCAGAGTCATCCGTGATCAGCAGATCTTCGGCGTCGAGGGTGCGTGACTTGTCGTCAAGGGTCGTCAGTCTCTCCCCTGCTCGTGCACGACGGACCGTCAACCCGCCAGACACTCGATCAAGATCGTAAGCATGGATCGGCTGCCCAAGCTCGAGCATCACGTAGTTGGTGATGTCCACCGTGAGCGAGATTGAGCGGATGCCGGCGAGCGTCAAACGACTGATCATCCACGATGGTGTCGGCTTGGTGACATCCACGTTCCGAACAACTCGCGTGGTGAAAGACCGCACACCGGCACGCCCACGAATGGGTGCGCCGTCATTGATGACGACGGAGTAACCGCCCGCCTCAGTGATCGTGGGGCTATCAGCCGGGTCGGTAAAGATCGCGCCGGTCGAGAGGGCGAACTCGCGCGCAATGCCGCGAATCGACATGGCATAGCCGCGATCGGGAGTGACATTCACTTCTACCGCGAAGTCATCCAAACCGAGCAGTTCGATTGCATCAGCACCCACTTCGGGATCAAGCCCGAATGTTGACAGAACTAGGATGCCATCGTGATCGTCGCCGAGACCGAGTTCACGGGTCGAGGCGATCATTCCGTCAGAGACGTGGCCGTAGGTCTTGCGCGCAGCAATCGGGAATGGTCCGGGAAGCACCGAACCAGGAAGCGTCACAACAACCTTGTCACCGACAGCAAAGTTGTGGGCGCCACAGACGATACCGCGCGGTTCGGCTTCGCCAACATCCACCTGGCACCAGTTGATCGTCTTGCCGTTGCTCTGCGGCTCACCAATAAATTCGAGAACCTGACCGACAACGACCGGTCCCGAAATCTCGAAATCGTGAACATCTTCTTCTTCGAAGCCGACCTTCACGAGGGCGGCATGAACCTGCTCGTGGGTAATATCTGCGGGGATCTCAACGAATTCCCGCAACCAACTCATGGGAACTTTCATCAGATCACCATTCCAAACTGCTGGGAGAAGCGAATATCGCCCTCAACCATGTCGCGCATGTCATTCATCTCGTTGCGGAACTGGAGTGTGCGCTCGATTCCCATTCCAAAAGCGAAGCCCTGATATTCCTCGGGATCAATGCCGGCGGCACGCAGAACGTTGGGGTTGACCATCCCGCAGCCACCCCATTCGACCCAGCGGGCACCACCCTTCGCGCCCGGCTGCCAGACATCCATTTCTGCGCTCGGCTCCGTAAAGGGAAAGTAGTTGGGGCGCAGGCGAATCTGGGCGCCCTCACCGAACATCGCCCGCGCAAGGTGCTCCAGCGTGCCGCGCAGATGGGCCATCGTGAGGCCCTTGTCGATCGCGATACCCTCCAGCTGGTGGAACACCGGTGTGTGCGTCGCGTCAAGCTCATCAGTTCGGAACACGCGTCCGGGCGCTACAACGTAGACCGGGAGCGGGCGCTCAAGAAGAGAGCGGATCTGAACCGGGCTCGTGTGGGTGCGCAGCAGAAGATGCGACTCGATCGGATCGACGAAAAAGGTATCTTGCATCGCGCGTGCCGGGTGATCTTCATCGAAGTTGAGCGCGTCGAAGTTGAACCACTCGTTTTCGAGCTCTGGCCCTTCGGCCACTTCCCAGCCCATTCCGACGAAAAGGTCGCTCATGTGTTCCATGAGCAGACTGAGCGGATGCCGGGCACCCTTCACGTAACGAGTGGCGACGGCGGTAACATCCATAGCTTCAGCCGCAAGCTTCGCGTCTTCTTCGGCGACGGCCAGCTCGGCTTCGCGCGCACTGAACGCGGCGCCGACGCGCGAACGTGCCCCGCCGATAAGTTTGCCCGATGCCGCGCGGTCTGCCGGCGGAACGTTTTTCATCTGGGCGTTCAGCGCTGCCAACGGCGATGCTTCGCCAAGATGGGCAGTGCGCACCGCTTTGAGATCGGCCATTGTCGCGGCGGAGTCGATGGCAGCAAGAGCTGTTTCGACCGCTGCGGTTACCGCTGGTTCTGTAATCGGGGTGGGTTCAGACACAAGAACTGAGTTTAGCTGAAGCCACCACCGCTGTTATCGCGATACCCGGATCGCCCGCGCGGCATGGTGATGGCGCGGGTGCCCTCGGCTCCCGGCACCTTGGGGTTATCGGGCGTGACCTTGCCGAGCTTCGGCCCGCTGCGTTTCGCCGCGTAACGAGCGATGTACGACAGCGTCACGTTCATCACCAGGTAGATGACGAAGCCAACCGCAAACAGTGTGAACAGGTAGCGGCTGCCATAGAAATTCTGAAGGTTTTTGATTGTTCGCGCCAGCTCGGGGTATGCCACAACGTAGGCCAACGAAGTGTCTTTGACGAGAACGACGAGTTGCGCGAGGATAATCGGCAGCATTTGGCGGAAGGCCTGCGGGAACTCAATGATGAAGCGGGTCTGTAGTGAGGTGAGGCCCACAGAGAGCCCTCCTTCACGTTGCCCTTTAGGGAGCGAGTTGATGCCTGCTCGCAACGCTTCACCAATGATCGCGCCGTTATAGACCGCGAGTCCGAGTACGCCAGCCCAGTAGCTGCCTGTCGAGAAGAGGAGGAAGACGAACAGGATCATCAGAAGCAGCGGCATTCCGCGGAAGAACTCCAGGAGCACCGAAGTGGGAATTCTTACCCACTTGGATGCTGCAGTGCGGCCGAAGGAGAACAAGATTCCGACCAGGATCGCCAGTACCGCAGCGACGCCTGCCATTCGCAGCGTCTCTACAACTGCTCCGCCAAACGCACCCCACACTTGTGGATCACTGAGAATGTCGGTGCGAGATGGGTCAAACATACCGGGCTGCTCGGCGCCGTTCGCGTTGACGCGGGGCGCCGCGAGTATGAAAAATACCCACGTCAGCCCGGCCAAAATTGCAACAGCGCCAATGACCGACGCGATGGCCGAGTTGCGCCGGGTTTTGGGCCCGGGGGCATCGTAGAGAACGCTCATACTCATCGCAGCACCATGACTCTCTTTTCGATCGCACCGGCTATCAGGCCGAGCGGGACAGTAATGGCAAGGTAGAGAGCAGCCGCGTATACCAGTGTCAACACGACGACATCTCCGTTATCGCGCGCGGCGGCATACGTCGCTTTGAAGAGCTCGTTGACAAAGAAGATTCCCGCGACCGAGGTGTTCTTGGTGAGAGCGATAAAAACGTTGATGAGTGGGGGAACAACCATTCGGCTTGCCTGAGGCATAATCACGAGGCCAACGGTCTGGGTGAAACCCATCCCGATGCTGCGCGCGGCTTCAGCCTGCCCGACAGGAACACCGTTGAATCCGGAACGCACCGCTTCAGCGACGAAAGGCGAGGTGTAGAGGGTGAGACCCAGTGCCGCGAGCAGGAAAAAGTCGAGCTCGACACCCAAAATTGGAAGCACGAAAGCGCAGAAAAAAAGCACCAAAAGAAGGGGGATGTTCCGAAGGATCTCCGTATAGACGGTCGCGAAAACCCGCAACGACGGAACGGGGGAAATTCTCATCGCCGCGATGAGCACGCCCAAAACAAAAGCGCCCACACCAGAAATTGCCAGAAGGGCAAGCGTCAGAAGGAAACCCTGCATGTACAGCGGCGTGATGCTAACAAGGGCATCAATCGCGTTAGAGATCGCATCCATCCAGGGTCTCCTGAAAAGTTATGAGTTATGACGTGGCAGGTGCTCGCCCGCGCACAGAGCGCGAACGAGCACCGAGCACACTAACTAGTTTTAGTAACGGTCCACAGCGGGCGGGGCGGGGAGCTTCAGGACGGCGCCTGCAGTTGCTTCCCAAGCCGCTTCCCACGAGCCGTCGTCATACGAAGCTTCGAGCACGTCGTTGATGTGAGTGCGGAATGCGTCATCATCAAGACCGAGGCCGATACCGTAAGGCTCTTCGGTGAACGGGTTGCTGAGAACCTCGAACTCGCCAGCGTTCTGGTCGGCGAGTCCAGCCAAGATCACGTTGTCAGTGGTGACAGCGATCACGTTGCCGCTGCGCAGCGGCTCAAGGCAGTTCGAGTAGGTGTCCGTCGTGATGAGGTCGACACCGTATTCGGCGATGTTCGCCTCGGACGTCGAACCGGCAACACTGCAGACTGCCTTGCCCTCGAGGTCCTCGGGGCCAGTGATGCCCTCGGGGTTACCTGCGAGTACCAAGATGTCCTGACCAGCGTTGTAGTACGGGCCAGCGAAGGAAATTACTTCCTTGCGCTTGTCGTTAATCGTGTAGGTAGCGATCACGATGTCAACAGTGCCGTTCTCGATGAACGTCTCACGGTTGGCAGAAACAGTCTCTGTCCACTCGATGTTGTCTTCACTAATACCGAGCGAAGCCGCAATGATCTTTCCGATCTCAACGTCGAATCCGACGGGTCCGCCCGACGGTCCTTGGAGACCGAACAGGGGCTGGTCGAACTTGGTACCAATAGTGATCGAGCCTGCCTCGGCAAGATCAGCCATGGTCGTGCCAGCTTCGAATTCAGGAACTGCTGCCTCGACGCCTGGTTCCGCGGTGTCGGTTTCTGCTGCACACGCGCTGAGGCCAAGAAGGCCGACAAGCGCAATAGCAGAGATCGAGAGGCCTTTTTTGAGCCGCATATTTTTCTCCTTATGCTGTGGGGAAATTACCCACTGTTTTAGTGGGTAAGAATTTTTGAGAGGAAGTCTTGCGCTCTCGGAGACTGGGGGTTAGTGAAGAACTGCTCAGGCTCAGCCTCTTCAACTATTTCGCCATCCGCCATGAAAAGAACACGGTCGGCAGCCTTGCGTGCGAAGCCCATTTCGTGGCTGACAACCAGCATGGTCATGCCGTCCTTGGCCAACTGAACCATGACATCCAGAACTTCGTTGATCATCTCGGGGTCGAGTGCCGAAGTGGGCTCGTCAAGGAGAATGATCTTCGGGTCCATTGCGAGCGACCGCGCGATAGCCACGCGCTGCTGCTGGCCGCCCGACAGTTGAGCCGGCATCTTGGATGCCTGATTGGCGATACCGACACGATCGAGAAGCTCCATCGCATGCTTATCGGCTTCGGCTTTGGAAATCTTGCGGACCCGACGTGGGCCGAGGGTGACGTTCTCTAGGATGGTCTTGTGTGCGAACAGATTGAATGACTGAAAGACCATTCCAACATCGGCTCGCAACTTGGCGAGACCGGAACCTTCCTCGGGGAGAAGCTTTCCATCGATGGTGATGGTTCCGTCATCAATCGTCTCAAGACGGTTTATTGCGCGACACAGGGTTGACTTTCCGGAACCGCTGGGCCCGATGACGACCACCACCTCACCGCGATGAATCGTGGTTGTGATGTCTTTGAGCACGTGTAGCTCACCAAAATGTTTGTTGACGTGGTCGACTACGACCAGAGGTTCACCGCTCTGTGCTGGCATAGCTGTATGCAACCACACGCGTGCGAGTACGGTCAAACGGCGCGCCTAGACGTAACACGCTCGTGACACAGTTCAGCTGCTGCGGTGCGCGAATGCACTCTCATAAAGACAGACGGAGGCTGCGGTCGCCAAATTCATCGACTCTGCATGGCCATAAATCGGCACTGAAATAACCGAATCGGCAAGCCCGCAGTGCTCATCGGTGAGGCCTCGAGCTTCATTACCAAATAACCAGGCGGTCGGATGATCGAGCACTCCCTCATTGCGGGCAGCCAACAGATCACCACCCTTGATGTCTGCGGCAATCACCCGAAGATCGGCACCTCTAAGGCGCTCAAGAACGGATTCCAACTCAACGCCGACCGCTACCGGCAGATGAAAGAGCGAACCCGTGGTGGCCCGAACAACCTTCGGATTGTAGAGATCCACGCTTCGACCGGTGAGAATCACACCGTCGGCACCCGCAGCATCCGCGGCCCGAATGATAGTTCCCGCATTACCGGGATCGCGCACCTCTTCGAGGATCGCAATGAGCTTCGGTGCCCCCGACAACAAATCCTTGACCGACGCCGGGAACTGACGGCACACCGCAATAACACCTTGCGGGGTGACCGTATCGGCCATCGTCTCAATCACTTGCTCCGAAACGAATTCGATCTCCACGCCTGCGGCCTCAGCTGCCTGCGCGAGCTCAGCGTGGCGCTCAAGAGCGGTAGGTGTCGCGTAGAGGTCGACGAGTAGCTCCGGCCGAAAATTGAGGGCTTCAGAAACTGATTGGGGGCCCTCCAACAGAAAAAGCCCAGTCTCGGACCGGGCGCTCTTCTTTCCGAGCTTCGCCACTGCTCGTACGCGTGGTGAGCGCGGGTTATCGATCACGTAAGCAACCCTAGACTCACCCAGCTCATATAAGAGAAACGGCACGCTGTACTGACCAAATTGGCTAGAACAGCGTGCCGTTGCACGATATGTGCGCGACTACTTATGCAGCCGAACGTGGTGCTGAAGTGTCAGCCGGAAGCGCCGCTTTAGCAGTTGCCACCAGCGACGCGAACGTAGCAGGCTCGGTGACCGCGAGGTCAGCGAGGATGCGGCGGTCGACGCCCACCCCAGCCAGATTCAAACCCTGGATGAGACGGTTGTAGGTGAGGCCGTTAGCACGCGAAGCAGCGTTGATGCGCTGAATCCAGAGACGACGGAACTCGCCCTTGCGGGCACGACGGTCGCGGTACGCGTAGACGAGCGAGTGAGTGACCTGCTCCTTGGCCTTACGGTACAGACGCGAACGCTGTCCGCGGTAACCCTTGGCGCGCTCGAGAATAACCCGACGCTTTTTATGAGCGTTTACCGCCCTTTTAACTCTTGCCATGATGTATTCCTAAACCCTTTACTTACCGAGAAGCTTCTTGATGACCTTGGCGTCCTGCGGTGCAAGAACCTGATCCTGGTTGAGCGAACGCTTGCGCTTGCCGCTCTTAACCTCAAGGTTGTGTCGCATACCCGCCTGCTGCTTCATGACCTTGCCGCTGCCGGTGACCTTGAAACGCTTCTTGGTGCCTGAGTGCGTCTTCTGCTTAGGCATCTTTCTCCTCTTTCTCTGGAACTTCTGCCCCACGAGGCTGCTTGTTAGCTACCTTGCGGGCCTCGGCTTCAGCTTTCGCTGTTGCCTTGGTCTTGTGGGGGCCAATAATCATGACCATGTTTCGACCGTCGATCGTCGGGGTTGATTCGATTGCACCGAACTCCGACACATCTTCGGCAAACTTCTGAAGGAGACGCACGCCCTGATCGGGGCGAGACTGCTCACGGCCGCGGAACAAAATCATTGCTTTGACCTTGTCACCACCGGCGAGGAACCCCTCGGCGCGCCGCCGCTTGGTTTCGTAATCGTGCGTGTCGATCTTCAGACGAAAGCGAACCTCTTTGAGAATCGTGTTTGTCTGGTTGCGACGAGCTTCTTTCGCCTTCTGCGCCTCTTCGTACTTAAACTTGCCGTAATCCATGATCTTGGCAACGGGAGGCTTGGAATTGGGAGCAACCTCAACCAAATCTAGATCTGCCTCTTGGGCGAGCTTGAGGGCGACGTCGATAGAGACGACACCGACTTGTTCACCGCCGGGTCCGACAAGACGGACCTCAGGAACTCGGATTCGGTCGTTGGTACGGGGATCGCTGATGCGTGTTCTCCTCACAGTTCGTGATGTGTTTCATTTACGCAGGGCGTCTAACAAAACACAGTTCGGCGGATGCCGTGACACGAAAGAGGATCGTCATGCAGCACTGGCTGCAACACCCTTTAAGCTGCGAAGCAAACATCCGGAACAATTCGTGCATCAAAAATAAATTTCACGTACTGAACCGCAAGCGAACTCTGCGGGGTGTAACTACCCGGTAACCTTGTATGCGGTTGACAGGTGGGAGAATCTCCACTTTCGTAACCGGGGCAAGCCCCGGGCCTGCATAAGGATAGCAGAGCGAACCCCAATTAGCGAAGGACATCATGAGCGAGCCCACCAACGACGACGTCAATGAGACCCGCGACATCTCTGAAGTGCCCGCGGTGGAGGTAATCAATACCGTTGCCGTGCACATGCTCAGTGCCGCAGCCGTAAAACTCGGGCTCTCCGACGGGCCCGACGCGGAAGCCGAAAAAGATCTGGACGAAGCGCGCAAACTGATTAATGTTCTGGCCAGCTTTATCACCGCGGCAGCCCCCGAGATCGGAAATCACCACGCCCGACCCCTCCGCGACGGACTGCGTTCGGTACAGCTGGCATTTCGCGAAGCATCACGGTTCCCCGACGCTCCGGGCAAGGGTCCCGGAGAAAAGTGGACCGGGCCCGTGAACTAGAGCGTCGCCTCGGGCGCCCGAACCACCTGCACGGCCAGAGAATCCACTGACTGCGCAATGAGTTCGGATGAGGCCCAGCGTTCGCGCATCCGATCCATAGTGGCATCGAGAGTTTCGCGATCGAGCCCTGGCCGCATCGCGATCTGCACGACCAACTCTGGCCCGTGCAATCGTGCTCCCGGATCCCCCGCAAGTAATTGCACTCCGGCCACGTCCGGCTCGTCGGCCGCGGAAGCCATAAACTCGCCGCGCACGTCATCACGCACAAAGCTCGGAACCCACTGGGTCGACTGAGCGATAGACCACAGTGCCGGTCGGCGGACGACAAATTCGCTGTCGCTCAACGGGTCAATAATCACGAGGTCAGTATTTTCGCTCGCGGCGGCAAGAGCAACGCGGGTGCCTGCCGCCGGCACCGGCCGAGCTTCGGGGTTCCAGTTGCTCATCGCCGTGACGGAGCTGAAGACCGGCAGAACTGCGCGACCGTCCGGGCCCGTTACCGTCACAATCGAGAGCTCTTGCGTCTTATCGGCCGTAAGCCCAGCATCGGTGGTGGTCGTCTCCCCCGCTTTCGCGAGCAGCGGGATCAGCAGTCGAGACTCGCGAACGACATCGACCACCTCAGCCTCGGTAGCATCGCCCTGCTGAAAGCGCGTGATGACATCCATCAGTTTTGGTGGTGCGGTGCCATCATCGTCGGGCGCCGGGTTGGGGTCGAAAGAGCGACCCTCCCAAGGAACGCCGGCGGAGTCCGTCAAATTCATCTGAATGACCGATACAGAAAATCTGCTACTGCGACGACACGTCGAGTGCCTCGGCGAGAGTGAAGGCTTTTGCGTAAAGAGCCTTGCCGATAATCGCCCCTTCGAGACCCTGCGGCACTAGTTCACGCAGCTCGATGAGGTCATCGAGGCTGGAGACTCCACCGGAGGCGATTACGGGACGGTGGGTGCGGTCCATTACCTGACGGAGCAAATCCACGTTGGGGCCCTGCAGGGTGCCATCTTTCGTGACATCAGTGACGACATAACGGCAGCATCCAGCAGCTTCAAGCCGCTCGAGCACTGTCCACAAATCTCCGCCCTCTTGGGTCCAACCGCGAGCGGCCAGCGTCGTGCCACGGACATCGAGACCCACAGCGATCGCCTCACCGTACTCGGCGATCACGTGAGCCGCCCACTCGGGGTTTTCGAGTGCTGCCGTACCCAAATTGATGCGCTTGGCCCCGGTAGCGAGCGCAGCCTCCAGCGACTTGTCATCGCGGATCCCGCCCGAAAGTTCAATATTCACGCGCTTCGGCGTTGATTTGATGACCTTCTTGATCATGGCCTGGTTAGTACCACGGCCAAACGCCGCATCAAGGTCGACAAGATGAATCCATTCGGCACCCTGATCGACCCAGTCGTGGGCCGCAGCACAAGGATCTCCGTAGCTCTTCTCTGTCCCGGCTTGACCCTGGGTAAGCCGAACGGCCTTGCCATCGGCGACATCAACGGCGGGCAAAAGGGTGAGGCTGGGTGTTTTATTGAATTCGCTCATAGATTTACTCTCTGAAGACCTGATCGCGGAACGCCGCGCACAAGCATCTGATACTAGTGCACCTCGAACGGCCGCAAAATCAGAGGGTCTTCAACCAGTTGTTTAGTAGTTGGATTCCCGCTTTCCCCGACTTCTCCGGGTGAAACTGTGTAGCAGTCAATGGACCATTTTCTACTGCAGCGATGAACTTACCGCCGTGCTCAGACCAGGTCAACTTTGGTTCAGGGAACGGGGGCTGAACGTCGAGAACCCACTGCTGGGCCGCGTAGGAATGCACAAAATAAAAACGTTCGTCGCGCACGGAATCAAACAGCGTTGTGTCATCGGGGGTCTCGACCGTATTCCATCCCATGTGAGGCAAAACTGGTGCCGGTAACTTTTCTATAACACCGGGCCACTCGTCGAGCCCAGCAGTGTGAACGCCGTGCTCGTCACCAGAAGAAAACAGCACCTGCATACCAACACAGATACCCATCACCGGGCGGCTACCGGTGAGGCGTTTTTCAATGATTGCTCCACCGCGAACCGACTCGAGCGCCGACATGACCGCAGCGAAAGCCCCTACTCCGGGAACAAGCAGACCGTCGGCAGCCTCGGCTACGGAACGATCCGCGCTGAGTCGAACAGCCGCCCCCGCCGCTTCCAAAGCCTTCGCGGCAGAATGAACATTGCCTGAGCCGTAATCCAAAATTACAACTGAAGGGGCTACCACTACAGGACACCCTTGGTGGAAGGAATGCCGGTGACGCGTGCATCTGGCTCAACAGCCCCACGCAAAGCACGAGCGAACGCCTTAAACTCGGCCTCAGCGATGTGGTGCGGATCGCGACCACCCAGAACAGTGACGTGGACGGTAATGCCCGCGTTGTAGCTGATTGCCTCGAAGACGTGACGGACCATCGACCCCGTGAAGTGACCGCCAATCAGGTGCATCTCAAAACCCGTGGGTTCGCCGGTGTGCACGAGGTAGGGGCGCCCTGAGACATCCACTACGGCTTGCACGAGAGCTTCATCGAGCGGAACTAGCGCATCGCCGTAGCGAGAAATTCCAGTCTTGTCGCCCAGAGCTTGCTTGAGTGCAACTCCCAGAGCGATTCCAATGTCTTCAACGGTGTGGTGAACATCGATGTGCGTGTCACCAGTCGCTTTGACCGTCAGGTCGATCAACGAGTGCTTCGAGAATGCCGTCAACATGTGGTCGTAAAACGGCACGCTGGTGTCGATGGATGAGCTGCCGGTGCCGTCGAGATTAAGGGAAAGCTCGATGCTCGACTCGCTCGTCTCGCGAGTGATCGTCGCGGTGCGCTGTGAGGTCATGACTCAACTCTACCGAGCGCTTGGAGGTCGGCCATCGCATCCAAGAATGCGGTCGTTTCTGCTTCCGTACCAGCGGTGACCCGAAGGTGATGGGGTATTCCCACATCGCGAATCAGGATGTCCTGGATCAGGAGCTTGTGAAACAGCGCTTGCGGGTCAGCGACTCCACCAAAGAGAACAAAGTTGGCCTCGCTGGGAACGGGAACGAAACCCAGAGCAGCTAAACCAGCGCTCATGCGATCCCTTTGTGTTTTGATCTCATCGACCATGGCAAGCATTTCGGTCGCGTGGGCCAATGCAGCAACAGCGGCCGCCTGCGTTAGCACAGAGAGATGGTACGGGAGGCGCACAAGGCGGAGGGCGTCAGCGATGGCGGGATCGGCAGCGAGATAACCGACTCGCGCGCCAGCAAATGCGAAGGCCTTGCTCATCGTGCGGGAAACAATCAAACGGGGCCGCCGGTGGAGCAGAGTGAGTGCGGACTCGAGGTCGGAGAACTCTGCGTAGGCTTCGTCGACCAGCACAATCCCCTCGGTGGCGTCATAGGCAGCCACAATTGTCTCAATGCTCACCGATGTACCGGTGGGGTTATTGGGAGAACACAGGAAGATGACGTCGGGAGCGTGCTCGACAATCGCTGCAACAACAGTTGCTGGCGTGAGATCGTACTCAGGGTCACGTGTTGCGGTGACCCATTCGGTTCCCGTGCCCGAAGCAATGATGGAGTGCATCGAGTAGGTGGGAGGAAATCCGAGTACGCGACGCCCGGGGCCGCCAAAAGCTTGCAGCGTCTGCTGCAGCACTTCATTGGATCCGTTAGCCGCCCAGATGTTGTCTGCGGTGAGCCCGTGGCCGAGATAAGCGGCGAGGGATTCCCGCAGTTCGGTGAACTCTCGATCGGGGTAGCGGTTCGCCGACATAACCGCTTGAGCAAGTGCCGTGACAATGTCAGTCGCAACAGCTTCCGGAATGGGATGCGTATTTTCATTGACGTTGAGCTGGATGCTCACAGGATCGGTCGGCGCACCGTAGGGCTTGAGCCCCCGAAGGTCGTCACGAATGGGGAGATCTGAAAGCGAAGTCACTCCACAATGTTACGGGCAGCAGCGGCTAGTCGGAGAAGCTGCTGGGGATCGCGAGCTCTTGGCCAGCGAAGACGTCAGCGGAAGGCAACTGATTGACCTCGATCAGCTGCGCTACGACATCGCGAGGATCGTGACCCGGCGCGTGCTGCTCGGCAATGTTCCAAAGAGACTGACCCGCAGTTACGTCGACATACACAAACGCATTCTCGCGGGACTCACTAGTTGCGGCCGCGCCGCCACCGTTCACCGAGAACAGCAGAGCGGCAACTACCAACGGCGTCGCCGCGAGCAACAGAAGTACGATGCGGCCGCGCGTGGTGAGGCGAAGTCGTGGTGCAGCCTGCCGAGCATCGGCTGCCGCGTTAGGTGCAGTGACTGCAGTTGCCATCATTTTCTCCTCTGAGGGTTCTCGTACCCGGCCCTCGGCCGGGAGGGCCGGGTACGAAGCTGTGTTCCGAACATACATTCGAATTGTTCTAATTTCAAGTACATATTCGAACAGACCACTGACATTGCTGCGCGACACTCGAACAAATGTTTGTTTTTGGCGTGCGGTACGGATACAGTTTCGAATAAGCCACTGACATTGGAATCGTTCGTGGCAGAAATCGAGGAACCGTGACCGAGTCAATTGGCCCCACTGGAGATGGCGTGGAGCGGGGAACCCGACGGCGCACCAGCCTGAGTGCAAAACAGCTCGCGATTCTCGAGATGATCCAGCGTGCAGTCGCAACCCAGGGGTACCCACCGAGTATGCGAGAGATCGGAGACGCGGTAGGTCTATCCTCGCTGTCCAGCGTGACCCACCAACTGAACCAGCTTGAACTCAGTGGCTACGTGCGCCGTGACCCCAATCGTCCACGTGCGATCGAAGTACTCATCGATGTGCCGAGCGCCGTCGACGAATCCAGCATCGTTGGTCCCTCGATGGGTGACGCAGCCATGGTGCCACTCGTGGGACGCATCGCCGCAGGTATTCCGATCACCGCCGAACAGCACGTTGAAGAAGTTTTCCCCCTCCCGCGACAACTTGTTGGCAAGGGTGATCTCTTCATGCTGAAGGTCGTGGGTGATTCGATGATCGATGCAGCAATCTGCGACGGCGACTGGGTCGTCGTGCGCCAGCAGCAAACCGCAGAAAACGGCGACATTGTTGCCGCAATGCTCGATGACGAGGCCACCGTTAAAGTTTTCCGTCAACGAGATGGTCACACCTGGTTATTGCCCCGCAACTCCAACTTCGAACCGATCCTCGGTGACTACGCCCAGGTTCTTGGCAAAGTTGTCACCGTGCTGCGCGCGCTGTAGAACGCAGCACAACTCCAGCTAAGGGTTAGTAACAAACTCACTAAGTTCGGCAAGACGTGCGTGATGCACGAGCGCGCTAACCAGGGTGCCCTCTTCGCGATAGTCGGTCGAGAGCACTCTTCCCTGAACGTGCAGTCGAGAAATGACTTCACCACGGTCGTACGGCACGAGGAGAGTCACCTCGACCTCCGGCGCGGGCAACAGTTCGGCAATACGAGCGTTGAGCTCCTCGATGCCCTCACCGGAGCGCGCCGACACAAAAATTCCCGTCGGTTCAAGCCCTCGAATCACGAGACGCTGGTCGTCATCCGCAAGATCGCTCTTATTGAACACCACAATCTCGGGGATATCACGTGCACCGAGCTCGCCAATAACGTCGCGCACCGTACTGAGTTGAGCGCCGGGATCCGGGTGCGACGCATCGACGACGTGCACGATGACGTTGGACTGACCGATCTCTTCCAGCGTTGAGCGAAACGCCTCAACTAGTTGGTGCGGCAGATTGCGTACAAACCCGACAGTGTCGCTGAGAGTGAATAGTCGACCATCGGCTGTCGCCGACTTACGCACAGTGGCGTCTAGGGTCGCAAACAGCGAATTCTCGACAAGTACTCCAGCGCGAGTCAAGCGGTTCAGCAGACTCGACTTGCCAGCGTTCGTGTACCCAGCAATAGCCACGCTCGGAACATCGAACCGGTCACGATTCGCACGCTTCGCTTCGCGAGCGGGCGCGAAACCTTTGATCTGTTTACGCAAGCGCGCCATGCGGGTGTGGATGCGGCGACGATCGAGTTCAATTTTAGTTTCGCCGGGCCCACGGCTACCCATTCCGGCACCAGCGCCACCCACCTGACCACCGGCCTGACGGGACATCGACTCACCCCAACCGCGGAGGCGAGGAAGGAGGTACTCAAGCTGGGCGAGCTCGACCTGGGCCTTGCCCTCTCGGCTAGTGGCGTGCTGGCTAAAAATGTCGAGGATTACCGCCGTGCGGTCGATTACCTTCACCCCCACAACGTCTTCAAGTGCGCGACGCTGGCTCGGAGCGAGCTCGGTGTCAGCAATAACGGTGTCAGCGCCAGTAGCGGCAACAACGTCCTTCAGCTCTCGCGCTTTGCCCTTGCCGAAGTATGTACTTGGATCAGGGTGGGAACGGGACTGCAGGAGGCCGTCGAGCACGACTGCCCCCGCGGTCTCTGCAAGCGCCGAGAGCTCTCGAAGCGAATTTTCAGCATCGCGCAGCATACCTTGGCTATAAATCCCGATGAGAACAACGTTCTCGATTCTCAACTGGCGGTATTCGACCTCGGTGACATCGTCGAGCTCGGTTGAGAGACCACCAACGCGCTTGAGGGCGTTGCGATCGTCTCGATCAAATTGGTCGCCGTCGCGATCTGATTCGTAGTGGGCATCCGTCTGAAGGGCTTGCGCGCTAGGTGAGCCCGAGCCAAAGCGGGTGACCGCTGCGTGGATAGATTCTTCGCCGGCCAGCACACGGTCAACGGAACGATCGGCGTCGTTGCTGCCGTTGCCGTCGTTGCCGTTGCCGTCGTTGCCGTCGTTGCCGTCGTTGCTGCCGTTGCCGTCGGCGGCTTCGATACTGGGATCTCTCGTGAATTTGGTCATTGGGTTAACCCTACTTCTCTAGTATTCGGTAAGTTCTGTGCATGGCTAACGAGCATTACTTCTCGTCAACACCCGAGAGTGATCTCAAGCTGCGGACGATTCACGCGACCATTGCTGGTACCGAGCGCGAACTTGTCACGGCAAATGGGATCTTCAGCCCCGCACACATCGATGCGGGAACCCAAGTTCTCTTATCGAACGTGCCCAAGCCTCCTCCGGGAGGAAACCTGCTTGATCTCGGGTGCGGTTGGGGGCCGATGGCGCTCACCCTTGCCCTCGAATCACCTCATGCAACGGTGTGGGCGGTGGACGTCAACGAGCGCGCACTGGATCTGGTGCGGGCTAACGCCAAGAAATTGTCCATACCCAACATCAACGCGGTTCTGCCTCAGGATGTTCCCGAAGACATCACGTTTATGGCTATTTGGTCGAACCCACCCATTCGAGTCGGCAAAAACGAACTTCACAACATTCTCGAAACGTGGCTGCCGAAACTGGAATTGGATGCGGATGCCTGGCTCGTCGTTCAACGCAACCTGGGCTCAGATTCGCTGCAGCGCTGGATGGAATCGGCGTTCCCTCCAGATTTCTCTTTCACGCGCGCCGCAACACACAAGGGCTACCGTCTGCTGCGAGCACGGCGGCGCGCCGTCAACGTCGGGTAGCCGGTACGAGCAGTAAGTGCATGCATCCGGGGCGTCGACTGACCGCGGCGCAGCGCTAAGCGAGTTCGAGGCTGCCGGTGTAGACAAGTTCTGCGGGCCCGCTCAGCGAGACATGCTCGCCGTCTTCGGTCGGGAACATGCGCACGACAACTGTTCCCCCCGGCACGGTCACACGCCACTGGTGGGGCGCGCCCGAGCCTGCATAGTGCCTGATGGCCAACGCTGCCGCGACCGCACCGGTGCCGCACGAAAGCGTCTCGCCACTGCCACGCTCGTGCACCCGCATCCGGATCGACCCGACACCGTCTTTGACTAGCGGCTCAGCGGCAACGACAAACTCGACATTTGCGCCCTTTTCTGGCTCGGGATCAATTATGGGGATGTAGTTGAGGTCGACCTGGTCGAGTTCAGCTTCTTCAGCGAGTGCAACAACCACGTGCGGGTTGCCTACATTGATCCCGAGACCGGGGCGAGCGACGACGAGCTCTTTAGCGCGCACGAGGGGTTCGCCGCCGTCGAGCGACCAGCGGCCCATGTCGGCTTGGTAGCCAGCCAAATTGCGCTGCACGTCACGCACACCGCTTCGCGTACCAATGGGCAACGTATCGCCGGGCTCGAAATCAACGAAACCGTTTTCTGCAAGATAGTGTGCGAATACCCGGATACCGTTGCCGCACATCTCTGCGATACTTCCGTCGGCATTGCGATAATCCATGAACCACTCGGCGTCAGCATCTTCGGCCAATGCCGCAGCCCCGGCATCAATGTTGCGCGAGTGCACGGCACGCAGGATGCCGTCAGCACCCACACCAAAATGGCGATCACAGATGGCGGCAATTTGCTGGGGTGTGAGGTCGATTTGACCGTCTGGGTCGGAGAACAGCACGAAATCGTTGCCGGTTCCCTGACCTTTGGTGAAGTTAAGCGTTGCCATAAGCTCCATTCTCTCCCATCACCATCGCCAGAGTGTTCCTCACACGATCGGGATCGTCATAGCTCAACCACTGGCACTGGCGGTAGCGCTTGAACCAGCCGACCTGGCGTCGGGCATAGCGGCGTGTGAGGGCCGCGGTCCCGTCGACGGCATCTGCCTCAGATAGTTCACCGTTGAGTTGTTTTATTGCTTGGGCGTACCCGATTGCGCGCGTGGCAGTAGCCCCAAAACCCCGTGGACGAAGACTGCGCACCTCATCGAGGAGGCCGGAACGCCACATGCCACGCACACGGTCATTGAGCCGAGCCACAAGTTGCTCGCGCGGAGCCGCGATGCCAACGATGTGAGACGGAATCCATAAGGTCTGTTCTTCTGGGAGCCCTGCCCCGAAAGGTTTGCCGGTAATTTCCATCACCTCGAGCGCGCGCACAATTCGGCGCCCGTTGCTGTGGCCGATGGACTGCGCGGCTTCGGGGTCGAGTTCACGCAGACGATGAAAGAGCGCACCGACGCCGAGCGTCCCGAGTTCCGTTTCAAGGCGTGCCCGAACCTGTGAGTCACGGGGAGGGAACTGAAAGTCGTGAATGACGCTGGAGATGTACAACCCTGAACCGCCGACCAGAATGGGCACGTGCCCCTCGCGGCGAATTCGGAGGATTATCTGGCGAGCATCGGCCTGATAGCGGGCAACGCTGGCGTCGTCGGTGGGGTCGAGGACATCGAGCAGGTGGTGCCGGATTCCCCGACGTTCTGAGGCGGGGAGCTTGGCCGTGCCGATGTCCATGCCCCGGTACAACTGCATCGCATCAGCGTTAATGATCTCTGCGTGCAGTCCGCGACGGTTGAGAGATTGGGCGAGGTCGAGCGAGAGTTCGGATTTTCCTGTGCCGGTGGCTCCGACAATAACGACAAGGTTCTGCGCGATCCCGTGGGTGCCATTCGCGACCGAGTCGCCAGTCTCGGCCTGTAGCTCAGCGCTCGGAGTCAGAGGGGTCATAAATGGGTGTCGTGGAGACGCGAACGGTTGGAAGTCCGAGGGATACTCGTGGGCCCACAGTGCTTGAGGCAGAACTGTTTGGGCCAACGCTGCTCGGAACTCCGCATGATTCTGCTTGTGCACGGTCCCAGGCTTCGCCCGCCGTGGTGCGCCGAATATCGAGTGTTCCGCCGGCGTCCGTGTCGGCCACGAGATGGAAGGTGGATGCTTCGGTGATCGTCACCGTGACGACGTCGCCGGGGCGCGGCACAGCGCTGCCTTCGGGTACGTTGAAGTGTACGAGGCGCGAGTCTTCTGCCCGGCCCGAGAGTCGTGATGTCTCCGCCTGTTTGCGGCCTTCAGCGGCGCTAACCAGTACCTGAACTGTGCGCCCTACCTGCTTCTCGTTCTCCTCGCGGGAGATGCGATCTTGGAGAGCAGCGAGTCGTTCGTAACGTTCCTGTACGATCGCTTTCGGTATCTGGTCTTCCATCGTTGCCGCGGGTGTTCCCTCACGGATGGAGTACTGGAATGTGTAGGCGGATGCGAAGCGTGCTTCTTCGACGACACGCATTGTTTCGGCAAAATCTTCTTCGGTCTCGCCGGGGAATCCGACAATGATGTCGGTGCTAATTGCTGCGTGCGGCATCTGCGCGCGAACCCGTTCGAGGATGCCAAGGAACTTTGTTGAGCGGTAGCTGCGACGCATCGCCTTCAGGATGCGATCTGATCCGGACTGCAATGGCATGTGAAGCTGCGGCATGACGTTGGGGGTTTCTGCCATCGCGTCGATCACGTCATCGGTGAACGCTGCCGGGTGAGGGCTGGTGAAGCGCACCCGTTCGAGACCTGTGATGTTTCCCGTCGCTCGGAGGAGCTTGCTAAATGCTTGGCGATCACCGAACTCAACACCGTAGGAGTTAACGTTTTGCCCGAGCAGGGTGACCTCGATGGCGCCGTCGTCAACAATTGCTTGCACCTCCGAGAGGATGTCTCCCGGGCGTCGATCCTTTTCCTTGCCTCTCAGCGCGGGCACAATGCAGAAAGTGCAGGTGTTATTGCACCCAACAGAGATCGATACCCACGCACTATGGGTTGATTCTCGTCGAGTCGGCAGCGTCGACGGAAAGACGTCGAGGGATTCGAGAATCTCTAGTTGCGCTTCTTCGTTGTGGCGGGCGCGTTCAAGTAGAGTCGGCAGCGACCCCATGTTGTGCGTCCCGAACACGACATCGACCCATGGGGCTTTGTCGAGAATGACGTTCTTGTCTTTTTGTGCCAGGCAGCCTCCGACAGCGATCTGCATGCCTTGGTGCGCTTTTTTGACGCTGGCAAGCATGCCGAGGTTGCCGTAGAGCTTATTGTCGGCGTTTTCTCGAACCGCGCAGGTGTTGATTACGACTACGTCGGCTTGGCCTTCGGTTGCGCGAATGTAGCCTGCTGCTTCAAGGGAACCGCTGAGTCGTTCGGAGTCGTGCACATTCATCTGGCACCCGTAGGTGCGCACCTCATAGCTGCGCGGTGCGGCCAGTTTTTCGTCAATCATGTCTTCCACCTTAAGCCTCTGCGGAGACTCGGTTTGACGATGTTCTAGCGAAAGGTGGGACCGCCGGATGATTCTCTTGAGTTGGGCGCCAGAGCTGCGGCTACTGCCGCTGACACGATGGAGCCAGAGTAACCCTTGCGCATGAGGAATCCTGTGAGTCGGCGCTTGGCCGTCACACTATCGAGTGAACGCAACTGAGGGGCACGTTTGAGCGCGATCTCAGTCGCACGCTCTTGCTCCTCGTCTTGTTCGACATCGAGCACTGCAGAGATGTGTTCTTGGTCAATTTTGCGGCGTCGCAACTCCGCCCTGATTGCTGACGCACCGAGCCCTTTTCGATCGCGCAGCGTTTTTGCGAGCGTTTCTGCAAGGGCTGCGTCATCAAGAAGACCGGAACCTTCCAGTCTCTCAATTTCATCGTCGATCTCAGTTGTTTCGAACTCTCGCGTGCCCAGAAACTGGGTCATTTCGTCAGAGGACATACCTCGACGGGCGAGTGCACGCATGCTGACCCGGCTGATCTCTGAAAACCCATCGCGCGCTTGCCGCCGTTCGGCCTTCGTCTGCGCGGGCGGGGAACCGAAGCTGGCCATGGTCGGCAGCGCTCGGAGGGGCGCCGGCGTCTCGACCTGCGATGGTGTGTCGACAGACTCTGGCGGGTCGACGCCTGCTGGGCTCTCGATGGCTCCGGGTGAGACTGCCGAAGCTGCAGTGAAGTCGGAGGTGTTGGGCTCAACTGCTGCCGGATGAAGCAGTTCTGACTCCTCCGGCGACGGATCCGTCGTCGTCGTTTCGGTTTGTTTGGCACCGGATCGGTCGCCAAACAGGTTGATCACTGGTGCGAGATGTTCGTCGTCGGAGGTAGCCATAGTGGGAGTTACTGGCCTACGGCAGTTTTGAGTGGCTCCGCTGCTGTGTCAGCCACGGGCAATACGGGCCCGTCAGCCTTAGCGCTGGCCTTGGCTGCTTTCTCCGCTTTTTCAGCTTTCACAGCGGCATCTGCCACAGCTTTTGCCTCACTAGCATTCGCGGCTTTTGCTTCGGCACCCACCCCAAGCTTGCGCATGATCTTCTGTTCGATCTCGAGTGCGATCGCCGGGTTCTGGATCAGGAAGGCGCGCGACTTCTCTTTACCCTGGCCGAGTTGATCGCCATCGTAGGTGTACCAGGCGCCCGACTTGCGGACGATTTCGTGATCCACACCGAAATCGATGAGGCTACCTTCGCGCGAGATGCCAATGCCGTAGAGGATGTCGAATTCAGCTTGTTTGAACGGCGGAGCCATCTTGTTTTTGACGACTTTGACCCGCGTGCGGTTACCCACCGCGTCCGTGCCATCTTTCAGCGTTTCGATGCGGCGAATATCGAGTCGAACGGAGGCGTAGAACTTGAGCGCCTTACCGCCGGCGGTCGTCTCGGGGCTACCGAAGAAGACGCCGATCTTTTCACGCAACTGGTTGATGAAGATCATGGTTGTGTTGGTTTGACTGAGGCCACCGGTTAGCTTGCGCAGAGCCTGCGACATGAGCCGGGCCTGAAGACCAACGTGGGTGTCCCCCATCTCGCCTTCGATTTCTGCACGTGGAACGAGAGCCGCCACCGAGTCGATAACGATCAAGTCGATGGAACCGCTTCGCACGAGCATGTCTGCGATTTCGAGAGCTTGCTCACCCGTGTCGGGCTGTGAAACCAAAAGTGCATCGATGTCGACCCCAAGCTTTGCCGCGTATTCGGGGTCGAGCGCGTGCTCGGCATCGATAAACGCCGCAATTCCACCGTTGCGCTGCGCGTTAGCGATCGCATGAAGGGTCAGAGTCGTCTTACCGGAGGACTCGGGACCGTAGATTTCGACAATTCGTCCTCGGGGAAGCCCGCCTATGCCGAGCGCAACATCGAGAGCAATCGAGCCTGTGGGAATCACCTCGACCGGAGCACGCTCATCGCTGCCTAGGCGCATAACTGAGCCCTTGCCGAACTGACGGTCAATTTGAGCGAGAGCGGTCTCGAGGGATTTCTCGCGGTCTGCTGCTGATGGCATTATATTTTCTCCGTTGGTCGTAGGTTGCTGCCCATAGGCTGTCGCGATTCGTGCGGACCGGTGGTGCAAGGTCCGTAACCTCCCGACAAAGGCTGTATTGCTAAGTGCCACGCTACGCGTCTGCTCTGACATTCCAGAGCAATGACGTGCATTGCTCATCCGTGAACGGTATTCGATTGGATGTTAGGGAGAAGACTAACAATATCGAACAGGTGTTCGAACACGCCACGCGGGCGCGAAGCTATAGTTTCTTGGGCTCGCGCTGACCGACGCCATAGCGGCGTTCCTGCGGGACATCCATCGCGTCACAGAGCGCAGTCCACACTTGACGGGCGGGAACGCCTCGAGAAAGGGCCTGAGTGGCAGTGAGGCTGCCGACGGAATCTAGTACCTGATCGCTGACGAGCACCCTGCCGTACGGCTCACCAAACTCATCGGCGACCGCCGTCCAGAACTCACTCACTCGCATACAACCACCTTATGCTCGTCCGGCTTAAGCAAAGAATGCCCCACTCCCACAGGAGCGAGGCATTCAGGATGCAATTTCTAGCGTGAAATCAAGTTCGAATCAAACTCGGCAACAAGCTCATCGGGCAAAGTATCGGGAATCGTCGTAGCGCCTTCGATGATCGCAAGGCGATCCCCCACCTCGCGCATGATGACGGAGATTGGCGTATCAAGGGCTTCGGCTACCGAAGCAAGAATTTCGGAGCTGGCCTCTTTTTGACCGCGCTCAACCTCGCTGAGGTATCCGAGTGCAACGCTCGCCTTACTTGCGACCTGACGAAGGGTGCGTCCCTTTTGCAGGCGCACGTCGCGGAGAACGTCACCGATTTCCTGACGAACTAGAACCATTGGACACTCCCTCTCTGACTGTGTAGCGCAACCAGATTATTCTGGATAGTCAAGACTACAGCCACTATCTGTTGAGAACTCTAACCCTTCCAATCTGAAGAGGTCTTGTGAGTTCATTTACTGTAACCCGACCGAAATGTGCATTATTCCCGCTAGTGCACCACAACGATGGGAACGCTCTCCTACTCGAGCCTGGTTTGACGTCGCTTCAGCCAGAGGCCGACCATGACGATCAGGATCAGGCTCACGTAGGCGATCGCAGCAAACGGGCTCGTCACGAGGGCCGAGAGATCTCCCTGGCTAATAGCTAGGGTTTTTCGCAACTGAGTCTCTGCCATCGGACCGAGAATGCCGCCGATCACCATCGGCGCCACGGGATACCCGAACCGCCGCATGAGGAAACCAAGGATTCCGATTGCGAGAAGAATCAGAACATCCAGATAGTTGAAGTTCATAGCGTACGAGCCGAGCGCTGCGAACAACAGAATTCCCGCGTAGAGGTATGGACGCGGAACTTGGAGAACTTTGACCCAAATTCCCACGAGCGGCAGGTTCAGGACGAGAAGCATGATGTTGCCGATATAAAGGCTCGCGATTAGCGCCCACACCAGTGCACTCTGGTTCTCGAAGAGCAGGGGCCCCGGCTGGATCCCATACGACTGGAAGGCAGAAAGAATAATTGCTGCGGTTGCCGTTGTCGGAAGCCCCAAGGTAAGTAGTGGGACGAGCACACCAGCGGCCGCGGCGTTGTTGGCTGCTTCAGGGCCGGCAACACCCTCGATGGCGCCGTTGCCAAATTCTGACTTTCGTTTCCCTTTCGCCATTCGTTTTTCTGCTGCGTAGGACAGGAATGTCGCTACATCAGCGCCTCCGGCAGGAATCGTTCCGATGGGAAACCCGATGGCCGTACCGCGAAGCCACGGTTTCCATGAACGCTGCCAGTCTTCTTTCGACATCCAATTGCGCCATCCCTTCGTTACTGGGATGACGTGAACACCGCCCGACCGCATCCTTGAGGCGACATACAGCGACTCTCCCACAGCAAAGAGACCCACGGCAATCAGCACAACATCGATGCCGTCAGCGAGTACAGGTACTCCACCCGTGAAGCGTTGCTGCCCAGTGAGCACTTCGGTTCCGACAATTCCTAAGAAGAGGCCGAGTGCAAGGGAGAGCATTCCCCGCGACACAGAGTTTCCCATGAGTGCACCAACTGTCATGAAAGCGACAATCATGAGGGCGAAATAGTCTGGGGGGCCCAGAGTGACCGCCCAACGCGCAAGTATGGGGGCGATCAGGGTGAGCCCGACTGTTGCAACACCTGCAGCGACAAACGACCCGATTGCAGCCGTAGCTAACGCAGAAGCTCCTCGTCCTTTCTTGGCCATCTTGTTGCCCTCGAGTGCGGTGACAATTGATGCTGATTCTCCAGGAGTGTTGAGAAGAATGGATGTCGTTGATCCCCCATACATTCCCCCGTAATAGATTCCCGCGAACACGATGAGAGCTGCCGCAGGCTCAAGTGTGTAGGTGATGGGCAGCAACAGGGCCACCGTCATCGCCGGCCCGATGCCGGGAAGAACGCCCACCGCCGTTCCTACCAGCACCCCGAAGAAGGCGTAAAGAAGGTACTCCGGCTGGATCGCCGTGGCGAACCCCGCAAGAAGCGCTTCAAAATTGTCGATCACAGGAAGGGCATCCAATCGAGAAGGGGCCCGGCAGGGAGCGAGAGTCCCAACAGCGTGCCGAAGAGAAAGAAAATTGCGAAAGCGAGAGCCAACGCGACGAGTGCAGCCCAATGCAATTTCTTGGCACCGAGGCTCCATGCTGCGCCGAAGAACAGCACTGCTGCGGCAAGCGGCCAGCCAATGACACCGATGAGAAACGCGTGGGCCGCGAACAGCGCAACAAGTTTCAGCACCGTCGTCCAGTCGGTTGGCACCGAGGTGTCGATGTCTTCACCCTCGTCGGCTTGCCCACGGTTGCCTCGAAATACCTGGACCAGTACAGATGCCGCTGCGGCGATCATGATGAAGCCAACGAGGTAAGGGAATGAGCGTGGGCCGAGAGTGTTGCTTGAAATTGGTATTCGGATGAAGTTGGCTGCGACGATGACATAGATTCCGACGAGAGCTGAGGTTCCGGCGAAAATGAACTCGCCTATCGGCGCGCGTATGGAGCGTTGCGAGTCAGCTGTGTGGTCGGGCCCGCCCGATGCCGAAGCATCGGGCGGGCCGTTGACGGATGCGACCATTAGCTAGCCGACAAGTCCAATATCTTTCAGCACGGCAGTAACGTCCGTGATGTTCTCGCCGAGGTAGCTGTCGAATTCATCCCCCGCGAGAAATGCATCTGCCCAACCCTTAGTCTCAAGCGTCTGCTTCCAGGAATCACTTGACGTGACCTCGGTGATGAAATCGATCAACTTTTGACGATCTTCTCCAGAGATTCCCCCTGGCGCAATAACGCCGCGCCAGTTGGTGATTACAAGGTCGTAGCCAGAATCGATGATGGTGGGAACGTCGGGCAAGAGCTCACTGGGCTCCGCGCTTGACACAGCAAGTGCCCGCAGCTCGCCGGCCTTAACCTGCTCCGCAAATTCGCTGATACCAGAAATACCTGCAGAAACCTTGTTTCCTAACAGCAGGGTGACCGCTTCACCGCCGCCAGCGTTAGGAATGTAGTTCAGCTTCTCGTTGATTTGGGACGCGCTTTGACCCGCCTCTTTCAAGAGCTGTGCGGCAAGGATGTGGTCGACTCCACCTGCCGAACCGCCGGTGATCGATACGCTCTTACCGTTCTTGATCATGTCATCGACCAGATCGCTCAGCGATTGGTATGGCGAACTCGCGGGCACGACAATGACACCCGCTTCTTCGGTCAGTCGAGCAATCGGCGTTGTTTGTTCAAGCCGAACTTCAGAACTGTTGGTTTCAACTGCGCCAACCATTACGAAGCCTGTCAGCATCAACGTGACGGGGTCGCTTTCGGTCGCGAGTGATGCCAGCCCGATTGTTCCTCCAGCACCTCCAATATTTTTCACCGGCGCAGACGTGACGAGTCCTTCTTCGGTAGCAACTTCGGCGATCGCTCGACCCGTTTGGTCCCAGCCTCCGCCGGGGTCAGCCGGCACGATGATGTTCACCGATTGCATGCCTAGCTCACCGTCTCCCCCAGCATCGGGCGCACCTGCAGTGCACCCGACGAGTGCGAGTGCGGCCATCGACGCGACTGCGCCAAACGTGCCTCGTCTGCGCAAATTCTGCCGTGCCTGTGTGACTTTTTTCATTGCTCCTCCTTGAGCCAATTTGGAGCATTCGTTGCCGCTCTGCCGGGCGGGTAGCAGCAAGGACGACGAGTACCCCGATGAAGTGGTGCGTGTGTGGGTCACAGGCTATGGTCACGACCCGGCGCGCGTCGCGATCCGGAAGTAGCGGTTGTTTTGGTCATTCTGAACATGGGTCATTGACGATAAGTGTCGATAAGAGCGCCCAAATTGCGTCACACTATGGAATGTGGCCCGGTCAATGAAGCTCCGCACACAATTGCTGCTGCTCCAGCTCGCAATCGTGCTGTTCGCTGTGATTGGCACCGGAATCATGGCGAGCTGGCTTCAGGAACAACAACTCCGCGACTCCTACCGTGACCGGATGATCGCCGTTGCGCAGTCTGTTGCAACCCTTCCTGCGATCATCGGTGCTCTCGACGATCACTCACCAAGCACCACTATCCAGCCAATTGCTGAAGTAGTGCGCGAGGCGTCCGACGTGACGTACGTCGTGGTCACCGATGACACCGGGATTCGCTACTCACATCCCAATCCCGAACGTATCGGCAAACCCGTGTCAACAGACCCCTCGATTGCACTGGCGGGAGATATTTACGTCGGAACACAGACTGGAACTCTCGGAGAATCGTGGAGAGTCAAAGTGCCCATTGTCAACGATGACGACGTGGTCGTTGGTGTTGTTTCAGTGGGAATTCTCGAAGCCGAACTCCGCAGCGACTATTTCGGATACGCCAGGCTCCTGTTCCTCACGATTGGCATTGCGGCGACAATCGGAGTCGTCGGTGCAGCGTGGATTTCTTCCCTCATCCGCCGCAGGATTTATGGTCTCGAGCCGGATGAAATTGTAGGGCTGCTCGAAGCACGTGAGGCCATGCTGCACGGCATACGCGAGGGAGTAGTTGCCTTTGATGAGCGTGGCCGAGTCGCGCTCATCAATGATGCAGGAGAGCAGCTGCTCGACCTCACTGACGCTGACAACATCGGACGCCCCGCTGAAGAGGTCCTCAATGCCGAACTCATCCGGATGCTCGACGGCGACAATTCACAACCGAGACTCGTGCTGTGCGGCGAACGAGTGCTTCTCGTACACTGCGACAAAGCCCAAATTGACGAACGCAGTCTCGGCGCGGTCTTCATCTTGCGCGACAACACCGAGCTACACGCACTCATGCGAGATCTTGATGGCGCAAACAGCTTCGCCGATGTTCTTCGATCACAGGCTCATGGATTTGCCAACAAACTTCATGTCATAAGCGGACTACTCGAGCTTGGATATTCTGCGGAAGCTGTCGCTTTCATCGAGCGAGTAGGCGATGGCGGAACCCTTTCAAGCGCCGCAGCGGGAACAGGTATCAGGGATCTCGAGATTGCCGCCCTGCTGCTGGTGAAACAAAGTCGCGCGCTCGAACACGGAATCGCCGTAAGCGTTGATGAGAAATCTCTATTGGCACCACTCACTGGCGATGCTGAAGCAGAACTTCTCAGAGATGATCTGCTCACTGTCATAGGCAATCTCGTTGACAACGCGATCGAGGCGTGCGGCTCAGGAGCATCCATTCGGATCACAATTATTGAGAGCGCAGCAGAGCTCTTGGTGCGAATCATCGATACCGGGCCGGGTGTGGCAAGTGAACTGCACGAGACAGTGTTTACGCCTGGCTATTCCTCCAAAGCACCGCCGCACGGCCGCCAACTGGCAACCCGTGGAATCGGTCTGACCCTCGTCAGAAGGATTGCTCGACGACACGGAGGAGATGCCCAGTTCGTAGCTGGCGTCGCTTCCGGCGCCGAGGTTATTGTGCAGTTCCCGCGCAGCCCCTCTCCCGTTCCCGAAAAAACGAACTCACCGAAAATGCGCCGATGAACGCACCAATTCGCGCGCTCATTGTCGACGATGACTTTGCTGTCGCCAAGATTCACCACCAGTTTGTTGACTCGCATCCAGCATTCTCGGTGGTCGGAGAAGCACACACCGGCACTCAGGCACTTCAGCACATCCAGTTGCTCAGGCCCGACGTTGTACTCCTTGACGTCTACCTCCCCGACATCTCCGGTCTTGACGTACTCAGCCAAGTCAGGCGCGAACACAGCCGCCATATCGAGTTTGTTGCCGTCACCGCCGCCCGAGATATCTCAAGCGTGCGCCATGCCCGCGCCGAGGGCGTGCGCCACTACCTAGTAAAACCCTTCACTGCGAGCGCTTTACACTCTCGCCTCAACGAAGTAGCCAGCCAGCTCACGCAACTTGGCGATGCTGATCGCGGCGAGCCACTTGACCAGCACACCGTCGACACTCTTCTCGCCGGCATCAGTGCGCCTCGTGAGCTTCCCCCCAAAGGACTTTCAAGGGCGACTCTCGCAATCGTGACCCACACGCTCGCCGGGGCAGCTCACAACCTCTCAGCGAGCGAAGTGGCCCTAGAAATTGGGATGTCACGCGTAGGGGCGAGACGCTATCTTGAGCATCTCGTGCGCACACAGGTCGCCGCTGTGGAGCCACGATACGGAAGCACGGGCCGACCCGAGAATCGCTACCGAATGCGGCAGCGACCTCACCGGCCTAGTGCTGCGGCGCGGACCTGAGTCAACGCAACTAGCGACCACGAAGATAAACTAGGATTCGGCGACTAGGTGGTCATGAAGACACTCCAGCGCCGCCTGAACCGCCTGCTGTCGCACCGCATCGCGATCCCCCACGAACTCGAAGTTGCGAGTCTCGACAAAGTTGTTCGCAGCAAAGCCGATGAACACTGTGCCCGGAATTTTACCCTCGTGGGATTCAGGACCGGCAACCCCCGTCGTGGCCAAACCGTAGGTTGCCTGCTGCTGCCCGATCCCGAGCACGTCACGCGCGCCCGTGGCCATGTGGGCTGCGACATCCGGATGCACGGTGCCATGAATCGCGAGCAAACTCGCATCGACACCCAAGACCTGGCGTTTGATCGCCGCGTTGTATGCCACCACTGCGCCGTTAAGCACCACTGAGGCGCCCGGAACCGCCACAAGAGATGCGCACAGCAGCCCCCCCGTTAATGACTCAGCCAGAGCAATCGTTTGTCGTTGTTCAGTGAGAATTGTCACGATCTTCGTGGCGAGTTCTTCCTTAATCACGGGTGCAGTCTCACGCTCCCGGGTTGGTTTTTCGGTTGTGGCGCCACGCCTGCCACAGATAGTCGAGCCCCGTAAACACCGTCAGCACAACAGCAACCGCCATGACCGACCAGTTAAGCCACACGACCGACGAGCCAACAACGGTGAACAACGGAACCAAAAACAGAGAGATAGCAACGGCCTGCACGACTGTCTTCAGCTTGCCACCACGAGAAGCAGGGATGACCCGCTTAGACAGCACGGCAAACCGGAACGCAGTAATACCAAACTCGCGCACGAGAATGAGCACCGTGACCCACCACGGCAATTCGTCCAGAATCGACAGCGTTACCAGCGCTCCGCCAATGAGTAACTTGTCGGCGATCGGATCGAGAATGATCCCAACATTGGTGATGAGATTGCGGTCGCGAGCCAAGTGACCATCAACACTGTCAGTCACAATCGCAAAAATAAACAACCCCGCTGCCAAGTAGCGGATGAGACCCATCTCGCCGTCATCGAGCAGCAACAGCCAGACGAACAGCGGCGCAAGAAAGATTCGTATGACCGTAATGATATTCGCGATATTCGCGTTCGAGGCGGGAGTATCGCCGGCACTGACTACGCGCCCGCGCAGCGAACTGACTCGTTTGGGCGGCATGGACTCTGAAACTGGTTTTTCGCCCACGCGATCACTCCCGATCGGTCAAATTCCAGGCGTCATCATCTGAGCCGCCTTCTACTTCATCGTATCCGCTGAGTGATGCCTCCACAGCGTCGACCGGTTCGGGGGCATCCTCGCCACGGAGTCGTGCGAGTACTGCGGGAAGCTGCTCGGCAGTGACCAGCACATCGCGTGCTTTCGAACCTTCTGATGGGCCCACTATCTCGCGCGACTCCAAGAGATCCATCAGACGGCCGGCCTTGGCGAAGCCCACGCGAAGCTTACGCTGCAACATTGACGTCGATCCGAACTGGGTGCTGACAATAAGCTCGGCTGCCGCGAGCAGCACCTCAAGGTCGTCGCCGATGTCAGCGTCAATATTCTTCTTCTCGGCGACGACTGCGACATCGTTGCGGTATTCGGGCTGAGCTTGGGCGATCACGTGCTGCACAATCTCGGCGACTTCACTTTCTGGAACCCAGGCGCCCTGCACACGGATCGCTTTCGAGGCACCCATCGGCAGGAACAGCGCGTCACCCTGACCGATCAACTTGTCGGCACCGGGCTGATCCAGAATCACGCGCGAGTCAGTCATGCTCGAGACGGCAAAAGCTAATCGCGAGGGCACGTTGGCCTTAATCAGGCCGGTAACGACATCAACGCTCGGCCGCTGGGTCGCCAGCACCAAATGGATTCCAGACGCGCGAGCCAACTGGGTGATGCGAACAATCGAGTCTTCGACATCTCGGGGGGCGACCATCATGAGGTCAGCCAGCTCATCAACGACGACGAGCAAGTAGGGGTAAGGCTTGAGTGTGCGCTGGCTACCCCCGGGTAGCTTGATCTCGTCAGCGACAACGGCGCGATTGAAGTCGTCAATGTGGCGGTAGCCGAAGCTCGCGAGGTCGTCGTACCTCATATCCATCTCCTTCACGACCCAGGCGAGAGCTTCGGCTGCCTTCTTGGGGTTCGTGATGATGGGCGTGATGAGGTGGGGAACTCCCGCGTAGATCGAGAGTTCGACACGCTTGGGGTCGATGAGCACCATGCGAACCTCAGCGGGCTTGGCCCGCATCAGCACCGACGTGATCATTGAGTTCACGAAGCTAGACTTGCCCGAACCGGTGGAACCGGCAACCAAAAGATGGGGCATCTTGGCGAGGTTCGCCACAACAAATCCACCCTCGACATCTTTTCCGAGACCGATCGTCATCGGATGCTCGCTCTTGGTGCTGGCGCTTGAACGCAGCACATCGCCGAGGGATACGATCTCCCGATCCTTGTTCGGAATCTCGACGCCAATGGCACTCTTGCCAGGGATGGGCGAGAGGATATTCACCTCATTGCTGGCTACCGCATAGCTGATGTTGCGAGCCAGCGCGGTTACACGCTCGACTTTGACACTGGGGCCGAGCTCTAATTCGTAGCGGGTGACTGAGGGGCCACGGCTAAACCCGGTGACGGTGGCATCAACACTGAACTGCTTAAGGACTTCAGTGATCGCCGCAACGACCTCATCATTGGCCGCGGACCGAGACTTGGGCGGGGTTCCCGCAGACAGCATGGTCGCTTCAGGCAGTCGATAAACCGCCTTCGAGGCGTGCAGACTGGTCTCATGCGGTCCGTCGAATTCGCCGGCGGAACCCTTCTCGCTGGCCTTGGTCGTGAATCCGGGCAGCACACCGGGGCCGTCGTCTCGCATACCGGTGGCGGGAGCATCCACTTCGCCGGTGGTGTAATTTTTGACCGCTTGTTCAGCCTTAAGGAGATCTTCGAGCAGTTCGACCCCGAATTGGTCGTCTTTCTTGGTCAGATCTTTGGCCGCCGGCGGTGGCGTCGGATCTACAACCTCGGTTGCCTGATCGCGCAAGATCACCGGGCTGTCGAACGCTTTGTCCTCACTGTTCTGGGACTTGTTTCGCCGCCACCATGGGAGCGAAGATGTGTCGTTATCGTCGCCGAGACCGATATCAGTGAGCGACCCAAACTGAACCGAATCATTCTTGTTCGCGCTCGCTTGAGCCTTAGCCGCAGCGCGCTCCTCATCGCTCTGCAGCTGTGCACCAAAAAGATACGCGTAGAGCTCGCGCAGGCGCGACGGGAGTCGGTTGGGCGGAGTTTTGGTGATGATAAACAGGGAAAGAACCATCAGCAACACAATCACCGGCACCGCAAGCAGCGGGGTACCAAGCCAGATAAGCGGATTGGCCAACAGCCAACCGAACACTCCCCCAGCACGAGCGATGGTTTCTGCCCCCTCGGAGGGATGCGGTTGCCCGCCAAAGACATGGCACAGGGCCGCGACCGTGACAATGAGAATACTGAGGCCAATACCGATGCGGCCGTTGTCGTGAACGCTCGACGGATGCCGGAACATCCACGCCGCCAACAACAGCAAGATCACGGGAAGAGCGAACGCGACGCGACCAACAAGCCCACCAAACGTGTACGCATCGAGCGCTACCGCAACTGAATCAAGGGGATTGAACCACTCAACGACGGCACCAACAATTGCTAGTACGACGAATAGGAACGGCACGCCATCCCGTCGTTCATCTTTCGTGAGCTCCTCGCGACCAAACACCCGGAAAGCTCCGCCAACGACGTGTGCGAGCGCCATCCACAGCTTCGTAAGCGGGCCCTCTGGTTCAACCGGAGCCTGCTTCCCCCGCGGCAGTCGTTTCGTTGCCTGAGTCTTGTTCGAAGCATTTCTGGCGCGAGGTTTCGACGCACCCGAGCGCGAGGTCGACGATGTACGCGTAGCCATGCTTCAAAGCTACCTGTGGCCTCCGTCAGAGGGCCGCAGCGACACTCAACCTCGGCTGGGGGAAACTAGACCTCGATGACGACAGGAACAATCATCGGACGACGGCGATGCTGAGTGTTAACCCAGCGGCCGACCGTGCGACGAACGACCTGCGCGAAAGCGTGAGTATCACGAGTGCCATTCTCGGCGGCATCCTTGAGCGCCTTCACAACCTGAGGCTTCACGGCATCGAAAACGTTCTCGTCTTCAGCAAAACCACGAGACTGAATCTCCGGCCCAACGATGACCTTGCCCGTCTGAGCATCCACCGCAATGAAAATGGATATGAAACCCTCTTCCGCCAGAATGCGACGATCCTTGAGGTCAGCATCCGTGATCTCACCAACGCTCGAACCATCCACATAGACGAATCCGACATCAAGCTGCCCTACAACCGAAGCGAGACCATCCTTGAGGTCGATCACCGTTCCGTCTTCAGCGACGATCGTGTTCTCGGCCGGCACGCCTGACTGAATCGCGAGGTTCGCATTCGCCACCAAATGACGGTACTCACCGTGCACCGGAAGCACATTCTTGGGGCGCAAGATGTTGTAGCAGTAGAGCAACTCCCCCGCCGCAGCGTGACCCGAAACATGCACCTTGGCATTGGCCTTGTGCACGACATTGGCCCCCAACTTGGTGAGGCCATTGATCACGCGATACACAGCATTCTCGTTGCCCGGGATAAGGCTCGACGCGAGAATAACCGTGTCGCCCTTACCCACCTCAATCTGGTGCTCCATGTTGGCCATGCGCGCCAAAACCGCCATCGGTTCGCCCTGGCTGCCCGTAGACATGTAGACGAGCTGGTTGTCCGGATAGTTGACCGCCTTCTTGGCGTCCAACAGAACCCCGTCAGGCACCTTGAGGAATCCAAGATCAGCCGCGATGCCCATGTTGCGCACCATAGAACGGCCCATGAGAACAACCTTGCGATTGTTGGCGACGGCGGCATCCAAAACCTGCTGCACGCGATGCACATGGCTTGAGAAGCTTGCGACAATCACGCGACGCGGAGCTTTGGCAATAACGCCCTCTAGGACCGGCCCGATGTCGCGTTCGTTGGGAGTAAATCCCGGAACATCCGCGTTTGTCGAGTCAGAAAGGAATAGGTCGACACCGGCCTCACCCAGACGGGCGAAGGCGCGAAGGTCGGTGATGCGGTCATCGAGCGGAAGCTGATCCATCTTGAAGTCACCCGTGTGGAGAACAACTCCAGCGCTCGTCGTGATGGCGACAGCAAGGGCATCCGGAATCGAGTGATTCACCGCGACGAACTCAAGACCGAAGGGACCGATTTTTTCTTTTTGGCCCTCGGTGACATTCAGCGTGTACGGCTTGATGCGGTGCTCTTTCAACTTCGCCTCAATGAGGGCGAGAGTGAGAGTGGAACCGATCAGCGGAATGTCTTGCCGCAGACGCAAGAGATATGGCACCGCGCCAATGTGGTCCTCATGACCGTGCGTCAAAACAATGCCAAGAACGTCATCGAGCCGATCACGAATGGAACTGAAATCAGGCAAAATGAGGTCGACGCCGGGCTGGTGTTCCTCAGGGAAAAGAACGCCACAGTCAACGATCAACAACTTGCCGTCAATCTCAAATGTGGTCATGTTGCGGCCGATTTCGCCGAGGCCACCAATCGGTGTGACGCGGAGAGTTCCCGCTTCGAGGGCAGGAGGATCAAAGAGAGAAACTGGCATTCAATTACCTTGCAGATAGAAGTGTGAGGCCGTCAGCCCCTGTGCAAAAAATGTGGGCCGCGCCCATGCGAGAGCCTACCCCTCGTAGCGCGCGCTAGCGCGTCGCTCCCGCGATCTTCGGCAGAGCGCCGCCCGCTGCCGCATTGCGATCAGGACGAAAATTCCTGAAATCAAGACCATCAATACCGGCGACCAACGCCAACTCGTCCTCAATTTGTGCGGCCTCTGCCTCTTCAGGTCCGACGAGAGGCAAACGAACGCGCGGGCTCGAAATGCGACCGAGACCGTGAAGGATGTACTTAGCGGCAACAGTGCCAGGAACGTGGGTCATCGCGGCGCGGACAAGGGGCTCGAGGGCCTGGTGCGCGGCCGTTGCTGTCGCCAAGTCACCAGCGTTGACCGCATCGACGATCACGCGGTACGGCGCGGGCGCAATATTGGCAGTGACACCAATGAGCCCCGTGGCACCAATCGAAAGGTGCGGTAAAATATTGGCGTCATCACCCGAAAAGTACATGAGGTCGGTCTGATTGAGAACACGGCTGACCTCACTGAAATCGCCCTTCGCATCTTTGACCGCAAGAATGTTGGGATGCTTCGCCGCACGAAGGATAGTTTCGTACCGAATCGGTACACCGGTGCGACCGGGAATGTCATAGAGGATGACCGGCAGATCTGTGGCATCCGCAATCATGCGGAAGTGGGTCAGAACCCCGGCCTGTGTCGGTTTGTTGTAATACGGAGTGACAATCATCACGCCGTCAGCACCCGCCTTTTCACTGGCCCGATACAGCTCAATCGCGTGAGCGGTCTCGTTGGAGCCACCGCCGGTGATGACCTTGGCGCGTCCAGCCGAAACCGACTTAGCGACCTCTACGAGCTTAATCTTCTCGGGGTCAGTAAGCGTGCTGGTCTCACCTGTGGTGCCCGTAACGACGATGCCGTCGGCACCGGCACTGATGACATCGTCGATATGCTTTTCGACATCGGCCCAGCTGACCTCACCCTCCGAAGTGAAAGGTGTGATGAGCGCGACGAGAACTTGACCGAAAGGATTCACTGTAGACACCCCCCTAGGCTACCGCTGGTTGGGGTCGCAGACCTCGTACCGAAGAAAACGGTAGTGAAGACCCGTGGCTGAGGTGTGCCAACCCGCAACGGGCTCTCTGACTGCGAGCATCCATTGGTCACCGCGCACAGGCGCACGGGTATCCCCCTCGAAACTCTCACGAATCTCTGTGATCTCAAGGCGCTGAGCGTAGTTGAGGGCCTGCGAGTAGATTTGTGCTCCGCCAATCACCCAGACGTGAGCATCTGAGGTCGAGAGTGTCGAGGTGGTGGATGTCGGCGTGATGGATGATGACGCCAGCTCAATTGCCTCCTCGATGCTGTGGACAACTTCGGCCCCGTTGTCGCACCATTCAGTCTGACGAGTGACCACGATATTGCGGCGGCCGGGTAGTGGCCGAAAGCGTTGCGGGAGGGACTCCCACGTTTTTCGCCCCATGATGACGGAGCTGTCGAGGGTGAGAGCTGTGAAATGTGCGAGGTCTTCGGGCAGGTGCCACGGCATTGCACCTTCGCTGCCGATGATTCCGCCCTCAGATTGCGCCCAGATCAGGCCAACGATAACGCTCACACGGCAACCGGTGCTTTGATCGCCGGGTGGTGTTCGTAGCCGATTATCTCGAAATCTTCGAATGCGTAGCCAAACACGTCATTGGGCTGCGAGTTGATCGCGAGGCGTGGCGAAGCAAAGGGTTCACGCGTGAGCTGCTCGCTTACTTGCTCGAGGTGGTTGTCGTAGATGTGGCAGTCGCCGCCGGTCCACACGAAGTCTCCTACCTCAAGGCCGGTTTGCTCGGCAACGAGGTGGGTGAGCAGCGCATAGCTCGCGATGTTGAAGGGGACTCCAAGAAAGAGATCGGCGCTGCGCTGATAGAGCTGGCAGGAGAGTTTGCCATCTGCGACATAGAACTGGAAGAACGCATGGCAGGGCGCGAGCGCCATCTTCGGGATGTCGGCCGGGTTCCATGCTGTGACAATCAGTCGACGCGAGTCGGGGGTGGTCCTTATCTGCTGGATGACCTCAGAGACTTGGTCAATTTGTTCGCCAGAGGGGGTGGGCCAGGAACGCCACTGCACACCGTAAACCGGGCCCAGTTCTCCCGCTTCGTCTGCCCACTCATTCCAGATCGTGACACCGTTATCGCGCAACCACGAGACATTGCTTTCGCCGCGCAAGAACCACAGCAGTTCGTAGGCAATCGACTTGAAATGCACACGCTTAGTCGTGATGAGGGGGAATCCCTCGGCGAGGTCGAAACGCAGCTGACGACCGAACACGCTGCGAGTGCCGGTGCCCGTGCGATCACTCTTATGGACGCCGTTCGCGAGAGTGTCGCGCAACAGGTCTTCGTAGGGGGTTGCGATCGTGGAAGCCATCGAGTCAATAGTACTTGCTGTGAGCGACTTCACACGGGTTTCCTATGCGCGTCGCCCAGCAACCGCATAGTGTTGAGAACGACGAAAGGAACAGCTATGCCTGTTACAAGCGAAGCAACAACACTCTGGTTTGGTGACCTGTTCAGCGGTAAAGGAACGCTGTCGCTTGATTCTTCTGAAGCCGCAGAGTTTCCCGTTACGTGGGCCGCACGGTCAGAGGGTCAAGAGTCGACGACCAATCCGGAAGAGCTGCTCGGGGCAGCACATTCCTCGTGTTTTGCCATGGCGTTCTCGAATGGACTCGCCAGCAACGGAACCCCGGCGGAAAGCCTTCAGGTAACGGCGGCAGTCACTTTTGACCCCGCCGAGGGAATTACCGGAAGCCACCTTCTCGTGAGCGCCAAAGTAGCTGGTCTCAGCGACGAAGACTTTCAACGACTTGCTCAGGAAGCCAAGGAAGGCTGCCCGGTGTCACGCGCGCTCACCGGCATCCCCGTCACACTCGAAGCGAGTCTCGCGTAGCCATGGCTGAATCACCAACCACTCGAGTGCTGGTCTCCGGAGCATCCGGCTACATCGGCACCGAGCTCGTCTCCCAGTTGGAGGCAGAGGGCTACGAAGTGCTACGACTCGTAAGACGATCCCCAACAGCCACGAACGAATACGAGTGGGATCCGCAGGCAGGAACAATCGACGAGCGAGCAATCGAGCTAGCGGATGTCGTCATTAACTTGGCCGGTGCCAGCACAGGAAAATTGCCCTGGACTGCGAGCTACAAGCGCGAAATTTTGCGCTCCCGGGTAGATGGAACACGCACCATCGCAGAAGCAATCCGCCGGGCGGCCGCTCCCCCGAGCGTATTTCTCAGCGGATCAGCGGTGGGCTTTTTCGGCAGCAGACCCGGTGAGGTGCTTACCGATGCGTCCACGAAAGGAACCGGATTTCTGAGCGACGTCGTCGACGCGTGGGAGAAAGCCGCTCAACTCACTCCCGCAGGCACCCGTCTTGTGATGTTCCGCACCGGAATTGTCGTTGGCGAAGGTGGAGCGTTCATCCCGCTCAACCTCCTGACACGGTTCGGTCTGGGCAGCAGGCTCGGCAGTGGCGGGCAGTACTGGCCGTGGATTAGCCTCCACGATGAAGCCGCTGCGATCATCCACCTACTGCGGAGCGATTTCCACGGAGCCGTTTCCCTCGTCGGGCCGACCCCGGCAACAGCAAAGACGGTCACGAAAACCCTTGCACAGTTGATGGGAAAGCCACACTGGTTTGCGGTGCCAAGCTTCGCTCTGCGGATGCTGGGCGACGCCGGCAAGGATCTTATTTTGGTCGATGAGAACGTTCAGCCGCGCACTCTGCTCGACACCGGATTCAGCTTCACGCACACCACTATCGAGCAGGCGATCGACGAGTTCGTCGACTAGCGGCCAACCGGTGCGCGCGAGATCGTGATGGCGCGGCGGACCGCCCACCGGGCGCGACGCCGGTCACCACTGGCATCGTAGGCAAGCCCGAGCCGCAACCACGCACGCCAGGATTCTGGGCTCGCTTCTGCCTCGGCGCGGTAGAGCTCAAATGCTTGGTCTGCTGCCTCTTGTGTTGGTCGACCGCTCGGCCGCCGTTCGTCAATTTCTGCCGGCAGCGCGGCTTCGTCCCTGAGGGTGTTGAACAGCCGCTCAGCACGAAAAATGAAAACCATCTCTGCCCCGAGCGCCCAGAACCCGATCACGGGAAGCACGACCAGCGCCCACCCCATGACCTGAGCGATCGGTTCGCCTGTTCCGATCAAGATAAACGAATAGTTGATCACAAAAATAAGGTAGAGAACCAGAAGTCCGACCATCACGAGAGCTGCTATGCGCGTCTTCATTGTGAATCCTCCCGACCTTGGGGTGAGAGATCAACAAGCTGGTCGAGACCAACGGTCACTCCCGTCGCCGTGACAATCGCCCGCAAACCGATCAAAATTCCGGCCTCGTATGAGTCCTGTGAAAGTGTGCGGTGGTCGAGTGTGAGCACCTCACCGGGGGCCCCGAAAATGACCTGTTGGTGGGCGACGACGCCCGTCATCCGCAGACTGTGCACGGGAATTCCTGCCACTTGCTCGCCGCGTGCTCGCTGGTCGTGGTGGGGGGCCGCGACTGGCCCCCGATTTCCTCGCGCATCCGCCATCAGCTCCGCCGTGCGAACAGCGGTACCCGATGGTGAATCGACCTTGCCCGCATGATGACTCTCGATGATCTCAATTGAGTCAAAGTATCGTGCCGCTGCAGCAGCAAATGACGTAGCCAGAGCAGAACCAAGAGAGAAGTTGGGGATGAAAATGACACCCACATCGGCGCGCTCAGCGATCGAAAACCTGATGCCCTGCACCCGATCCTCACTCCAGCCGGAGGTGCCAACGAGCACGCTTTTGCCGTGGGAGGTCGCAAACTCGACAACAGCCGGCGACACACTTGGTTCAGTGACATCCACCACGACATCTGCCTCGAGCATTTCGCTGAGTTGCGATCGCGAATTGAGGGCGGCAACGAGTGAGAAGTCTGCGGCGGCCTCAACCACTCCACTGATGAACTTTCCCATGCGGCCGGTTGCGCCCACTACCGCTACTTTGGTTGTCATGACTCAAATCTACCAATCCTGAGCGACTTCATTTACTGCCCGCCACGGCTGCCGCGAGTACTGTGGACAGGTGCCACAGTTTCGCCCGGTCCCCGTTACGGATGCTCTTGCCCACGAATTGCTCACCGAGTACTTCAGCTACCGGGCCGAGACCTTCCCCACGCCCTCGGGCTACGTCACCACGTTCCCGACGCCGGAACAGTTTGAGCCACCGCGAGGCGTGTTCATGATTGTGGAGGGTCCGGGCAGCGCACTGGGGTGCGGTGGCATTCGTCAGCTCGATGAGGGTCGCTTCGAAGTGAAGCACCTGTGGGTTCGCCCCGATGGCCGCAGTGCTGGCCTCGGCCGGAAGATTTTAGGTGAGCTTGAGCGGCAGGCTCGGCACTGGGAAGCGACCGAACTGGTGCTCGACACCAATGAGAGTTTGGCCGCCGCCGGTGGTCTGTACCGCTCAAGCGGCTTTGATCCGTGCGAACCGTATAACGACAACCCCAACGCCACCACCTGGTACCGCAAATCTCTCAGCTAGTACGGCTGCTCTTCAGGAAGTCCCGTGCGGAGCTCCGCCGGAAGATGGCCGAGATCATTGTGCGCCACGAGCACCGGTGGTTTGGCACTTCGCACACGGATGATCGTGAGCCCGCAATTGGCCTGGTTGAGGCCTAGCCACCGCCACTGCTCACCACCGAGCACTTCGCGGACAAACCAGGCGATCACAAAGTTGTGGGTAATGAGGAGGTCGTGGCGGTCTTCGCGTGCCGGGGTGAGGAAGTCAGCGACAGCGTCTTCCATCTGAGCTTGCCCGGCGTCGATCTCCTCCGGTGTGACCGAACCAAAGAATGGTTCGAACGCAGAGGGCATGTCGGGGGTGGGGCCGCTGGGGATGCAGTCCATGAGCAAAGTGGTCGGCAGCGATTTCAGGGCGGGCATCCGCTCGGTCATTATGGCGGCGGTTTCGGCCGCGCGTTGCAGAGGCGAGTGGAAAGCACGCGTAAAGGGAACACCTCCGAGCCGCTCCGAGATCGCCATTGCCTGCCGTTTTCCCTTGCCCGAAAGGGGCCCATCGGGCAGTCCATGTTCGGCGTCTTGCTGTTCGCCGTGACGCACGAGATACAAGTAGTGAGCCATCACCATTCCTTTGTTGATCTAACTCTGGGCAACGCTGCCGAGAGTGAGCCCGGAGAACATCTCTTGGGTGACCGCGCCGACTGCCGCAATCGACAGCGGGCGTGCGGAAAGTTCCCGAGCAAGTTCTTGGATGCCGTCGGCAGTGACCGCGGAGATCCGCGCGATTGATGCGTCGAGGTCGACAAACTCGCCGAGCGTCAACTCGCTGCGACCGAGTCGCGACATGCGCGAGTCTGAGTCCTCGAGCGCGAGCGCTGATGCTCCGCGGAGCTGGCCTACAGCCCGACCTATTTCTTCCGCTGTCACCGGAGTTTTGCCCATTCTCGTGAACTCTTCGAGCACCAGCTCTGCAACCTGAGACGACTTTGCGGGCGAGCATCCGGCATAGATGCCAAAGATTCCTGAATCGGAGTAACTCGGTGCGAAGGAATACACCGAGTAGGCGAGGCCACGCTTTTCGCGGACTTCCTGAAAGAGCCGTGATGACATACCACTGCCCAAAATGGAATTGAGCACAGTAAGGGTTGCCCGACGCTCATCGGTGGCAGAGAGCCCCTCGACACCAGCAATAATATTCGCTTGTTCGATGGGTCGATGGGTGATCTGAAGGCGCTGGCCCTGGGTAGAACCAGGAGTTGCGACAGCAGCGCTGCCGCGGCGTGCAACGGGCGCTGCGGCAAGCCCGAGGTCCCATCCTGCCGAGACGAGGCTCCCCGACACGGCGGTGACGAGCACATCGTGGTCGACGGCACCGGCGACGGTGATCACAAGATCTTGTGGCCGATAGTTGCCGCTATAGTGCTTCAGCACCGAATCTCGCGAGATCGCGTTAATCGTTTCTGCGCTGCCTCCGATGGGTCGGCCAAGTGGATGCTCGCCAAAGACTGCTTCGAAGAAGCGCTCACTGGCGACATCGGTGGGATCGTCGTCGGCCATCGCGAGTTCTTCTAAAATCACCCCGCGTTCGTTGGCAAATTCTGTGGGATCGATGACGCTCGATGTGAGCATGTCGCCGATCACTTCGATTGCCATTGGCAGGTCACTGTCTTGCACCTTGGCGTAATAGCAGGTGTATTCCTTAGCGGTCATCGCGTTGTGCTCACCGCCGACTGCATCGAAGCTGACGGCAATTTCTAGCGCGCTGCGTGAGGGGGTTCCCTTAAACAACAGGTGTTCCAAGAAGTGGGTGGCGCCGAAGGTGCCGGGCATCTCGTCTCGCGACCCGGCAGCAACCCAATAGCCGACGGTTGCACTGCGTGCACCGGGCACCTGTTCGCTCAGAATGCGCACGCCGCTAGGGAGCACGGTTCGGCGAACAAGACTGTCGCCGGTTGCAGTGAACGACAGTTCAGGAAGGTCAAGAGGAAGAATCACAACGCCGTTCATCCCTCTGAGCCTACGTCATTGAGCCCACCCGCACCGCCTGCACCGCCTGACGGCGGCCAGCACAATTCATCCCCCTCAGACTGGGGGCAAAGAATGAGGACAGACAGACTCGTCTGTATGTCCTCCTGTGCTACAGTTCTGGACAGGCACCCGAAGCCGACCAGTCATCGCTGAAAATTCAGTGGGTGATGTCGATGACTACACAACCCGGACCCGAACCGGGTTGTGCATCACAACCGCATTGCCTGAACCCGAATCAAGCGATGTTTTTAGCGGAGAGTGTTCCTGATCCGAATCTCTTCCGGAAGGAGTGCGCTGTGACGGTAATTGAGACACCAGACACCGTTCAGCGCGCTCCGGCCAAGGGGCGGATCCTCGACACCGCCAACGAACTTTTTTATCAGAACGGCATTCTCACTGTCGGAGTAGATCGCATCATCGCCCAGTCAAGCGTGACGAAAGCGACCTTCTACAAGCACTACCGCTCGAAAGACAATCTCATTCTTGAGTACGTGAGGAGCCGCAGAGCTTCCGTCGAAGCGCAAGTGCGCTCAATCATCGAAAGCGCGCCCTCCCCCGACTCTGCGCTCCTAGGAATCCTCGAGAGTGTCGCCGGAAAACTCACTGCGCAGGACTTTCGCGGATGCCCCTTCCTTAACGTTGTCGCGGAGTTCCCTCACCCCACGCATCCCGCACGCCTCATCATTGCTGAGCACCGCGACTGGTATCACGAGACGCTGTTCGACCTAATGCGTGGCACAGGCCACCCGTTCCCTGGTGAAGCAGCCGACGAAATCATACTCGCCAAAGACGGCGCACTGGCGGGCGGATATGCCGGTGACACCATCGCAGCGGGAGCTGCACTCGGGCGAGTGGTCAAGCGCGTGCTCGCCGAATCAGTCAACGCCTAGAAGCTTGAGGCGCGGTCCAAATCAGCAGCCTGATGCCGCGTTAGTTGCACGCCAACCGCGGCCAATAGTTCGGGCACCTGAGAGGCTGTGCTCGCACTCACCACGGGCGCGACAACCCCTGGCTTGTTGAGTAGCCACGCCAACGCAATCATTGCCGGGCTCGCGTCATGGTGACCGGCAACCTGGTCCAACATATTCACGACCTTCAGACCGCGACGGCGAAGGTACTGAGCGTTGTCCTGCCCACGTGAGCTAAGTGCCAAGTCGGCACGGTGCCGATACTTTCCGCTGAGAAAACCACTGGCAAGTGCGAACCGTGGAATCACGCCCAAACCGAGAATCCCTGCCACATGCGCAACCCCAGTTTCGTACTCTTCGCGATGAAGCAGGTTGTAGTGCGTCTGGATTGCAGTCATAGGAGCCACGCCGATCTGACCAGACGCGATCCTCGCTTGAATGAGGCGGTTTCCGGTGTGATCGGAGCCGCCAAAATAGCGCACTTTGCCTTCGGTGATGAGCTCGTCGACAGCCATTAATGTCTCATCAAAGTCGGCGCTCTCGTCATCGACGTGAAGGTAGAGCAAGTCAATGTGCGCCGTGTCCAATCGCGCGAGCGAGGCCGCAACGGACCGTTTGATTGCTCCCGCGTGCATGCCAGGATTCTCGCGGCTCTTGCCGACCTTGGTGGCGATAACCAGGTCGTCACGGTTGCGCCTGTCACGCATCCAGTTACCGATCATCAGCTCACTGCGGCCCGACGCGTACGAATCGGCGGTGTCGACAAAATTGCCTCCACCCTCAGCGAAGGTGTCGAGGATAGCGGTGGTCGCGGGATCGTCTGTGGTCCGACCAAAACCGTTGCCACTGAGCGCGAGGGGAAACACGCGAAGCTCGGATGAGCCAACGACTCGAGTGGCGGAGAGGGATCGGGGGCTTACCGGCACGCTTCGTGAACCCGGCAGCGATCTCGTCGGGTGTATCTGCGTCATCGGGCCTCCCACAAGGCTTTTGGTAAGGATAAAACGCGCCGCGCCTCACAGCGCGTACAACACGTAGATCGTTATTACTCCGTGTCAAAAAACCGCCCCAACGCGGTGAGATTCGGGAAGCGGTGTCGTTTTCGTGACATCCTCGCAATAATGGCAACACCACCGTGTTGACCTTCGAGAGGAATGCCATCGTGAACGATCCCAATTGGAAGCTTCCAGACGTGCCCTCATTTGTTCTTGAGAGCCCCGATTTTTCTGCGGGAGGCACGCTCCCGCAGTGGGCACGATCCTCGATCGCACACGCGGACGGTGAAGACCGCTCCCCCACACTTCACTGGCACGGGTTCCCCTCGGGCACGAAAAGCTTTGTGCTCACGGTGTTTGATCCGGATGCCCCGACCGGCAGCGGCTGGTGGCACTGGGCTGTGCTCAATATTCCTGCATCGATTGAGTCACTGGCGCAGAACGCCGGAAGTTCGGATGCCGGGCTCCTGCCGAATGGTGCGATCTCCCTGCCCAACGACTTACGGCTTGAGACTTTTCAGGGTGCAGCTCCTCCTGCCGGCCACGGTGAGCACCGGTACGTTTTCACACTCAGCGCTCTCACGGTCGAACTCCTCGATATTCCCCGCGGAAGCACCCCCGCTATGCTCGGATTCTCGATGCGCGACCACGTCGTTGCCCGGGCTCAGCTGACCGGCCTATCAAGCACCCCCAACGATCCCGCGCGCTAAGAAACAACAACACGGCAGCCCTCTGTGCAGGCAACGCAAATTCGAGGACGAAGACGTCTGAGTTAGCTGGTCTGGCGATAGTAGTGAGGTACGCGTTCGTAGCCTCGGTTGCGCATTCGAGCCACCACAATGCTGACGATTACGACACCGACCACGATGGCGAGAGCCACCCACAGATACCACGCAGTATCAAGCCACACGAGCATGTCGGTCATGAAGGTGTCAAAAGGTGTCGGGATTCGGGCCACAAACCCACCGTATCGTTCCCTCGCGCCATGAGCCTCACCCCGTGAGGGGGCAGACAGGGCTGACTGCCCCATCGGAGCCAGGGTCGGTGCTCTCCCGCGCGAGCATGATTAACGTCAGAGCGCCCACCCTCAAGGAGGATGGGCGCTCTGACGTTAACGCAGTTGCGTCGAGTCGAACCTAGCTTTCGTCAGCGGGGGCCGCTGCTTCCGCGTCAGATTCATCGGTGACCGGTGCGAGCGACAGCTTTCCACGGTCATCGATCTTGGTAATTTCGACCTGGATTTTTTGCCCGACAGCGAGAACGTCTTCGACGTTCTCGACACGCTTGCCGCCGGCAAGCTTGCGAACCTCAGAGATGTGCAGCAGGCCGTCTTTGCCGGGGGTGAGCGAAACGAAGGCGCCGAAGGTAGCGATCTTGACGACCGTACCCAAGAAGCGTTCGCCAACCTCAGGGTTGAGCGGGTTCGCGATGGCGTTAACCGCCGCGCGTGCCGCCTCGGCAGAAGGACCATCGACAGCGCCGATGTAGACGGTTCCGTCATCCTCAATCGAGATGTCTGCTCCGGTGTCATCCTGGATCTGGTTGATGTTCTTGCCCTTCGGGCCAATCAACTCGCCGATCTTGTCAATCGGAATCTGAACCGAGATCACGCGAGGAGCCGTAGGAGCCATCTCGTCGGGAGCATCAATTGCCGCGTTGAGCACCGAGAGGATCGCGGTACGCGCTTCCTTCGCCTGCTTGAGTGCACCGTCGAGAACCGACGAAGGCAGACCGGCGAGCTTGGTGTCAAGCTGAATGGCGGTAACGAACTCACTCGTACCAGCAACCTTGAAGTCCATGTCGCCGAGTGCATCTTCAGCACCAAGGATGTCGGTGAGCGCCGCGTATCGCGTCTCTCCGTTGACCTCATCCGAAATCAGGCCCATGGCAATACCCGCAACGGGCGCGCGCAGCGGCACACCAGCATTGAGCAGCGACAGGGTCGAAGCGCAGACGGCACCCATTGAGGTTGAACCGTTGGAACCGAGAGCTTCGGAAACCTGGCGGATCGCGTAAGGGAACTCTTCCCTGGGAGGAAGCACGGGTGCGATGGCACGCTCGGCTAGGAAACCGTGACCGATTTCACGACGCTTCGGGCTGCCAACGCGGCCTGTCTCACCGGTGGAGTATGGCGGGAAGTTGTAGTGGTGCATGTAGCGCTTCTTGGTCACTGGCGCCAGTGAGTCAATCTGCTGCTCCATCTTGAGCATGTTCAACGTGGTGACACCCAAGATCTGGGTTTCGCCGCGCTGGAAGATTGCCGAACCGTGAACACGAGGAATGACCTCGACCTCAGCATCGAGCGCACGAATGTCGCTCAAGCCACGGCCATCAATGCGGATTCCCTCGGTGAGTACGCGGGCGCGCATAACCTTCTTACTGACGGCCTTGTAGGCGCCACCGACCATGCCGAGAACGTCTGCGCCGAGCTCTTCAGCATCAACCTTCGACTGAACCTCAGCCTTGACCCGGGCCTTGAGCTCATCGTCTGCGGTCTGGCGCTCGATCTTGTCCACAATCTTGTACACGTCGCGAAGCTCTGCCTCCGCGATTTCGCTGACTGCGTTGTAGGCCTGATCGGAGTACGGCGGGAAGAGCGTGAACTCGGCAACAGGCTTTGCCGCCTTGTTGGCAACCTCGAGCTGAGCCTTAACAAGCTGCTTGAGGAACGGCTTAGATGCTTCAAGACCCTGAGCGACAACAGCCTCGTCGGGCTTAGTTGCGCCGGCCTTGATGAGCTCCCAGCTGTTCTCCGTAGCTTCAGCCTCAACCATCATGATGGCAATGTCTTCTTCGCCCTTGTCGTTTGTGACCATGCGGCCAGCAACAGTGAGGTCGAATACAGCGTCAGCAAGCTGGCTGTGCTTCGGGAAGGCAACCCACTGGTCGCCGATCAGAGCCAGACGGATGCCGGCAACGGGACCGTAGAACGGAAGACCCGAGATCTGGGTGCTGAGAGAAGCAGCGTTAATCGACAGCGCGTCGTAGAACTCGTCAGGGGCGATGCTCAGAACAGTGATGACGATCTGAACTTCGTTGCGAAGACCCTCAACGAAGGTCGGGCGCATCGGGCGGTCAATGAGGCGGCAGACGAGAATCGCTTCCGTCGAGGGGCGACCCTCGCGACGGAAGAAGCTGCCGGGAATCTTGCCTGCGGCGTAGGAACGCTCTTCGACATCCACGGTGAGGGGGAAGAAGTCGAAGCCTTCACGCGGGTGCTTGCCCGCGCTGGTGGCACTCAAGATCATAGTTTCTTCGTCGAGGTACGCAGCAACGGCACCCTGTGCCTGCTGAGCGAGTCGACCGGTTTCGAAGCGCACGGTGCGCTTGCCGAACTTGCCGTTATCGAGAACGGCTTCGGCGAATGTGATTTCTGGACCCTCCATGCGGGGGTTTCTCCTTTGTTTTACGTCGCGCACCCGTGTGGTGTGCGACTCGTCAAGGAGCAGGAGCGGGCAGAAGGACGCGATGGTTCATGCGCATGCCTAGAGTGGCGGCGCATGTCTGGCCAACAGTAGAAAGCCTCCGAGCGACTCGGAAAATTACCACCGGTGACCAGCTTCTTGCCAGCCTGCTCCGGTGTTGCCTCACAACTACGTGGACAACTTATCCGATTGTATCATTAGGCGCCGTAAACCCCGCGAAATCAGCACCGGCGACACGCAAAGAGCACTGGTCGTTTACGCTGGAGAGCATGAAAACGTCAGATTCGTCCTCCTCAGCCAGTGAAGAAAACAAACGCAAATTTCGTGAGGCCTTGGACCGTAAACAGAACAAAGAACAAGACCGCCCTGGACAGCTTGACGCCGAATCGGCAATTCAGGGCACTCACGAACGCGCTGACCACAAGCGTGACTTCCGTCGGAAGACCGGGTAACAGTTCGCTACTGCACGCCGATCGCGGCGAGCGTTCGTGGGCGCGCCCGTGAACTAAACGCCGACGGTCAGCTGGCCGCGAACAATTGAATCACCGGAGTGCGCAGGATTTCCGTCAAACTGCTCTTCGGAGATATCGACAAGGTTGTAGTTATCTACGTCGAGACCATCGGGAACGGTGAACTGACCTGACATGCCCTCGACGATCCCGAGACTGACAAGAGCTGTGGCATCCGAGGTGATCAGCCACACTTCACGAAAACCGCCCTCGGTGGGCGGTGCCGAGAAACTGACCTCAACAATGCGAGTGCCGTCGGCCCGTCTTTCAAGCTTGGCCTCGCCGGTTGACTCTGACCAGTTGGGGAATGCGTCAAGCGTTGCGCTCGCAAGAACTGTTGGCTGATCGGCGGGTTGGAGTCCGAGCCAGATCGCTGAACCGGTGGCTGCAACGAGAGCGAGCGACGCCGCTGCCGCGAGTGCTCCCACCCACGGACGACGACGCTTCTCAAGCGAGTGGACGTTGCCCGATTCGACAATCGGTGCGGCGACGGCGGGGAAAGATTGCTCTGAGTTCGAGGACTTTACTGCCCGCTTCTCTGCGAGAGCGTCGATTGAATGGTCGGCAAATGAGACAGTAACTTCGGGTGCGGCTTCGGAGAGGATCACGCTCTCTGAACTGAACGACAACTCGTCGGTGATCCGGGACCACACACGTGCGGGAGGGTCAAGGAGGTCGCCGGCATCAAAAGTGGAACGGCCAACGAGGGCGGCGCGTGAGAGCAGTTCGACTTCCCGTCGACACTGATCGCACTCGGACAAGTGCGCGCTGTCTTCGGGAACTGCAGCTTCCTCACCCAGGGCGAGCAGCGCCAGAATATCGGGATCAACGTGTCGCATAGGTCGCCTCCAATCGTGTTCGCATCCGCTGCAGACTGCGCCGGATATGGCTCTTCACCGTGCCTAAAGGTAGTTCGAGGCGGTCGGCTATTTGGTTGTGTGTGAGATCGTCAAAAAATGCCAAACGCATAATAGCTTGGGCATCCGGCTCAAGGCGAGCAATTTCGTCGGCGACCATCAAAGTGTCGGCCAAGTCGAAGTCTTCCACGACCGGTTCGCCCCGCGAGGTGGTTGCGGCGAGTTGTTCCTGCAACCGACGCACACGGGCCCGAGCCTCGTGGGTATCGGCAATTTTGTTCTTGGTGATTCCCACCAGCCACGCCGAGAGGCTTGATCGCTCGGGCTTGAAGCTTGACCGCCCCGTCCAGGCAGACACAAAAACTTTTTGAGTGACATCTTCGGCGTCTCCGCGGTCGCCGAGTGAACGCACCGCAAGGGTGAATACCAGCGAAGACCAGCGGCCATACACCTGTGAGAGAGCCGACTCGTCACCTTGGACGAAGGCCTGCGTCATGCGGGCTTCTTCAGCGACTTCCTCGTCAGTCATAACTCTCCGGTCGATGGCGGTCACAGCGGGTTGGCTATCGCGACAACATTGTCTGAGTACTGCCGCACGTTCTCATCGAATTGTCCGCCACAGGTAATGAGAACAATTCTTGGTGCGCCATCCCGATCGAACACTTGATCGAGCGGGACCTGTTCTTTCTGAATATTTTGCACCGACTCAAGAATATAGCGGTGATCGACGCCGTCGTCAGTGGTGACAATAATTTCTGCGCTGGCCGGCATCGATGATAGGGAAGCAAAGGGACCAAGACCCTGCACAAAATCATCGACGTGAGCGGTTATCACCGTCGAGCCCGTATCGCTACTGGGCGATGGTCCGTAGCGGTACCACCCTGCGATCGTGATGTTTTCCGGGATTTCCATGTAGCCGCTGGCTTCAACTCCGACCGGAGCGATCTGGATATCGACCGAGACCGACGGAATCTGGATCCGTACCGGAGCGGGGACCTGAACGACCGGCTGAAGTGCGGCCGACTGACGGGGAATGTTCACCTCAGCGGTAGGCCGCGGGGCTGGTACCGCATCGGGGGCAATGCTCTGATTTGATGTTGCTGTACAGCCAACAAGGAGAAGCGCCATGGCCGCGAGGGCTAGGATTCTCGCGGTCATAACGTTCTCCTTGATGGTGTGTGTCACTGCTTTTTAGGCTATTGAGTTGTGACTACTTTGATGCGCGAGCGCCGGTGAGGCGTGTCGCGGCGAATCCTGCGAGGGCAAGAAGTGCTGCGAGGGCACCCAAGCCACCGATGAGTGCACCGTTGTTGCTGTCAGCGGCGAGACCGGCGGTTCCGGCATCTACTCCACCGGGGTTCGAGTGAAGACCACCAATGGTCTGCACGGCGAGGTCGAGGTTGTCGTCCTCTAGGCTGCCCCAGGCATACACGATGGTGTTGACGCCTTCAGCGATAGTTACATCTGCCGGGCCGATGACTGGATCGGTGGTTCCGTTTGCTGCGACCGTAGCCGAGATGGTTCCGACCGCGAGGTCGGCTTTAACTTCATCGGGGTTGCTGAGGTTCTCGAAGGCCACAGCACCGTTTGCGAGCACGTCAACGGCGGGGGCCGCTGCGGTGTGACGAACGGTCAGGCGGCCTTCACCGGCAGCAGTCGTGCTCAGGTCGTTCGTGAACAGGCTCGCTGTGGCTGCACCATCAGCATCGAGGTGGGCAACAGCGGTGTAGCTTGTGTTGGCCTCAAGGGTGAGGGTGATCGGGCCAATTATGGCGTCGTCAGCACTGGCGGCATCGGACGCTGTGATCGCTACAACATAGTCACCGGCTGGAAGATCTAGGGGATCAGTCAGTGTTCCGGGCTCGAAGTCATCGAGCGTGAGGTCACCGTCCACGTAAACGTCGACGATAGTATCGGGCACTGCGTGCAGAACATAAAGGTCGGCACTCGTGTCTGAGATTGCGTTTGCTGGTAGCGCGACGCCTAATGCGGCGATCGCTCCGGCGGCTACGCCGGCAATAAGTTTGTTTCGCACTGTTCTTGTCCTCTCGTCATCGGGCGTAAATCGCCTGACACTGAGTACTTCTGACTGAACAGTAGTTTTGGATGCAGCAATCTCAAAAAAGTTGGGAATTATTTTTCTGAGTGCTCGGCAAGAGGTTCGACGTGCTTCCTCGAACGTCCAATTGGGGGACGCCAACCAAGCCACACCATGACGACAGCGCCGACGACGAGCGCCCAGAATGCAGACCCAATTCCGACGACCGTGATTCCCGAGCTCGCGACCAAAAAGGTTGCGATCGCGGCTATTCGGTGTTCGGGAGCCTCAAGCGCCAATCGAATTGAGGCGATTAGTGCGCCCATCACTGCGAGCCCCGCAATCGCCACCACGACGATGGGAGGCGCGACTGTCACCAGTGCTGTCGCGAAGCCCGCCCCGAGACCAATGACAACATAGGTGACGCCGGCGGAGACCGAGGCAATCCAGCGTTTGCTGTGATCTTCATGCGCTTCCTCGCTTGCGGTCAATGCCGCCGTGATTGCGGCCAGATTAAGCGCGTGACCACCGAAAAATGCGCTCACGGTCGACGCTATCCCTGTGACCGTCAGAGCGGAGCCCGGGGGCACCACATAACCATAGGTGCGCATTACGGTGAAGCCGGGTACGTTCTGACCCGCCATGGTCACGATGAACAGTGGAATGCCGAGACTAACAATCAGAAGGGGATCAAAAACGGGTGCGACCGCACTAAGTTGGGGCACAACCGTCGATTCCGCCACAACGATTCCCCCCGAGGTGACGGCGATTGCGGCGACGGCAGCAAGCAGCGCACCGGGAACCGCCCAGCGCGGAGCAACCCTCAGCAACAGCAGCCAGACAACCACCATCGGCAACCCCAACCACGGATACTCAATCGAGGCGGTGATGGGGGCAACACAGATCGGAAACAGGATGCCCGCGAGCATCGCACTGGCAATCGGCTGCGGGACTCGCGTGACGAGCCTCCCCACCACGGGCACAAGACCACAGACAGCAATCAGTGCCGCACACACAAGAAACGCGCCAACCGCGGCACGAAACTGGCCATCCCCCTGGCCCGCGACGATCAGCAGAGCGGCTCCCGGCGTTGACCAGGCAATAGTGATCGGCATGCGGTAACGCCAAGCAAGCCCAATAGTTGCGAGTCCCATCAGAACCGTCAGAATCAGAAGGCCAGAGGCCGCCTGCACGTCACTGGCACCGACAGCCCGCAGGCCTGCGACCACCAACGTAAAGGACGTTGCAAAGCCCGCGATGCCCGCAATGACGCCGGTAGAGAGGAGCTGAAAGATGGTGGTCGTCACTCTCTACTGGTGGCTACGGTCGGCTCATTCTATTGCCGGTTCAGTACAGGCACGGGCTCGCCGTGCTGCAGCCACTACAGCTACAGCTCAAGCACAATCTTTCCGCGCGAGTGGCCCTCCAAGAGCTTCGTGTATGCCTGCGACACCTGCTCGAACGGGAAGACCGAATCGATCGGCACCTGCACGGTCCCCGCGGCCACAAGCACAGCGAGTGTCGCAAGGTCATCCGCGGTGGCACCCGCAGCACCAACACCCGTCGTACCGTATTCGTCAAGCGCGGCGTAGTCGGCAATCGTATTGATGCGGTCGGCGGGAGCGCCGAGCGCAAGCGCGGCATCCACTGTTTCGCGTCCGTTGTTGTCAAGCGCGGCGGTCACGCCTTCCGGACTGATCTCGAGAATACGTTCGACCATTCCTTGACCGTAGGTGACCGGGTGGATGCCCAGCGAACGCAGAAATTCGTGGTTTGATTCGCTGGCTGAGCCAATCACTTTCGCGCCCTTCAGCTTTGCCAATTGTGCGGCGATCACACCGACACCCCCCGCCGCTGCGCTAACCAGAACGGTGTCGGCAGCCGTCAAGGAGACGCTCTCAACGCTTGCCCATGCAGTGCGACCCACGATGTCGAGCGCACCTGCCTGCTGCCAGCTGAGCGCATCCGGCTTACGAACGAGCGCGTTGGCCACGACCACCACGTAGTCAGCCTGAGCGCTAAACCCTTTGCCGCCGAGCACTTCATCGCCGATCGCCCACGTGCTGACGCCGTCACCGATCTCATCGACGACGCCCGCGAAGTCGTTACCGTTGCCGCTGGGAAAACTGACATTCTGCGGGCTCGATGTAGCTTCACCGCTGAATACCTTGGCATCGAAGGGGTTAATTGCGGCAAATTTCACCCGCACTCGCACTTCACCCTCACCCGCATGGGGTTCGGAGATTTCGGAAATGGTGAGCACTTCGGGCCCACCGAGCTGAGAGTAAGTAATACGACGCGACATAGATCGAGCCTAACGGGTGGGTCGTGTCTGCACACCAATGCGGAGGAACTGGGAGAATGAATCCAATATCCACCGATTGACCACACCGGTTAGGACTCTGATGAGCTCGCTTGATAGCACCACAACTCGCACCACAACCGCCGCCGATCTTATGCCAACACTATTGCGCGCACATCGAGGACAGCTCTCGGCCGTTGCCATGATTGGGCTCGTCTTGGGTGTTATCGGCCTGCTGTTCCCGGGTGCGACGCTCCTGACGGTGGCGATTCTTTTCGGTGTCTATCTCATCGCTTCGGGAATGTACCGAATCATGGCTGCCTTTGTTGCGACGTCGCTTGACTCCGCCATGCGTTGGGTTACCGGGATCCTGGGCCTACTCATCGTTACCGCTGGCGTGCTGTGCCTCTCCAACCCATTCGAGTCTCTTATCGCACTGGCGCTCGTGGTAGGAATTGGATGGATTCTCGAAGGAATCGTCGACCTGGTGGGCGGCGTTCGCGGCACCATCCATCCCCGCTGGTTCGGCTGGCTGAGCGGAATTGTGTCGATGGCTGCCGGAGTCGCCATGTTCGTTCTTCCGGCAGCTGACCTCGTCTCGCTCGTTAAGATCGGAGCGATCCTGATGATCGCCGTGAGTCTCACCACCCTGCTTACGCTACCCCGCCGGATCAAGAAAGATACGGCAACGGGACCCGTCGCCTAACCCTGCTCGAACGTGCGCGGATTAGCGCAACTGACTGTGAACACAACAACACAGGCCGCCATCGCGATGCGATGACGGCCTGTGGCAAGTGTGGCGAGTCGACTAGCGGCGCAGTCCCAGCTTCTCGATCAACGTGCGGTAACGCGTGATGTCGACGTTCTGCAGGTAACCCAGCAGACGACGACGCTGACCGACAAGAAGAAGCAGTCCACGACGTGAGTGGTGGTCATGCTTGTGCATCTTGAGGTGCTCCGTGAGGTCGAGGATGCGACGAGTCATCATCGCGATCTGGACCTCGGGGGATCCCGTGTCACCCGGGTGGGTTGCGTACTCTTCGATGATCGCCTTCTTGATGCTAGCTTCAAGAGCCATAAGGTGATCCCCTCTCTGGTCGTTGCGCGGTGCCCACAGCTGGATGCGTAAGCTCTCTTTATCCGCGGCCGTTAGACGGCAACCTTGTAATTCTAGCAGAACCGGGCACCTCGCACGCCTGCTGGCCCATTCACTCGGTTTAGGGTGGGAACGTGAATGCCGCCCTTCTGCTCGACCTGCTGCTCATCGTGCTGCTGCTCGGTTACGCGGGATACGGCATCAACGTCGGACTCACCCGGAGCGTTTTTGTGATTGCCGGGATAGTGGCGGGTGTCGTCGCAGCAGTTCTATTCGCCCCCGCCGTGGCGCGCGCAATCCCTGAGCCGCAGATTCGCGTCGTCGTCACAATTGCCGCGGCTATCGGCCTAATCGCGGTCGGTCACGCCATCGGCCATGCAATTGCGAAAGGTCTGAGCGAAGAACTCGACACGAGCAGGCTTCGCGGCATCGATCGTGCGGCAGGAGGCGTCGTCATTGGCGTAATTGCCGCGCTCGTTGTCTCCACCGTAAGTTTCAGCGTTGCACAGCTCGGATCACCACTTCTCTCCCGAACAATCGCGGATTCGGCGGTGATCGGCACGATTCACGACCTCACACCGGGCAACGTCGAAGTAGCCATCGCCCAATTGCGCACCGTGCTCGCAGATCAAGCGGTGCCATTCTTCACCGCTGAACTGGGGCGTACCGAAGCGACAATTCCAGGAATCGATACCGGCAGCGCCGCACTCTCCACCGCCGCCGCATCAGTGGTGCGTATTACCGGAAACGCATACGCATGCGGACAAGCGCAAACCGGAACCGGATTTATCGTCGCCGACGAACGAGTTGTCACCAACGCGCACGTCGTTGCGGGCATCGAACAGCCGGTCGTCGAGGCGCTCAACGGCCAAGTACTCACCGGAAAAGTCGTCTACTTTGATGCGCGGGACGATCTAGCGATAATCGCCGTACCCGGCCTCACCCCTCGGCCCCTGCCCCTGGGAATCACCGCACGACCCGGCAGTAGTGCGGCAATTCAGGGTTACCCCTTCGGAGGCCCGATCACCATTGGCGCCGCACTAGTGCAGAGAATCAGCGTTGCCACCAGCCCCGACATCTACGGCACAGGAGATTTCCCTCGCGAGGTCTACACGCTTGCCGGGCAGGTGAATCCCGGAAACTCAGGCGGCCCATTGCTCACCCTCGATGGCACCGTCATAGGGACGGTGTTCGCCCGAAGCGCCGACCAAGAAAACGTGGGCTATGCGGTAACTCTCACCGAACTCCGGCCCGTCGTAGACAAAGCCCCCACCCTCAACGGAACCGTGTCTAGCGGGGCATGCATACGCGAGTAATCGTTGGGGCAGTCAGAGCAATAACCCAGCGCAGTCTGTCATTGCGATCAGTCATCGCGGCCGGAATCGTCTGACGAGTCCGCCCCACCGTCAAACCTCAAGGTTTCTGAGGAACCAGGATCACCCGGGCACGCATCGACCGGCTCATCATCGAGCGTCGTGAACGCGAACCATGACCAATCGTCGTCGAGCTTCTTCACGAGACTTCGCGGCACAGCAAATCGCACGACTGCACCATCGATTTCCGCATCATCGGCATCCATTCGTTGACTCTTATCGCGGTCAAACTCGGAGGACGTGGCGCCCTGAATCTCACCGTCTCGAACCTCGACAGAGAATTGATAGGAGCGGTCGGCATCCGCCGTTTCAGCATAGACAGCCAGTTGTACCGAACCATCGGGAACTTCCGATGTGAGAAGGAACTCGATGAGCAATTTGTCGCCGTCAGGCTGAGTCACCGAAACAGAGTCGATATCAAGCGCATCAGTCTCTGACGTGAAGTCTATGCAGCGCGTGCCCGTTGAGGCTCCTGTCGGCGCGATCGCGGATAGCTCTGGGGGCGTGGTTGCGGCACCCGGCACAGCTGGCGTAGCGCTCACAACGGGCGGTTGAGAACTGTCTGCCGGTTGTCGTGTGGCCGCGAGAGTGACAACAATGGTCACGATAATTGCGAAAACCAGCACGGCAACAACCGCCACAACTATCGGAACCACCGCAACACGGCGCTGCACAGGATCTAGCGAGGGCTCAGAAGTCACCCGGAACACGCTAGCAGTCCCCAAGAGCACGGCCCGAGAGAGCGGTCACTTCAGCTCACGCGTCACCCTGAATTCACGACAAGCGACGTCAAAATCATCACCACAGCCCAGAGCGAAAAGATCGTCGCGACCAGCGCAGCGACAACCCATAAGAAACGTCGCACCGCCGCCGTGCGAACATCATGATGGATACGCACGAAAGCGCGCGTCAGATTTCGCGCCTCGTGCGCGACCGATTGAGGCTCTGGCCACGTACCGTTCGCTTCCGCGGCTCCAGAAATTTCGGCGACAGCGGCACCGGAAAGGATCGCGGGAGCAGCAAGCAACCACTGTTCAAGCTGGCTCGAAGTGAGTACGTTAACATCTTCGGGTGCCAGCAGCCCCGAGACCTTGGTCGGTTCCACGAGAACCAGCACTGCGGTGACCGCGATTGGGGCGTTGAGTGCGGCGCTCAAGGCCCCAGCAACGTGGCGCGCTGACTCTCGTGCCTCTGTCAGAGCGCCACTAATGCTCTTTGCAACAATCAGGTCGTCACCGCTGAAAGCCACTTCCGCTGACTGGCAGTTGACAACCACGAGTGCGAAAACGCCCGCGCGACCGACCGCGAAGTGGTCCAGCGACGTCGAACCAAGGGGAACCCCGTGCAGTACATCCCAGCTGTGGCCAAGCCGGTCAAGGATTGATCCGACAAGAAGCTCACCCACCGCGCCTCGGTAATGCGCTTTTCCTTCATCGGTGAGAGGCGACGAACCAAAGACACGTGCGAATCGCCCCCGCGGCGCACGGTGTGATTGCGCTTCGATTACTGCGGATATGGCAGACTGCCCAGCGATCTGACCGCGAAGACTATGGTTCTGCGGCACCAAGTCCTCCCACTCTCATATCGCCTAAACACACCGAACTGCACACACCGAACTGCACGCCGAAATACGTTAGGCCGGAGGCTCCCCCGCCTCCGGCCTGACTCGTCGCGAAGAATCGCTCCCGAGCGAAGGTCCCTCCCCCGAGGAATGACTTCTAGATATATAGTGCCCACACTGTGAATTTCATGTAACCCCCACTTGTGGGACCACCCCAATGGGGCAATCAGCCAGCGTGGCAAACAGCCAATGGCCCATTCACCTCGATTCGGGAATTCCCTGCGGCAAACCCTCAGACGCGACGATACTGAGCCGCTGTGTTGAACGCGTCATGGCCACGTAAAGCGCCGCAGCCCCTCGCGCAATCTCGTTGATGATTCGCTGCGGCTCAACCACAATCACCGAATCAAACTCCAAGCCTTTTGACTCGCGGGGTGTGAGCACCACTATCGGCCTCATGAGGCCCGCCGCTCCCTCCCCGACGTCGTTCCCAAACTCGCGTTCGAGCGCCTCCACCACATCAGTGGTGAGCGAATCGCTCACGATGACGGCCATCGTTCCCTCAGCGGAGATCGCTCGATCAACCCGCACCGCCTCGACAACACTCGCAATACGGCTACCATCCGTCGTTGTCGTAACTGCCACTGGCCAGGGGCTCTCACGGACCGCTCGAGACGGCGTGATCGAAACCTGGTGCGCCAACGCCACAGCCTCAGCAACAGCAACAATTTGGGATGGCGTGCGGTAATTGATGGTGAGCTCCTCGAGCCGCCACGCGCTACCGACGTGGGCGGCAAGCGCCGTATCCCAGCGAGTTGCGGCGGCCGCCGCACTCGCCTGAGCAACATCACCAACAATCGTGAACGACTTCAGAGGGTTGCGGCGTGCGAGAAGTCGCCACTGCATGGGCGACAATTCCTGCGCCTCATCAACGACGATATGCCCGTAAGCCCACGAGCGATCCGCCGCTGCGATATCAGCGGTTGAGGAACGCTCTGCCGTCGCCTCGAAGCCATCAGCGAGAGTCTCCGCATCAATCATGCCCTCAACGCCCATGTTCTCGATGGCGGCGGCAGCGTTTTCGAGGTCGCGCTTTCGCTGCTGAGACTGTTCACGTTCGGCCGCAGTGTGTTCAACATCCACCTCGCCGAGCCATTCCGCGGCTTCGTCGAGCAGCGCAACATCACTCACAGTAAATGGTGCTTCTCGTTCGCGCAGCAGCAGCTGCCTCTCGTCGTGAGTCCACCGAGGCGTGAGGCTGCGCAACCAGTTGGGTCGCGCATAGAGATCATTGACCAATTTTTGCGGGGAGAGCGGCATCCACGCGGTGTTGAGCGCGACCTTGACATCGTGCGCGGTGCGGATGTCTTCGCGCAACCACTTCTGATCAGAATCATCGATGGTGTTGCCATGAGAGCGGAGCTGATCGGCCAGCATACGACTGAGTGCGTTGATCGCCGCCTTATTGAAAGCCACGCGAGCAAGATTGTGCGGCTTGTGGGAATCCCAGGCCTTCTGCATTGCTCCCCGAATTAGTTCCGCAGGCACATCAAGAATCTCGCCATTGATCTCCATGCGCTGAGTCGTTGTCGGCACCACCTGCCGAGAACGCACAGCCCTCCTGATGAGAGCCGCTATCTCCAGAGAACCCTTCAGGCTCGCCACAGCATCGACATCTTCGCGCCGAGCATCCACTCCGGGAAACAGCTGGCCAAGGCTGGCCAGCACCACACCGGTCTCACCGAGTGAGGGCAAAACGGCTTCGATATAGCGCAAGAACGAGCGCGACGGCCCCACAATCAGCACACCGGATGTCGAAAGCCGTTCCCGGTGCGAATATAGCAGGTAGGCAGCGCGGTGCAGCGCAACCGCCGTTTTACCGGTGCCCGGGCCACCCTGCACGACGAGCGTACCGCCGAGGTCGGATCGAATAATGGCATCCTGCTCAGCCTGAATCGTGGCAACGATGTCGCCCATGCGACCGGTACGTTCGGCGGTCAAACTTGCCATCAGGGCAGCTTCACCCTGCAGCGAAGCGACGTCACTCTCTAGGATCTCAGAATCAAAAATTTCGTCGTCGATGCGCACAATATCTCGACCGCGGCTCTGCAGGTGGCGCCGGGCACGTGCACCTAGGGGGGTTGCCGCTGTTGCCTGATAAAACGCTCGCGCTTGCGGAACCCGCCAGTCGAGCAACAGTGGCACTTGTTCCTCATCTCGGAGGCCGATGCGCCCGATGTACCGCAGGACGCGCTCAGGGCCGCCCTCCTCCGGCTCTAATTCGAGTCGCCCGAACGCCAGACGCTCGTCGATTTCGCGCAATTGCCCGACCCTGTCTTCATAAATACGGGCGAATGCGTCTCGCTCGGACCGATTCTGGTGGGTTCCCCCAGGGGTGCTTCTGCGCACCGCTTCGAGCTGCTGTTGCGCGGCATCTCGAAGCGAATCGAGCTGGTGGTAGAGGCCGTGAACGTAGTCACGTTCCCGTGCAAGCTCACTCGATGACATCCCCGGTCCTCTCCAAATTCCGACCTCCAATCTTACGCCGTATTCGAGTAGTGATTTGCCGATTTACCCTTGCGCTCCAGCGAACTCAGTGGCAGGCTAATTGCATAACAACTCATCGCTCACCAGAGTCGCAGGCAGTGCCGCACCGGTGGGCGATGAGTCTTGATGAGGGCACCCCCAATTACGATGGGCCCATTACGATGGGCTCATGCTTCGCTCGATCAACTACTCCGCTCTGATTGACCCTGTCGATCCTGATGCGGTGGCACGGTTTCGGTCGAACCGCCGCAGCCTGTTTGGATACTCGCAGCGTGCCATCGTCACGGCCTTAAAGGTGGGGCTGGGCTCCATCGTCGCGGTGTTCTTCGCGGTGATCGTTGGCACCCAACTTTTTGGTGTGTTCGCTGCAATCGGTGAGGCTGCGCTCGCGGAGCGCTCCTTGAGGCCCGCCATACCTTCGCTGCTTGTTTTGCTCCCCGTGATGGGTGCAGCCATCTGGGCAGGCTATCTCGGCGTGCGCGCGTGGCGTCGCAACGGGAGCCCCTGGCAACGCTTTTACCGGATGAACAAGTTTGCTGAAGATAACGAGCTGGCGTTTGCACCGCTCGATACTAAAGTCAGCTACTCTGGGCTGCTCTTCGACGTCAGTCAGAAACGTTCGATTCGTGACCGTTTTCGGAGCGTGAGTGGCCGGAGCCTCGAATACGGTAATTACCGGTACACGACTGGCTCCGGCAAGAATCGTGAAACCCATAACTGGGGCCTGATGGCTCTTGAACTCGATCGAGCACTGCCGCACATGGTGCTGGATGCCAAAGCGAATAATTATCTCTTCGGTGTCAGCAGTTTACCGCTGGCCTTTGCCAAGAGTCAGGTACTCAAGCTCGAGGGCGACTTCAACTCCTACTTCACGCTCTACTGCCCGCAGCAGTACGAACGTGATGCGCTTTACGTTTTCACTCCCGATCTGATGGCACTGCTCATCGACCACGCTTCACCGTACGACGTGGAAGTGGTCGATAGCTGGCTCTTGGTCTACTCCCCCCAACCATTCGACCTCGTGGACCCAGTGCAGCATCAACGTCTGTTGGGCATTGCAGATCTGGTCGGTTCCAAAGCCCTCCGTCAGTCGCGCAACTATGCAGACGAGAGCATCGGCGACTCCCGTGTGAACCTGATCGCCCCGCGGGGTCGACGTCTGAGAACCCAGGTTCCTTTATTCGTCTTCCTCGTCGCTTATGGGTTCGCGGCGCTGGTCGGCGCCGTTTTTCTCCACGACCTGCTCACCTAGTTTTTCGTGGGCGCCGTGCACATCCGCACGGCAACTCCCGGGCGCAGGCTAGGGCTGACGACCGAGAAGCACATGCCGCGCTTCGACCACTGCACCAAGCAAGAGAGCCTCATCAGCTGTGGCACCGATGCGATCACGACCGGTAATGATGCGCTGACGGGCGAACGCGAGGCGCGTCGCATCGTGGATGTAGGTTTTCATGGCCGGGTGCTTGTTGTGCCGAGCAGCCCAGACTAAAGCTTGCCGACGGCCACGGCGGGTGGCAAGCACCGCCACTTCTTCGTGATTGAACCAACCAACAGTCGCGTATTCGGCTAACCGGTCGAAGGTCAGTTTCTCCTCCTGCTTGCGCAAATAAATGACGATCACGATGGCGATCATGAAGAGAGGAAATTGCACGATCGCGTAGTAACCGAAGAAATCATTGACGAAGAATAGCGCTCCGTTCCACAGGGCATGCAAAGCGATCGCAAGCCCCAACCCCACGACGAACATCACCACTGCCACGCGCCTTCGGCTCGAGCGTGCCGCAAACCCCAGAGCGATGCCGACACAGACAGTGAACATCACGTGGGCAAACGGCGACATGAGGCCGCGCACCAAAAACATTTGGAAGAGACCAACGCCGCCGCCATCGAGGCTGACCAACTCGGAACCGAAATAGAGAATATTCTCTGTGAACGCAAAGCCACCGGCCACCCAGGCGGCGTAAACCAACCCATCGATTGGTCCGTCGAAATGCCGTCGAGCAACCCAAAAAATGACCAGAATGCCGAGGGCTTTACCCATTTCTTCAACCACTGGCGCTTGGACCGCAGCGGAGAAGAATTCATAGCCAGGCCCCGGCCCGCCGATTGCAGCAACAACGTTCTCAATTTCTGCGCCAACGATTAGAGCAATAAGAACGGCAACACCTGCACCCCAAAGGAAAGCGAAGACAACAGCCAATCGTGGCTCTGGCTCCCACCGATCAATCCACCGGACGGCAAAAAACACCACAGCCAGAGGTGCTAGCGCGAGAACTCCACCGAGCGCAAAGGCATCGGTGCCGAGACCTGAAATTAGGTACACCACGACAAAGAGCATCACTAGTGAGAGCGCGACAACTCCCACAATTCCGAGGACAAGCAGGCCCGGGCCACGGGAATTGGGTGCGCGAACATGGACAGAATCTTGCTGGGCTTCGAGGGCAACATCAGCGGGTGCAGCCGCGGGATGCTCGGCAGCAACACCCGCGGAAGCCGTGAAATCTGGAGTCGCAGGAGATGAATCGCTCGCAGTCATGTCAAAAACCCTAGCGTGCGCACGACACGGTAGTGAGCCGGGCAGAGAAAGGAAGAGCTATTGCGATCCTTGCTGCTCACGCAGGATGCTCAACGCACGGGCCACCCGATCGCCTAGACCTGCTACCCGCTTCTTCGATGACTTTTCGACCTCAGCAATGAGACCGGAAAGCTCACCCCGATACACCTCTTGAGTGGAACGGACCGAGGTACGTAACGCCGCGGACGCTCTCGCCGCGACACAAGCAAAAGTGCAGCTTACAACAACTGTCAGCAACGCAACGACGAGCACCCACGAGCGCGACGGGTCGTTCAGCACCTCGATGAGCGCAGCGACGGCTACAACCAGCGCAACGACCGGCGCAACAAAGCGCTGCGGTGTGCGCACCACCAGAGTCAGCGCTGAACTAGCCGCTACGCCATCGACACGCTTTCGATCGTCGGATGCGGCATCAACGGCCGCAACACGCGCGCGAAACTCGTCGACCTGGTCTTGATGAAGACGCACACCCGCCAGCTCGATGAGTTCATCGCGCATAAGTCGGTAGCTGTCAGCGGGAGGACGAACCACGACCAGAGTGACCGTAGCGACGACTGCCACAAGGACAACAACCGTGCTGAGTGCGATGAGCACGGCGGGAGAAGTTCGAGTGGGATCGGCAAAGAATGCTCTCGTACTCAGGTTCACGCCGATAGCCCCGATGACGAGCGCTAGTGCTGCCAAAGGAACGACCCAGGCAACCGGATGCAACCGCACTCGAGTTCTCACGCCGCGAGCAAGTCGAAGGTGATCAAAGCGTGCGGTGGCGTAGTCGGCCAACTGAGATGCGAACGCGATGAGCCAGAGCGCCGCCATGACGGTGAGTACTGTCCAAGAAGATTCCACGGTGCGACTGTAGTCGCTCTGGTGGAGAGGATTCGAAGGTGACACGCTTGGTTCATGCCCGCCGGAACCCTGAGCTTCGATGAACAATACCGAGCACTCTGCTCGCGAGATTCCCGCTTCGATGGACAGTTTATTGCCGGTGTTCACTCGACCGGAATATATTGCCGACCAAGCTGCCCCGCCGTCACCCCCAAGCCCAGAAACGTGCGGTTCTACCGCACGGCCGCCGCCGCCCATGAAGCGGGCCTCCGCGCCTGCAAACGGTGTCAGCCAGATGCCACGCCTGGATCCCCCGACTGGAACCTGAATGACGACCTCGCTTCCCGGGCAATGCGTCTCATCGCCGACGGTGTTGTGGAACGTGAAGGAGTAGCAGGGCTCTCATCGCGCTTGGGATACACAAGCCGCCACCTCACCCGCGTACTCTCGGCGGAACTCGGCGCCGGCCCGCTCGCCCTTGCTCGAGCCCACCGAGCGCAGGCGGCGCGAACACTACTGAGCGCGACCGGTCTCAGCATCTCGGATGTCGCATTCGCGGCCGGCTTCTCCAGCATCCGACAGTTCAACGACACCATTCAGGCGGTGTACGAAACAACACCAACGCAACTCCGCATCCTCGCACGCCGCGGACCATCTGCAGACGGGAATCACTCTCTTGAGCTTCCATCAAACCTCACCCTGCGGCTTCCCACCCGGGCACCCTTTGACGGCGCGGGGCTCATGACTTTCTTTGCAAACCACGCTATTGACGGAATCGAGACCGCGACCGCCACCAGTTTCGAGCGGGCACTACGTCTGCCAGGCGGCATAGCGACAGTGCGCCTGCAACTGATCGAACAGGGCGTTGTCTGCACAGCCCAACTAGCCAAAGTTTCGGATGTCTCACCCCTCGTTGCGCGCGTCCGCCGCCTGTTCGACCTCGATGCAGATTCGCTGGCCATCGACCGAGCTCTGTCGTGGGATCCAGTGCTAGCCGCATCAGTGGCCCGGGTGCCAGGAATTCGGCTGCCCGGAAGCGTCAACGCCGAAGAGACTCTGTTTCGAACACTCACAGGTCAACAAATTTCGGTGGCGGCGGCGCGCACCGTACACGCCCGCTTAGCACGGGAAATCGGCACCGAAGGACTATTCCCGACCGCAGCCCAACTGGCTGAGGCGGGTGCCGAAGTTCTTCCTGGACCTCGTACCCGAGTCGCCGCTATCCTCTCAATTGCCGAGGTTCTCGCATCCGGAAAACTCATACTCGATGTTTCGACTCCCCTCGACGAATTCACGGCTCGACTGACCGCAATGCCCGGAATCGGTCCCTGGACGGCGGGATACATGGCCATGCGGGTGCTCGGCAATCCCGACATCATGCTGCACCGTGACCGTGTTATTCGTCAGGGTGCCGACGAGTTAGGGCTTCCCGCTGCCGCCACAGCGTTAACGCGCTATGCCACTCAATGGGCTCCGTGGCGCAGCTATGCGTCGATGCATTTGTGGCGATCTCGACCGTCACCGGTGGAGCCTACGCCCAACTCACCATAGGGTGGAGTCATGAACGTCAGACTCTTCGTACTCGGAATCGGTATCGCCATTGGCTACGTGGTGGGAGCGCGCGAAGGCCGCGAACGCTACGACCAAATGAAAAGCACTGTGACAAAGTTTTGGGAAAGCGCTCGCGTAGCTAAAGCGCGCGTCAATGTCGAAGACTACGCACGCACCCAGGGTCCCGTTTTGCGCGATCGTGCCGAGGCGGTTGCTAAGGCAACGCCAGGGTTCGTGGCGCATACGGCCAAAGATGTCGCAGAAAGCGTTCGCGATGTTGCTGAATCCGCCACAGAGTCCGCCAAAGAATTTGTTGACCGAGCTTCTGCGTCGGCTCGCGACGTTGTCGGTCGCGTGACACACACCGCCACCGATGTGCGCGATAACGCCACCAAGACGGCTGCAGAACTGCGCGAACGCGGCGAATCTGCCATCGACCGTGCCGTCACGACCGCCGGAAAAGCACGCGACGAAGCTCTCGCGCCTCTCGACGATGACGACGACGAGCAGTCAGCAAAGTAGTTTTGAGGCTGCTCGCCGGCGGAGCTACCTACTGTCCCGTTGAGGGCATCACCGGCAAGGTAATCGCCGCGGTCATGGGCGAAACGCCACTGAGTCGCTCGGGAGTGAGCACGCGCGCTACATCTTCTTCCTTCATCAGTCCCGCCGACACCACAAGCTGGGCAATCGAGGCATTGGTCGTAAGGGCCGTGTGGGCAAGAGTCGCCGCAGCGGCATAGCCGATGTACGGGGTAAGAGCCGTGACGACACCAACACTCGACTCGACCTGAGCCGCAAGTCGTGCCTCGTTGGCCGTGATGCCAACGATGCAGTTTTCACGCAGTGTGCGGCACGCATTCGTCATCCACTCCAACGACTGAAGAAGCGAATGAGCAATCACGGGCTCAAAAGCATTTAGTTGCAGCTGGCCACCTTCCGCTGCCGCTGTGACTGTGGCATCCGCCCCGATTACGCTGAACGCGACCTGGTTGACGACTTCGGGGATGACCGGGTTCACCTTGCCAGGCATGATGGACGAACCTGCCTGCTTGGCAGGGAGGTTGATCTCGCCGAATCCTGCCTGCGGCCCGCTAGAAAGCAAGCGGAGGTCGTTACAAATTTTAGAAAGTTTCACCGCAGAACGCTTCAGCACACCACTCAGCGTCATGAACACTCCGACGTCACTGGTGGCCTCGATGAGGTCAAACGCCGTCTTCATCTCGATCCCGGTGGCATCGGTAAGGTGGCGCCGCACTGCTTCGGCATAGCGAGGATCTGCCGTAATTCCGGTACCAATGGCGGTTGCCCCCATATTGATCTCGCTCATGAAGGGCAGCACGGCGGTCAATCTGGCGTGATCTTCTTCGAGCGTGTGGGAGAACCCAGAGAACTCTTGGCCCAGGGTCATCGGCACCGCATCTTGCATTTGCGTGCGCCCGATTTTAAGGATGCTGACAAACTCGCGCCCCTTGTCAGCAAAGGAACCGGACAGCAGTTCGTGCTCGACGAGCAGGCGGTGAACCCCGAAGACCATCGCGAGCTTAATCGCAGTCGGGTATACGTCGTTGGTGCTCTGGCTGCGGTTGACGTCATCGATGGGGTGAAGGAACGAGTACTCACCCTTCTCATGACCCAAGATCTCGAGGGCGCGGTTTGCGATTACTTCGTTGGCGTTCATATTGGTGGAGGTACCAGCACCACCCTGGATAACACCGACACAGAATTCTGCATGCAACGAGCCTTCCAGAATCTCCTGACAGGCCGCATCAATGGCGTGTGCCTTCTGTGATTCGATCACACCCAGCTCAGCATTCGCGCGCGCCGCCGCCTGCTTGATGTGCGCCAGAGCGAGCACTAGATCGGGATAGACAGAAATCGCCCGTCGGGTAATGGGAAAGTTCTGCATCGCGCGGAGAGTGTGCACTCCCCAATACGCGTCAGCAGGAATCTCGAGAGCGCCGAGCGAATCAGATTCGATGCGGGTGGCGGTGTTCTCTGAAGAGGTGTTACTCAACTGTTGGTTCTCATCTCCGTTGACGGCTGGCACAACAAAACTGCGTGTCACTTACGTGTTGAGTGTACGCTCGAAAGCCTATCGGCGTCGGGGACGCCCAAGGCCGGAAGACCCATCCTTGACGGAAGGCTAATTCTTAATTGCGTCACGCAGTAGTGCCGAAAGTGCCTGCAACTGAACATTCGACTCAGCCACCACTTCCTCATCAGATCCATCGAGAGCCCGCGCAGCGAGACCCGCTTTGCTGTCGATGAGCTCCGCGATGCGCGCGTCAATCGTGTGCGCGGCAATAATTCGCCACGCCGTCACGGGAAGCTCTTGACCGATGCGGTGCACACGGTCAATGGCCTGAGTTTGTTCAGCGTTGGTCCAACTGAGTTCCGCGAGAACGACGTTGGATGCCGCCTGCAGGTTGAGCCCAACGCCAGCGGCAGTCAGTGATGCCACCACGACGGAGACCTCGGGATCATCCGCGAACGAGTCGATCGCATTCTGACGCGCTTTTGGGCTCTGGTCTCCGCGAATGGAAACAGAGTTGAGGCCAACCTTGGCAAAGTGCGCTTCAGCGGCATCCATTACATCGATATGCTTCGCGAAGAACACGACCTTGCCAACAGAGCGGGCCAGTTGTGCGGTGTAGTCAGCGGCAAGGGTTGCTTTAGCCTGACCGATTCGGCGAACCATGGTGAAGACATTCTCCCCGGTGGTCGCACTCTTTGACTCTTCAAGTTCGGCATGCGCGACCACACGGATGAGGTCCTCGGCCGCGACCTCTGGCTTGAGATTGCGCACGCGAGTGAAGCGATCAACCAGGCGAGCCGTGAGCGCTTGCTCTGCGGCGCGGATGGAACGGCCAAGATCGTCATCGAGTTCGACCGGGATGTCGGCGATGCGGCGTGCGGGGATGTCGGCGGCGACATCCACTTTCTTCCGGCGCACGATGCCCATGTCGATCACAGCCCGTCGGGCTTCGGAGAAGAAACCGGGGTCGGCGGGCGTGAGGTCGAACTCTTCAAGCTTGGACATGAGTGGGGCCAGTGGTTTGGTGCCATCGATCCATCCCAAAAATTGCCAAATCGCGCGAAAGTCTTCGATGGAGTTGATGAGCGGTGTTCCCGTCAGTGCCATGACGAGCGCTTTCGGGTACGTTGCACGGATGCTTCGCGACAAACTGAGCACGTGCTTCGAACGCTCAGATTTGAGGTTCTTAATGAAATGGGCTTCGTCGACAACCATGCCCTTGAAGCCAAAGCGGCCGAGCCAGCCGACGTGGCGATCGAGCACTTCATAGTTGACAATGACAACATCGCTGAAGGCATCAACGGATTCGCCGTCGCCGTGCACAACGGTGGCGCTGCGGCCCGGCGTCCACAATTCCACTTCGCGAGCCCAATTGGTTTTCACAACATTGGGGACAACGACCAACAGCGGGTAGGAGTGTGACGCTTCTGCTGCCATCAGTGCTTGGGCAGTTTTGCCAAGACCTGGCTCATCTGCCAGTAGGAACGTTCGGTGCCCCTGCTTGACTTTCTCAACGAAGCGCGCCTGGTGGCGCATGAGCTCAAGGCGGCCACGGGTCTGCAGCGATGCCGCTTCTGGCAGCTTCATGGAGGCAGCCCCGCCACCGGCACCCTGTTCAAACGCGCGGAACAGCGGTTCGATGAGCTCCCAGTTAGTCAGACGGTTGCCGTGCTCGGGCTGCGCCGGCGCGGCGCTAAAGTCGGGAGCGAGGAACGGGTTGGCCATCTGCATCTGACGAACGGATGCCGGAACGACCTGCTTCTCGACCTGCTTGTCGACCGGCTTCGGTTCGGCCGAAATGATCAGCTCTTCTGGGCTCAACTCAACGCCAGCCGCCAGCAGCAGATCACGGCGCAACGCTTGAGCCGCGGGAGTGATCGGGGCCGACTCGCCCAACATCGATATCAAACTGGTGTCGCGGGCAGCGGTCTTCGCCAGGATGCCCGCGAGGCCGTCGAGTCTTTTCTGTTCATTGGCACGTTCAGAGTCTGTCAACGCCGCATCGACCTTGACTCGCGCGCGCTCTTCGCGCAGAAGCAGTGCAGCCACTTGAAAGCGAGCACGGTTTGCGGGCTTGAGCGGGCCATTCTGCACCGCCGTCTCGACTTCGCGAGCAGCGCGAGCGAGAACAGGGATGACTCCGGTGTCGTCACCGGGTCGTGCGCGGCGTCGTTGAGAACCCGCCTGTCGCTGCTGCGAGTTTTTGGGTCGCTTGTTACGCGGCGAGGGGCCGGTTTTTGACGAGTTGGTCAATTAGTCTCCTGGTACTAGGCGAACGGCTCAGTCACGCGGATCGAATACTCGAAGACGTTGCCACGAAGGGGACTTCAACTGGGTGACAACATCCACTCGAGTGAGCCAGACCCAACTGCGGTGCGATTGGTGGTCTCAAGGGATGCGGTTCTAGTGTACGCAGAAATGAACGATCGTGCTAGGCGAAAAACTAACGTCTCGCTGTCGGATCAGTGACTCGCACGAGTACGCCCACCACAATGAACACTAGGGCTGCCGCGTAGTGCAATCCGGCGAACAGTTGAGTGTTGGCAATCTCGATCGGAAACACGGGATTCCAGAGAATCGCGATGGGCACGAGCCCGGTAGCCCACCACCACTGGCGTGCCTGCACAATGAGGACCACACAGATGAGCGCCATAATGCTGACCACATAGCGAACGACGGTAAAAATATCGGAGTCGATGATTGCCGCACCCACCAGCAGCACCAGAACCGCCAGTATTGCCGCCGGCAAAACAACCCGGCGAGGTCGATCAGGATACGTTGCACTCACGGAATCCAATATACCGGGCTCGCCAGTGTCGCCAGTGTCGCGCCGTCGCAGCGAACTCTAGACTCCGCCGCCACCACCACCACCGCCTCCACCACCTGAAGAGCCACCTCCACCGGAGCCTCCGCTTGAGCTGCTCGACGCACTGCCCGAATACGATTGTGCAATGGAGTCAGAGATGCTGGAGATATTTGCCGCGAACAGGGCACCGTTGAATGCCCCCGATCCTGCGTACCACTCTGGCGATTGTTCAGGGTAATAGTGGCCCAATTGCTCCGACCACTCCTTTTCGAGCCCGAACAACACGGCATGGGGAAGAAGTTTTTCGTAAATGCTGAGCACGTCATTTTCTCCCGTGGATTCGTTTCGCTCACGCAGCGCACCCCGGGGGCTTTGCAGCATCTGCAGGCGGTCAGCTTCTGCCAACCGAATATACAATTCAAGCCCCTCAAGATGATCACGGGTCTCGGCCCCGAGGGCCGTCACGGGTGTGCGGAACAGCAAGATTGCCGTCACGACCGCTGCTACCAGGGCGAACCCTGTCATGATGAACGGAATAGCCGCGCCGTGCGCCCCATCGATCAGAACTATTCCGACCACAATCGTTAGGGCCGCAGAAACCACAGAGAGAACGAACGGCAGGTAGCTACTCGCCGATGCCTTACGCCGAAAGCCTGCCGAAACCAGCCCAGAGTTCTCTCGCAAAACGATCTTGTACAGCCGTTGGCCGAGTTTGGCGTTGGGCTTAGCCAGATCGCGCACCGCTCCGTGCTGAAGTTGCTTACCGAAGAGGGCACGCAGAATCTCGAGTTCGACGCCACGCACGTCGGTCGGATCAACAAGTTCGAGACGATAGCTAGTTTTTTTCGAAAGAAACCCGCTCACCTCTGACTCCGCAATTCGCAACCTACCGCGCACGGCGAAATCGAGGATCTGCGCGGCGAACACTTTACCGCGCTTGCCCAGTAGGAGAGCAGCGGTCGTCACTGATAGATCACGTGGCGACAAGTATTCCGCAATGATGGTGGGTCTCCCCGCTGCATCAGCAAGCTTCGTGCGGCGAGTGCGGATAGCCCAGACCAAAGCTAGGAGCGCACCAAGAGCCCCGAACGGTTGCACAAAACCTGCACCGGTGGCGAGATAGGTGCTGTCGCGGGCGATAAACGTGCCGGGCTCGAACCCGAAGGCAACTGTGACGTTTTGACCTGCAGCCAGGTCGCTGTGCGTTGCAACAAATTGACCGGAGTCGATTGCACTGATGTCGCACTCCGCTGTCGAGCCCTCATAGCCCCAGTAGCATCGAGGCTCAGTAGTCAGCGATGCTGAGATTGCGCTACTTAGATGAACGGTGGCGGTTACGCTGCCGAATGGTTGATCCCATCCTGTTCCTATGGTGTCCCAGTACCACTCGTCGGCGTCGGTATTCGCAAAGTATCGGGTGACATTCGATTGTTCATAACGGAAAACGTAGGTCTGAGCGCCGTCAACGAAGGAGTCCCCCGCACTGGTAACCAGAGTGAATCCCTCATCGGTCTCGACCTCGAATGGCCGCGCTGTGCCCGTTTCATCGGTTACCGAAATATTTGAGAGATCGACGGGTGCGCCCTGGTACGAGTCGGGGATCGCGCGACGCATGCCTTGATTCTGGTTGGCAGGGAAAACGGCAACAAACGTCTCTTCGGTGCGCAGGGTTGATCGACCCTCGCTATCACGATCAAGAAAAAAGTCAGCGTCGTAGCTGTCGAATTCGAAGTCATCGACCCCGCTAGGCAGAACGTTCGCTGGACTGTACTGCTGATCCGCTGGGGCCGCTCCCGCAAGAGCCGCCACCCCCAGAATCATGACACCCAGCGCCATTAAACCCCGGAGAGTGCCGCTGCTTCGTGATCCTGGTCTGCCGTTTGTAAGCCCACGCTGTGCCACAGTGTCCCTTTCGAGCGATCGCGGCCCCAGCGTGGAGGCAACCCGTGGCCCGCTGTCGATAGAGTCGTCCTATGAAGAGTGCCTTGGCCGTCGAACACCTGCAAGAGCTAGTGAGCATACCGACTGTTTCTCGCGAAGATGCAGAAACCACCGATTGGACCGAATTCTCCCGTTTTGCCGGAGCACTCCGCAAACTATATCCGCTGTGCCACAGCCGCCTTGAGCGCGAGACAGTGCTCGAGCACTCTCTCATTTTTCGTTGGCGCGGTCGGTCATCCACCGAACCGTCGGCGCTTCTCGCACACTATGACGTCGTTGCTGCCCCTCCCGAGGGATGGAAACGGCCGCCCTTTGCGGGAGAGCTCAGCGGCAAAGGGGACGATCAGCTCATTTGGGGGCGCGGAACACTCGACAACAAAGGCTCCGTCGTCGCCATCCTTGAAGCTGTCGAGTCGCAGCTAGAAGCAGGACTCGTGCCTGCGCAAGACATCTATCTCTGCTTTGGACACGACGAAGAAACGCACGGCACCGGGGCATCCGCAATTGTCGATTTGCTCGAACAACGCGGAGTGAAACCTGTTTTGGTGCTGGACGAGGGGGGCGCAATTGTTGACGACGTCTTCGATCAGGTCGATGCTCCGATGGCCGTAGTGGGTGTCGCCGAGAAGGGCACAGCAATGCTGCGTCTCACCGTCGATCAGTCGGGTGGCCACGCGTCAACACCGCCCCGGATGACGGCGTCCGTTCGGCTCGCCCAGGCAATCATGCGGCTTAACTCGCGACCGTTTCCCGCACATCTGACCGCGACGGGCTCGGATCTGCTTCACACCATCGGCATTCACGCCACCGGGTTTACTGGATTCCTATTGCGGAATGTGTCGTGGACTCGCCCTCTGCTCGTGCCTGTCTTAGTGCGTAAAAGTGACGAACTTGCGGCGATGTTGCGCACCACACAGGCCGTCACGATGCTCGAGGGCGGTCATGCGGTGAATGCGCTTCCTGAACGAGTGAGCGCCATCATCAATGTTCGAATTGCTGTCAACTCCAGCATGGCAGCCACGATCACGCACGTGACACGCGCCATCAACGACAAGAAGGTGCGAATCACCGTGGAGTCCCCCGGTGAGCCCTCCCCGGTGTCGCCAACTTCTGGGTTTGCGTGGGAGCTACTGCGATCAACAATCGAGAAGAGCTTCCCGGGAACTATTGTGACGCCATACATCCAAAATGGAGCTACGGACAGCCGCCACTTCACCCGCATCAGTCGCGGTGTGTATCGGTTTACTCCATTCGCGATGGCACGCGAGATGCGCGATACCCTCCATGCCCGCAACGAACGAATGCTCATCAGCAGCTACCTTGATGGCATCAACTTCTACCGAGCCCTCATCGCCTCGCTCTAACCTGCAACTCCCACACCCGTGGCGAATGGCAACTCGCTCGTCCCCGCTATTTCCTGCGCGATCCACTGCCCCAGCTCGGCCGGACGGTCAGTGACGATTCCGTCTACACCCAGCGACACGGCATCCGCCCATGTTTCGGAATCATTGAGTGTATAGATAAGGATGCCGAGCCCGGCATCATGTACACGCTGCACCAGCTGTGGGTTTGTCGTGATGGCCCTCTTGCTCGTCACGAGAGCAATGGCTCCCGCGGCTGCCGCAAGCGCCGCGGGGTCACCCTCGATATCCCGCACGATCAGCATTCCGGGCAATTCTGGGCTAACCCGCTGCAAAGCCTGCAGGGTCATGATGTCGAAACTGCCAATCATGACGTGGTCATTGACGCGATGGCGGGCGATGAGGTCTGAGACGAGCGCGACTTGCTCGTCGGTCCACGTGCCTTTCAATTCAAGAATCGCGTTCTTCGTTGACCAGCGCAGCAAATTGAGGAACTCTTCGAGCGTCGGAACGGTAGCACCGACAAATTCGTCACCGAACCAGGATCCGGCGTCGAGCGCTGAAAGCTCTTCGTAGGTGTAGTTCCACACCGGCCCTGTGCCATCCGTCGTGCGATCCACCGTCCAGTCATGCATGAGCACCGGAATACCGTCTGCGGTGAGCTGCACATCGGTTTCAACGTAGTCGGCTGGGCTATTGAGTGCCTGGCCGAGCGCCGCGAGGGTGTTCTCTGGCGCCGCGGTCACATCACCGCGGTGTCCAGCAATAAAGGCTGCTTCCCCCGGCGAACGCAAAGCGGAGAACACACCCATCGCATGAACGCGACTGACATTGACGTTCAGCACTAGCGCCAGAGTGATCGCGGTGACAATCGCCGCCGCAACGGCGGCTTTGCGCGCACGCAGATGAGGATATGCCGGTACTAAGTTTTGCGGTGTCGTCATTGACTCGCCATCCTTTGTCGGGTTGCCGCACGTTCACGGTGGCCCCACTATAGCGAGTCTGTTACCTGTCTGTTACCTAATCAGTAAATTATTTGAGGCGTGTCTCAATAGCTTCTCGCACCGGAATCGAGGGAACAGCGCCATGATTCTCGACGGAAATCGACGCCGCAGCTCCGGCAAACCTCAGTGCGTCATCCGGCAGCATTCCCTCCACAACAGCAGCGGCAAAAGCTCCACAGAATGTGTCACCAGCGCCCGTAGCGTCGACGGCGGTTACCCGATGCGCCGGAACCAGAACTGGCTCAGCACCAACACGGTGCAACGACGCGCCCTCGGCACCGAGGGTCACAACCACCGTCGGAGTGAGCGCGAGCAGCCGTTGCCCCACACCCTCAGGCTCAGCATCCAACCCGTTATCGCGGGCCAACTCAGCGGCTTCATGCTCATTAACAATGAGCACATCCAGAGTCTCGATCAAAGCTTCGGGCAACTCCTGGATGGGGGCGGCGTTAAGAATCACACGCGTACCGGCCGCTCTGGCAATACGTGCTGCTTCGACCACCGTGTCGAGCGGAATCTCCAACTGCATTACCAGGGCGGAGGCTTCACTGATGGCTGCAGCATCGGCGCTCGTGAGAGCGGTTACCTGGCCGTTCGCGCCAGGCTCGACAATGATGATGTTCTCCCCGGTGCCATCGACGGCTATCAATGCCGTGCCCGTGGGCATCGCAACTGTGCGCAGCAACGACACATCGATGCCATCGTCACTGAGGCCAGAGCGAACCTGCTCCCCAAAAGCGTCGTCACCAACAGCACCAATAAAAACGGTCGCAGCACCCGCTCGCGCCGCGGCAACAGCCTGATTTTGACCTTTGCCCCCGAGGGCTGTGCTGAGCCCGTGCGAAAGAACAGTCTCGCCGGGTGAAGGAATTCGCTCCACACGAAAAACCTGATCAATGTTTGCGCTACCGACAACAACAATTCCTGACATCAGTCAAAAGTACCGTAGTCTGCGCGCCACCTCAGCGGTGCTAGTCAGATTTTCCCGCTTCGGCGGCCGCGACAATCCTGTTGACCATGCCGCTAAAAATTGCGCCGTGGAAAGGAAGAATCGCGAGCCAGTACAGTCGACCGCCCAGTCCGCTCGGGAAGAAAACCGCACGCTGTCGATAACGCGAGCCGCCATCACCGCTCTCGCTCACGGTCAGCTCAAGCCACGCTCGCCCTGGCAGCTTCATTTCGGCGCGCAAGCGAAGACTGCGCCCACGATCGATACTCTCGACCCGCCAAAAATCAAGCGCATCGCCGGTATTAAGGGTACTGGGATGGCGACGCCCTCGTCGGAGACCAACACCCCCAACGAGCTTGTCGAGCCAGCCGCGCAGAGCCCAAGCGAGCGGGAACGAATACCACCCGTTCTCGCCACCGATGCCCTCGACCACCGCCCACAGTGCCGCCGGCGACGCCGGTGTGTGTCGTTCGCGCAAGTCGGTATAGACGGTGTGACCGGTCCACTCCGGATCGCTCGGAATCGGGTCGCTCGGCGCGCCCGCAACGGTGGCATCCTGCCAACTCGTCTCAACCTCTCCGTCACTCATCTTGACGAGCGCCAAACGCACCGAGGTTCGATACCCGGTAAGCCCACCTTCAGGCTCCGGGATGAAATCAGAAACAGACTTATCTCGAACAACACAGTCAAACTGCAGCGATTCGATGATCGGTACCGCAAGCAAACGAGGAATTGGGGTCACCAGATTCACCCACTGTGAGGCCAGCCAGGGAGTAAGCACCGGAAGTGACGCGATGGGCCGCTGGTGAAGGCCCGCTTCAAGCGCGTAGCCATTCATCATTTGGCCGTAGCGCAGCACGTCCGGCCCGCCAATGTCGAAACTGCGGTTGAGGTCTTTCTTCAGTTCTAGGGCAGACACGAGATAGTAGAGCACATCGCGAACCGCGATTGGTTGGATGAAGTTGCGCACCCATTTCGGTGCCGGCATGTAGGGCAATACTTCGGTGAGATGGCGGATCATTTCGAACGATGCCGAACCTGAACCAATGACAACTCCCGCGTTGAACGCAATAGTGGGCACCCCCGAATCCATGAGGATGCGGCCGACCTCGGCCCGACTGCGCAAATGGCGGCTGAGTTCTTCAACCTCACCCTCGGGGTGGAGGCCGCCCAAATAGACGATCCGCTCGACTCCGGCGCTCTTGGCCGCGGTCGCCACATTGCGTGCGGAAACCTTTTCCGTCTTCTCAAAGTCGCCCTTGGCACCCATGGCATGCACCAGATAGTAGAGCGCATCAATGTCCGCTACCGCAGCGGTAAGTGTTTCTGCGTCGGTGAGATCACCGACAACGGTTTCCACATCGTTGCGCCACGGCACATCCCGCAATTTTCGGGGGTTTCGCACAAGAACTCGCACCGTGTGCCCCGCAACAATCAGCCGAGGTACGAGTCGGCCACCCAAATATCCTGTTGCTCCAGTTACGAGAACGTGCATCCTACAACTCTAAACAGCGCAACTGGGAAGTGGCGCACAGCACCAGTCGTGAAGGAATGACCGCCGCGGTTTCTCTAAATCATAGATTTAGTATGCCAGACCGTTTTTGTCTCGGTCCACTGCACAATACGTTCGATGGATGGCGCAGGAACCCCCACCACCGGCCCCGAAACCCGCTTCAGGGTGTCGGCTGCGGCGATCTGCAGGTCAACCCATTCGAGCTGTTCTGCTCCAGCAAGGTCGAGACCATTGACATCCGCGTGACTCGCCAGCCAGGGGGCGATCTCCGCCGGCGAGCCCGTGAGGATGTTGACGACGCCTCCCGGAACATCGCTCGTAGCAAGAACCTCTGAGAGGCTGATCGCACTGAGCGGTGCGCCCTGGTGAGCAACAACGACAACCGTATTTCCACTGACGAGAGCCGGAGCAATGACGCTCACGAGTCCCAGTAGCGACGACGAGTCTTGAGGCGCAACGATCGCGATAATCCCGCTCGGCTCCGGCGTGGAGAGGTTGAAGTATGGACCAGAGACCGGGTTGCCGTTTCCCGCTACCTGCGCGTATTTGTCGGCCCAGCCCGCATACCAAACCCACGCGTCAATAGCGGTATCCAGCTGAGCGGTCGCTGCCGACTTCGACAGCGACTCCGTTGCCATCAACTCATCGATGAACTGCTCACGACGGCCCTCCAGCAGCTCGGCGATGCGGTACAGCACCTGGCCGCGGTTGTAGGCGGTGGCCGTCGACCAACCGTTGAAGGCTGACCGTGCCGCCACCACGGCATCCCGTGCATCCTTGCGGCTCGCCAATGCGGCGTTCGCGAGGAACGCACCCTTCTTGGTGGTCACCTCATACGTGCGGCCGCTCTCGCTCCGCGGAAACTTGCCACCGATGTAAAGCTTGTAGGTCTTGGGAACCGTGAGACGGGTCACTTCTTGCCACCTTTCGTGACGGCGGGCGTGGCCCAGCCAGAGGATTCCAAGTACGAAGCCAGTCCGTGACGGCCTCCCTCGCGACCATAGCCGCTCTCCTTGTAGCCTCCGAAGGGCGACGCAGGGTCGAAACGGTTGAACGTATTGGCCCAGATGACTCCGGCACGCAGCTTGTCAGCCACGGCGAGGATTCGGGAGCCCTTATCGCTCCAGATGCCCGCAGACAGCCCGTAGGGGGTGTTGTTGGCTTTGGCGACGGCTTCTGCCGGGGTTCGGAAGGTCAACACACTCAGCACGGGGCCGAACACTTCTTCGCGAGCGATACGACTCGAGGTCGACACATTCGTGAAGATCGTGGGCGCGAACCAGAACCCGGTTTGAGGCATGTCGCATTTGGCGGTCCACCGCTCGGCACCCTCGGCTTCGCCAATGTTGCTGAGTTCATGGATGCGCTCCAGCTGCGCCTTGGAGTTGATTGCCCCAATGTCGGTGTTTTTGTCGAGCGGGTCCCCCATGCGCAGAGTGGAGAGCCGCGCTTTGAGCCGATCCACGACCTCATCGTGGATGTTCTCCTGCACCAGAAGGCGCGAACCTGCACAGCAAACATGGCCCTGATTGAAGAAGATGCCGTCGACGATTCCCTCAATGGCCTGATCGATAGGTGCGTCGTCGAAGACGATGTTCGCGGCCTTACCGCCGAGTTCGAGCGTGACTTTCTTGCCCGTGCCGGCAATCGACTTGGCGATCGCGCGGCCGACTCCCGTGGAACCGGTGAAGGCAACCTTATTGACGTCCGGGTGGTTAACGAGAGCGTGGCCCGTGTCCCCTGCACCGGTCACGATGTTGACGACGCCGTTGGGGAGGCCAGCCTGCTGGAGGATTTCGGCGAAGATCATCGCGCTGAGCGGTGTGGTCTCGGCCGGTTTGATCACGACGGTGTTGCCCGCGGCGAGCGCCGGAGCGATTTTCCAGGCGAGCATGAGCAGTGGGAAGTTCCACGGGATCACCTGAGCAGCAACGCCAAGCGACTGCGGGTTCGGGCCGAGCCCGGCATAGTCGAGCTTGTCTGCCCATCCCGCATAGTAGAAGAACCAGGCGGCAACGAGAGGCACGTCAACATCACGGCTCTCCTTGATCGGCTTTCCGTTGTCGAGGCTCTCCGCCACGGCAAGCTCGCGAGCGCGCTCCTGTACGAGCCGTGCGATGCGGAAGAGATACTTGCCGCGGTCTGCGCCCGACAGCTTCGACCAGGTGCGGTCGTAGGCTTTGCGGGCGGCCGCAACTGCGGCATCCACGTCAGCATTATTGGCGTTGGAGATTGACGCAATCGCTTTTTCTGTTGCGGGAGAAATTGTGGTGAATGAGTCTCCACGCCCGTCAACAAATTCACCGTCGATGAAGAGCCCGTAGTGCTTCTTCAGGTGGAGAATCGAGGTCGATTCGGGGGCCGGTGCGTAGTCGAGAAAGCTTGGTGCTTTCACGCTCAGTGCGGTGTCATTCTCAGTCATGGTGTGCCTCAGTCAATCGTGACGTAGTCGGGGCCGGAGTAGTGGCCGGTAGTGAGTTTCTGACGCTGCATGAGAACGTCATTGAGAAGACTGGAGGCACCGAAACGGAACAGGTGCGGCTGCAGCCATTCCTCACCAACGGTTTCGGCCACGGTCACCAGATACTTGATCGCATCCTTAGAACTACGGATGCCACCAGCAGGCTTTACGCCAATCTTTTCGCCGGTGAGCAGGTGCCAGTCGCGCACAACCTCAAGCATCAGCAGAGTGACGGGCAGGGTCGCGGCCGGCGACACCTTGCCGGTGGACGTCTTGATGAAGTCTCCCCCGGCAAGAATCGATAGCCACGATGCTTTGCGCACGTTGTCGTAGGTGTTGAGCTCACCGGTTTCGAGGATGACCTTGAGGTGGGTATAGGTGCCGTTATCGCGTCGGCACGCCTCTTTGACGGCAACGATCTGGTCGAAGACGATCCCGTATTTGCCGGCGAGGAATGCGCCGCGGTCGATGACCATATCAATCTCGTCAGCACCGTTTGCTACGGCTTCCTTGGTGTCAGCGATCTTGATCGGAAGTGATGAGCGACCGCTCGGGAATGCGGTAGCGACAGCAGCAATGTTGATCCCCTCATCTGAGCCGTTCGACCATGCCGAACCTAATGCTTCTGCCGCGAACGGAACCATATCGCCGTAAACGCAGACAGCAGCAACCTGTGGCGTGCTCGAATCCCCCGGATCAGGAAGCACGGCTTTGGCCGCCAACGAACGCACCTTGCCCGGAGTGTCTGCACCCTCCAGCGTCGTCAGGTCAATGAGCTTGATGATGGTGTCGAGCGCCCATGCCTTTGAGGTGGTTTTGATTGATCGGGTGCCCAGCCCAGCAGCACGCTTCTCGAGCCCGACAGCGTCAACACCCGAGAGCCCCTCAAGGTGAAGCTTGAGAGATTTCTCCGTCAGATCTGCACCGATGAGAGTGACCGCCCGCTCAGCAGGAGCGAGCGCGATGGCCGATTCGATAGTCATGTGGTTTCCTCCAGAAGTGCGTGTGCTGTGGCCTCATCGGTGACGATAACGGAACACAACCCACTCGTAACGACGGCGCGTGCGACGTCATGCTTAGCGTCACCCGCGACGACAAAAATTGCGTGCTCTGCTGCACGAAGCTCAGTAAGACCAATACCGACCGTGCGCTCATCCAAAGCAAAATCGACAATCTCACCGTTGCGGTCAATATAGCGCCCGACAACATCGCCGACAGCACCCTTGGCCACAAGGTTGTCAACATCATCCTCGGTCAAATAGCCACTGTCGATGTGTACCGAACTCGCACCGGCGACACCAGCGCTATAAAGATAGGCGGATGCCGAAGCGCCAAGTGCACGAACGCTGGCAACCGATCGGTCGCGCTCAATCGCACGCTTCGTTTCGACCTGCTCAAGAATTGCGGGGATCGGCAGCAGCGTTGCTTGACCGTGTCCTTTTTGGGCAATGGTCACGGCAGTCTGGGCTGCGGTTCCCTGCTTGCTATTGAGGCTCACACCGCCGTTGATCTGCACAACCTGCACACCAATGGTCCACCCGGGAGCAAGTAGGCGAGCAACCTCGTCTAGGGTGCGCCCCCAGCTCACACCGAGAGTGCGAGGAACAGGTCTGACTGCTGCAAGGTAATCGGCAGCGGCCTGGGCCACGCGAGGGTTCACCTCTTCGCCATCGGTAGGAAGCGGAACAACGACCGCATCTTTGAGACCGAAACGGTCTCGGAGCTGGCGTTCGACATCCAGTCGCCGGGCGCGGGGGTGCACGATGTCGATGCGCACAATTCCTGTTTCGCGCGCACGGGTGAGCAGCCGCCCTACTTTCCAACGGGTGATGCCCAGCAGGGCACCCACTTCGTCTTGAGTCTTATTCTCTTCGTAGTAGAGCTCAGCAACGCGCACGGCTAAGAGCTCGGTCGATTCGTCCACTGCGGCCTCCTCCCCCAACGATAGAGTCAGGCGCTCACTGCTGCAACATTTGTGACTCTGGATGCTCAGATGAGCAGCAAACTCCCGGGTGACGGCCACAACATCGACTGAGCAGACGAAACCCGAGAACCCAATAAGGTTGATGCCGTGACCACCACCACATCAAATCGCTACGCCCTTGCCATCGACCTCGGCGGAACAAAAGTAGAAGCCGCCCTTGTCGACCCCAACGGTGCCATTTTCCCACCGAGTCGCTTTCGCGCCCCAACAGGTCGCGCATCGTCCAGCGACCAACTCGCCGAAAGCGTGCGCACCGTCATCCGCAAGTCCACAGCAGCATTGCCCGATGACGCAGAACTCCTCGGTGCAGGAATCGGCAGCGCCGGCCCCATTTCGCTATCCCGCGGCGAGGTCTCCCCCCTCAACCTTCCAGCGTGGCGTGACTTTGGACTGCGCGCCGTTGTCGAAGAGGAACTCCCCGGACTCTCCGTTTCGCTTCGGGGTGACGGAAACTGCATCGCCCTGGCCGAACACTGGATCGGTGCAGCCCAAGGGGTGAAGTTCTTTATGGGTATGGTCGTGTCGACCGGGGTTGGCGGCGGCCTCATCCTCGACGATCGGCTCATTGATGGCCCCACCGGCAACGGCGGCCACTTTGGGCATGTTGAAGTCGGCGGTGAAGACACGGTCTGCGGATGCGGCGGAACCGGGTGCGTCGAAGCGGTTGCCTCCGGTCCCAAAACCGTCGAATGGGCACAGGCTCACGGCTGGACCGGAACTACGGGCGAAGAACTAGCAGCACACTACGCCGACGGCAACGAAATTGCCGTTCAGGCTGTGCGCCGCTCTGCTCGCGCAGTTGGCCACGCGATCGCTTCCGCAACAGCACTCGTTGACCTCGAGCTCGTTGCCATTGGCGGAGGCTTCTCTCACGTCTCCGCCGACTACATTGCCCTCGTCGCCGAAGCGATTACCGATCGCGCAGCGTTCCCCTTCATCACCAAGGTTCGCGTCGTCGCATCGGCGCTCTCCCATGACGGTCCCCTAATCGGAGCTGCCGCCCTCGTGCACCACCCTGAACGACTCAGTGAGGCCGCGCGAGCGTAGCGCTCAGTTGCGCAACTTGTCACTGGTGGTCGGGGTGATCTGCAACTCATCCTCGACAAACCGTGGCCGTGTGAGCCAAAGCGCGCTAACCAAGCCCAGCAGGCTTGCGGCGAGCAGAAACATGAGCGGCAGAACCCAACCGCCCGAAAGTTCGCGGACCAAAGCAACAGCGAAGGGGCCGAGCGCGGCTACCGTATAGCCGATGCTCTGCACAAACCCACTGAGTGCAGCCGACGCCTCGTGGCTGCGCGTGCGCAGATTGATAAGAACAAGACTGATCGGAAATGTGATGCTCCCGACACCGACAAGGAGCACCCAGAGCCACGTCAGGGTTTCGGGAGCGAACGCCAGGCCAATGAAGCCGACCGCGCCAGCAACGACGCCAGCGAGGATGATGAGGCCCACGTTCGAGATTCGGCTAACCAGAATGGGCGAAAGGATGCCGAGGGGGATGCCGATGAGCCCAAAGAGCGACAGCATCGCGCCCGCCTCGACATTGGTCATGTTCGCCGACTCGATAAGGATCTCGGGGAGCCAAGCAAAAAACGAGTAGAAGCTGATTGACGAGACTGCGAAGGCAATGGTGATCGCCCACGCCGTCCTCGATCGAACCATTGACCACACTGAGATGCTCGTCGGTGCCGCTAGGACAGCTGCTTCCCGTGCCGCCGCGCGACGCGAATCTCGCCCCCGCAACGAAAGAACGAGCCAGGGCACAAGTGCCGTAAGGGCAAGCACAGCCCACACCGACACCGACACACGCCATCCCGCGACCTCCGCCACGGGAGCGGCAAAGAACGCGGGGATTGCCGCGCCCATCGAAATGAGCATGACATAGCCGCCGGTTACCGTTGCAAGGCGATCAGGAAAGTACTTTTTCACCGCCGGTGGTAGCAAAATATTGCCGATGCCCATGCCGCCCAGCGCGATGATGCTTCCGAGTGCCAGCATGAGGTAGTTGTCGCTGAGAGCACGGATGCCCGAACCAACCACCATGGCGATGGCGGCGATGAGCAAGCTCGCGTCAAGCCCTCGGGTGCGTGCCAGTGCTGGAGCAAAGATTCCGGCAAGCGCGAAAGCTATTGGTGGAAGCATTCCGAGCACCCCAAGCCCGAAGCTGGTGAGCGCAATGTCGTTCTCAATCACACTGAGAATCGGAGAGATGGCGGCAACCGCGGTGCGCACATTGAGGGCAATGAAGAGGATGCCCAGGAGCGCGAGAATCCGCCCTCGCCATATAGTGCGCGAGCTAGTAGTCATTCGAAGAAGTCTACGTGTCGCTCAACACTCGGAATGCTAGTTTGAGGGCGCTACTTTGTGGGCGCTACTTTCGGGGGAACGGCCAAAATTTCCCGCACAACGATTTCGTCGAGACACATTTGCTCGACCAGCGCATCGATCGTAGAAAACTTGACCATTCCGCGAACGTATTCCACGAACTCGACCTCGACCCGCTTTCCGTAGATATCGAAGTCTTGATCAAGGGCGTGCGCCTCAACCTGCTTCTCCGCGACGCCCTCAAACGTCGGATTGTTGCCGATCGACACCGCGGCCGCATAGCGCGTACCGTCGACCACCAGCCACGCCGCGTACACCCCGTCGGCCGGGGTGAATCCCTCGGAGTTCGCCTCAAGGTTCGCTGTCGGGTAACCGAGTTCTCGACCGCGTTGTTGACCCAGCACCACGATGCCGCGCACGGAATGCAGTGTCGTGAGAATACGCCCCGCTTCAGCAACCTGGCCATCAGCGAGTAGTTCCCGCACGAACGTTGACGAGATGCGGCGACCTGCCTCGAGCTCGACGTCATCAAGAACCACAACCTCAAAACCGTGCTCCTCGCCCAGCAACCGCAGCAACTGAACATCGCCGGTGCCGTGGGCACCAAAACGAAAATCTGCGCCGACAAGAATGACCCGAGTCGCGAGTGCATCAACCAACACCGTCTCAACAAACTCTGCCGCACTGACTTCGCTCAATGCGCGATCGAATGCAAGCACGAGAGTTGCATCAACTCCAGCCGAGGCGAGCCGTTCCAGCTTTTGTTGCTTGCTGACCAGAGGTTCGGGGCACGCCGTCGGATTCAGCAAACTCATGGGATTGCGATCAAAGGTCACAACAACGGAGTGCAATCCGCGCTCAGCGGCGACCTGCTCGAGTCGGGCAAGCACCGCACGGTGCCCACCGTGTACCCCATCAAACTTGCCGATGGTCACCGCAACCGCACCGAAGTCATTCGGTACAGCATCGATAGATTCGAACAACTCCATGTCAGCGATTCTCCTGAGAACGACGCACCCGAGACAACCAGAACAAACCAAGGATGGGAAGCACTAGAGGCACAAACAGGTAACCAGCCCCAAACGACGACCAGACAGTATCGGCCGGGAACAGCACCGCATCAAAAAGGCTGAGCAATCCGACGGTCACCACTCCCACGAGTTCGAACACGATCGCCACTACGGCAACCCGAAACCAGAGCTCACCCGAACGCACCAGGGCCACCGTGGCCACCACATACACGAGCCCTGCAACCCCCGACAGAAGATACGCAAAGGGAGCATCGTCAAACTTGGTAGCGATCTGAAAAAAGGATCGGGCGGTAGCGCCCAATGCCATCACCGCGTAGACGGCGATGAGCACACGGCCAATGCCCGACGCGGTAGAAGAATTCTTGCTAGTCATCGCTTCAACTTTAGGTGCTGTGGCCTAGGCCAACTGCACAAACCAGATTTCGCTCATTCGGTAAACCATGACAGCGACCGATAGGCAGGCGACCCCCAAAATTACGCTACTCCACCGGTTGCGTTCAATGAGGCCCCACAGGATTGCCGCCGGCGGAATCAGGATGGCCGAGACCAGGTAGATCCAGAACTCCAGCGCGCTGCCCGTCGCAACATTGCCGAAGGCTGGCGCGATGATAGCCATCACCAGTTGAACCACCAGCAGCGCCTCAACAAGCAGCGTGGCGCCAAGGGTGTAATCATTTGGTCGCACTCCTGCAAAGCCAACAGTGACCGCCGCCAAGCCCGCAATAACGGCCACGACAACCTGCACCCATACAAACCAATCAACCATTATCTGGCGCACCTTCCTGCACGACCGCTCGGACATCCGCCGGAAAATTCGAGAGGATGCGGGTGCGCCCGTTCACCACTTCGGCGAGACCAATCAGCCGCCCAGCAGGGTTCACTACGGCAATCGGACCGGCACCGACATTGCCCAGAGGAACCTGCTGGCCCCGGGAAAGCTCGAACGATTGCTGGTCATTGAGCTCGACACTGTCAAAGAGTTGACCCGCAACCACCGCCGGGGCGATGAGGTGCTGCTCAAGATCATCGGCAAGAGTGCTGGCGCCGTCAACATGGAAAGGGCCCACTCGGGTGCGGCGAAGCACGGTGAGGTGACCACCGACCCCCAAGGCCGCACCCAGATCGCGGGCAAGCGCCCGAACGTAGGTACCCGACGAGCAGTCCACTCGAGCCTCAACGTCGATGTGCTCCCCTCGCACAACCTCCAGCACTTCGAACGCTGAGACTGTGACGGCGCGTTCTGCAAGCCTGACTTCTTCGCCAGAACGTGCGAGCGTGTACGCACGCTTACCGTCAACTTTGATCGCACTGACGGAGCTTGGCCGTTGCATGATGTGACCGGTGAGCTGGGCGACGGCGGCCGCGATGTCTCGGTTGGTGATCGCACTCAGGGCGGCAGCATCCGCTGGTTCAGAGAGTTCCCCCTCAGCATCGTCAGTATTTGATGAGGCCCCCAGGCGAATGGTGGCAGTGTATTGCTTGTCAAGACCCACCAAGTAGGTCAGGAGCCGGGTGGCATTGTTAGCGCCAAGCACGAGCAGGCCCGTCGCCATGGGGTCAAGGGTGCCTGCATGCCCGATTTTGCGTGTACCGACGGATGCCCGCGCCCGAGCTATAACGCCGTGACTGGTGATGCCGTGCGGTTTGTCGATGAACAGGATGCCACTGGCAGGGTTGCGCGGAGCCTTAGCCACGACCGAACCTCCTCCACCCGCAGCCCCGGGTGGGCAGCGCAACAACATTAGCTAATTCTCTCGCACCTCACACCCGCCTCGACACCACCGGGCCGCCGTGACGCCGTGACGCCGGGCAGCGGTGACAGGAGTGCATGGCGGTGCCCGTAGACTTTGGCTATGCGAATCGGCGTCATAGGTGCGGGTGCCGTTGGCGGGGCTGTCGCCGGATTGCTTGCGCGTGCCGGCCATGATGTGGAGGTCACTGCACGCGGGGCCCACCTTGACACCATCCGCGCCTCCGGTCTGGCAATCACCGGGGTTTGGGGCGATAGCATCTCACGGTTGCGTGCGGCAGCAACCCTCACGCGCGTCAACGAACTCGTGATCGTTGCCACGAAAGCGCACGACGCAGAACAGGCACTTCGCGACAACATCACCTACCTCCGTAACGTGCCGGTCGTAATTTTTCAGAACGGGCTCGACTCTCTCGAAACCGCACACCGTGCTTCTCCTCGATCGGATGCGATTGGTGGCCTTGCTACCTTTGCGTCATCATTTCTCTCACCGGGAAATATCCATGTCACCGCGGCGGGGCCCAGCTACCTCGGGGTAGCAGGCGACAATGATGTGCCAGCCCGATATGCGGCACATATTCTCGATGCCGTCATGCCGACCTCCGTGGTCGCCAATTTCCGCGGTGCCCAGTGGACCAAGCTGGTCATCAATCAGGTCAATGCACTGCCCGCAATCACCGGATACAGCGTGCAATCAATCGTTGCCCACTCCTTGCTGCGCCGAGTGATGACAGCAAGCATGCGAGAGACGGTGAGAGTCGCGCTCTCGAATGGAATCCACTTCGAAACTCTGCAGGGTCTCAGCCATCGTCGACTGAAGAACTTCGCTCGATCACCACTGTGGATGAGCGAACTGCTGCCACGAGTCATGGCCCGCCGCATGGGGAGCACCCCCAATCCCGGCTCAACCCTTCAGAGCATCAAGCGTGGCCAGCCCAGCGAGGTTGATGCCCTCAACGGTGCCGTCGTTCGTGCCGCAACGGCGAAAAGCCAACCCGCCGCAGTGAACGCGCTCATGGTCGAACTTGTGCACTCTGTTGAGTCCAGCGGAACATTTTTTAGCCCTGACGACGTCGCCATACGGTACGCGGCACTAACACGTGACCGCTGAACCCTCAGCCGTTGACGACTCAGCTGCTGATGCTTCAGCCGGTGGGCCCTCAGCGGACAATGCTGGCACTGTATCGCGGCTAATCCGCGCGTGGTTCGTCGAGCACGGCCGCGACCTTCCGTGGCGTCGCGACGGGTTCGGCGCTTGGGGAATTTTGGTGAGCGAGATCATGCTGCAGCAGACCCCTGTTGCACGCGTCATCCCGCGACTCGAACAGTGGCTGGAACGGTGGCCCACGCCGGAGGCCCTTGCCGCGGCTGCTCCCGGAGATGCGGTTCGCGCCTGGGAACGCCTCGGCTACCCTCGACGGGCACTCAACCTTCATGCTGCCGCGACCGCGATCACGCACAACCACGGTGGCATGGTGCCCGAGGATGTCCCTTCACTGTTGGCGCTGCCCGGTATCGGGGAGTACACCGCTCGCGCCGTGGCCGCGTTTGCCTATGGCCACCGTCATCCGGTCGTCGACACGAACGTTCGCCGCGTCATCGCCCGGGTTGTGCTGGGTCAGGGCGAAGCGGGGCCGCCGTCGACCCGACGAGACCTCGCCGCAATGGAAGAACTGCTCCCTGCTGACCCCACTGACGCTCAGTCCACAAACGCTGCGACCATGGAACTCGGCGCGATCGTCTGCACCGCGAGAAAACCGCTGTGCCAAGAGTGCCCGGTACGCGATTTGTGTCAGTGGCGTGCCGATGGTTACCCGGTGTATGAGGGAAAACGGCCGGCGCCCCAGAAACGGTTCGAGGGATCAGACCGCCAGGTGCGGGGCCTCATCCTTGCCGAGCTTCGCGCGAGCGACGTGCCCGTAACTCCTGAAGAAATTGTGCAGGTGTGGCCTGATTCGGCACAGCGAGAACGAGCTCTGGATGGGCTTCTCAGAGACGGCCTTGTCGTACTCAGTGGCGCGGACTATGAGTTGCCCTAGTCGTCTTTGCTCTCGTAAACCGCGTCATCGTCGAAACCCGCTGCTTCTTCTTCGGCAGCATAATCGCGAGGCTTCACATAGGGGTCTTCGTCGCCGGCGTACTTCGCATCTTTCTTGAGCGAGCCGATGGACGCATCACGATGGTGCGCTTCGGTCAGCAGCGAGTCGATGAGGGCGGCGTTCTCCGGGATGCCGTCGGGGATGAACTCAATTGAGGGCGTCAGCCGCGCTGTGAGGTTCTTGCCCACTTCGCGGCGAACGAGCCCGGTCGCTGATTTGAGAGCCGCGGCGCTATCGATTCGCTCCTCGTCTGTACCATAAACGGTGAAGAAGACGGAGGCATGCTGCAAATCTCCAGTCACCCGAACATCGGTGATGGTGACAAACCCAAGCCGCGGATCTCTGATACCACGCTCAAGTGTCTTGGCCACGATTACTTTGATGCGGTCGGCCATTTTCGCCGCGCGAGCTGCGTCAACCATCTCTTCTCCTTAACTATTCTCCACCTCGGGGTTACCCGTGGCGTTGACGCCGGCCCCATCCAAGAAGCTTGCGGAGCTTCGCTTCTTGGATGGGGCCGGCGTCATAAGCCATCCGGACTAATCCCGCGGCTTTTCCTTCATTTCAATTGTCTCGATCTCGTCACCGATTTGGATGTCGTTGAACTTGCCCAATCCAATTCCGGCTTCGAAGTCGGTACGGACCTCAGTGACGTCATCCTTGAAGCGACGCAGCGAGTCGATCGCTAGGTTGTCGCCAACGACGACACCATCGCGGATGACTCGAGCCTTGGCGTTTCGCGTGATCGTTCCCGATCGTACGATGACACCAGCGATGTTTCCGACCTTGGAGGAACGGAAGATCTCGCGGATCTCTGCAAAACCAGACTGGACTTCTTCGAACTCAGGCTTGAGCATGCCCTTGAGTGAGTTCTCGACGTCTTCGAGTGCCGCGTAGATAACCGAGTAGAAACGTACGTCGACACCTTCGCGATTGGCGCGTTCGCGCGCCTTCGGGTCGGGGCGAACGTTGAATCCGATGATGATCGCGTTGTCTACGGTGGCGAGGTTGATGTCGCTTTCGGTAACAGCACCAACACCGCGGTGGATGATGCGCAGCTGAACTGAGTCATCAACATCAATCTTGAGCAGCGATTCTTCGAGAGCTTCAACAGCACCCGATACGTCACCCTTGATGATGAGGTTGAGCGATTCAACCTTGCCATCTTCGAGTGCCTTGGTGAAGTCCTCGAGGCTGATGCGCTTGCGGCTACGAGCCAGCAGGGCGTTACGCTCTGCCGCCTCGCGCTTTTCTGCGATCTGGCGAGCCATGCGGTCGTCGTCGGTGACCAAGAACACGTCGCCGGCCTTGGGAACCGAGGTGAGACCGAGCACGGCAACGGGACGCGAAGGTTCGGCCTTCTCGACAGAATCGCCGTTTTCATCGAACATTGCACGAACGCGGCCGTAGGCCGTTCCGGCGACGATCGGGTCTCCGACCGAGAGCGTTCCCGACTGGATGAGCACGGTGGCAACAGCACCGCGACCCTTGTCGAGTTTGGCTTCGATCGCGACACCACGAGCATCCTTGTTGGGGTTTGCGCGCAGGTCGAGTCCGGCATCCGCTGTCAGAAGCACAGCATCAAGAAGCTCCGTAATACCGACGTTGTTGAGCGCCGAGACATCCATGAACATGGTCTCTCCGCCGTATTCTTCAGCTACGAGACCGAATTCGGTGAGCTGCTGTCGGACCTTGGCCGGGTTTGCTCCCTCTTTATCGATCTTGTTGATCGCGACAACGATCGGAACGTTGGCTGCCTGAGCGTGGTTGAGTGCTTCAACCGTCTGCGGCATGATTCCGTCGTCGGCGGCAACCACCAGGATTGCGACGTCGGTGACCTGCGCACCACGAGCACGCATGGCGGTGAACGCCTCGTGACCCGGGGTGTCGATAAAGGTGATCGGACGTTCGATGCCGTCGTGCTCTTTGACAACCTGGTAGGCACCAATGTGCTGCGTGATGCCGCCCGCTTCGCCAGCAACAACGTTGGCGTTACGGATCGAGTCAAGCAGTTTGGTCTTACCGTGGTCGACGTGACCCATGACGGTGACAACGGGAGGGCGGACGATCAGTTCGTCATCCGATTCGTCTTCGAGTTCTTGATCGAGGTCCATGTCGAAGCCGAGCAGGAGCTCGCGGTCTTCCTCTTCAGGTGAGACCATTTCGATTTTGAAGCCGAGCTCGTCACCCAGGATGCCGAAGGTCGCCTCGTCGAGGGATTCCGTTGCGGTCGCCATTTGTCCCAGGTGGAACAGTACGGTGACGAGGTTTCCGGGACTCGTGTCGATCTTGTCGGCAAAGTCGGTGATCGATGCACCGCGGCGAAGACGAATAACTTCTTTGCCGTCACCGCGAGGAACGCTGACGCCACCCAGCGACGGGGCTTCTCTCAGTTCAAACTCTGCCCGCTTCGCCCGCTTTGACTTGCGCGCCTTGCTCTTGCCGCCGCCGCGACCGAACGCGCCTGCGGTGCCACCACCGGGGCCGCGACCGCGACCGCCACCGGGCGGACGGTTAGGACCAAAGTTGTTTCCGGGAGCGCCGCCGGGACGTGCACCACCACCGGCTCCACCGGGGCGCTGACCGCCGCCGGCACCGGGGCCGCCGGGACGCTGACCGCCGCCGGCACCGGGGCCGCCGGGACGCTGACCGAAGCCACCGGGACGGGTACCCTGACCGGGTCCACCCGGACGTGGAGCGCCGAGGCGTGGGGTTCCGGGGCGAGGCGCACCGGGACGAGGAATTCCGCCGCTGGCACCAGCACGTTGTGAGCCCTGGCTTGCGGCGTAGGGGTTATTGCCGGGGCGAGAGTTGCCGCCGCGCTGCATTCCCTGATTCGATGCGAAGGGGTTGTTGCCCGGACGCGGGGTACCCGGGCGAGGAATCGCCGACGGGCTTGGAGCAGCAGGTGTGTCGCCTTCGGGCTTTCCGCTGGCTTCAGCGGACGCCTTCTCTGCGGCCAAAGCCTTTTCGGCAGCCAAGGCCTGAGCTTGACGCTCAGCAACCGTCAAGGGTGCGGGAGCCGCGCCCTCCTCTGGTTCATGAGTTGGCTCGGGCGCCGAAACAGCAGCCGGCGCTTCGTCAGCCACGCCTGCAGGGTTCGGGGCACTGGGTGTTGGGGTCTTGGGCTTCGGCGCCGCTTTAGGCGCAGCCTTGGGCGCAGCTTTGGGCGCAGCTTTGGGCTTCTCCGGCTCTGGGGGAGCTTTCGCAGCGTCTGCCTCGAGGGCAGCTTTCAACCGTCGTGCGACGGGGGGTTCAATGCTTGACGAAGGGCCTTTAACGAATTCGCCCATTTCTTTGAGCTTCGCTAGTGCAGCCTTGCTATCGACGCCTGCTTCGGCGGCGACTTCGTGTACGCGTGGTTTGGCAGCCACATTTCTCCTGTCTGGGTCTGCTCCCAGACAGGGGCAGACCGCTAATTACGGACGGAACTCATTTAGAGCCGCTCATTAGTTGTCCATAGGTCAATCAGCCTGTTCGTTAGGGGGCACCGGTTGATGCCCCGTCTCATATTCAGCTAACACTGAAAGAAGTGTTCCGGAATCCAGCGGCGAATTCGCCCTAAAAGCACGCCCAAAAGCTCTGCGTTTGACCGCAGACTCATAACACGTGAATGTGGGGTGAAGCCACGCACCGCGACCCGGAAGTGCGGCCGAATAGTCGACCACAATCGCACCGTGAGATGCGACGATCCTCAGTAAGGAAGATCTGCTGTCGCTCGCACGACAGCCAATACATGTTCTTACTGCCTTCATGATACCCCTACTCTCCGCACGCGCACTCCCCCGGAGCGGAGATGGCCGCGGTCGCGCGACTATTCGTCGTCGAGAATCGAGTCGGGCTGGATGTCGATGCGGGCGCCGGTCAGTTTGGCCGCCAGCCGCGCATTTTGACCCTCTTTGCCGATCGCTAGCGAAAGTTGGTAGTCAGGAACGAGTGCTCGCACTGCTTTGGTCGCTTCGTCGATCACGAAGGAGCTTGAGACTTTGGCTGGCGACAGTGCATTCGCGACAAAAACCGCAAGATTCTCGGAGTAGTCAACGATGTCGATTTTCTCGTTGTTGAGCTCCGCTGTCACCGCTCGCACCCGTTGGCCGAGCTCCCCAATGCACGATCCCTTGGCGTTGATGCCTGCTTCTGTGGCGCGCACAGCCATCTTGGTACGGTGGCCGGCCTCACGAGCCACTGACGTGATCTCAACAAGTCCACTGGCGATCTCGGGGACTTCGAGGGCAAACAGTTTGCGCACGAGCGAAGGATGGGTGCGGCTGACAGTGATCTGAGGACCTTTGTCGCCCTTGTTTACGGCGGTGACATACACGCGCAATCGTGAACCGTGCGTGTACTCCTCGCTCGGAACCTGCTCTTCGGGAGGCATTATTGCCTCGACGGTGCCCAAATCGATGTGAATCATGCGCGGATTGGGGCCCTGCTGGATCACTCCGGCAACGATGTCGCCCTCGCGCCCTTTGAATTCGCCGAGAACCTTGTCGTCCCCGATGTCTCGAAGTCGCTGGTTGATGACCTGTTTCGCCGCAAACGCTGCGATACGACCGAAATCACTGGGACTGTCTTCAGCCTCGCCAACGATTGCGCCCTCGTCGTCGTACTCGGGAACCCACACGCTAACGTGGCCGGTCTTTCGATCAAGGACAACGCGAGCAGTCGGGGCAGCTTCGGCAGCTTTACCTTCGGGAGCCTCAACGTGTTTGAGGTAGGCACTCGTAATTGCCTGCTCAATGATCAACACCAGTTCTTCGAACGGTATCTCTCGCTCGCGCTCCATCATGCGCAGCACGCTCAAGTCGATATCCATTGAGGGCCTCCGATATTCATTTAGGGGTGATGACTCTCTGGGCCGTGCTGCTCAGAATAGGCTAGTTTAGCCGCCTTAACTGAGCAGCGCCGCACGCACCTCAGCGATGCCTGTGCTGGTGCTGGTGCGCTCGTTGGTGGCTCGATCCCACACCTCGACCATTCCGTTGGCGGCATCGCGGCCGACAATCACGATCTTCGGCACGCCCAACAGCTCGGCATCGCCGAACTTTACGCCGGGCGAAACCTTGCGCCGGTCATCGAAGAGAACGTCAAGTCCCGCGCTTTCGAGGGATGAGACCAAGCTTTCCGCCGTCTCAAACACCACCTCGTCTTTACCGGCGGCAACGATGTGCACATCAAACGGACTGATGTTCTTGGGCCACAAGAGCCCCTTGCCATCGTTGGTGGTCTCCGCAATTGCGGCCATCAGACGGGTCACGCCGATGCCATACGAGCCCATCGTCACGGTGACAAGCTTGCCGTTTTCGTCGAGGACCTTGAGCCCAAGCACCTCCGCATATTTGCGGCCGAGCTGGAATACGTGACCAATCTCCATGCCGCGAGCGGTCTCAATGGGGCCGCTTCCGTCGGGAGCCGGGTCGCCCTCGCGCACGTCCGCGACCTCGACGGTACCGTCGGCCACAAAGTCGCGGCCCGCAACAAGATTAAGAACATGCTTCTCAGGGATGTTTGCGCCGGTGATCCATTGCGTACCCTCAACAACACGGGGGTCGAGCAGGAAACGCACGCCCGTTGCAGACTCTTTGCCAAGAACGGCACCCTCTGGTGACCAGGGGCCGATGTAGCCCTTCACAAAGCCGGGGTTACCCTCTCGCTTCGCGAGATCGGCAAAGTCCTTCTCGGTTGCTGCTTCAACCTCGGCGGGTGCGAAAGCAACCTCGGCACGCTTCAGATCAACATCGCGATTGCCTGGCAGACCCACAACGACTAACTCGCGGCGTCCGTCAAGGAAGCGCAGCGCAAGAACCACATTTTTGAGAGTGTCGGCGGCGGTCCACAGACGATCCACGCGCGGCTGTTGCTCGTTGGCGAGCGCGACGAGCGTCTCGATTGTGGGGGTGTTTGGCGAATCGAAAACGAGCGCCGCGGGAAGGCCGTCAATCGGCTGCACCTCGGGTGGCGTCGTTCGGTAGGCCTCAATGTTCGCGGCATACCCGCCAGCCGAGCGAACAAAGGTGTCTTCGCCGATCGGGGTGGGGTGCAAAAACTCTTCGCTCTTGGAGCCACCCATGGCTCCCGCATCCGCCGCGACCACGACATACTCAAGGCCCAAGCGAGTGAAAATGCGTTCGTAGGCATCACGGTGCTGCTGGTACGAAACGTCGAGTCCGGCATCCGTGTAATCGAAAGAGTAGGAGTCTTTCATCGAGAACTCGCGCCCGCGCAGCAGGCCAGCACGCGGGCGTGCCTCGTCGCGGTACTTGTCCTGAATTTGGTAGAGCGCCAGAGGCAAATCTTTATAGCTCGAATAAAGATCCTTCACGAGCAGCGTGAATACCTCTTCGTGGGTGGGCGCCAACAAATAGTCGACATCTCTGCGGTCTTTAAGCCGGAAAATTCCGTCGCCATACTCCGACCAGCGACCGGTCAGCTCATAGGGCTCACGCGGCAGAAGCGCCGGAAAGAGCACCTCTTGCGCACCAAACGCCTCAAGCTCCTCACGGATGACCGCCTCAATCTTGCGGCGAACCTTGAGGCCGAGCGGCAACCACGCAAACACCCCGGGAGCCTGTCGACGGATGTAGCCGGCACGCACCAAGAGGCGGTGGCTGGCCACTTCGGCATCGACGGGGTCTTCGCGAAGCGTGCGGACAAAGAGTTGTGAGAGACGTGTAGACACGCCTCAATGGTAGTCGCGCTAGGGGACGAGAACTTGCGGGCTGCCGACCTCTCCGGCGGGCATCTCTGAGGCGATCCGGTTTGCCTCCTCGATCAGCGTGGCGACGATCTCTGATTCGGGCACAGTCTTGATAACTTCGCCCTTGACAAAGATCTGGCCCTTGCCGTTTCCGCTAGCAACACCGAGGTCGGCCTCACGAGCTTCACCCGGTCCGTTCACGACACACCCCATCACAGCAACCCGCAGCGGAACAGTCATGCCTTCGAGGCCCGCGGTGACGTCGTTCGCAAGCTTGTAGACATCGACCTGGGCACGACCACAGCTCGGGCACGAAACGATTTCGAGCTTGCGCTCACGCAGGTTGAGCGACTGCAGGATCTGCAGTCCAACCTTGACCTCCTGCACCGGTGGCGCAGACAGTGAGACCCGAATCGTGTCACCGATGCCTTCAGAGAGCAGGATGCCGAACGCTGTCGCGCTCTTGATGGTTCCCTGAAACTCGGGGCCAGCCTCGGTCACACCGAGATGCAATGGCCAGTCGCCTCGCTCAGCCAGCATGCGGTAAGACTTGACCATCACGATGGGGTCATTGTGCTTGACCGAAATCTTGAAGTCGTGAAAGTCGTGCTCCTCGAAGAGACTCGCCTCCCACACAGCACTCTCGACGAGCGCCTCGGCGGTGGCCTTGCCATACTTTTGCAGCAGGCTGGGCTCGAGCGAACCCGCGTTCACGCCAATACGGATGCTCACGCCAGCGTCTTTCGCCGCCTTCGCGATGTCCGCAACCTGATCATCGAACTTGCGAATGTTTCCGGGATTGACGCGCACCGCACCAACTCCGGCATCAATCGCCGAAAATACGTACCGCGGCTGGAAGTGAATATCGGCAATAACGGGAATCTGGCTCTTTTTCGCGATGATGTGCAAGACATCCGCATCGTCCTGATGGGGAACGGCGACACGAACAATGTCGCAACCCGAAGCAGTCAGTTCGGCGATCTGCTGAAGAGTTCCATCGATATTCGTGGTTTGCGTTGTTGTCATTGACTGCACACTGACCTGCGAGTCGCTGCCGACTCCGACAGAACCGACCTTTATCTGACGAGTCTTTCGGCGAGGAGCGAGGACTTCGGGAACTTTCGGTATTCCAAGATTGATTGCTGGCACTGAACCAGTCTAGAGCCGACTCCTGAACCAGAGCGGAACTCTAGCGCGCGGCGAGGTGCGCCGTCAGTGCTGCAACAAACTCCGTTGGGCGTTCCAAGTGAGCTGAGTGCCCGCAGTTTTCCCACGCCAACTCCGTATATTCGCCGCCATTGGCCGCATAGTGATCGAACACGGCACGCGTCTGCTCAATCATCGGCTGCGGCGGCGCAACCTCGGCACCCGGCCAGCCCGGAATCACACCCAATTGGCCCAAGAAGTTGAGGTCGAAACCCGAAGCGTCAGAAACGATTGCATCGTTGAGCCCGCGCACCCAGAGCACTGGTGGCTTTGTTGCCAACTCAGTAATGCCACTGACATTGAAGTGGTCGGGCGTCATCGTGTTGAGCACACCGCGCCCGCCGGGGCCAAAGCCAGGCCAGGCCTCCACCACAACGGAATCACCCGGGTAGTTACCTTCCCCCGTTGCCGTTGTGAGCATCGACTCCACCCACAGGTCTTCGTGCTCAGTGTGCTGGTCGGGGTTCGCGACGTAAGCGGCGCGGAACACCATCCGTGCGGATGCCGGAGAATCGTCACTCGTGTTTCCCGCGTTCAGTTGGGCGATAAAGTCGGGATTCGCTCCCCCGCCACCGGTGCCCGGGCACTGGGCAGCAAGCAGCTCGCCCGTGGCGCCCTTGGTGCCACCAAACCCGAAAGGCGAGACGGGAGAAACGAAGGTTGCCGTGGCAACGCGCTCAGCGTGATCCAGCATGAACTGCATCACCACACCACCGCCCATGCTCCAGCCGACGAAATGTGCGCGTTCCACACCGAGCGAATCAAGAACCGAAGCCACGTCATCAGAAAAATCGCGAACGCCACGCGTGGCATCCACCGGCAGCGTTTCGCTGTCTCCAAAACCGCGGAGGTCGATAGCGAGCGCCCGCACACCGGCGCCGAGGCTCAGCATTGTGGGCTGCCAAAACAGCGACGAGGAAACATTGCCATGAACGAAAACAACGGTCGATGTTGCATTTTGGGCCGGGCGTTCCAGCACTGACGCGACCAGTCGGGCGGTGGTGACACTGTGCTGAACGATGCCGTTGAGAAGAGTTGCCATGGGGTGTCCTTTGCGTTGGTGAAACTGCGAGTAGGTGAAACTGCGCGGAATGCGGGCTTTCGGGGAAACTATGCGGAGATAAGGTCGACGGTCAGCTCGGGCTCGGTTGCTGCCCGAACAGTGGCTTCGTCGACGCCGGGCGCGAGCTCGCGCAACACGAGACCCTCTGCAGTGATATCGATGACCGCCAGATCGGTGATGATGCGGTGAACAACGCCGCGACCGGTGAGCGGCAGCGAACACTCATTCACGATCTTAGGGCTGCCATCTTTGGCGACATGCTCCATGAGAACGATCACTCGAGCGGCACCGTGCACCAGATCCATGGCGCCGCCTGGTCCCTTGACCATCTTGCCGGGAATCATCCAGTTGGCGAGATCGCCGGCGGCCGAGACCTGCATCGCGCCCAGAATAGCTGCGTCAATCTTGCCGCCACGGATCATCCCGAAGCTCATCGCCGAATCGAAGAACGCGGTGCCCGGAAGGGTCGTCACCGTCTCTTTGCCCGCGTTAATCAAGTCGGGGTCGACATTGCCTTCAGTGGGGTACGGCCCAACCCCGAGAATGCCATTCTCCGACTGCAGTACAACAGAGCGACCCTCGGGAACATAGTTTGGTACCAGCGTCGGCAATCCAATACCCAGGTTCACGTAGGAACCATCAGCCAGCTCGAGCGCAGCACGAGCCGCCATTTCTTCACGTGTCAAAGCCATCACGCCACCCCCGGCCGCACAGTGCGGCGTTCGATTCTCTTCTCGACGTCGGAGCCGACCTCGATTACTCGTGAGACATACACTCCGGGCAAGTGCACGGCATCCGGTTCAATCTCACCGGGTTCGACCAGTTCTTCGACCTGGGCGATGCAGACCCGCCCCGCCATTGCCGCAAGCGGCGAAAAGTTACGCGCCGATTTAGCAAAAACAAGGTTGCCAAGACGATCGCCCCTGAGTGCGTGCACGAGCGAAAAGTCGGTCGTGATCGACTCTTCGAGCACGAACTCTTTCGACCCTCCCTTGACCTCGAAAGTGCGAACCTCTTTCTGAGGCGACGCAACCGCGATGCCCCCCGCACCGTCATAACGGCGCGGCAGGCCACCCTCAGCAACCTGAGTACCCACACCCGTCTGAGTGAAAAATGCGGCAATGCCCGAACCACCCGCGCGAAGCTTCTCAGCAAGCGTGCCCTGCGGTGTCAACTCAACCTCAAGCTCGCCGGTCAAAAACTGGCGCTCAAACTCCTTATTTTCCCCAACATATGACGACGTCATTTTGCGGATGCGGCGAGCGCCCAGCAGCACGCCCAAACCCCAGTCATCCACACCACAGTTGTTGCTCACGATGCTCAAATCGTCGGAGCCCAACTCCAGCAGCGCCTGAATCAGAACCATCGGATTGCCGCAGAGGCCGAAGCCTCCCACCGCAAGAGAGGCGCCACTCGGAATATCGGCTATAGCCTCGGCCGCCGACCCCACTGTCTTATCGATACTCACGCTCGAACCTCCCGCGGTCGACTCGTCAAAAGTTCATCCATGACGCCCGCAACACGATCTGCGCCACGCGGTGTCAAAGTAATTGTGTAGTGGTTGACGTTGGCCGCCTCATGAAAAGTCACATTCGGAAGTTCGGAACGCCAGCGGTTACGCTGCTCCGGAGAATACAGCGCGGGCAGCTGATTGAGAAGACCCCGAGGCGCACGAATGAAATGCACCGGAACCGTCAGGTCCTGCAGAGCGCTAAGATAATGCTCGTCGCCGCTCAGCTGCACCGCATCACAACTGACCGCGGCAAGGTTGCTCGCCGGATGCAAATAGGGCTCAGAGCCGACCAGGTCATAATCCACGTAGTCACGCACAGCATCCGTGAACTCATCCGCAAACGCAGGGTGGCTTCTCCAAAACTTCTGATAACTTTCGCGATCGGCAAACGTCATCGACAGCCGCTCAGCAGCCGGCCCCAAAATCACCTGCGGCAGCTCCTCCAGAGAAGTGCCCTCCGGCGCAGGAATCGGCAAACCGCCGTCGATGAGGATCAACGCCGACACACGCTCCGGGTACTGCGCCGCCAAGCTCGCAGCGACGAATCCCCCCATCGAATGCCCTACCACGAGCGCCGAGGCGGTATCGGTCGCCGCTAGCAGTGCGTTCATGTCGGCGGCGTGCTGCGGCATCCCGAACGGTGCGGGAAGCTCACGGCTGGCACCGCGCCCGCGCAGATCGGGGGCGATAACCCGATACTCGGGAAATGCGGCAGCGATGAGCGGCCATGACATGTGGGATGCCGTGATGCCATGAATGAGCAGGATTGTGCCGGTGGGCACTGAGTCTGGTTCCCAGATCGCGGCTGTGAGTTCCCCGCCCTCCACGGGGCACCGGATGGTTCGATAGTGCTGTGTCATCGTGCGCTCCAGCCGCCATCCATCGTGTAGGAGGCCCCCGTGACCATTCCGGCGGTGTCGCCGGTCAGCCACAAGACAAGATCGGCCACTTCCTCGGGTTCAAGCAATCTCTTGATGACGCTCTCAGTCAGCATGACTTTCTCAACGACTTCAGACTCGGGGATACCGTGCGCTTTTGCCTGGTCAGCGATCTGCTTTTCGACCAGAGGGGTGCGCACATAGCCGGGATTCACGCAGTTGCTGGTGACGCCGTGAGCTCCACCCTCCAGAGCCGTCACTTTGGAGAAACCTTCGAGCGCGTGCTTCGCGGTGACATAGGCCGACTTGTAGGGCGATGCCCGCAGACCATGCACTGAGCTGATGTTGATGATGCGCCCAAACTCACGCTCGTACATTCGCGGCAACGCGGCCCGCACGAGCAGGAACGGCGCTTCGACCATGAGATCGAGGATGCGCCTGAACATTTTCGGCTCAAAGCTCTCAATCGCACTCACGTGCTGAATGCCCGCATTGTTGACGAGGATGTCGATGTCGAGGGTGAGATCGGCAAGGGCCGCCGTGTCGGTGAGGTCAACCTGCCAGGCTTCGCCGCCGACCCGCGCCGCTTGGGCTGTAGCGGCATCGCCGTTGAGATCGGCAACGATCACGTGCGCCCCGGCATTCGCGAGCGACACGGTGCACGCCGCCCCTATCCCGCTGGCACCACCAGTGACGAGGGCCCTTCGGCCCGAAAGATCAGTCATTTCTCGACTCCCCCACGGTTCGGCTCCGGCACAGCCAGAGCACGGCGAATAAATGTGATCATGTGATCGAGAACATCGTCAGGAACCCGTGAGGTTCCGCTGGCGGTCGGATCGGCATCGTTTCCTGCCGTCGGGGAATCGCCCCACAGCACCCACCGCATCCCGATCATCTCGCCAATGCCCATGAGAGCCCAGGCAGCCACAGTCGGATCAATATCGCCAATTTCACCCAGCAACTGTGCTTCTTTGAGCCCCTCGATGTAACCATCGACGATGCGCGAATAGTGCAACCGGAGCGACTTGGGTGACACGAATTCGGCCTCGCGAACCACCCGATAAAGTGCCGGATGCTCGGCCGTGAACTCGAAGAACGCGCGAAAACCTGCACGCTCCGATTCGATGCGATTGGATGCCGCAGCCGACGCCTCACTCATGGCCCGGCGCACCCGGCGGTTGAGATCCTCAACGAGCTCCTCAAAAATCTCGAGCTTGCTCGCAAAGTAGAGGTAAAACGTGCCCTGGCCGACACCCGCCTCTTCGGTGATGCGCACGATCGACGCATCCGCGTAGCCGTAGCGGGCAAAGACTATTTCGGCTGCTTCGATCAGTTTGGTTTTGGTGCGGGTGCCGCGAGCGGTAAGCGGTGTAGTCATGAACTGATCCGTCCTGCTTGTGCAGACTCTTCGGTCCATTGGCCGAGCAAAACACGGCGGCGCACCTTGTCGCTGGAGGAGCGCGGGATCGATTCCACGAACAGCGCGCGCTTGGGCACTTTGTACTTGGCGAGGGCGGCGCTAGCAAAGTCGAGCAGATCTGTTTCGTCGGTCGCGGCCCCCGAACGCACCACGACCCACGCCACCGCGACTTCGCCCCATTGCTCATCGGGCACACCAACAACGGCAACATCGGCCACGGCGGGGTGGCCGAACAGAACGCCTTCAATCTCTGCGGGAGCGACCGACTCTCCCCCGGTAATGAAAATGTCTTTGATGCGATCCAGCACGCGGTAGTAGCCTTCGGCATCGCGGCTCACCAGATCACCGGTGGCCAACCATCCGTCGCGAAGCGCCAGCGCCGTTGCCTCCGGCGCACGAAAGTAGCCGCTGAAAACTCCGGGGCCATGCACGAGCAACTCACCCTGACCCGCACCCTCGATGCGTTCTCCCGTGACGGGGTCGGCGATATCGACGTCGACGTGCGGGTAGGGCTTTCCCGCCGAACCGATTCGAACACGCGCCTCCTCATCCGGGAGGCACAGCACGTTGGGGGCGGCTTCGGTAAGACCGTAGCCCTGCGTGAGTGCCACCCCGCGGCTATGCCACACCCGCAGCAGCGGCTCAGGCATCGGCGCGCCGCCCACAATAGCGTGCGCCAAACTCGACAGGTCGCTCGAGGCGAATCGTGGATGCTGCGACAAGATTAGGTAGTTCGCCGGCACCCCCATCATGGTGGTGATTCGGCGGTCAGCGATGAGCTGAAGCACCCGTGCCGGGTCAAAAGTGCGTTCAAGCACGACCGTTGCGCCCATCCACCACGCCAACAGCGGCTGAATATTCCAGCCCCCCACGTGATACTGCGGCATCACTGCGAGCACCGTATCGGCACTCGTGATCTCGGCAGTGCGCGAGAGCGACAAATTGGTCCAGAAGCAGTTGGAGTGGGTCAGGATCGCGCCCTTGGCCTGCTCAAGGGTCCCCGAGGTGAAGACAATGAGCAGTGCATCGTTATCCTGCACGGGGCGTCGCACCGGCGGTGTCGAATCGCGTCGAAGCGGAGCAACGATGTCGCGTTCGATTCCGTGCGTTCCCAGAATCCCTCGAGCAATGGGAGTAATCAACCGATCAGTGGCCAAGCTTGCCAGGGTAGAAAACTCATCTTCCACCAGCAACAGCGCTGGGTCGGCCTGTTCAAGCTGCTGCGCTATTTCCCGCGGGGACAGCCGCCACGATAACGGCACCAGCACCAACCCTGCTTTAGCGCAAGCGAAGAAGACGACCACGTGGTCGGAGCTATTTCCGGTGATCGTGGCAATGCGATCACCGACACCGTAGCCGCCATCGAGGAAAACTTCAGCGAGAGCAGTAGCCCGATCATCCAATTGTCGATAGGTCAGCACCACACCGCGATCGTCGACCGCCACGCGCTCGGGCGTCGCCAGGGCGCGATCAGCAGTCCACCGCCCTAGCGTGTGTAGCACTTCGGGCTGACTCATTCCGCCTCCTCAAGCCGCTTGCGAGCAACCGGTGTGGCACGAGTACCTGTTCCGAGGCGTCTCGTAGCACCGGCGATTCCTCCGGGAAGGAACAACACCACAAGGATAAACAGCGTGCCGAGGATAAAGAGAGGTTCTGAGAGAGGAATACGCAGAACTGCGGGAAGGTCGGCGATCGCCTCAGACCCAGCGAGTGCAGTGAGGCGCTGATCGAGCAGCGTGTAAACAATGCCGCCAACGATCGCACCCCAGCGTGAGCCAACGCCACCGAGCACCACGATCACGAGAATCGTGAGAGTGAAGTCTGCGGATGTTGCCCGCGGCGTCGTTCCGCTCTGCAGGAGCAAGTGGACCATCCCCACGAGCGACGCCAGCACTGAAGCGATCACAAACGCCATCAGCTTTACGCCGAACGGGCGCAACCCGAGCACACGAACCCGCAGCTCATTCTCGCGAGTTGCCGTCACCGCATGACCGGCACGAGAGTTCTCAAACCACGCAACGATGATGAACACGACAACTAGCAGCGCCAGGGCAAGCCAATACAGGTTGCGCGTGTTCAGCACACCAATAAAGAATTCCGGGATGTGTTCGGTGTCGAGCCGCAAACCTTCCTCACCACCGGTGATGGAGGGATTGCGGCGCACGAGCACGTTTCCGGCCTGAGCAAACGCCAGGGTCACCATCGCGAACGAAATTCCGGTAACCCTCAGGCTCAGCGAGCCAAGCAGATATGCCGCCGCGATGACGATCGCCAAGGTGAGTCCCAACGCGGGGATCAGGGTGAGCTCCGTCTGCTGCAGCACGATCCCGAGGCCGTAGGCACCGAGCGCGAAGTACAGTGCGTGACCAAACGACAGCATTCCGGCGGTACCGAACAAGAGGTGGTAGCTGAGAGCGAGCGACGCAAAGAGTAACGCCAGTGCAAGCAACTGCAGGGTTCCCGGCGTATACGTGGCGCCCGGCAATACGCCGGGGATCGAAATATTTAGCACCGGCAGGAGCGCGGCAAGCACCACGAAGGCGCCGCCAACAATCCACCACGTGCGCTGGCTGAGGTTCGTGAGCGACTTCATGCTTTCTTCCCCAAGATTCCGGTTGGCCGAACCAACAACACGACAGCGAGCAACAATACGACCATGAGGTCACCCGTGCCGCCGAGGTAATAGTTGGCGAACTGCTGCAGGATCGCGACGACGACCGAGGCAATGGCGGCACCGGCGAGCGATCCCAGACCACCGATCACCGTGACGATGAAGGCGAAGATCAGCAGGGATCCGCCCAGCTGTGGCGATACGTAGCCGAAGTAGTGCGAGGCGAGTACACCGCCGAGACCGGCTGCTGCACCACCGATCGCGAAGACGACCGTGAACGCTTTGCGAACGTCGATGCCGAGTGCCGTCACCATTGACCGGTTCTCAACCCCGGCCCTAATGACTAGGCCGAAACGGGTATACCGCAAGAACGCGACAATACCGAGGAGCACCAGCACAGCGGCCCCGATCAGCAAGAAGCGGTCGTTCGGAACTAGCGCACCGAAGATTTCTGTCGTCTCTGACAGCCACGGTGGTGCGGTGACGTAGATCGCATCTGTTCCCCAGATGCCCTCAAAGAGCGCGACGGTTGCCAGCGCTAGACCCACAGTCACCAGCACTTGTTCGATGTGGCGATTGTACAGACGCCGAATCAGCAGGAACTCGGTCGCCGCTGCAACGACGGCACCAACCACCATGCCCAGCAGCAGCGAGGCGATCAGCGTGCCCCAGCTTTCGCCGCCCATCCGTCTGGCCAATTCCCACCCGGCGAAAGCACCGAGGGTGAGAAACGATCCATGGGCAAAGTTCAGCACGCCCATGAGCCCGTAGATCAGCGAAAGACCGGATGCCACCAAGAAGTACAGTGCCCCAAGCCCCAGGCCCGTAATCAGCAGGAGAATTATGGTGCTCACGCGACCCCTAACAATTCTTTTGTCAACGCCCCATTGCCGAGTAACTCTTCGGCGCTTCCGTCGTAGACAACTCGTCCGCCCTCAAGCACAATCGCTCTCTCGGCGAGCATCCGCACAACCTGAAGGTTCTGCTCAACCAGAAGCACGGGAACGGTTTCTGCTGCGCGTTCGAGGGCACGCGCCACATCCACCACGATGAGGGGTGCCAAACCCTTTGTCGGTTCATCAACCAAGAGCACACGGTTGTCATTCACGAGCGCGCGAGCAAGCGACACCATCTGCTGTTGGCCACCCGAAAGGGTTCCCGCAAGCTGATGTGAGCGCTCGGTGAGATCGGGAAAGAGCTCGGCGATAAGCTCACGATTCGGAGACGAGTCACGCTCAGCGAGCCGAAGATTCTCCGCAACCGTAAGAGAAGCAAAAACTTCGCGGTCTTCGGGCACATAACCCACACCGCGCTGCACAATTCGGTGAGTTGGTTCGCGATCAATTCGCTCACCCGCGAGCCTCACCTCGCCCGAACGTTCGATGAGCCCCAAAATTGCCCGCAGCGTGCTCGTCTTACCCACACCGTTGCGGCCGAGCAGAGCAGTCACCCCCACAGGAAGCATCTCAAAGCTCACCGATTCAACAACCTGCTGGCCCTCGATATTGGCGTTAAGATCAGAGACCGTGAGAATGGATTCGCTCATAGTGGAGCCCCCAAATAAGCCTTCTGCACCGCTTCGTCTGCCATTACCGCATCCGGGGTGTCACAGGCGAGCAACTGGCCGTGGTGCATGACCGCCACGCGGTCAACTAGGCCCAGCACGACATCCAGGTGATGTTCGACCATCAGCACGGTGCGCCCAGAACGATGAACCTGGCGAATGACCTCGCTGAGGCCGGCAACATCGCCCGAAGCGACACCCGCCATCGGCTCATCGAGCAAAATTACGCTGGGATCTGTGGCAAGCAGCATCGCGATTTCAAGTTTGCGTTTGTCACCGTGTGACAGCACCCCTGCGGCGGTGTTGCCGTGGTGATCCAAGCCGACCTCATCGAGTCGACCTCTGGCAATCGTTGTTGCTGCATCGTTTGACCGGGGAAACCGAATCACCGAAGTGGAACCACCCAGTTTGACCTGAGCCGCCAGTCGCACGTTCTCCACGGCGCTCAGCGCCGGGAACAGACTGGAGGTTTGAAAAGTTCTGCCGAGACCCGCCCGGGCTCGCGCATCAATGGTCTGATTCGTGACATCACACCCCTCAAGAGTGACAACGCCACCGGTGGGTGTCATCACCCCGGAGATGAGGTTGAAGAGCGTGGTTTTTCCTGCCCCGTTGGGGCCGATCACGCCGAGCATCTCACCCCTGGCAACCGACAGTGACACGTCATCGATGATGACGGCACCGCCGATCGACAGGGCGAGGTGCTCGACCGTGAGCACGGGCTGGTCCGACATTGTTGGGAGCTACTTACTCTGCGATGGGTGGGGTTACGGCGTCTGCGTCAACGGCCGTGACGAGTTCAGGAGCCCATGAGTCGCCATCAGCGACGAGCTTCACCTGGAACATCGGCTGGATCATTGCGTGGTCTTCAGCACGAACTGTGATCGAACCCTTGACGGAGTCGAACGTCCAGCCCTCAAGAGCCGCAATCATGGCATCCACATCGTCGCCGCCTTCACGAACTGCGTGAACAACCATCTGAGCGGCAACGAAACCGTCGGGTGAGAAGAGGTCAGCCTGCTTGCCCTCTGCCTCGAGGTAGCTCACCATCGCCTGATTGGCTTCGTTGTCCGTTGCTTCGCCGAAGTAGTGATTGAGGAAGCTGATCTTGTCACTCGCGGGGCCGTAGGCACCGTAGGTCGAGATGTCACCAAGACCGGTTGCTACAGGAACGCTATCGAACACGCCCTGCTGGCTGAGGGCTTCCCACATGGCACCTGAAGTTGCTCCGGCCCACGCCACGAATACGAGATCGGGCTGCGCATCAACGACCTGCTGAGCGAAGGGGGTGAACTCTGTTGCGTCCTCGGGAACGAGAAGACTCGTCACGTCGCCACCCTGGCCGCCGAGCACGGCAGTTGCCGCAGCAACGTTGCCCTGACCGAATGCGGTGTCCTGAGCGAAGACCAAAACCGACTTCCCTTCCGGGTCACCGATGAAGGTTCCCGCGGTGGCAACGTCTTGGAAACTCTGTCGACCTGAACGGAAGGTGTAGCCGTTGACACCCGTAACAGCATCTGCTGCTGCAGGGCCCGAGATGTAGAGCACCTCGTTCTGTTCGGCCTGTTCCGCCAGCGCCAAAGCGATTCCGGACGATACGGTGCCGACGATCACCTTCTTGCCTTGACCAATCACGTCCTTAGCCGCAGTAACGGCCTTGTCGGCGTCGCCGGCGTCATCCGTGATCTCGATGTTGAGTTCGCGGCCGTCGACGGTGCCTGTGCCGTCGGTGGCGTAGTCGAGACCGGCATCGAAGCCGGCAAGGTAGGCCTCCCCGTAGGCCGCAAGCGGACCTGTTTGAGACGTGATCATCGAGATATCGACCGGAGCGAGCTCGTCGCCGCCCGATCCGGTATCTACGCTGGGGGCACAGCCCGCCAGTGTGAGTGCAACCGTCGCAATTAACGCCGGAGCGAGGTACTTTTTACTGACCCGCATGATGGGACCTTTCCTGCTGCCTTAGAAGGATTGTGATCTGAACCTGAGACCCGGTTCAGGTTTCATGTAGCCTATGGTTGCACAACCTCGCTGTCAACAACGGCGCACAAACAAAGGAGTATGCACAGTGGCCAACAGCCCCGCACCCAACGATGTAGTAATCCTTTCCGCAACACGCACCCCACAAGGGAAACTGCGCGGACAACTGGGCTCACTCACCGCTGTTCAGCTCGGCGCAGTAGCTCTCAGCGCAGCAGTAGAACGCGCCCGAGTCAACGTCGACGACATCGACCAGATCATCTTCGGTCAGGTTCTGCAGGCCGGCGCTGGCCAAAACCCCGCCCGCCAGACCTCCATCGCCGCCGGCATCGGCTGGAAAACTCCGGCGGTCACCGTGAACAAAGTGTGTCTATCTGGGCTTGCCGCCATCGTGGATGCTGCGCGCCTCATCCGTCTCGGCGAAGCAAACGTCGTGGCTGCCGGCGGTCAAGAATCCATGACCAACGCACCGCACATACTGGCTGGATCGCGCATGGGTTGGGCTTACGGAACAGTCTCTGCACTCGACTCCGCCGCCCACGACGGGCTCACGGATGCCTTCGATGCTGAATCGATGGGCGCCAGTACCGAACGCCACAATGGCCGTCTCGATATCGGTCGCACCGAGCAGGATGAGATTGCTGCCGCCTCCCACGTGCGTGCTGCCGCCGCAATGGAGTCCGGTGTTTTCGCCGACGAGATTGCGGCCGTTACGATTCCTCAGCGCAACGGTGACGACCTCGTGATCGATACGGATGAGGGTGTACGCGCCAACACGACCGTCGAAACTCTCGCAGGGTTGCGCCCCGCCTTCGACCCGGCGGGAACCATCACTGCCGGAAACTCGTCCCCCCTCAGCGATGGCGCATCCGCCGTAATTCTGGCCAGTCGAGCGTGGGCCGAAGAACACGGCCTCACCTGGCTTGCCGTGCTTGACCGCTCAGGCCACGTCGCCGGCCCCGATAACTCACTGCACTCGCAACCCTCCCGTGCCATTGCCGCGGCGCTGGAAAACGCCGGGTGGACCGCTGACAGTCTCGACTTCGTCGAGATCAATGAAGCATTCGCTGCGGTGAGCCTTCGTTCAACCGCAGAGCTGGGGTTGAGCCATGACATTGTGAACATTCATGGTGGAGCAATCGCCCTCGGACACCCCATTGGCGCCTCTGGCGCACGGCTCGTGGTGCACGCGGCTCATGAGCTCGCTCGCCGGGGTTCCGGTCGGGCTGCCGTCGCACTCTGCGGTGGCGGCGGACAGGGCGACGCCCTCCTGCTCCGCCGCTAACGCAAGAGGATGCGGTCGGTCTAGAAGAACGAAATCGGCTTGACGATGTCTGCGTAGATCAGCAGCGCACTCATGCTGCCAAGCAGCACAACGACCACCAGAGTCAGGGGAATGATCTTCGCGGTGTCAACAGGGCCCGGATCGGGCTTGCCAAACAGCTTGGCGAAAAAACGACGGATTGCCTCGTAGAGGGCACCCGCCACATGACCACCGTCGAGGGGCATCAGCGGCACCAGGTTGAAGACAAACAGCGCCACGTTGAGAGAGCCAATCAAACCGACCAGCGACGCCACACGGTCGGCAACCGGAGATGAATCGAGGCTGGAAATTTCGCCGGCGATACGGCCAACCCCGACCACACTGATCGGGCCGTTCGGGTCGCGCTCACCGGGACCGAAAGCTGCATTAGCAACATCGATCATGCGCTGGGGAAGGTTCAGAATCACGTTTCCGACGGCTACGACGTTGTCTCCGACAGCGGGCAGAACAGCTGTCACCGGTTGCGGGACAGTTTCTACGGCCGAACCGATCCCTAAGAAACCATATTCTTCCGTTTGCGGTTCACCTGCCGCGTTCTCAAGAATCCGGCCACGGTCATCGTAGACATAGCGTTCCGTGAGCAGTGGCTCGACGAGGAGGGTTCTCTGGCTTCCCTCACGATCGACCACGACCGTGAGGTCATCGCCCGCCGCCGCCCGAATGTACTCCGTGGCTTCAGCCCACGATTCCACCGGCTCACCATCCATCGACACAAGCCGGTCGCCCGGCAGTATTCCCGCAGCAAAACCGGGGGCTGCGGGATCAGAACTCTCACAGGTTTGACGCTCCGAGGTGGCAGCAAGCACGCACTCAGAAACGCTGCCGATCGTTGTTGTGGTCTGGGGTAACCCGAAACCCACCAAAAGAATCGCGAACATCACGACTGCGATCAGCAGATTCATGAACGGGCCGCCGAGCATAATGATGACTCGCTTGAATACAGGCAAATTATAGAAAGCCCGTGACTCGTCGACATCGACGAGGGTGTCCGCACTCGCGGTGCGAGCATCCTGCACCAGGGACTGAAAAATACCGGTCGTAGCCGTTCGACCACCACTGTTCGCTTTTCCCGGAGGGTACATCCCGGCCATCGCGATATAGCCGCCCAAAGGAATCGCCTTGACGCCATACTCCGTCTCGCCACGCTTGCGAGAAAAGAGCGTCGGGCCGAAACCAATCATGTATTGGCTAACTCGCACCCCAAAGAGTTTTGCCGGCACCAAGTGGCCGATCTCGTGCAGGCCGATCGACACGGCAAGGCCGACGACGACCACCAGGATGCCGAGAAGATATAGGAGCACGTTTTCCACCAGCTAAGAATAGCCACGCGCACCGACGCCGACCTGTGCCAGCGCTGTGGAGCGCTCAGAACTGACCCGCACTGGGGGTGGATGCTGCCCTCAGCGGCGAGTTTCGAGTACCGAATCTGCCTCGCGGCGAGCCCACCCCTCGGCGTCGTGCAGCGCGTCCAAGCTCAAGTCTGTCGGTTCGTGGCGCTGCACAACCTCTTCGATCACATCCAGAATGTCTAGGTAGCCGATTACCCCCGCGTGGAAGGCGAGCACAGCCTGCTCATTGGCCGCGTTGAACACCGCAGGGAAGGTGCGCCCGGCGGCACCCACAGCCTTCGCCATCTCGACGGCAGGGAACACTTCGCTGTCGAGTGGCTCAAAGTTCCAGGTGCTTGACGTCGTCCAATCGAGCGGTTTACCGACACCAGAAACACGGTGCGGCCAATTGAGTGCGAGAGAAATCGGCAACCGCATATCGGCTGGGCTCGCCTGGGCAAGCGTGGATCCATCCACAAACTCCACCATCGAATGCACGATCGACTGCGGATGCACCGTGACAGCAATGCGGTCATAGGGCACACCGAAGAGCAAGTGTGCCTCGATCACCTCAAGACCCTTGTTGACGAGCGTCGACGAGTTTGTGGTGATCACAAGCCCCATGTTCCAGGTGGGGTGCGCGAGCGCCTGCTGCGGAGTGACATCGCGCAACGACTCTCGCGTGCGGCCACGAAAGGGGCCGCCGGATGCCGTCAACACCAGCCGACCAACTTCGGACCGTTCCCCCGACCTCAGTGCCTGCGCGATCGCCGAATGCTCGGAATCGACCGGCACGATCTGGCCTGGCGCCGCTCGCGACACGACCAAATCTCCGCCAACAATCAGACTCTCCTTGTTGGCCAAAGCCAACACCGCACCCGAATCGAGAGCCGCGAGCGTGGGCCCGAGCCCCACCGAACCCGTGATGCCGTTGAGAACAACATCGGCCGAAACATCCCGAACCAATTGGGCAGCCTGCTCAGCGCCGAACGCGATGTGCTGCACTCCGAATCGGGCGGCCTGCTCTTCAGCGAGCACACGATTGGATCCCGCAGCAAGACCCACTACCTCGAACTGATCACGATTGGCATCGATGACTTCGAGAGCCTGTGTGCCGATCGACCCGGTTGAGCCCAGCAGAATTATCTTGCGCATCCCGCTACCTTAGCGAGCCGTCGGGGCCAACAACCGCGACGAGCGGCCGTTAGCCGATGCCGAGAATATCGACTACAAAGACAATCGTGTCGGTGCCGGCGATTGCCGCACCCTCATTGCCTTTGTCGCCGTAACCCTCGCTCGGTGGGAGCACCGCCAGAATCTGAGAACCCACTGTTTGACCCTCTAGCGCGGCCTTGAACCCGGGAACGACCTGGCCAGTATTGAACCGTGATGGCTCTCCTCGGGCCCAACTCTCATCAAAGATTTCACCCGTCGTCCAATTCATCCCCACATAGTGGACGATCACATCGGAATTCTCTTCAACGGTGGCGCCATCGCCCTGTTTCAGAACTGCTACTTCCAGCTTCGAGGGAGGGTCAGTGGAGGGAATTGTGATCGTTGGTCGACCGTCATCATCGAGCTCAACCGTCGGCAGCCCGTCGACCGCCGGCTGGTCTTCACCGTCCGCGCGCGGAAGAGCTGGATCGGCGGGAGCGTCAACCGAAACGACATCAGCAACGAACACGATGTCGTCGTCGGCCGCGACACCGAGCTGCTCGCGAGCGGCATCATCGGCGAAGGACTCGGCCGGCGGAATCACTCCGATCACGCGCGAACCGGAGGTGGAGCACTGAATGGTTTTGACGATACCCACGAGAAACTGTTCAGGGTCGACCGGAAGCGGTGCAAGACCGGTTTCGTCGTAGGTGGTCGCGGAAAGCTCTTCACCCGTGGCACCGCTGTACAGGCTGAAGTGGACGTTTGCGATGGCGCCTTCGAGGGCAACCTGATCGCCGTCACCCTCAATTGCGACGGAACGTTCTGTCTCCGAGACAGCGGTAGGGAAGTCAATCTCGACGACCGGTTTAGTGCCAAAATCGCCACTGGCCGTGACAGCCTCCGATGCGGCGCCAGACTCTGCGGGCACGCAATCCGCTGACTGCTCAGCCGTTGAGGAGTCGGCGGGGGCACACGCGGCGAGAGACACCACAACGCCGAGGGTCAGAAAGAACGGAATCGCTTTACGCACAGGGACCTTTCACAGCAAAAACACGGACCTCTAATGCTGCCCCATCCTTGCTGTGTGTAGCGTGTGGAATCGCCCATTGGAGTTTGGTGTGCCGCCCAGCAGTGAGTCGCGAGTTAGTGCTCCACAATGATTCGCGGCTGGTGAAGCACCGGAAAATTGACGGATGCCGCGATGAAGCACTTCTTACTGGCCTCGGCGTGCGCATCCATGGCATCGCTTTCGTTCCCACCAGAGATCGTGACTACGGGCCGCAACGTCACCGACGTGAAGTGTCCGCCCCCATTATCGGTCTGCTTCATGGTGCCTGAAACTTCGTCGTGGTACGCGGTCACGACAATGCCGCGGCTCACAGCCACGTGCAGGTAGCTCAACATATGGCACTGGCTGAGAGCGGCGATCAGCAACTCCTCGGGGTTCCAGCGGTCAGCAGAACCGTGAAACACTCGCGCGCTCGAACCATCGATGCTGTGCTTTCCCTTCGCCGTGATCTCGTTGTGACGCGAGTACCCGCGATATTCTCGGGTGCCCTCTCCCAGGTTTCCCGACCATTCGAGTCGCACCTCAAAGTTATGGTCGATGTTCATGAGAGTCTCCTTTGCCGCTGCGTGGCCCCGGGCGGGGGAAAGCAGTGCACGGTTGCACTCCTTTACGCACCTCAACCGTAGCGTTCCCGCTAGCGTGAGATGGTGAACACCACCTCCCCTCGCCCTGCCACTGCCCTTACCATCGACGACACCGTTCAGCTCGCGGTGCTCGAACGGTCAGGGATGATCGAATCCCGCCACCTCGGGGCCGCGATCGTTCTTGCTCCTGACGGCAGTGAAATGCGCCGACTCGGCAATCCCCAGGCACTCGTTTATCCACGTTCCACCCTCAAACCAATGCAAGCCATCGCGGTCCTTCGCTCCGGAGTGACACTCACCGAAGAACAGCTGGTGCTTGCCAGCGCAAGCCACACGGGCAGCCACCGCCACCAGAGTGTCGTCTCATCAATTCTCGCGGCCTACGGGCTGACCTTCGGGGATCTGCGATGCCCACCCGACTGGCCCGCCGATTCAGAGGCGCGGCAGAGCGCTGATGCTCCGACCCGACTCGCCATGAACTGCTCCGGCAAACACGCGAGCTTCTTAGCGGCGTGCGTTGTCAATGATTGGCCCCGGGAAAGCTACCTCCACCACGACCATCCGTTACAGGTTCGAATTCGCGAAACCGTGGTCGAATTCACCAGCGTCGAGTTGGCCCATGAAGGTACCGATGGATGCGGTGCGCCGGTGTTTGCTATGAGCCTCGCCTCGTTGGCCACGGCAATCCAGCGCGTGGCAACCGCCACCGCCGATAGCGACCCCCACGCCCACGCTCTCGTCAGCGCAATTAGGGCGCACGCGTGGGGGCTCGATATGCCCCAGGTCGCCGAAGCCATGAATACCCTCGGGATCATTGCTAAGCGTGGAGCTGAGGGTGTTCTCATCGCGGCAGCCCCCGACGGCACCACGGTAACCCTGAAAGTGCTTGACGGCTCGATTCGCCCACTTCTTTCTGTGGGGTTGTCGCTTCTTTCGGAGGCCAGCGCAATCGATGCCGCGAAGGCTGCCGCCGTGATCGCGTCAACTACAGAGAAGGTTCTCGGCGGTGGCCACGGTGTCGGCGAGTTGCGCTACCAACTCTCCTCGACCCCATGAGGCATCGGCTGAGAGCTAGCCTTTGCCCGTGATGCGCCGAAACTCAGCATTGAACGCTTGGTCATCAGTGGAGTTGAGGCTTCGGAAGGTGCGCGCCATACTCATCGTCGTCTCGTCGGGAAAAATAAACTGATTCGATGCCAGCATGGGGTAACTTTGGCGCGCAACCTCGAGGGTTCCTGCCACCGGGCTGACCGTCTGAATCCATTGCACGACTTTCATTGCAATATCGGTCCGATAGTAGAAGTTGATCAACTGTTCAGCATTCTTTTTATGCTGCGCTCCCGCGGGAATGACCAGTGCATCGGTGAAGAAAGTTCCCCCCTCGTTGGGCAGGAGAAACTTGAACTTTTCGTATCCGGCTTCTGCATTCAAGATGACAACATCGCCCGCTCGTGCGAACCCCGCGATCACCTCGCCCGAAGCGAAAGCTTCCACGTAGTCACTGCCCATCACCTCAAAGATATGCTTCGAGGTAATGTGCTTGTCAAGGATCGCGCTGGCGGTGCGGTACTCGTCAATACCCCAGTCATCGGCTGAGATATCGATCCCTTCATTCATTAACAGCATGCCCATTGTGTGCCGCATTTCTGCAAGCACAACGACTTTGCCGAAGAGATCGTCGGCCCAGAGTTGGTCGACCGACTGAACACCCTGGGGGTACTCGTCGTTGTTCCATGCGAGTCCGATGAAACCGCTCTGCCACGGCATCGAGTATTCCCGATTGGGGTCGAATGCCGGGCTCGCAAACTCTTCTTTGAGGTTCGATTTATTGGGCATATTCGAGGCGTCAATTTTTTGTGCGTAGCCGAATCGGATGAGTCGGGCCGCCATCCATTCGCTGACGCAGACAATGTCAGCGCCGGTGGGCTTCCCCAAGGAAAGTTGATCCTTCATTGTGAGGTAAAAACCGACGTTATCTTGAACGATGGGACGGTAATCGACGCTGATTCCCGTTTGATCTTTAAAGGCGAGGAGCGATGTTGACGTTCCGTTGGGATCGCGGTCGATGTAGGAGGGCCAACTCGCCCAGACGAGCGAATTGTCGGTATCAGAAATGTCGATACCCCCCGATGCGCCCGGCCCAGCGCAGGCTGCCAACGCTAGCGCGGATACGCCGACCCCCGCGCTCTGTATCAGTCTTCGGCGGCTGAGCTGAGATTGCTGCGCCGGCAACTGCAGCCGCTGGATCGCCGAATCCTCAGAAATTGATCTCATTTCGGTTGCCCCCTCGCCCACCAACTACCCCGATGGTAGTGAGCGAAGTCCGGGCAGGTGTAGCCCCAGTTAGGAGGGGGAGAGAAAGTTAGTTCTAACCCTTCCCGGTAATACGCCGGAACTCAGCGTTGAAAGCCTGGTCATCAGTCGTGCTCAGGGTTCGGAAAACGCTGGCGCGAGACATTGCTGCCTCATCCGGGAACGTGAAAGGGTTTTCGGCAAGCGTCGGATAGTTCTCAATTGCGTATTCACGCGCGCCATCAACCGGGCTGACGCAACGAATCCATTCCACAACTTCTGTCGCAATTGCAGGGTCGTAGTAGAAGTTCATTAGCTCTTCAGCGTTGGTCTTGTGCTGAGCGCCGGCCGGGATCACCAGTGAATCGGTGAAGAACGTTCCGCGCGATCCCGGAAGCAAGAATGTGAACTTCTCATAGCCTGCTTGCGCATTCAGCACCGCGATATCTCCCGCACGAGCGAATCCGGCAAGCGCCTCGCCCGATTTCAACTTGGCGATGTAGTCACTACCAAAAACACCCAGAATGTGCTTTGACGTGAGGCGCTCTTCGAGCACTGCGCTGGCCGTGTTAAATTCTTCGATTCCCCAGTTCTCTGCGGAAATGTCGACCCCCTGGGCGAGTAAGAGCATCCCCATGGTGTGACGCATCTCTGCGAGCACGACGACTTTGCCTGTGAGATCGTCACTCCACAGTTGATCAACAGCCTCGAGACCGTTAGGGTATTCTTCCGCGTTCCAGGCGAGACCGATGAATCCACTTTGCCAAGGCAGAGAGTAGTCACGATTGGGGTCAAAGTCTGGGCTGGCGGGCCTCTCGGTGAGATTTGCCTTATTGGGGATGTTCTCCGAATCCAGCTTCTGGGCGTATCCAAATCTGATGAGGCGGGCTGCCATCCAGTCGCTGACAACAATGAGGTCGGCCCCTGTCGGCTTATCGAGAGCGAGCTGGTCTTTCATCGTCAGGTAAAAGCCGACGTTGTCTTTGATGATCTCGCGATACTCGACGCTGATGCCTGACGCTTCCTTGAACGCTTTCAACGTTGCGGATTGACCGCTGAGATCTTCGTCAAGGTACGAGGGCCAACTTGCCCAAATCAGTGACTTGTCACTTTCAGAAATATCACGTGTACCCGACCCGTCGGGCCCGGCGCAGGCCGCAAGCGCCAAAGCCGATACGCCAAGCCCCGCTCCCTGTATCAGCTGCCTCCGGCTGAGCTGGGACTGCTTCGCCTGCAACATGAGCTGTGGGATCGCCGAATGCTGCGCGGGTAATTTCATCAAGGTTTCTCCTTCGCCCCACCAAGTACCCCGATGGCAGTGAGCGCAGTTTGGGTGGTTATTGCCCCCGTCAGGAGAGGCTTTATGGGCGCTTGGTAATAATTCCATGTTTTCCGCACAAATTCGCCCCATTATTGTGCCCAATTCGGGTACCCCGCCGGTACGCTCTCGTTTATGAGAATTACCGTTCCGACCGAAGTTAAAAATAACGAATTCCGTGTCGCAATCACACCCTCAGGGGTGCACGACCTGGTTGCACATGGTCACGAGGTGCTCGTCCAGTCGGGCGCGGGCCTCGGCTCATCGATAACCGATGAGCAATACGTTGAGGCGGGTGCCACGCTTTCGCCGGATGCCGCAAGCACGTGGGCCGCAGCGGATGTGCTGCTTAAGGTGAAGGAACCTGTCGCCGCGGAGTACCAGTACTTTCGCGATGACCTCGTGCTCTTCACCTACCTGCACCTGGCTGCTGAACCAGAGTTGACGCATGCTCTGCTCGACGCGAAGGTCACGGCGATCGCCTACGAGACCGTTCAGCTTCCTTCGCGAGGCCTGCCACTTTTGGCCCCCATGAGTGAGGTCGCTGGCCGTCTGTCGACGATTGTCGGCGCCAACGTCATGCTTAAGCCCAATGGTGGCTCGGGAATGCTCGTGCCGGGAGTTCCCGGAACTCACCCAGCAGAGATCGTCGTTCTGGGTGGCGGCGTTGCCGGCACAAGTGCCATTTCGGTCGCGGTGGGGCTTGGCGCTCAGGTTACAGTGCTCGACACCAACATTCAGCGCTTGAGAGAGCTGGATGCCCTGTACGCGGGGCGGATCAAAACGATTGCCTCGAATGGTTTTGAGATCGAGCGTGCTCTTTTGACCGCTGATCTTGTAATCGGCTCGGTACTCATCCCCGGAGCTAAAGCGCCCAAACTCGTGAGCAATGACCTGGTGTCACGCATGAAGCCGGGCAGCGTTCTGGTTGATATTGCGGTGGATCAGGGCGGTTGTTTTGCAGATTCCCATCCCACGACGCACGCTGATCCAACGTTCATGGTGCACGGTTCGGTGTTCTACTGCGTTGCGAATATGCCCGGTGCGGTACCTAACACGTCTACGTACGCTCTGACTAACGCCACGATGCCGTACGTACGTGCGATCGCGAACCTTGGATGGCGTGCGGCCCTGTCTGCTGATCCCGCTCTCGCACTCGGCCTCAACACCTTTGCCGGTACTGTAGTCAATCGCAGCGTCGCAGACGCTCACGGCCTTGCCCAGTCACGCTTAGAGGATGCACTGCGCTACGGAGTTGCAACGCTGTCACGAGGTTGAGGTGGTTCGCTTAGTGTGGCATCCGCACTCTGTCTGACCTCCCTTCGGCTACTCTCCAGTAGTGCCCCGAGCCTGCGGCGAGTGGGGGCGGCAACTCGCGTGCGCGGGTGAGTTGTCGGTAGTCACTGGGCGTGCAACCGTCGAGGAGAACGGTTGTATGTGCTCTGAGGAGTGCCAGAGCCCCCCAGCGGGATTGCCATTCGTCCAGCGATCCGATGAGGGCAACGGGTTTTGTCGTGGCCGCGACCAGCAGTTCGCGTTCGGCGCCCGGCGCTCCCTCAAGGTTTCGCACCTGCCATCCTGCAGCGGTGAGCGCTGCCGCCGTCGCCCCCGGCCGGCTGGTGGCGATCGCCAGATTTTGGGTGCGTTTCAGTGTGACAACTACCGGCGGCCGCGCCACCGGTGGGCGGCTATCGCTGAGGGCGACTTGTGCGCGCACGCCTTTCCAGACCCCGCCGCCGGGTGGGAGGGATGGGTCAAAGTCGGCTGAGACTCCACCAGCGAGCACAAAATCTTGCCGGCTTCCGAGCCGCAGCCTCAATGTGTTCGGGATGAGCTGGACCAGTGACTGAAGTGCGGGAGTGATGCGCTGAGCACTCGCTACTATCCAGATGTTGTGCGCTGGTCCTTCACGCAACAGCCGGGTGAGCTTGTCAAGCACCGCGAGACGATAGTCGTCGTCGTAGCGAGAAACTAGTGCATCAAGGTCGTCAAGCATCAGGACCGTTCGACCATCTTCCTTATCCCCCGGCGCACTGCTGCCCGGCTCCGAGTGGTCGAGTTGAGAGTGCAACTCGGCAAGAACGTCCCAGAATGCTGTGGGCTCGGGCCCTCCGGCAATGATCAGTACGTCTTCTTCTGGGCTCGCAGCAGAGAATGTTGCGATCGCGACACTCTTTCCGCTGCCCGGGGCACCCACAATCAGCACGTTGCCATCCATGACTGGAGACCACTGGGCTAGGCCCCGTCGCTGTTCATCGGGCAGATCCGTGAGCCCGAAGAACACACTGTCGGTGCCCCGATCGGTGTGGATGTCCGTCGCACTCGGGTTCAGGTGCGGGCTGTGCGTGTGGTGCGGACTGCGCGCGTTATTACCCTGTGCAGTGTTTCTGGCTGCTGATGCCGTGTTGTTCGCTGCTGGTGCCGTGCTCATCTCGATGACGAGCCGGAGCGGTATGCGCTGCTCCAGCGGTTCACACCAGGGGCGGCGTTGGCTGTAATTGCCTGGCCACCGTTCGGCGACCGCGGTCGCGTCGTCGGGGGTGGCCAGCGCGAACTGCACGAGCTCCGCTGAGGATGAACCATGGGCAACCCACGCACGGCCTTTGGCGTTTGCGTGGAGTTCTGCCGCGCGGTCGCTACCGATGACCGCGGAACTGTCAGCACCGTTGTTGACGCGCAGTGAGATCCGAAGATCTGCGTTGGCCAGAAGGGCATCACGCACGACCCCCGACGGTCTCTGGGTACAGAGTATGAGGTGCACCCCCAACGAGCGACCGCGGGCCGCGATATCGCTAAAGAGCGTGTGAAGCTGCGGGTAGTCGGCCATCATCGCCGCGAATTCATCAATGACGATCACGAGGCGCGGAAGGGTCTCTAGTTCGGAAATATCGCGAGCACCCGCCTGCGCCAGCGCACGCTCTCTGTATTGCAATTCTGCCCGGAGACTGGCAAAAGCCCGATCGGCGGCAGCCTTGTCGAGGTCTGTGATGATGCCCACAGTGTGGGGAAGCTGGATAAGGTGATCGAAGGCCGACCCACCTTTGAAATCGACAAGGAGAAACGTGACGTCGCTGGGCGACGATTCCGCCGCCATTGCGAGAACCCATGCGATAAGCAGCTCGCTTTTGCCACTTCCGGTGGTGCCCCCGACAATGGCGTGCGGGCCGTGCGAGACGAGATCAATCATGATTGGACCGTGTGACCCCGCCGCCGGTCGGCTTTCAAGCGAGTGTGCTTGCGGAATATTCGGCTCAGAAACTGCCGCAAGTTGGGTCAGCAGTTCGTTGAACTGGAGTGACTCTGGCACCGCGCCATCGTTTGAGGCGAGGCCGTCCCTCGACGCAATCCCCTGCGCCACACGCGCCCAGCCGAGTGCTTGTTCGCGGCCAAGAAAGGAAGGATCAAACTTTCGTCGCTGGTGCTTGTCAGGGTGGCTCACAACGGCAATCTCATGGTCAGTGGCCCGAATAATAATCCGGTGACCGCTAGGCACCTGCTCTTGCCGCGAGACTACGCTGATTGACACGCACGGCAGATCCTCACCCAGCTGGCCCCAATGAACGCTAGCGCGCTCATGACTGCCGCCAACCGCATCGACGCCACCGTCAGAGCGCAACACTCGATGGGGCAAATGGGAGCCCCATCCTTCGGCACCGAACACTCCGCGTAGCCTTACCCAACTCGTGGTCGGAGAGAGAGCGCGAGCGAGCTGAATTGCCAGTGCCCGCGCAATCGACAGTGCGATCAGCTCGTTGCCAAATATTGCAATGCCGAGCCGGGCATTCACCGCGATCGAGGCGTTATGAAGGTGTGCAGCCCGTTCGGTGAGGTGCTGAAACTGTTCGTCAGTCGACGCGTCTGGGCGATCAGGAGCTGCCACTCCATCAATCACGAGATTGCTGCGAACACTGCCATACCCCAAATGTACGGGGAGAACATCGCGAGGCTCTCGCAGCCACCGCGCCGAATCGGTGTGCACATCTCGCACCACGATCAGTGCCGACGGAGTTCGTTCGGCAAGGTCAACACTTTCTCGACCGTGATAGGCGTCAATCGATAGTTGTGTCGCCGACACCTGCTGTGCGAAACGTGCGGCCTCCGCCCGCCGGTTCTTGCGGGCAGTGACGCGCGAATCAATGTAGCTTCCGGTGGCCGCTAGCGGACCCAACGCAGCAAAAATCAATGCAAACATTGATCCTGTTATCAACCAAATCGCCACCGACGCCACGATAGGCACCGTCGCCGCCACGACCGGAAACCGAAACGGTGGCGCCGGTTGCGGCGCACTGGGCAGAGTGATGCGCGAGTCGGTGATGCGCGCAATGGAGGCAGGAGCATCGGCGGCAGGAGCATCGGTGGCATGGGGGCCGGTGGAATGGGAGTCAGTCACAGGCCTACTCCACCAGCCACCGGCATCCCGCAATCTCGGTACCCGCAAGTCGTGGAGAGTCGGCACGAGCCCACCGTTGTGAGGGAGCCTAGTCCCTGTAGCTAGCTAACGATAAAGAACTGCTCACCAATCTCAATACGCGTACCCCGCACCACCCGGTAACGCGTTGCTGGGTCGCAGCGCACCGGCTGCCCGGCCGGCTCCCGCACAACAGTGCCGTTTCCCGAGTAGCGATCACCTATCCAAAACACGCCTGCCAGCTGACCAAACTCAAGATGAGTTTTGGACACAGACTTGCTGGGATCTGTGATCGCAACAATGACGTCGAAGTTTTCGGACGGCTCCGGCACCGGATTGCGGCCGACGAGACCTGTGCCCGTTACGATCACGCTCTCGCCGGTGCTGAACTGCAAAACGAAACGGGTTCCTCCACTGGAGCGTTCCACGATCCGAGTTTCCTCACTGTCTTCAGCATCGGACCGTAGCGGAGAAGGCGTGATGGGCAGAGAAGGCGTGATGGGCAGGGAGGGCGTGATGGGCGGCGGAATCGGCGGGCGCTCACCTGGCCCCACGCCGTGCTTCACGAAACCACAGTCACCGCAGAAAATGTCGGAATCCGACAGAAACCCGCCACACTGCCCACACACCGCATCGGCTGTGGTCGATGCTCCCGGAGGCGTTTGCCCAACCGATGGTGCGCTTCCTCGATCGTCACTTGACGGTTCGCGCATGTCAGCCCGACCAAGCGTGCTCAGGTCAGGCGCACCCAGCCGATGCGGCCGGGCTGACGGTTCGACGAGGGCGTCAGGCTCGCGCGTTGGCCGCCCACAATCGTCACAATAGGTTGCATCAGCGGGCAGTTGTGTCGCACAGAAAGTACAAATCACCAGTAGTCCTCTTATTGCCTAAACAGACGAGTGACACTATCACCGCCAAGCGAGCGCAACGATATTTTGCTTCTCAACCGCGCCCGCCGCGAGAGCCCGGCATGGAGTTGATTCTCCAGATGGGCGACTTTCGTCCAAAACTCATCCACCTCATCCGAGCGCGGATCGGCTCCGGAGAAAATTGCACGGTCAGCATGCACGGCAAGTTCATACGCTTCGGGTACCTGCAGAACGCCCGCGATCTCGGTTCTGGTTGCTGACGGAGGCGGCGAATAGCCGTGGTCAACAAGTGCATCCGCGAACTCTTGCCAGCCCCCACTGATCTGCCCCAGGGTTGTGTTGGCGCGCCGACGCAACAGCCGACGCCGCACTTTGGCCGCAATGATCACGGCGAACGGAGCGGCGAGCACCAGGAGCACGAGAAGAACCCCACCGAGAATTCGCAGAGCGGCTAGCACCGCTTGCAGTACCGGATCGAGACCGGACTGAAGGGCCTGTTCGCTATCCGGATTCGACTGCCGATTGGTTACATCCGATTCAACCTCTGGTGGCTCCACGATTGTTTGCGGTCGCGCAACCTGGGCGGCATCGTCGGGAAGTTCGGTCGGAATTTCTCGCAACGGCGGGTTGGGATCAAGGGTCACCCAGCCGTACTCGGCAGTATTTACCTCGATCCACGCCTGAACATCATCGCCACGAATCTGCGGGTCAGAGGTGACGAAGCCGAGCACAGCCCTGGCAGGAAAACCCAACTCGTTCGCCATGAGGGATGCCGCGACCGCATACTGCTCACCATCACCAATCATTTGGGGCGCGGTTACGAGCTCGGCTATGCGGCCGGCAGAGTGCCCTGATCGACTGACCGGTTCATCCACCCCCACACCATGGCTAACGTAGCCATCAGCCGCGAGGCCACTGAGCATCGCGGCCAGGCGCTCCCCCGGCGTCGTCGTTCCCCCCGCATACTGGTCAAGTTTCTCGGTGAGTTGTGCGGGAGATTCGCCAATGGGTGGCACTTCGGCGGTGCCCGGGGTGAGCGATTGAACCTCTTCAGCACTCGGCTGGGTGGTCAATACGCCCCGAAAGGAGTAGCTATCTCCGCTGGTGAGACGTTCAGTCACTGCCGCCGTGCCAGAAACAGTGTTGTAGTAGAACGAGTCACCGAGCGCTGACGCACGCGCACCATCGAAATTGATCTCCTCAAGCAGGCCGACGGTCGGCAACCACACACCCGTGTACCCTGCGACAGTGATCGACATAGTGACCTGATCGCCAGCAACATCCGACTGATCAACACGCGACGGGACACGCGTAAATGAACCGGAGGCACTGGTGACGCGACCGCTGCCGACGGCATAAACGATCCCGTCATAACTGTCGAGGGTCGCAAGCCTGATCCGGGTCCCGAGCGGAACGCCGGAGACCACAAAGAGCGCGGAATTGGCTGAACTTGGCTGCCAATAGCTTCTGAAGCCGGAGAGCGGACTCACGTAGTCACGCGGATCAAAGGGTTCGACAATAGTGGTGCGCAGAACTGAGCGATCATTGCTGGGCGGTAAAAGGCTCGTGATGCCGACTGCAGCGCTCGCCGCAAGCGCGAGGACGACAACAGCGCTGACAACGGTTCGCGCACCCGCAAACCCAAACTCCCGCGTTCGTTGGACCCCACGAGCGGTGTCCCTAGTTGCTTCAAGCGCATTGACCGTATCGCGTCGGCGTCGCCATCGAAACCACACCAGAGTGAGAGCGACAACGATCAGGAGCGACATCGCCAAGATCAGCGGACGAGCGGGATACGTTGGCCCGAACGCTACCGCGGTGACGAAGACCACGATCGGTGAGATCACCGACAATTCGGCGGCCCGCGTTCGGAATGCGATGCTCAGTGAAACGACTGTAGAACCCAGTACAAGAACGAGCGCGGGAACGAGAAGCGCCTGATAGCTGCCCACAGGAAGTGAAATGGTGAGAAGCTGCTTCCACCCGAGTGCCACCCCAAAGACAAGATCGACAAGCCCTGAGGGTGTCGGAAGCACCGAGTATTGAGCAGCGGACGGCACCGCAACAGGCACCCCGATCACGAGAAACACCACGACGGCAGCAATCGCGGTAATCACAAAAGACCACCGCCGCACGAGCGAAACGACTGCCAGCAGAGTCCCGGCAGCAATCCCTGCGGCTATCAGGGTAATCAGTTCGGGGCTGCGGTAGATGGGCCACATCGCCGCAGCAGCCAACGCAATTGCTGACCAGAGCAGTGCCGTTGTGACAAGCAGAAATGATCGCGATACTGTGCCGGTCATACCGCAGCCGATCGGGCAAGCGCACGCTTGAGGTCCTCAAGGTAACCGATCGTCAGCACACTCAATCCCGTCACTCGCCGCAGGCCAGGAGCAGCTTCTGGGTCACAGACAATCGCCACGACTTCTACGTTCGCCGCAAACTTTGTGGACGCAGCACGAAGTTGTTGAGAACTCACCGTCGAGCCACAAATAAGAAACGCAACAGAAACTCCGTCGGTCTGTTCAGAAGTAATGCGCGCAACATCCACGAGGCGCAGTGCCGTATCAGCGCTTTGCACCCGAGTGAGATCATCAAGAAGTCGCGTACCCGTCACCGTCGAAAGTGCTCGCACGGCAAAAACTTTACGCTTTGCGAACTGCGGAGTTTGCTCACTTGCCACGACAGTGACCGTGCGCGCATCCCGAATCGCTTGAGCGCCCAGTGACCCGGCCACACTGACGGCCATCTCAAACTCATAGTCACTCTTGTAGTCAGCCGTAGCCAGGCTCAACGCGATCACCAACTGGCTCCGTCGAGTTTCCTCAAACTGGCGCACCATGTACCGCCCGGTGCGAGCGGTCGTCTTCCAGTGGATGTTGCGGCGCTCGTCACCCGGGAGGTACTCGCGCAGCGCGTGAAACGAAATGTCGTTGTCCGCAAGAACTTTTGTGGCATTGCCCTCAAGATCCCGGATCAGACCGGTGCTCACGCTCGGGATGCTGATGGTGCGCGGATGAACGAAGACATCAGCGGATTCAGTCCACGCAAGTTCGCGGCGCACAAGACCCACGGGGTCGGCACGCACCGTACGCACGGGGCCCACCGAAACCACACCGCGCCGAAGCGTCGGGATCGGAAACTCGTGAACCGCTGAGCCCCCGGGCCGGATCCCCGAAATTGCCGCCTCAGCAACGGCCCGAGCAACCGGTATCTCAGCGATGATCCCGAGGCTGCGACGTTTGCCGCTGTTGGTGCTGCGAAGTTCGCCGCGGGTTGCTTCGCCGACGACCACTCGGTGGCGTTCCACGTGGAGGCTGATCTCGAGCCGACTTCGGCCTACAAGATAAATTGCTGCCATGACCGCAACCGCGCTACAGGTGTATCCGACGACCACCAATTCGATCCATGCCAGGGAGTAGCCGGCGATGAGGGTCGTCGGGATCACCGCCAACACGACCCAGCCCAGTGGAGTGACGACTGACGTGATCTGAGCGATTAGGCGCAGCGTGGTTCTTCGCGCGATCACAACGAAACGAACGACGGTGACGATCAGGTCTGCCAGAACTCCGGTCCGATATCCCACGATCCTGGTTCGGGCATTATCGAGGTCCTCGATCGCCGTCGAAGAATCGGCGCGCGCGCTCACACGGCTTGCCGTTCCATAGGCGGCGGAGTCTCGATGAGAGTCTGTGCGATTACACTTGAGGCGCTCACCCCATCAAACTCAGCTTCCGCATCAATAACCAGTCGGTGCGCGAGCACCGGTTCAGCGAGCGCTTTGACATCGTCGGGAACGACATAGTGGCGCCCGTTCGATGCTGCCAAGGTTTTGGCTGCGCGCAGAAGGGCGAGTGCCCCGCGAACACTTACTCCCAGTCGAACTTCAGTGGCGCTTCGCGTTGCATCAACTAGGCGGCTCACATAGTCGCTGATGGTGGGGTCCACGTGAACGGTGCGCGCAAGCTGCACCATCTCGATCACCAGATCCGCGCTGACGACAGGGTCAATCGTGACCGAGTGTGCGGCCACTGATGCCCCGTCGAGGATTCGAAGAGTGGATGCATGATCCGGGTATCCGATCGAGGCTTTCATGAGAAAACGGTCCAGCTGCGCTTCCGGCAGACGATAAGTTCCTGCGTGCTCGATGGGGTTCTGTGTCGCAATTACCATGAAGGGCGTGCCTACCGGGTGCGAGATGCCGTCAACAGTCACGTGGCCTTCTTCCATGACTTCGAGGAGTGCGGCTTGAGTTTTGGGGCTCGCACGGTTGATCTCGTCGGCAAGAACGATATTCGCGAAGATCGGTCCCGGATGAAACTCAAATTTGTTGTCACGCTGATCGAAAATGCTCACTCCGGTAATGTCGCCGGGGAGTAGGTCGGGCGTGAACTGGATTCGGTTTGTCGTTCCCGAGACGCTCTGGGCAATTGCGCGGGCAAAAGAGGTCTTGCCCGTGCCGGGGTAGTCCTCAAGCAGCAGGTGGCCCTCACTCATGAGTGCGGTAAAGCCAAGGCGCACAACAAAGGTCTTGCCCAGCAGCACCTGTTCGACATTTGTTACGAGTCGGTCGAAGTTTTCCGCAAACCGTTCAGCTTGGTCGGGAGTCATGGGCATCGCAAACCTCTAGTCATAGTCGTATCCGTTATACGTTCTGTCATAAGCCTGACCGTTGTTCGCGATCACGCGCACCACCATAGTTGGCGGTTCAAAAAGTTCAACATCGGCGTAACAGCTGCCGCCCGGAGTGCTGGTGTTCGCGTACTGCCACGGGCCGAGGGTTGTTCCACCGCAGCGGTAACGCACGGCCTCATAGGTTCCTGTGGGCCAGCCGAGCCACTCAAACGTTCCGCTGCCGGTGAGCAGATCGCCCCCTGAGGTAAAGGTGAGATTGGCGACCGAGGGGTTTACCGGCACGCCGAGCGGGAATGGTGCAGACCACGCAGTCTGGCAGAGCCGACCGGAGCCATAGGTCTTACAGGCGCGCACTGCGACGGAAATATCTGTTCCGTAGTGTTGACCGCCATCCGCGGTCACAAAGGAGTCGAGTGGGACGGGGCCGAAAATGGTCGCGGGAACGCTGCCGCCGGTCAATCGGTAGAACAGCGTGTAATCACTGGTGAGCGGCTCACTGCCCATCATTCCGCCAGTGAGGGTGAAATCGAATCGCTCGCCATTGGGCAGAGGGCCAGCAGTGTTGAGCACAGTGACAACCCCCGGTGGGGTCTGGGCAATCACTGTGGCGGAGCTCGTGCAGCCCTGGCTATTGGCGGCGAACACCAGCATTGTGTAGGCACGGTTCGGTGACAGCCCGGAGAATGTCGCGGATGTTCCGGTTCCGACCGCAGAGAGTATGGCACCATTGCTGCTGATGGATCCATTCGCGGCACAGGTTGGAGCGGTGCCGGTGTATGCGGCAGCGGTGTACCCCGTGATGGGGCGCCCATTCGCGGCGAAGGCACCAGCCCATGCGAGGCGGGCAGTGCTGTCGTCGATCAGGGTCGCAATCGGCGCTGATGCGGCAATCGGCGGCCCGGCGGGGATTGCGCTCTGCGGTGCGCTGGTGTTCCAGATCGATAGTGCCGTGTAGGCAGCATTGCGGGGGCTGACCGTGTAACTGACGGCTACGCCGTTGTCGAGTTCCCAGGTCGCTGGTGTGTCCCAGGTGCAGGTCGAGCTACCGCACTGAATCAGCCCAACGGACCGGTCAAATCCCCCGACTGCAACTCGATAACGGTCAACGGGCGAGCCACCGGGAGGTGTCGGTACCGCGTTCCACGTTAGTCGCAGGCCGCGGTCGAGGGGCGCTGCACTGAGCTCTGTGGGAGCACGAGGAATAACGTCTGACCACACGGGGTCGCCGAGCGTTACCGGAGCGGATTCCCCTATTGCATTGATGGCGACGACTGTGACTGTCACCGCGTTGGCTGGACCGTTTCCGGGTGTTGTGATGACACAGGTGGTGCCGGCACAGTCGGTTGTCTGGACCGAGGTGTCGCCTGTTTTCGTCGTCACGCGGTAGGACGTAATCGCGGAGTTGTTCGCCGGGCCCGCGTTCCACCGCATAGTGAGCGTCTTATCCCCGAAGCCACTCGGGCCGAGATTAGTCACCGGATCTGGTCGATCCTGAACGGAAACTACTACTGTTCCCCAGACATAGCGACTCCTATCGTTGGTGGCGTCCGCAACCCGATATTGAAGGTTTACGTCGCCGGCAACGGCATCAGCTGCCACTGTGACGGTCAGAGTGCTGCTGTCATCGCTGGGTACGATCCTGAGTCCGGCAGGGATTTGCCCTCCGGCGAGTCCCCGGATATCAACCACACGAAGTGGGGCCCCAGGAAACGGGTTCGTTGAGGCGTCATTGGCAAGAACATCGACCACAGTGGTCTGTCCACGCTGGGCGATCGCGCGGTCTGTCGCGGGGCTTGCCAACGGCCTGGTTGAGGCTACGACATTCAGTTCGATGCGCCCAGATTTTCCCTCAGATAGGTCATCGCGAACGCCCAACGAAATAGAGGTTTGCGCTCCTTTTGCGGCACCGTTGTCAGCGCGAAGCATCAGTATCGTGCCGTCGAGCGAGTAGGTGAAGCCCTCGGGAAGCGGACTCAACACCGAATAGGCCAGCTCGTCGAGGTCATCAGAGTAGGGATAGTTGGTGAGATTGAGGAGGTCAATTTCTTTCTCCTGACCCGGCTCAAAGTCAATAACTGCGCCACCGAACACCGGTGCTTGGTTGTCGCGCGGGAGAACGTCAATTGGCAACACGAGAATTGCGGATCGGCCTTCAGGATCGGTCGCCGACGTGCCGTCCGTTACCTCAAAAGAAATTGATGCGGGGCCGAAATACTTTTCCGCAGACGTAAACACCAGTGTGTCTTCGTCACGCACGAGGTCAGCACCGTCGCTGTGCGTTGCGAGAACAGTGCTTGAGTCCGTCAGCCGCACCGGCTTCTCCCCAACGGCGATGATGTAATCGTTGAGGTCAATGACAAGGGTGCTCTCACTATTGACGGTGAGTTTCGCGGCGCGGCGATCGACCTGCGGGAGGGCATCGTTGTAGCCCGGAACCTTTATGAAGGCATAAGTAAACGCGGTGGGGTCGGCAGGGTTAGTCACTCGGAACGGAATGATCTGGCTCGCATCATTGACCGACACTTCGATCTTATTGTCGGAGGTTATCCGCGCCGCGTCCTCGAACCCGCCGTAGATGGCAAGAGAGAGACTGCGCGGGTCGCCATCCGCGAAGAAGGCCCCGGCAAGAACATCCACCGTCACCCGATTGCGGTCGAGAACGTCAGACAGGGTAAGCACACTATCCGTTACCACAGGGTATGCAGGCTTGGCGTCGGGATCGACGGTGACACGGATGAAGTTCTGGCTTGAACCGCCCGTCTCGTTCTCGACAACGTAAATGACACCGTAGTCGCCGGGGGCACTCGGCGGCGTCACCTTGACCACATCGCCGTCTATTTCCGCAACCGTAACGGGGTCATTCGGTTCCACCGAGACCACCGATAACGGGCTCCCATCGGGGTCGGAGTCGTTGGCGAGAACCTCAACTGACACCGTGATGCCCGGCTTCACCGTGACCTCATCAATGATGGCTACCGGGTTACGGGCACCATCGATTCGTGGGCTAATTCCAACGGTGATCTCACCATTTGCTCGCGCACCCAATGAATCAATCAGTGTGTAACTGAAGGTGTCGGTTCCTGCCGAGTACTCGCCGGCCTGATAGACAAACGAACTGGAATCGGCTTCGATGACCGCACCCTTGTCAGGGTTGGTTGCCTGACCGAGCAGTTGCACAGAATCGCCATCGGGATCGGCCGCTGTCATCGGAATGTGAACCCGCACGGAGTCGCCCGCGAGCACGCGCGCCGTGACCGTCGGCGGCACGGGAGGATTGTTGCTTGCCGGGTCGGCTTCACGCACCGCGATACGCACGATCGCGGTCCCTGATTGACCGTCAGGGCCCTCGACGCGATAGGCCGCAGTGAAGTTCCCGATTCGTTCGGGCGCAAGGTAGCGCAGCACCTCACCCGAGGCGAACAGGAGCCCCGAATCGTCAGGCAAGTCTTGAGCTAGCTGGGGAACCAGCGTCAATTCGAAGCCATCAGGGTGTTCGTCGTTCTGAAGCACGCGGATGTCGACAGCTTGGCCGACGCGCACCGTTATCGAGTCATCGTTTGCTATCGGCGCTTGAAACTGGGGCGGGGCTGGAATCTCCACGACAGTGATAACGCCAACCGCATCAGCAAGTCCGTTGCTAATGCGGTAGTTGAAGTTCACCGGCCCATCATCGAGCGGATTCTCGAGACTTACACGCACGAGTCGCTGTTCTAAGATTTCGGCGCGAACACCTGATTCGGCATCCAAGTTCATGATTTCGGTTACGAGGAGAACACCGCCAGCAGGATCAACGTCGGTGCCGGCGACATCGATTCGCTCATTCTGAAGCGTCCGCACAAAGATCGTCTTAGGAACCGTAACGGGCGATGTATTGACATCCGGCGGCGCGACCACGTCGATTCGCACAATTGCCGTGTGCGTGAGGTTGCCATCCGTGACCACATATTCCAGGTTGTGGCTGCGAATCTCGTCGCTACTGAAACGGAAAGTACCTTTCTCATAGCTGGGTACAACCTGCGCGCCAGTCTTAGCAGGCACGCTATTGAGCCGGATGTTGCCGTTGCCACCACGAACATGTGACAGGGGTGAGACGGTGACTTCTTTACCCGCATACGCAAGCACAACAAAAGGGTCGGCCTCGATCGGCACTTCGCCAAGCGGCAGGACAGCTACGGAGATCGTCCCGGAGCTTTCGCTGTTTCCATCGGAGACAACAAGGGTGACAATTGTGAGCTCGCTTCCCTCACCCGCATCAGAAAATACGACGTCGCCACCGGGCTTATAGCTCACGGCGTCGGGTTCTGCGACCGATGCGCTGGTGAGATAAAAAGCGTCGCCATCGGGGTCGACCCAGTCGCCAAGAACCCAATCACCGACTCGGCCCCCCGAATGCGCTGTGAACTTTGTGGCTCGCATTTGTTGCGGCGGAGCATTCTCTGAATCGGCCCGAATGTCAACGACTACGTTTGCCGTCGCCGTCCCCCCGTGACCATCGCTGATGGTGTAGTCAAAACTCACTTGGCCAGTCGCGCCGGGTTCGAGAGTGATCTGGATCTGCTGCCGCTCAGTGATGCGGTCAATCCGACCAATCCCCGCTGCTATGGTCGGCAATTCATCTACAACAAGAACATCACCGTTCGCATCGTAATCATTCAGGAGCACGGGGAGCACCGTTGCGCGACCTGGTCTGGCCCCGAAAGCATCGTTGACGGCAACAGGGGGCTGCTGCACTTTGTCGACCTCTGGGTCAACATCGAAAAGATTTTGTTCAACGTCAGGCTGCTCTTCATCATTCGTGATGAGTTGATTCCAGTTGTTGATGAGTTCGCCATCACCCTGCACCGCCCAAGTGCGACCCGTCAGCCGGTCGTTGAGGACGGCACGCGTTCCGTTGACTGCATAGGCGAGTTGCGCGGTGGGCTCCATCTCAGGCAGCTGAAGCATCACACCATTGCCAGAATCGGCGGCACACCGGCGCCAGTTCTCACCATTGGTCCAGGCGGCAAACTCGCAATCTCCTACTCGCAATGGCGGCGTAGCCAATCCTGTCTGGCCCGTGCTGAGACCGACCGCCGCGGCACCGCTCAGCGGAACAGCTAACAACCCAGCGCTATAGCCAATAAGCAACCGCTCTCCGCCCACGGAAGGGAGCTGCAATGCAGCACCGCTTCCGCCGTCGATGAGGTCACTGACATCAACAGCTCTCCCATCCATATAAAGCAGTTGGGCATCCTCGTCAAGAATCGCCCACTGCCCAGCAACCGAAGTAATGCTGAGTTCTGCGGTTGTGTCGAGATCGACAATCATGCTTGACTCGGCGGTGTCGGTGATCGCCGAATTGACTCGGAAGAGTTGACCCGTCGACGGGGAGAAGGCGAACAACAGTCCGTTCTCGTCAACACTGACAATCGCGTCAGCACCGAGACTGAGTGACGCAACCGACTCAGAGTCGAAATTCAGAAAATCATCGTACGGGAGGATCCACACTTCGCCGGTGCCGTGCTCAAGAACCACAACATTGTCTCCAGCAAAATAAACCTCAGGCTGGTTCGGTGGCAGCGCGATACTCTCGGAAACCTCCGAGAACGCGGGATCAACCACATCGATAGTGCTCTCCGCGCGATCGAAAAGCAACACATTCTCACCCTGTTGAACGACCTCAAGGTCGGCGCTCTGAGCATCCACGATTGAATTGATCTCGAGAACTTCAGTGCTCGCACGGCCAATCGCCTGCTGTTGGTTATTGGCGACCCACACCGCGCCGTCAGCCAGATTGACGCGCTGAGCGGTGTACCCCGTCGACACCACGGCAACCGTTGTGATGAGTGCGACGATTGCAACGACACTCACGACGATCACCGCGGTAGAACGACGCATCGCACGCACACCGCTAGCCACAACCACACTCCGACCCACTCACCGTCGTCACGGCAACACAGCACACTTCTGAGAGCTCACAGGACCCGACTTGCCGTCACGGGTCACCGTCACAGAAATGCAGACATTTTCGCCTGTTTCCGCACCAACAACGAAACTAGGTTCACGCTGCTGCACAGGCGGCTGACCGTCGGTAGTGGTGATCTGGTAGGAGTCCTCCGGCTCGATTCCGGGATCCGCCCAAGAAAACTCCACAACTCCGCTCGACACGGCGGCACGAATGTCACTGACCCTCGGGAGCCCCTCTGATCGGGACTGCAACTGCACGAAGGTGATGGTCGCTCCAAGAACGACCACCAGCGCCGCTACCACCACGCCGACCCACGCTACTACTTGCTTTCCCCCACCCAGGGTCGGCGAACTGGAGTCTGCCTTTCGACCAGACACCGTATCGACGACACCCTCGCTGTCGAACGATCCAAAGTTCTCATCGATGGCGACCGGCCTTCGACGTTTACGACGCTGAGCTGACGAACTCGGTACCGCCTGGCTTGGCCGAATGCGGGTACGATCTTCGAGCTCCGCAACCGTCGCGAGCGCCCAGTCGTCCATCGCTACTTCGATGGGCGTCTGGGTGAGGCCAATTTCAGATTCCACAGCCTGAAGTTCGTGCACCAGTTCCAAAACACTTCCCTGACGGGATTCTGCCTTGCGCGACATCGCTCGCACCAGAGCACTCTCGAGGCTCTCCGGCACATCGCCGCGGCCCGTTAGCCGAGGTTTTGCGCGGTTGATTCGTGCAATCAGGTCAGCGGACTTGTTGGACTCCCCCGGCACTTCGAACGGTGAGCGGCCGGCCAACAACGAGTACACGGTCGCGGCATACGACCACAGTTCGGACTCAATCGTGCCGGCAGTCTCATCCATCAACACTTCCGGGGCAGACCACGGAATGGACATGCCGACCGCTTCAAGATTTTCTGACTCGCTCAACGTCGCTGCGATACCAAAGTCAGACAGCACCGGATGACCATAGGCGGTGGTCAAAATGTTTGACGGCTTGATATCTCGGTGCAGCACCCCGGCGCGGTGGGCGGTCTCGATCGCACTTCCGATCTTGATCGCCACGCGGAGCACCTCTGGCACGGGCAGTCGCTCTGCTCTGTAGCGCTGGTTGAGCGTCGAGGAACAGAGTTCCATCACCAGGTAGGGCCGCCCGTCGGATGACACACTCGCCTGATACACCGTCAAGATTGACGGATGCGCGCTGAGCTGGGCCATCAGGTTCGCTTCAGCCTGAAACATCTGGCGCACTTGGTCGTTGACCACTTCGCTCAACATGACCTTCACGGCGACTTGCCGCCTGGGCATGTTCTGTTCGTAGAGGAACACGTCAGCAAAGCCGCCGGAACCGAGAACGTGCACGTGCGAGAATCCCGGCAACGCTGGGGGTTGCGAGGGCAGTCTTCGAGCCACATCACACCCCTAACATGTCAACGATTTCGACCATTCTAAGTGAGCAATCGCTCAACATTCGGTTTCTGTCCGTTGACTGGGAACCAACGGTGCGCGCCGAACACGGGGAAGTTTCGCTTAGTGCGCTTTAGGCACCTTCACGACATCAACAATGATCGCGGTGATGTTGTCTCGACCACCGCCATCGAGTGCCGAATCGATCAACGCGGACACCGTAGTGACCGGGTCTCGTCGCTCTGAGAGGTGGAGCGCAAGCTCCGCATCAGTGACCTCGCGGGTGAGCCCGTCAGAGCAGATCAGCAGACGCTGGCCTAGGCGGATCGGCACCATCCAAAAATCGGGAGAGGGAGCCGCATTGAACCCAATCGCGCGCGTGATGATGTTCGCATCAGGATGACTCTCTGCTTCATCACGAGAGATGAGGCCCGCCTCTACAAGGTCTTGCACCACCGAATGGTCTCGAGTGATTTGGGTGAGAGTCTCCTTCTCGAATGAATACACGCGGCTATCGCCGACATTAAAAATAGCGAAACAGGCGGATTCACGATGTTCGGTGACGATGGCTCCCGTAACCGTGGTGCCAACACCGAGCTCGCTATCCTGCGCAATCAGACCGATGTGGTCTGTGGCGCGCTCAAGAGCACGTTCGACGGCCCGGGCGGGCATGAAATCACCCGAAATCGCATCGTCGAGTCCCTCCACCACTGCGGCACTGGCAAGATCACCGGCCCAGTGACCACCCATGCCGTCTGCAACAGCAAACATCGGGGATCGGGCGACATAGCTGTCCTCGTTCGCGGCGCGCCGATGTCCGGTGTGCGTGCCCGCAGCCCAAGCAAACGTAAATGTTTGGCTGGGTTGGCCCGGCAGTGCGATGGTGTGGCCGGAGTTGTTGCTGCCGATTTCGGTCACGGCTACCTTCCTGCACAATTCACTCCAGAGCCTGCCGCGGCAGAATCCGAATAATGTTTCCGTCTCCAATATCTACCAGCGTGCCCGCAGAAACCACCACCGACTCACCCTGGCGCAGTTTCTGCACGGGATTGCCCGGCGCCTGAACAAGCGAACCGTTCGTAGAACGAAGATCAGTCACGATAACGGATGCTCCCAGCTCGCGCACTTCTAGGTGGGCGGCAGAGACCTCACGGTTGGGGGAATCAACGGCGATCAGCTTGGGCGCCACCCCACGAATAATACGAGGTGGTCGCGGATCCCGTCCGAAGATGCAGGGACGCTCCAAGTTATGGTCGGCAGCGTCACCCTCCAACTGCACCCGATAGTGCAGAGCGGACCCCTCCGCGGAGGGCGCCGGAGTCGTGGATTCAGCACCAGCCGACGAGGCCAAGAGCGGGGCGCGCAGCGGTTTCGGTGCCGAAGCCGGTGCCGAAGCCGATGGCGGTGGCGGTGCCGGGGCCGGGGCCGGGGCCGGGGCCGGGGCCGGGGCCGGGGCCGGGGCCGGGGCCGGGCGAATGATCGTGTCATCGCTGTCTGGTTCGGTACGCCTCACGTGGGGGCGCTCGCCCGCGGCGATCGTTTCGTCGAAGTCGTGAGTCACGGGGCCAGTTTAGGCATGCGGGGTGCCGTTAGGCATGCGGGCCCTGCGCCGCGCCAGACCATCATGCTTGTCCGATAAAACTCATGACGTGCTTGATCCGTGTGTAGTCCTCAAAGCCATAGCTCGAAAGATCTTTTCCATACCCGGAGTGCTTGAAGCCACCGTGGGGCATCTCGGCAACGATGGGAATATGGGTGTTGATCCACACACACCCGAAGTCAAGGTGCTTGGCGAATCGCATCGCTCGGGCATGATCCTTTGTCCACACGCTTGAGGCGAGACCGTAATCCACGCCATTGGCCCACTCCAGGGCCTGATTCTCGTCACGGAATTTCTGCACGGTGATGACGGGGCCGAAGATCTCGTTCTGCACAGCGGAGTCATCTTGGTGGAGCCCCGACACAATTGTGGCTTCAAAGAAGTATCCCTGTTGGCCCTGGCGTTGACCGCCGAGGTCTATCTGAGCGTGCGAGGGCAGTTCATCAATAACTCGCGCAACTTGCGCCAGTTGGTTGGCGTTGTTGATGGCGCCAAAGTAGACATCGTCGTGCGGCGCACCGGTTTTGGCGTTCTCGCGTGTCCAGGAGACCAGTTCTCTGACGAACTCATCGTGCACATCTTCGTGCACCAGCACGCGGGTTGCTGCCGTGCAATCTTGGCCGGCATTAAAATAGCCTGCTGCGCCGATCCCCGCCACCGCGGCAGAGATGTCGGCGTCGTTGAACACCACGACGGGGGCCTTGCCCCCCAGTTCCAGGTGAACGCGCTTGAGGTCGACGGATGCCGCTTTGGCGACCTCCATCCCGGCGCGCACCGAGCCAGTGATCGAGACCATCTGCGGGGTCTTGTGGTCGATCATGAGCCCGCCGGTGGTTCGATCACCCGTGATCACATTAAAAACGCCGGCGGGGAGGAATTCTGCGGCGATCTCCGCAAACAGCAGCGTCGACGATGGTGTCGTGTCGCTCGGTTTCAGAACCGTGGTGTTTCCTGCGGCGATTGCCGGCGCAACCTTCCAGACCGCCATGTTGAGCGGGTAGTTCCACGGGGCAACCTGACCGATGACACCGATAGGTTCACGACGTATCGACGAGGTGTGGTCTTTCATGTATTCGCCGGATGCCATTCCTGAGAGATGACGGGCCTCCCCGGCAAAGAAACGGATCTGGTCCACTGACAGCATAATCTCATCTGCCACAAGGCTCGCTCGGGGCTTCCCGGTGTCTTTCGATTCCCGATCGGCAAACTCTTCGGCGCGGGCTTCCATCGCGTCAGCGATTCGGAACAGTGCCAGCTGGCGCTCTGCCGGGGTGGTTTCGCCCCATGTTTCGAATGCGGATGCCGCTGCCCTGTAAGCATCGTCGACGTCCGCAGCCGACGACACCGGTGACGTTGCATAGCTCTGCTCAGTGGCAGGATCAATCACGTCGAAACTTTTCGTGGTGCGGGCTGCAACGTATTCGCCGTTGATGAAGTTATGGATCTCAGATGCGCTCATTCCTCCAAGATACCGAGCACGCCGCCAAGAATCCACTGCTGAACTGTCGATTTCCGCTGTGAAAAGACTATTTTGGTACGGAATCACTTGCAGAAGGTCGTTTCAACTGACAAAATCGAGGCATGAGCACCTCGTCACGCAGTTCAGCCACCAAGCCGGTGCACCTCGATGACGTCTCGAAAGCAATTATCGAACAGTTGCAAAATGATGGGCGTCGCTCCTATGCCGAAGTCGGCAAAGCGGTCGGGCTCAGCGAGGCCGCCGTTCGCCAGCGCGTGCAAAAACTCACCGACTCCGGTGTCATGCAGGTCGTGGCGGTTACCGATCCGATGCAGTTGGGCTTCTTTCGGCAGGCCATGATCGGCATCCAGATTTCAGGAGACACCACGGCTGTCGCCGAACAAATTGGCAAGCTCCCCGCCGTCGACTACGTCGTTCTTACTGCGGGTAGCTTCGACCTTCTCGTTGAGGTGGTCTGCGAAAACGACAACGACCTGATCGACCTTCTCAACCGCGACATCCGTGGAATTCCGGGCGTGCGCTCGACAGAAACATTCGTCTACTTGCGCCTCCACAAACAGTTCTACAACTGGGGCACCCGCTAAGCGGCGCCCCCAACCCCACTCAAGAAAGTGTCAGTCATGTCAGAGTTCGACGAAGCCGATCTGCAGCAAAAAGCACAAGACCACCTCTGGATGCACTTCACGCGCCAGTCGGTAATGGAGGACGGCCACGGTGTGCCCATTATTGTGCGCGGCGAGGGCCACCACATTTATGACAGCAAGGGCAACAAGTACTTTGATGGGTTGAGTGGCCTCTTCGTTGTCAATGCGGGTCATGGTCGCAAGCGTCTAGCTGCGGCCGCTGCCAAGCAGGCTGAAGAGCTGGCCTTCTTCCCGCTGTGGTCGTACGCACATCCGAAAGCCATTGAACTCGCTGACCGACTGGCCGGCTATGCCCCCGGCGATCTCAATCGAGTGTTCTTTTCGACCGGCGGCGGCGAAGCTGTCGAAACCGCATTCAAACTTGCCAAACAGTATTGGAAACTGCAGGGGCGCCACACGAAGCACAAGGTTATCTCGCGCGCAGTCGCCTACCACGGCACCCCCCAGGGCGCACTCGCCATCACGGGCATCCCCGGAATGAAAGAGATGTTTGAGCCCCTGGTGCCTGGCGGTTTTCGCGTGCCCAACACCAACTATTACCGCGCTGAGGAGATGGGCTTCCACGGTACCGAAGAAGAGTTTGGGTTGTGGGCGGCAAATCGCATCGAAGAGATGATTCAGTTCGAAGGGCCAGAAACCGTGGCCGCGGTGTTCTTGGAACCCGTACAGAACTCGGGCGGATGTTTTCCGCCACCCCCCGGCTACTTCCAGCGTGTGCGTGAAATCTGCGACGAGTACGACGTGCTCTTGGTCAGCGATGAAGTAATCTGCGCTTTCGGACGCATCGGCCATATGTTTGCCTGCGACGCGTACGACTATATTCCCGACATGATCACGTGTGCCAAGGGGATGACCAGCGGCTACTCTCCTCTGGGTGCCACGATTGTTTCCGACCGCATTTACGAGCCCTTCAAGCACGGAGCGACCGCGTTTTACCACGGGTACACCTTTGGTGGGCACCCGGTCTCGGCTGCTGTTGCGCTCGAAAACCTCGACATTTTCGAAGAAGAGAAGCTGAACGAGCACGTTCGAGAGAATTCGCCGAAGTTCCGGGCGGCTCTCGAGCGACTACTCGACCTGCCTATCGTCGGTGACGTGCGCGGGGATGGCTACTTTTTTGGGATCGAGTTGGTCAAAGATAAGGCAACGAAACAGACCTTTAACGACGACGAGTCAGAGCGACTGTTGCGCGGGTTCCTCTCTAAGGCATTGTTCGAGGCCGGATTGTACTGTCGCGCTGACGATCGAGGGGATCCCGTGATTCAGTTGGCACCGCCTCTGACCATTGGTCCGGCGGAGTTTGACGAGATCGAAGCAATCTTGCGCTCGGTGCTTACCGAGGCGTGGAACCGTCTCTAGAAACGCAACAGTGATGCACTGAGTCACACCACGGCTCCGTTAGAGTTATTGCTGTGAGTACTGAGGATAATTCGTCCGCGGGGCTGGCCCGTCATCCGCGACCTGCGAGATCTGGGGCGCGCGCGGTTGCAATTGTCTTGGCTGCTCTGCTGAACCTGTCGATTATCGCTGGTGGGGTGTGGGCGCTGACCAATCAGCAGCGCATCGCCGATCAATTCGTTGTCTGGCAGTTCGAGCCTTCCACCGCCGTTGCGCGATACGTAACTGAGGCGAGCATGTCGGGTGAGGGCGAGTTCTTGTTTTACGCCAGTCAGCCCGCGATTCAATCGAACCCCACTTTCAACAGCACGTGCGCGAATGTTGAAGAAGATTTCGGGGTACTCGGCTGCTATTTTCCTGGCGAGAAGTTGATCTATCTTTTTGATGTGAAGGATGACCGTCTCGCCGGCATCGAAGCGGTCGTCGCCGCGCACGAAATGCTTCACGCCGCATGGGATCGTATTTCTGCTGCAGAGCGCACGCGGCTCACCCCGCTGTTGGAAGCGGAAGCGGAACGCCTCACCGACGATCCGGAGTTCTCAGCGACGCTCGAGTTTTACGCGAAGACTCAGCCTGGCGAACGATCGAACGAATTGCATTCGATTATTGGAACGGAATTTTCGGACGTCGCCCCTGAGCTCAAGCAATACTATGCGAGGTATTTCCTCGATCGTTCAGCAGTCGTGGCTCTTCACGAAAAATCAAATGTGGTGTTCACGGCCCAGCGGGACGCTAGTAAAAAACTGGTGAGCGAGTTGGATGATCTTCGCGTCGGTATCGACGCAGATTACGACTCTTACAACGCCGGCTACGACCGTCTCAACGGCGATATTGATAGCTTCAATGCGCGTGCGGATGCGGGCGAGTTCAACTCCGTTGCGCAGTTCAATCAAGAGCGTGCAGCCTTGATCGAGCGTCAGGGAGTTCTGAATGCTCTCTATGCCGCTATCGATACGGATGTCGCTGTTTACGATCAAATGGTGGTCGAGCTGGAGGCTCTCAACGCCACGATTGGTGAGCTGAACACCAGCATCAACATCGAGCCGCGCAGCGACACCGGGTTGTAGAACCCGTCCTCAACATAGGTGCACTCTGGGCGCCATGCCGCAATGTCCGAAAATAGCCAGCGAGAGATCGAGAGTCGGGATTACGCTCGAAGCATGCAACCAGGCACCACACTCCACACCGAGCGTCCCTATCTGCTCCGTACGCCCTCTCCTCTCGGTCGCATCGAGCTAGTCAGCGACGGGGAACACATCACGGGACTCGCTATCGAAAAGTCTGGGGCTCTTCCCCGGGATAACGACGATGAGCGATCGTGCGCAGTGCTCGACCAGGCGGTGCACCAACTCACCGAATACTTCTCAGGAGAGCGGCGGGCATTCGAGCTACCGCTCTCCACCCGCGGAACGGAGTTTCAGCGCTCCGTCTGGAGCGAGCTGATGAAACTGCCGTTCGGCTCGGCCGTGTCCTACGCCGATATCGGTCGGGCGACCGGTCGCGCCACCGCTGGCCGCGCGGTAGGTGGTGCGGTTGGCGCTAATCCGATCCCGATCATCATTGCCTGCCATCGTGTACTCGCATCAGATCAGCGCATCACCGGATACAGCGGTGGCGACGGCATCCCAACTAAAGTGTGGCTACTCACCCATGAAGGAATAGCCCACCGATGAGTGATCGTCGGTCACTTCTCATCGCAGACGACGGCAGGGCGCGATGCGGCTGGGTCGGCAACGATGAGCTCTATCGCTACTATCACGACACAGAATGGGGCACTCCCCTTCACGGTGATCAGCGGCTATTCGAGAAGATCATGCTTGAGGCTTTTCAGGTGGGGCTCTCCTGGATCACAATTCTCCGGAGACGTGAAGGCCTGCGTGACGCGTTCGACCAGTTCGATCCGGCCACGATTGCCCGGTATGGAGATGAAGACATCGCTCGGCTGCTCGATGATCCGCGCATTATTCGCAATCGACTCAAAGTGTTGGCGGCCATCAGCAACGCCCACGCAGTATTAGAGCTCACCCAGGCGGCAGCCGGAGCACTCGACACACTGCTCTGGCAGTTCGCTCCCCCGCCGCGCACGCGCCGATTTGTCTCTCTCGATGATGTGCCGGCGGTGACACTCGAGTCGACCGCAATGAGCACAGCCCTCAAAACCCACGGATTCCGGTTTGTTGGCCCCACCACGATGTATGCGCTGATGCAGTCCACCGGCATGGTTGATGACCATATCGAGGGCTGCTGGCGCACGACTCAACGCTAAGGCTCAAGTGCTGAGCGCTCGAGTGCTCGAGTGCTAAGGCTCAAGGGCTAGGCACTCGACACTACGAGGTCGAGTTCCCCGGGCGCGCCAGCTTCAAGGCGGAATCCGGCACTCTGCGCCCACGAAACCAGCGAATCCACGGTCGAGTGCCTAATCCCTGCGTTGATCAGCGCGCGCAAAAATAGTCCCTTTGACTTTTTATTGAAATGGCTCAATGCCACACGCTTACCGTCAGTTCCTTCGGTGACAACGCGAAGATAGACGCTGTTGTGGGAGGCTGCTCCTAGTTGCGCATATGCCTCAGAACGAAGATCCAGCTGCAGCCCAGGAACAGCCGCCAGAGTGTCGGTTACCTGCGTGAACCAGTGACGCTTCAGGGTGAGGCCGGGCAGTTTTGAGTTGTGGGAGAGTCGATACGCGGGGACGGGGTCGCCCGCCCCCACCGGTCCGAAAAGAGCAGAATGCACCAACACCGTGCTGTGAGCAAATTCGCGCTCCCCTGAGGTCATGCTTGGCGCGTCAAGGGCATCGAAAAGCACTCCCGTGTAGCGCTCCAGCGACGGCATTACCGGCGCGGTCTCAAGCACACGGTTTCGCTCTACCTCGAACTGTTGTTTTGCGCTGAGACCCAAAGCCTTTCGGGCAACATCCGAATCATTGCTGATTTGGGTCAATCCGGCTACGACAGCCTGTCGTGCGCCTGTCAGCGCAGGAAACATGAACTTCGACAGGTTGAGCCGCGAACCCTGAGTTCCCCCATCACGCTTCGTCTCAGAGGGCGGAAGAAGGACGATCACGCGTCAAGAAAGGCAATCGCACGCTCAACATTGACGCCGATCGCGCCGACGGAGTCGAGTGTGATTCGCGCTACCGCGCCGCTTGCTCCCGTCCAAGGAGAGTACTCATCCAAGTTATGTTCCACTCCTTTGCGAACAGCGGCTCCGGCCTCCTGTCGCTTCGCTGCGCGTTCGACAAGCCGGTTCTTGTGTTCTTCCCGGTCAGAGCACACCACTTCGATGAACCGAACTCCTGACCCCGTGCGCTCAGCAAGATTTACCCACTGCTCACGGGCAGGATCCACAGCGTTCACCGCGTCGATGATGATGTCGCGATCGTGCATGAGCACTGACTCGGCAAGAGTTTCAGCAACCAAATACGCGGCTAAGCCAATGGGCTGCCCGGCACTGATTCCCGCTTTCAGAATCGCTGTTTCGATCTGATCCACCGACAGCACGGTGATCCTGCGGCGCGCGCCAACCACCTGTGCGAGAGTGCTCTTTCCTGCGCCCGACAACCCGGCCATTACGATTAGCATAAAACGAAAACTAGACCAACTCTGCGGAACTCGCCACGACTGTTACCGTGTTGTTCTCCACAGAGAGGAATCCGTTATCTGCGTTTGCGGTGATTTGAGACCCATCTGTGGCAGTGACGCGAACCTCGCCCTTCGCCAGAATTGCGAGGATTGGTACGTGGCCGGGCAAAATTCCGATCTCACCTTCGGTGGTGCGCGCAATGAGCTGGCTCGCCTCTCCCGACCAGAGTTCCTGGTCGGCAGAGACGACGCTCACCGTGAGAACGGCCATTATTGGGCGTTCTCCTTTTGAATCTTTGCCCACTGCTCTTCAACATCGTTGATTCCACCGACGTTGAAGAACGCCTGCTCAGCGACGTGATCAAACTCACCCTTGACGATCGCGTCGAAGGACTCGATGGTCTCCTTGAGCGGAACGGTCGAACCGTCAACACCGGTGAACTTCTTCGCCATGTAGGTGTTCTGCGAGAGGAACTGCTGGATGCGGCGCGCACGCGAAACGCTGATCTTGTCTTCTTCAGAGAGCTCATCAACACCGAGAATCGCAATGATCTCCTGGAGTTCCTTGTTCTTCTGGAGGATTTGCTTCACGTTCGTGGCAACACGGTAGTGGTCGGCACCCAGGTAACGGGGGTCGAGGATGCGACTCGTTGAGGTGAGCGGGTCAACGGCGGGGTACAGACCCTTCGACGCGATTTCCCGGCTGAGCTCAGTCGTGGCATCCAAGTGGGCGAAGGTCGTTGCCGGTGCCGGGTCGGTGTAATCGTCAGCAGGAACATAAATTGCCTGAAGCGACGTAATTGAGTGACCACGCGTCGAGGTGATGCGCTCCTGAAGGATACCCATCTCGTCGGCAAGGTTCGGCTGGTAGCCCACGGCAGATGGCATACGACCCAAAAGGGTCGACACTTCGGATCCTGCCTGGGTGAAGCGGAAGATGTTGTCGATGAACAACAGAACGTCCTGCTTCTGCACGTCGCGGAAGTACTCAGCCATGGTGAGGGCCGAGAGCGCAACGCGGAGACGCGTTCCTGGCGGCTCATCCATCTGGCCGAAGACGAGTGCGGTCTTGTCGAAGACGCCCGCTTCATCCATTTCGGCGATGAGGTCGTTACCTTCACGGGTGCGCTCACCAACACCGGCGAATACGGAAACTCCACCGTGATCCTGAGCTACACGCTGGATCATTTCTTGGATCAGAACGGTCTTACCAACACCGGCACCACCGAACAGGCCAATTTTTCCGCCCTGCACGTAGGGGGTGAGGAGGTCAATAACTTTGATGCCCGTTTCGAAGAGTTCAGTCTTCGACTCGAGCTGGTCGAATGCCGGTGGCTTGCGGTGGATGGGCCAGCGCTCGGTGATCTCGACGGTTTCGCCGTTGACCTTGCCGTCTTCATCCGCGTTGAGGATGTCGCCGGTAACGTTGAACACCTTGCCCTTGGTGACATCACCAACGGGAACCGTGATCTGCTCGCCGGAGTCGCGAACTTCTTGGCCACGAACGAGTCCGTCTGTGGGCTTGAGCGCGATGGCGCGAACTACGTCGTCGCCGAGGTGCTGTGCGACCTCGAGCGTAATCTCCGTAGTTTCGCCACCAATGGTGACGTTGGTTTTGAGCGCATTGTAGATTCCGGGAATCGAATCGTGCGGGAACTCGACGTCCACAACGGGACCGATTACACGCGAGATGCGACCAATACCGGCAACAGTTGCTGCCGCCGTGTTAGCTGGCGCCTTCTTGGCTGGCGTTTTTTTGGCTGGGGCCTTCTTGGCCGGGGCTTTTTCAGTCATGGCTTCCCTATCTATGGTTCTTACTTAGCCGAGCTGAGGGCGTCCGCGCCGCCCACGATCTCGGAAATCTGCTGGGTGATCTCCGACTGACGCGCGTTGTTTGCCAAGCGCGTGTAGTCGTTGATGAGCTTGTCTGCGTTGTCGCTTGCAGACTTCATTGCCTTCTGCGTCGCAGCGTGTTTTGCAGCGGCAGACTGAAGCATGGCGTTAAAGATGCGGCTCTCGATGTAGACAGGCAGCAGGGCATCGAGCACCTTGTCTACCTCTGGTTCGAATTCGTAGAGCGGAAGCAAGTCACCTTTGTCGGGTGCTTCCACACCTTCAACGATCTCCAAGGGGAGTAGACGAACAACCTCTGGAACCTGCAGCAGCATGCTCACCAAGCGGTTGTAGACGATGTGGATCTCGTCTACTCCGCCTTCGCTTGCCGGCTGCAAGAACTTGCGCACGACGGCGTCGCCGATTTCTTTCGCAATCTCGAATACGGGCGAATCTGTTCCGCCGGTCCAAATTTGCTCAGCATCACGCTTACGGAAGGCAAAATACCCTGCGGCCTTTCGACCTACGAGGTAGTAAACAACTTGTTTGCCTTCGCGTTCGAGCCGAGCTGCGAGTTCGCCAGCTTCGCGGAGAACGTTCGTGTTGAACGCTCCCGCGAGACCACGGTCGCTCGAGAAGATGACGACTGCTGCGCGGTCGACAGTCTCTGGCTCGGTTGTCAGCACGTGATCGACGTTTGAGAAAGTCGCCACCGCCGAGACGGCGCGCGTGACGGCACGCGAGTACGGACCCGATGCGGCCACCCGCTGTTTCGCTTTCTGAATGCGCGACGCGGAGATCAGCTCCATCGCGCGTGTGATCTTCTTGGTCGTCTTGGCAGAACTAATTTTCTGCCGGTAGACCCGAAGTTGCGCTCCCATGGCTTTCTAACTTTCTATGTCGTGTTGGTCGATGATCACTTGTTCGATTATCACTTGTGCAGAGCTCAGCGCTTTTGCTTGACGATCTGCTCTTGGGCGATGTCTTCTTCAGCGATCTCTTCGAACTGCTCGGATCCGACAGAATTGAGCGTCTTGCCCTCGCCCGTCTGGAAGCCCAGCTTGAACTCGTCGACTGCGGCATCCATGTCAGCGATCAGCTGGTCATCGAGTACATTCTTCTCGCGGAGGGTGTCGAGTATCTTGGTGTTGCGTGCGAGGTGGTCGTGCAGTTCACTTTCGAAACGAAGAATGTCTTCGACAGGGACTTCGTCGAGTTTGCCGTTGGTGCCGGCCCAGATCGAAACAACTTGGTTCTCGACGGGGAACGGCGAGTACTGGGGCTGGCGAAGCAGCTCGGTGAGTCGTGCGCCTCGGGCAAGCTGGCGACGGCTGGTGGGGTCGAGGTCGGATGCGAACATCGCGAAGGCCTCGAGGGAGCGGTACTGAGCAAGCTCAAGCTTCAGCGTTCCTGAAACCTTCTTGATCGACTTCACCTGAGCGTCTCCGCCGACACGTGAGACCGAAATACCCACGTCAACGGCGGGGCGCTGGTTAGCGTTGAACAGGTCGGACTGCAGGAAGATCTGGCCGTCGGTGATCGAGATCACGTTGGTCGGGATATAGGCCGCAACGTCATTTGCTTTGGTCTCGATGATGGGAAGACCCGTCATCGAACCGGCACCGAGCTCATCGGAGAGCTTTGCACAACGCTCGAGGAGGCGAGAGTGCAGGTAGAACACGTCACCGGGGTATGCCTCACGCCCTGGCGGACGGCGAAGGAGAAGTGATACTGCCCGGTAGGCCTCAGCCTGCTTGGAGAGGTCATCGAAGATGATCAGTACGTGCTTGCCGCCGTACATCCAGTGCTGGCCAATGGCCGAACCGGTGTAGGGGGCGAGGTACTTGAAGCCGGCGGGGTCGGATGCGGGGGCGGCCACGATGGTGGTGTACTCCATGGCGCCGGCCTCTTCGAGCGCGCCCTTGACGGCAGCAATGGTCGAACCCTTTTGGCCGATAGCGACGTAGATGCAGCGAACCTGCTTGTTTTCGTCGCCGGACTCCCAGTTGTCTTTCTGGTTGATGATGGTGTCGATCGCGATGGCCGTTTTACCGGTCTGGCGGTCACCAATGATCAGCTGGCGCTGTCCGCGGCCGATCGGGATCATGGCATCGATTGCCTTGATTCCGGTCTGCATGGGCTCGTGCACACTCTTGCGGTCCATGACGCCGGGAGCTTGAAGCTCCAGCGCACGGCGAGTTTCAGCTGTGATCTCTCCGAGGCCATCAATGGGGGCACCCAGTGGGTCAACTACGCGACCGAGGAAGGCGTCTCCGACGGGTGCGGAGAGGACCTCGCCGGTGCGAGTAACTTCCATTCCTTCGACGATTCCGGCGAACTCACCGAGGATAACCACACCGATCTCGTCTTCGTCGAGGTTCTGGGCGAGGCCTAGGGTACCGTCAGCGAATCGAATGAGTTCGTTGGCCATCACGCCGGGGAGGCCGTCGACGTGCGCGATGCCGTCTGCGGCGTCTACGACGGTTCCGGTCTCGGTTGTCGCTGCCTTGCCAGGCTCGTAGGCCTTGACGAAGTCTTTGAGCGCGTCGCGGATCTCGTCCGGACTGATGCTGAGTTCTGCCATTGTGTTTTCCTATTCCGTGGAAAGGTCTGCTAACTCGCTAGCCCGCGAGTTGGATCTTGAGGTCGTTGAGCTTGGTGGCGATGCTGCCGTCGATGACTTCGTCGCCGATTTGAACGCGTACCCCACCGATGATCGAGGGGTCGAGACGCACGTTGAGCTTGAGCTCCCGTCCGTAATTCTTGGTGAGGCCGACACGCAAACGTTCGAGCTGCACAGGCGTGAGCGGCGCAGCGGTGGTGATCGTGGCGACTGATTGACCTGCTTGATCGGCCACGATGTTTGCGGCGGTAGAGACCAGTTCACCGATGCGGCGGCCGCGCGGCTGCTGAACAAGCTGGTCGATGATGACGACAGCCTGTTCTGACGCTTTGCCGGTGAGTAGTTCGTTCACCAATGCGGACTTCGACTCGGCAGAACCGAGTTTGCTTCCCACCGCCAGTTCGAGCTCTGAGTCGGACGAAACCGTTGTTCCGAAAGCGAACAACTCGTCGCCGATGGAAAGCTTCGCCGGAGCCGACTGAGCGATCAGTCGAATTCCGATCTCCTCGATTCCCGCAAGCAAATCGTCAGCATTCGACCAGCGGGCACCGACGATGGCGGAAAGTATGGTGCGCGTAGAGGCGCTCAGCGACGAGAAAACCGAACCGACTATTGCGGATTTGTCTTCCCGAGCGGTAGCAGGGTCGGCCAAAGCGGAACGCAACTGGGCTGAACTGCCGACGACGCGTCCTGCTTCGAACAGCTCTGTGCCAGTGGCCAGAGAGTTCTTGGCAGTGATCGATGCGAGAGCATCTTTCGCTGCGACAAGCGCTTCTCTCGTAGCTGATCCCACTACTTTGCCTTTGCCTTCTCTGAAGCTTCTAGGTCGGCCAAGAACTGATCGACGAGCGCGGAAGATTTCTTGTCGTCGGTCAGACTTTGCCCAATGACGCCCGACGCAAGATCGATGGCCAGTGAGCCAACCTCGGTGCGGAGCGATGCGAGAGCGGCTTGGCGTTCGGCCTCGATCGTGGCTTGTGCGTTCGCGGTGATGCGTGCAGCCTCTAGCGTTGCCTGCTCTTTGAGCTCGTTGACAATCGTGGTTCCTTCGAGACGTGCCTGTTCGCGAATCTTCGCGGCCTCAGCACGACCTTCAGCGAGCTGCGTCTTGTAGTGCTCAAGTGCCTCAGCAGCTTCAGCCTGAGCGATCTCAGCCTTCTTGATGCCACCCTCGATGGCGTCGGCGCGAGCATCCAGCGTCTTCGTCAAAGCAGGAAGAAACTTCTTCCAGAAGAAGAACAAAATGATAGCGAAGCAAACAGCCGACCAAATGATGTCGTAGCTTGCAGGAAAAAATAGGTTGGGCTCTTCTTCCGCCGCAGTCAGTAGTGCGCTAAGCATCCCAGCCTCCTCAGTCGGTTAGTGGTTACGGGAACGGGATGAATGCAACAGCGATCGCGATGAACGCGAGCGCCTCGATAAATGCAATACCGAGGAACATAAGACCGGTGAGACGGCCCTGAAGTTCTGGCTGGCGTGCTACCGACTCAACAGTCTTGCCAACAACGATGCCTACACCCAGAGCCGGTCCGATGGTTGCAATACCGAATGCGAGGGGGGCGATGTTTCCAGTCACTTCTGCGACGTTCATTTGTGTTTCCTTCCGTGGTTTTTTAATCCAGGCGGATGCCGGGATCGGTCTAGTGCTCTTCGACCAGCGCGAGCTGGATATAGACGCCCGTCAGGTATGTGAAGACATAAGCCTGAAGTAGCGCAACGAGGAGCTCGAAGATGGTGAAAATTAAGCCAAAAGCGAGGGTGCCAATGCTGAAGAGCCCAAACAGGCCACCAGCGGTGAACAAGAAGAATTGCGTCGCAGAGAAGCACAGCACGAGCAGCATGTGGCCCGCGATCATGTTCATCAGAAGTCGTAAAGTAAGAGTGACTGGACGAAGAATGAAGGTCGAGAGGAACTCAATCGGCGTAACGACTATGTACAGCAACGGCGGAACCCCTGCAGGGAACAAGGATGACTTGAAAAAGTTCATTCCCTGTTTCTTGATGCCCGCGTAGATGAAGGCGATGTACGCGACTACGGCGAGTACCAAGGGGACACCAATTACCGATGTGCCGGAAATGTTGAGCCCGGGAACAATGCCGGTGACGTTCATCGCAAACACCATAAAGAACATGGTCGCGAGCAGCGGCATATACCGCTTGCCCTCTTCTTTGCCAAGGGCACCATCAGCGATGTTCGACTGAACAAAGCCGACAGTCATCTCAATCAGGCTTTGGCCGCGGCCCGGGATCATGCGCATACGACGGGTACCGAGCCAGAAGAGCAAGATCAGGACGGCGACAGCAATAAAGCGGACCATCATGATTCGGTTAATCTCGAACGGTGTTCCCTCGAAGAGGAACGCTTGCGGGAAAAAGTCGACTAGCGAAGGACCGGTGAAACCCCCGTCGCCGGATCCGTCATCGGTGGCAAAGGGCGCTAGAAGTGTAAGAGCGTGATGTAACAGCGCTGTCTCCAGAATCGGGGCGTGCAGTCACGCGGCGAGAAAGTGGGGGTCGAATTGATCCAAATCCTATCAAGAGATTTACGCTCACGACGAATCAACTGGCGAATCCGACAGATTAGTTTGACGTCGAGCTACCTTCACCCGGTAGCTGGACACCGGGGACGTAGCTTTCGCGGGCGTGAACGAAGGCGAGCACATCGACAACAAGGCTGCCAGCGACCGCAGCGAGGACCGCGAAGAAAAATACCACTGGATCCAAGAACGGTTGCCCGCGCAGAATGACCAAAATCGTGATGAAAACGACGAACTTGAGCAGCCAGACGCCGAGCACGATTCCAAAGAACAGGGTGCTCGAAGGATCCCCTTTCGTTGCGCGCGACGCGAGCACAATGCTGCCAGCGGTGAGCCCCATGAAGAGCGCCGTAAGGCCGGCCCCGATCAAGGCACTGACCAGTCCAGAGCTGCCAGCAACAAGGAACCCAATTACCGACCCGAGCAAAGCTATGCCCACAGTCAGAATCGCGCCGTAGGCGAGCGCGCGGCCGAGGATGGCGGAAGACTTCATTCGATGGGTTCCTTTGAGTGGTGCGTTGGTGAGGTATCGGCGGATGCGGCATCCAAACCGTCGTAGCGTGCGTCGTCGGTGAGAGATTCTGGTTCCGGGCCGCCACGCTGTGCGGCGGCTTCGCGCGCTTTGCTTCGGCTCAGCGGAGCCAGAGTGATCGCGGCACACAACGCAAGCCCTGCAACGAACATGAGAGCCGCCCAACGCCACGGCACGAACGTGAACGCAAGCACTCCCACCGAGGCAACGGCGGTCCAGCTATAGAGAATCAGCACGGCGTGCAGATGCGAATGACCCATGTCGAGCAGGCGGTGGTGGAGGTGCTTGCGGTCAGCCGTAAACGGCGACTTTCCCGCACGCAGGCGGCGAATGATCGCGAGCCCGAAATCGAGCAGCGGGATAACGAGTACCGCCACGGGCAGCAGGATGGGGATGAAGGCAGGGAGGAAATCAAGGGTGAACTTGTCGGGCTGGGCCAGGTAGCTGGCATCCACCTGCCCGGTCACAGAAATTGCGGATGCCGCCATCAGGAGTCCGACCAGCAACGCTCCCGCGTCGCCCATAAACATCTTGGCGGGATGGAAGTTGATCGGAAGGAACCCTACACACGCGCCAATGAGGATTGCCGTGGTGAGTGACGCCAAGTTGAAGTATTCGGTCTGAGCTTGAGACTGCAACAGGTAGGCATAGACAAAGAAGACGCCGTTGGCGATCACCGCGACGCCCGCGACGAGCCCGTCGAGCCCGTCGATGAAATTGACGGCATTCATCACCAAGACAACGGCAAAGATTGTGATGATGAGAGAAACGTACGGAGAAACGATGGTCTGGCCGCCAATGGGCAGAGTGGACAGCTGCACGCCCTGCCAAGCGAGCACCCCTGCTGCGATGATCTGGCCGGCAAGCTTGGTTAGCCAATCAAGATCCCAAATATCGTCGGCGACACCAATAATCACGATGATCAGCGCGGCGCCCAACAAACCAAATACTTTGCCCGGCTCGTTGAAGATGAGCGAGAAGTTGCCCAGAGTGGAGGCCACCGCAAAGGCCACCAGAATGCCAAAGAACATCGCCACCCCACCAAGGCGCGGGGTGGGGCGAGTATGAACATCGCGCTGGCGAACCTGGGGGTAAAGCCGATACTTGAGGCTCAGCTTGAGCACCAATAGCGCGAGCGCATAGGTAACGATCGCCGCGATCCCTGCGACGAGCAGATAGAAAATTATTCGCAACGATCGGCCCCGATCAGTTGACGGATAGCGTCGGCCGAGATGACGCCCTCCCGCACAATGCGCAACTTGCCGTCTTCATGCAGCAGCCCCGTGGCATCAACGATGGTCGACGCAAGTTCGCCGCTCTCACCATTATCGAGGTATACGGATACCGAGTCACCGAGCATTTCTTGAGCTCGCACTGCTGTGCGAGCCGCAGGAAGACCTGTGCTGTTGGCGCTCGAGACCGCAAGCGGGCCAGTCTCAGACAGAAGTTCAAGGGCGATGCGGTTTGACGGCATCCGCAAAGCAACCGTGCCGTGGGTCTCCCCCAGGTCCCAACTGAGCGAAGGCTGCGCCGGCAAAATAATCGTCAGGCCACCGGGCCAAAATTCGGCGACCAGAGTGCGCACCTCATCGGGGACCGCCGCAGCAAGAGCGTCGAGGGTCGGGATGCCCGGAATCAGCACGGGCGGAGGGGACTGGCGAGTGCGCCCCTTTGCATCGATCAGTTTCTGCACGGCCGCGGGTTGGAACGCATCCGCAGCAACGCCATAGACAGTGTCAGTGGGTATGACAACGAGATCACCTCGACCGAGGGCAACGCGAGCGAGCCGCATGCCGGTGAGAAGCTGAGCATCGTCTGCGCAATCGTAAAGGTCATCCATGTCCCCAATATGGTACCGGTCTAAACAGTGAAAGACTGAGCACGACTAACAGATAGTGATGGCCAACAATGACGCTGCTTTTCATCTTTGACATGGATGACGTGCTCTACGACTACGACTGGCGAGCGCGAATGGCCGCAATGAGTGAGTTGACCAGCCTCAGCTTTCTCGAACTGCGCCGCCTCTGGTGGCACCACGACGGCGAAATCGGAGCCGAAGCAGGCCTTTATCGGACCGGGCACGAGTACCTCGCCGCCTTCGAAGAAGCAATCGGGCAAAAAGTGGATGTCGACCGCTGGGTCGAAATCAGGGCCGCCGCAATGACACCGTGGCCCGATTCGCTCGCCGCCGCACGACGCGCTTCAGAACTGGGTCAGGTAACCCTGCTCACCAACAACGGCGCCCTTCTCGGCGACCACCTTCCGACGCTGGCCCCAGAACTTGTCGATATCTTTGGCAATCACCTGCGCACCTCAAGCCACTACGGCGCGCGCAAGCCTGACCCCGTGGTGTACGAGCGCACGCTCGAGGCCTACGGAATAAAAGCCGGTAACGCGTTCTTCGTCGATGATCGGGAAGAGAACATTGTTGGCGCACAAGGGATCGGAATCACCGGCCACCAGTTTCTCGACGGGGCCGGGTTGCACGCAGCGATCGAAGAGTTCGCCCAAGCGCGCGCCTAGCACCGCGAGTAAAAGCTACAGCAGCGCGGTCGTGGCTCGGTCTCGCCCGAGCAGGTCCCTGTGGTGGGCTACGGCGTTCCAGCCGTCTGCCGTGAGCAGCGCGGCAATCGCCGATGCCTGCTCTTCGCCATGCTCAAGCACGAGAGTGCCGCCCTGGTGAAGCAAACGGCGCGCTGTCGTTGACACGCGGCGCACCACATCCAGGCCATCTTCGCCGCCGTAGAGAGCCAATGCTGGGTCGTGAAGTTGAACCTCTAAATCGCGCGGTATGGCGGCCGCAGGAATGTAGGGCGGGTTCGAGATTACAACGTCAACGGTGCCATCGAGCTCGGCAAGCGCTTCACCCAGATCGGCGTTCACCAGGGTGGCATTGGTGAGGCCGTAGCGGTGAAAGTTCTGAGCTGTGTACGGCATCGCCTCGGGGGAAAGTTCGACAGCGTAGATGCGTGAACGAATAACCTCGGTGGCCATTGACAGCGCAATGGCCCCGCTGCCGGTGCCGAGATCGACACCGATTGGCTCGGGCGTGGCACTGGCATTGAGAGCGTCGATCGCGAACTGCACGACCGTTTCTGTTTCTGGTCGCGGCACAAAAACACCGGGACCGACCCGCAACTCGAGGCTGCGAAACGGCGCGATCCCCGTGATGTGCTGCAGGGGTTCGCGGGCAGCCCGGCGAGCAAAAAGTGCGCGGATTTGAGTGTGCAACACTGGCGGCACCGTTGCACCGGTCACCGCTCGCGCTCGAAGCTCCCCCCGGCTCAGCTCGAGCACATGGGCAACAAGAAGCTCCGCATCAACCGCCGGGCTGGGCACTCCCCCAACGCTCAAGAGCTCAGCGCCATTGCCAATAAGGTCCGTGACGCTGATGTTGTGGTCGGCCGTCAATTCATGTTCTCGACAATCACTTGTTGTGCTCGGCAGTCACTGCGTTGCTTAGGAGTCGTTGCCGATTTCTGCCAGCCGTGCCTCTTCATCGGCGATGATGCACGACTGGATGACCGGCTCCATCGCTCCGTTAATGGCCTGATCAAGGTTGTAGGCCTTGTAGCCGGTGCGATGATCAGCGATGCGGTTTTCGGGGAAGTTGTAGGTGCGAATGCGCTCCGAACGATCCATTGTGCGGATCTGACTCTTGCGGTATTCGCTCGCCTTAGCATCCGCCTCTTCCTGATACCGCGCAAGGATGCGCGCCCGCAGCACTCGCATGCCGGCTTCACGGTTTTGCAGTTGCGATTTCTCGTTCTGCATCGCCACGACGATGCCGGTCGGAAGGTGAGTAATGCGAACAGCGGAGTCAGTGGTGTTGACCGACTGACCGCCGGGACCCGATGACCGATAGACGTCAATCTTGAGATCGTTGGCATGAATCTCAACCTCTTCGGGCTCGTCTACCTCAGGGAATACGAGCACACCTGCAGCCGAGGTGTGGATGCGACCCTGAGATTCGGTGGCTGGCACGCGCTGAACGCGATGCACACCCCCTTCATATTTCAGGTGGGCCCACACGCCCTCAGCGGGATCGCTTGACGAACCCTTGATCGCCAGTTGAGCGTCTTTGATGCCGCCGAGGTCACTCGACGTCTGTGAAATAATCTCCGTCTTCCACTTCTTCGACTCGGCGTAGTGCAAGTACATACGCAGCAGGTCGCCGGCGAAGAGAGCCGATTCGGCTCCGCCCTCACCCATCTTGATTTCCATGATCACGTCACGAGAATCGTTGGGATCTCGGGGAATCAGAATGCGGCGAAGCTTCTCTTGAACGGCTTCGAGCGTCTCTGTGAGCCCCGGAATTTCGGCAGCAAACGACTCATCTTCATCAGCCATTTCGGTGGCTGCCGCAAGGTCATCCGTCAACTGACGCCACTGGTGGTACGCAGCAACAATGCGCGACAACTCCGCGTAGCGACGGTTGACTTTCTTTGAGCGGACCGGGTCAGAGTGGAGCTCGGGGTCAGCAAGCTGACCCTCGAGATCCTCGTGCTCGGTCAGCAGCGTTTGTACTGACTCGAACATTGTTAGTCCTCTTTTTTGCCGTTGGTGGTCGGAAGTGACTTCTGGATCTGCATGAGGAACTCGACGTTCGACTGCGTGTCCTTTAGCTTATTCAACACGATCTCGAGGGCTGCCTGCTGATCGAGACCGGCAAGGGCACGACGCAGGTTCCAGGTGACCTTCACTTCGTCGGCGCCGAGAAGCATCTCTTCACGACGGGTTCCGGATGCGTTGACATCGACCGCCGGGAAGATGCGCTTGTCGGCGAGCTGGCGCGACAGACGCAGTTCCATGTTGCCGGTGCCCTTGAACTCTTCGAAGATCACTTCATCCATCTTCGAACCGGTCTCAACGAGCGCGGTCGCGATGATGGTGAGCGAGCCACCCTCTTCAACATTGCGGGCCGCACCGAAGAAACGCTTCGGTGGGTACAGCGCTGCGGAATCAACTCCACCAGACAGCACCCGACCTGATTGTGGCGCGGTGAGGTTGTAGGCACGACCGAGGCGCGTGATCGAGTCGAGCAGCACGACAACGTCGTGACCGAGCTCGACAAGACGCTTGGCGCGCTCAATCGCGAGTTCTGCAACCGTGGTGTGATCTTCAGCTGGCCGGTCGAAGGTGGAAGCGATAACTTCACCCTTGACGGTGCGCTGCATGTCGGTGACCTCTTCGGGACGCTCGTCAACGAGAACAACCATGAGGTGAACCTCGGGGTTGTTCTTGGAGATCGCGTTCGCGATGGCCTGCAAGACCTGCGTCTTGCCTGCCTTCGGCGGCGAAACGATGAGGCCACGCTGGCCCTTACCGATGGGCGCCGCGAGGTCGATGATCCGAGTCGACAGCATCGATGGCTCGGTCTCGAGACGCAGACGCTCCTGCGGGTAGAGCGGGGTGAGCTTGCCGAATTCAACGCGGTTCGCCGCTTCTTCAACGGGAAGCCCGTTGATGGAGTCGATGCGCACAATGGCGTTGTACTTCTGGCGGCCCTGGTTGTTGTCGCCCTCGCGTGGCTGGCGGATTGCACCAACAACAGCGTCGCCCTTGCGCAGGTTGTACTTCTTGACCTGACCGAGCGAGACGTAAACATCGCTGTTGCCGGGAAGGTATCCGGTGGTACGCACAAAAGCGTAGTTGTCGAGAACGTCGAGGATGCCGGCAACCGGAATCAGTACGTCATCTTCGGTGATCTCGGGCTCAAAGTCGTCACCCAGGTTTCCGCGGCCGCGCTTGCGGTCACGGTAACGGCCACGACCGCCGCGCTCAGAGTCAGCGTCATTGCCGCGCGAGTCATCGTTGTTGCCGTTGTTGTTATTGCCGCGGTTGTCACGGTTCTCACGATTATCGCGCGGTTCACGGTTCTCACGAGGCTCGTTGCCACCGCCGTTGTTCCCGCGACGGTTGTTGTTCTGACGGCCCGAGCCGTCGTTGTTTTGACCGTTGCGGCTGCGGTTACGGTTGCGGTTGCGACCCGAACCCGACTCGTTGTCGGAGTTGTTGTCACCGTCGTTGTCGTTGTTGTTGTCACCGTCGTTGTCGTTGTCGTTGTCGGAATCGGACTCCGAAGATCCGCGGCCAGAATTGCTGTTCTTGTCGCTCTTGTCGCCACTCTTGTCCGCACTGTCAGAGCTGTTATCGCGCTTGTTGCGACCAGCGCTGCGGCCCTTGCCGGAGTCGCTAGTCTTGTCGCTGTTCTTGTCAGCGTCGCTCTTCTTGTCGGCATCGCGCTGGGCGTCCGACTGGGCGTCGCTCGACTTAGCATCGCTCGACTTAGCATCGGTCGAAGCACCATTCTTGGCGTCATCGTGTGACGCTGCAGGGGCTTCTGCTGCGCGGCTAGAACTGCGACGGTTGCGCTTAGGCGCTGCCTCAGCGGCGGGAGCATCGGATGCTGCTGCCGAGTCGGCAGCACCGGTGGAGCCTGTTGCGGCCTCCGATTCACTTGCTGCGGGAGCCGCGTCGACCTTCTTCTTGCGGGCAGCCGTCTTCGGCTTCTGCTCGCCTGCCGGTGCCGCGGAGTCGTTCATGGGTGAATCAGTTTTCGCTACCTGCGGGGCTCCCGCGGGAACCTCGACGCCGGCAATGGCGGCTCCATCGGTGCTCGTGACGCGGCGCGAAGCACGCTTGCGTGCCGGAGCTGCGGCTGTCTCCGCAGCGGCGGGTGCGGATGATTCGGTGTTGCTGTTCTTCTCGTTGATTGCGTTCACGAGATCTCCTTTGCGAAGTTTTGATGCACCGGTGATGCCGCGTTCGGCTGCCATTGCGTGAAGCTCGGGCAGTCGCAACGCGCTCAGCGCGGCACGGGAATCCACGCTAGATGCGTGGTTATTGACGTCAGTCACTACTTGGGGTTCCTTTCCCCGACCACGCTTTCGAGCGATGGCGGAGAGCTAGTCGCTCACCGATGTCTACGCGGATGCGCAGGAATCTAATTCGGGGATGCGACGGGGTGAAGTGCAACCGGGATGCTACGACTACGCCGTAACTTCTACCTGGTGCTCATTTACTGTAGCACCTTTGAAGTCCACGGCTAAGAGAAGACATTCCCACGAAGCGGCCGCGTGCTCCTTGACCAGAGCCATCGCCTCAAGGCGTCGGGCCGGGTCATCGGCGAGCACCAAGACAGAGGGTCCGGCACCCGAAACTACGGCGGCGTGACCGTGAGAGCGCAGCATCCGAATCAATTCGGTCGTTTGCGGCATCGCCGCTGCCCGGTAATCCTGGTGGAGTCGGTCACCGGTAGCTTCGAGAAGCAACTCTGGGCTCTGAGCGAGCGCCGCTATGAGCAGTGCGGCGCGTGAAATGTTGTAGACAGCATCGGCGTAGGGCACCGTTTCGGGCTGGAGGCTGCGGGCGTGTGCTGTCGAGACTTGAGAGTCGGGAACGCACACCAGCGGTGAGACCCCGCGGTGCACGATCAGTTTCTTCGCCTGCGGCCCCGTCTCGGTGCTCCACGCGATCGTGAGCCCACCCAAGAGCGCGGGCGCGACATTGTCGGGGTGCCCCTCGAGCTCGGTTGCAAGAATGAGGAGGGTTGCGGCATCCATCTCAACGATGCCGGCAAGCAGTCCCTTCGCTGCCATGACTCCGGAGACAATTGCTGCCGCAGATGAGCCGAGCCCACCACCGTGGGGAATGATGTTATTTGCCTGCACGTGGAGGGCAGGGAGGTGCTGCGCGAAGTGGGTGAAGCAGTGCTGAATCGCCTGAATAACGAGGTTTGATTCGTCCGTTGCCACGATGCCAGCACCCACACCGGTCACGACGATTGTGACACCGGTTCCCTCGACCGCTGTGACGATGAGCTCGTCATAGTGTGAGAGGGCTAACCCCAGAGTGTCGAATCCTGGCCCCAGATTTGCTGAGGTCGCCGGCACGCGCACAACAACGCTGCGACCGACCAGCGAAGTCATGCCTTGGCCAGCCCCAACACGCTTGCGACCTCTGCCGTGTCAACGGGAACGATCGTCGGGGTGATGTCATCCCCACTGGCGGTTTTGAGCGCCCACTGCGGGTCCTTCAAACCGTGACCGGTAACCGTGAGAACGACCGTTGACCCGCGCGGAATCTGACCAGCCTCGGCACGCTCGAGCAAACCAGCGACGCTGATGGCGGATGCCGGCTCCACAAAGATGCCAACCTCGGCCGACAAAATACGCTGGGCTTCCAGAATCTTGGCATCGCTGATGGCACCGAAGTAACCATGAGAAACCGTGTGCGCTTCCGTCGCGAGGTGCCACGACGCGGGGTTACCGATGCGGATCGCGCTGGCGATCGTCTCGGGATTCTTGACGACTTCGCCCAGCACGATCGGTGCGCTGCCCTCGGCTTGGAAGCCAAACATGCGCGGAAGCTTGGTGGTGGCCGAACGTGCAAGTTCTTCGCTGTAGCCACGGAAGTAGGCGGTGTAGTTTCCGGCATTACCGACCGGCACGATGTGGAAGTCGGGAGCATCGCCCAAGACTTCGACGACCTCAAATGCTGCCGTTTTCTGGCCCTCGATACGGTCGGGGTTCACCGAGTTCACGAGGTGCACCGGGTAGTTGTCGGCAAGGTCACGAGCGATATCGAGGCAGTCGTCGAAGTTGCCCTGCACCTGAATGAGTTCGCCGTTATGGGCGACGGCCTGACTGAGCTTGCCCATCGCAATCTTGCCTTCGGGCACGAGAACTGCCGCCGTGATTCCCGCGTGGGCGGCGTAGGCCGCGGCCGACGCCGACGTATTACCGGTCGACGCGCAGATGACAGCCTTTGCGCCGTGCTCGACAGCCTTCGAGATCGCCATCGTCATACCGCGGTCTTTAAAGGAGCCCGTAGGGTTCATTCCCTCGAACTTCACCCACACGTTGGCTCCCGTGCGCTGAGACAGTGCCGGTGCCGGAATCAGGGGGGTTCCGCCTTCGCCGAGCGTGATGATCGGGGTGGACTCCGAGATATTCAGACGATCGGCATACTCGTGAAGCACGCCGCGCCATTGCCGGTTCCTGATTTCGCTACCCACTGGTTACAGCCCCTCAACTCTCAAAACGGACACAACTTCACGCACCACCGAATTATCGGCCAGCGCGGCCACCGTGGCGGCAAGCGACTCATCGGTGGCTTCGTGCGACACCGTGATAAGGGTAGCGCTTGGCACACCCTCAATTACCGCACCAACAGTCTGGTTGACCGCCTCCACCGAAACTCCGTGGTCGCTAAACACTGCAGCGATTGTGGCAAGCACTCCGGGCTCATCCACCACAGTCAGCGTGATCTGGTAGCGCGTCAACACCCGCGAAATCGGCAAAATGGGGAGATCTGCGTGCGTTGACTCGGCAACACCGGGGCCACCGATCACATGACGACGCGCCGCCGACACAACATCACCCAGAACCGCGGATGCCGTTTCCAGCCCGCCAGCGCCAGCCCCATAAAACATGAGGCTGCCTGCGGCCTCGGCCTCAACGAACACCGCATTGTTGCCGCCATGCACTGCCGCGAGCGGGTGAGTCAGCGGCACCAGCGCGGGGTGTACGCGGGCGCTCACTCCATCGATTCCGCCGTCAGCATTCAACACTCGCTCACAGATCGCGAGAAGTTTCACGACATAGCCAGCTTTGCGCGCTGCCACTACCTGATCGGCCGTGACCGTCGTAATGCCTTCACGATGCACGGCGTCTAGCGGCACGCGAGTGTGGAACGCCAAGCTCGCCAAAAGCGCAGCTTTTTGTGCTGCGTCGTAGCCTTCAATATCGGCGGTGGGGTCGGCTTCGGCGAAACCGAGGCGAGTTGCTTCGGCGAGGGCGTTGTCAAAACTGTCACCCGTGACATCCATGCGGTCAAGAATGAAGTTGGTGGTTCCGTTAACGATTCCGAGGATGCGCTGCACGCGATCGCCGGCGAGGCTGTCACGCAGCGGCCGGATGATCGGGATTGCTCCCGCAACAGCCGCTTCGTAGTAGAGCTGTGCGCCCACCTGGGCTGCTTCTTCGAAAAGTTCCGCGCCGTGGTGGGCGAGGAGCGCTTTGTTGGCGGTGATCACGTCAGCGCCCGAATGCAGTGCTTTGAGAATCCAGGTGCGCGCCGGCTCAAGCCCACCGATCAATTCGATCACGATGTCGGCACCGACAATGAGCGACTCTGCGTCGGTGGTCAACAACTCTTTCGGGATGTCGGTATCACGCGGTGCATCGAGATCGCGCACGGCGACACCGACAACTTCGAGCCCGGCTCCGGCTCGCGCCGCAAGCTCATCAGCGTGCTCCAATAGGAGGGCGGTGACCTGGGATCCGACACTTCCGCCTCCCAAAACTGCGACGCGAAGGTTACGGTATTCGATCATTCAGACTCTCCCAATGGTGTGATTCCCGCGTCGCGGCGAAGTAGGTCGTCTTCGGTTTCGCCCCGCACAATGACGCGGGCATGTCCGTCGCGGACGGCCACCACGGGCGGCCGAGCAAGATAGTTGTAGTTGTTTGACATCGCCCAGCCGTAGGCCCCCGTTGCAGGCACCGCAATGAGGTCACCAAGCTCCACATCGCCAGGCAAGTACTCTGCCCGCACGACGATATCGCCCGCCTCACAGTGCTTGCCTGCAATGCGCACTAGTGCCGGGTCGGCTTCTGAGGTTCGGTTCGCAAGGCGAGCAGAATAGTCAGCACCATAGAGTGCGGTGCGCAGGTTGTCACTCATACCGCCATCAACACTGACGTATTTACGTACCGCTTCGCCATCGACGAGAACATCCTTGATCGTTCCCACCGTGTAAAGAGTGGTCGTCGACGGGCCAATGATCGAACGGCCCGGCTCAATGGCAATCACAGGCACCACGATGCCCAAACGCGTGCACTCCGCCTCAACGATCGAGGCAAGAGACGCGGCCAGTTCAGCCACCGGCAGCGCCCGGTCAACGGAGGTGTAGGCGATCCCGAAGCCACCGCCCAGATTCAGTTCCGGCACAGGCGCATCAACCGAAAGCCGGGCATGCAACTCCAGCAATCGCCGCGCAGCCTCCGCAAAACCCGCCGTGTCAAAAATCTGCGACCCAATATGCGAATGGATGCCCACAAACTCAAGCGAAGAATGGCTGCGAATCTGCGCCACCACCGCCTCAGCCTCAGCCAAAGGAACACCAAACTTTTGATCTTCTCGCGCCGTTGCCAGATATTCGTGGGTTGATGCATGAACCCCGCTATTGATGCGCAATCGCACCCGCTGGGTTCGACCGTGCCGTGCGGCGGCTTCAGCAACCCGACCGATTTCGACGACGCTGTCGATAACGATGGGGCCGATGCCCGCGCACACAGCACGGTCGATCTCGGAAAGACTTTTGTTGTTGCCGTGGAATCCCAAACGCGACGCATCGACACCGGCCGCGAGCGCAACCGCCATCTCGCCCGCCGAAGCCACATCGATGTTTAGGCCGGCGGCCGTCATCCACCGGGCAACTTCGGTGCACAGAAACGCCTTAGCCGCGTAGTACACCTTGACCGTGGTGCCAATGCGGGCGAATTCGCTCTCGAATGCGGCCGCAATGTCGGTGGCGCGCGCAATCGCATCCGCCTCGTCAATCACATACACGGGAGTGCCGAAGTCGCGCACCAGTGCAGTCACGGTCACGCCGGCTATCGCCAGTTCACCCGATTCTGTGCGCGCAGAATTTCGCGACCACACAGTCGATGGCAAAGAATTTGCCTCGGCGGGAGCTTCGAGCCACTCGGGCGCCAGCGGGTTCGCGAACACGGTCGCACCTCACAGAGATGTAGACGGAAAACGGCGGATTGTGTCCGCACAAGCATTGGGGATGCTGACCACTCTAACGGCAGTCGCGGCTGGCGCTGAATCGGGTTACGGCTCAGGGCAGACCCCGTATTGCTGCCACTGAGCATCATCAAGCGGGATGCCGTCAGCGCTGAGCTGAATCACCAGGTCTGTGCCCTGAATCGTTACGTCATCGATCGTGAGCGCGGTGGGCAGGGAGGACGCGACGCAGAATTCGCGCGAGTCGAGGAGGCTGCCCGCGAGGCCCGAGAACAGCTGATTCTCTCGCAGGTCGGCGACCGAGATTTGCTCGTCACCGAGCAACACCGACTCGGGTTCAAAGGCAATAGCGTTACCGGCGGCGACAGGCACGAGATCCACCGCAACGGGGACCCGAATGAAGAACAGTTCGAACACCGTGCTCACCCGAATAGCCGAACCAACCAGCTCAATCGAATCAAGATCGAGACCGCTCAGACTGCCCGCGAGTTGATCGATCTGATCGCCGGGCACCGTGACATCAATTGTGAGCGTCTCAAGAGCTTGCGTCGTATCCAGTGGCACCTCGGTGGCGATGAGGCGCGCGGATGACGTGAGCCCGTTCACCTCGAAGCGATCAATGTCGATAGTGACGACATCCACTCCTCCGGTCAGCACCTGCACCAACAGCGACCCTGAACCGAGATCGACAGCCACGTCATCACTCGAGGCAAGGCCCAAGGAGGTGACGATCCTGTCGCGCACGATTTCTGTCGCCACGGTTCGTCCGACGGTCTCCACCAGCACAACAGTCACGACGAGAATTACCACAACAACCCCACCGATCAGCCACCAGAGCCACCGCCGACGCTTCTTCGTCGGCTTCGGGTTCTCCGAATCCGCCACCGTGTCGCCGCCGAGCACGAGTTCGACTGTTGCCTTTTCGGCTGTCGGCTGTTCTTCAGTGCCCACGGGCCTACATCCGCTCAGGTGCGCTGACGCCGAGCATCCAGAGGCCGTTGCGAAGCACTTGACCCACCGCGTCATTCACCCAGAGGCGCGTGCGGTGAACGTCGGTTACCTCTTCGTCATTCATCGGAGTCACGCGGCACTGGTCGTACCAACGGTGATAACTGCCGGCGAGTTCTTCCGCAAAGCGCGCGATTCGGTGCGGCTCGCGCAGTTCTGCGGCCTGGGCGACGATGCGCGGAAACTCGGCGAGCACGCCCAGCAGGATGCTTTCCGTTTCGTGGGTGAGGAGCGAGGCATCGAAAACTTGGCGATCCACCCCCGACTCCCCCGCATTGCGGGCGACGCTGTGCGTGCGGGCGTGGGCGTATTGCACGTAAAAAACTGGGTTGTCGTTGGTGCGCTTCTGCAACACCTCGGGGTCGAGGGTGAGGGGCGAATCAGCTGGATAACGCCCCAGTGAGTAGCGCAGAGCATCCGTTCCCAGCCAGTTGCGCAGGTCATTGAGCTCAATGATGTTGCCGGCACGCTTCGACAGCCGCGCACCATTGATGCTCACCAGTTGACCGATCAGCACCTCAATATCTTTGGCGGGGTCGTCACCAGCAGCTCCCGCGAGCGCCCTAAGGCGGTGCACATAACCGTGGTGGTCGGCACCAAGCAGGTAAATCTTGTGGGCGAAACCACGGTCACCCTTGCTCAGGTAGTAGGCAGCATCGGCGGCGAAGTAGGTGTAGACACCATTGCCACGCTTGATGACGCGGTCTTTGTCATCGCCGAAATCGGTCGTGGTGACCCAGACGGCATCGTCGATATCTGCTACGTGTCCTTGGGCTCGCAACCGCTCCACAGCGTCATCGATCGCGCTCGTGCCATCAGCGTTCGTGGCGTGCAGGGTGCGCTCACTGAACCAGACATCGAAGTGCACGTTGAAGTCGGCAAGAGATTTCTTCAGCTCCCCCAATTGCATTTCGTAACCGCGCTCGCGGGTGACAGCAATCGCCGCTTCATGGTCAAGCTCAAGCACTTCGGGGTTCGATGCCAACACGCCCTTCGCGAGTTCCGCAATGTAGGCACCCGGGTAACCGTTCTCCGGAGTCGGCTCGCCCTTCGCAGCGGCAAGAATCGAGGCCGCAAAGTTGTCCATCTGATTGCCCGCATCATTAATGTAGAACTCGCTGACAAGCTGGGCACCGGCAGCCTTCAGCACACGGGCCAGCGAATCCCCCAGTGCCGCCCACCGGGTATGACCGATGTGCAGCGGACCAGTGGGATTGGCCGACACGAATTCCAAGTTGATGGTCTGACCCGCGAGCGAATCATTGTGACCGTAGGTCTCCCCTTGCTCGACGATGGTCTTGGCGAGTGCCCCCGCGGCAGCAGCATCCAGGGTGATGTTAATGAAACCGGGACCAGCGACATCCACCCCAGCGATGCCATCAATGGTGCGCACCTGCTCAGCAATCTCGGTCGCCAACTCGCGCGGGTTTGCCCCCAGCGGCTTCGCCAGCTTCATAGCGATGTTGGATGCCCAATCACCGTGATCGCGATTGCGCGGTCGCTCCAACACCAGATCACTCACCGTCAGGCCCAGATCGGGCGTGCCGCGGTCAGCCGCAATGCGGATGACAACAGTGAGCAGGGTGGCAGAAAGATCGGCAGGATTCACAGGATCAAGCGTACTGTGCGGGCGCTGAAGTTCTGTTCGGGATGGGGCGGCCCTGCTCAGGATAGGTGGCGTGGTTCGCAACTTGGCCGGGTCACTACTCGCCTTTGCCGGTGCAGGTCACGAGAATGGAACTATGGCTCTTCGACTTCGCGTTCTTCCTGCAGTTATCGCACTCAGTGCATCCGCTCTTCTGTTGACGGCGTGTGTTCAGGCAGAGCCCGACCGTACTGGGCTGAACCCGACGCGCACGATTAACCCATCGAGCACACCCAGCGCCGAGCCGGAGCCCGCCAGTTCGGCACCGAACGACCCGGAGGCGACCGCCGTTGATGTGGCCTGCACTGACCTGATCTCGCCGCAAGCAATGTATGACTTCAACCCCAACTTTTTGCTGCTCAATAGCTTCACCCCGGCCGCCGGAACACCTGCCGCGACCGCGCTCGCGTCGAAGGGTGTTGCCTGCCGTTGGGAGAATTCCACCAGCGGAGTAATGATCGATGTTTCCGTGGCCAAGCCCGCACCGAACAAGCTCGACGGGTTGAAGTCGAACGCGGGCGGTCCTGCGAGTGGTTTCGACGGCTACTTTGCTGCGGCTGGCGGCACCGGCACCGCGCAGATGTTCAGTGGTGCGTACTGGGCAACCCTCAGTTCGGAAGCATTCTTCGAAGCCGGAGATGCAGCAGAGCTGGTCTCCGACGTGCGCGCCGCACTCAATTAGGCAAGTTGCACTGGTGACCGGTGGTCGTCAACGGGCAGCACATCGGCCGTCGCGGTGATCACAAGATTCTGCAAAAAAAGGTCGGCCCAGTGGTTGCTGAGGAACGCGACATCCGCTGCATCACGGCCAGTAGCGATTCGCACGAGTGATTGTCTCGGCGCCAGACCGGTGGAATCGACCACCCACCACGCTCCATCAACATAAGCTTCGGCAACCGCGTGAAAATCCATCGGGCTCAGGCCCGGCGCATACACAGACGCGTAGCGAGCGGGCACATCTTTCGCCCGCAGCATCGCGACCGTTAGGTGGGCATAATCGCGACACACACCCCGTCGCGTCAGCAGCGAATGTTCGGCACCATCAGTGGCCACAGACACCCCCGGGGTGTAGCGGAGATTCTGCGAGACCCAATCGCGAACTGCCTGCACCAACTCGTGACCCGTCTGGCTCGGGAACAACGAGCGAGCAGTAGGAGTGAGAGCATCAGACTCGCAGTATCGACTAGGGCGCAGATACTCAACCCGGTCGAGTTCATTGAGCGGGGCTGGCGCCGGGGGCTCTTCGACGGTGGCGGCATAATCCACGACCAGACGCCCGGGACCCGCGATCAGCGAATGCAAGCGGGTTCCGCGGGCATCGACCAACTCTGTTGGTTGCTGGGCTTCACCATCCAACACAAAATTCGCCGATTCGGATGCCGTGGGCCAGTGCGCAGAAACCGCGATACTAAACACCATTTCGGTGCGACCGCGAAGATCAAGTTCTTGATGGGACGAAACGGTGCGCAGCATCGGACGATACTGTCACGGGAAGCTGAAGTGGACATCAGAACATCGTGCGTAGGGTCGCGGTAATTGCTTGCTAGGATTGCCTCCTTGCCTTCGTAGCTCAGGGGATAGAGCGCCGGTTTCCGGTACCGTAGGTCGGGGGTTCGATTCCCTCCGGGGGCACAAAAAAATTTCGCTGCGATCCGCCGCATCGCCGCCGCGCGGGCTTCCCTTCTCCCGTGTGACGGTCACCTCAGCTACGAGACGACGCAGCGTTACTGCGCGTCGCTCGAGTGCGACTCCAAAAATTCGTAGAGCTCACGGTCATCCACTCCCGGGAAGGTTCCAGACGGTAGCGGCGACAGAATATGGGCGTGCAGTTTTGCGCTCGACCACGCGTTGCCCGCCCAGCGGTCGCGCAAAGCGTCTTCCGGTTTGCGACAGCAGGTCTCATCGGGGCACGTGGACGACCGACGGATGTCGGTCGCACGCCCGCGGAACCATTTGGAATGCGAAAACGGCACACCGATCGTGATCGAGAACTCTTCGGCATCCGTGGTTCCCGTCTGGGTAGATTCGAAGAAGCTACCGTCAGGGGTGTCGGTGTACTGGTAGAACTCGGTGGTGCGGTTAGTGCGAGTGAAGGCGGTGCGCGCGCTCCAATTGCGGCACACAAACTGCCCCTCGGCTGAGCCCGTGACATCCACCGGCAGGCGCAGACCGTCATTCTCGTACGCCTTGTAGACGGCGCCATCATCGCCGACGCGCAAGAAATGGGTTTCGAGGTCAAGGTGCGAAGTCGCAAGATTAGTGAAGCGAAGCGCTGCCGCCTCATGGGTGACGCCGAAGGCATCCCGAAAATCCTCCACCGCGATGTTGCGCTGTGCTTTAGCGTCGCTCAAGAAACCGACGGACTGCTTCAATGGCATCAAAACTGCGGCCGCAAAGTAATTAATCTCGAGACGCTGATGCAGGAACTGGGCATAGCTGGTGGGCTCGGTGTGACCAAGCACGCGGTGTGCCATCGCCTGCAACGCCATCGAACGCAGACCGTGTCCGCCCGGAATCGAAGCAGGCGGCAAATAGATGCGGCCGTGCTTGAGGTCAGTGACCGAACGCGCAGAGTGTGGCAGATCGTGCACATGAACCAGCTCAAATCCCAGCGACTCTGCCATCAAACTGACCGCGCGGTGGGTGAGCGCCCCGGTGGTGTGATTGCCGGCAATCGTAAGTTTTTCTGCTTCGGCCTCAAGATCGGGCAAGTAGTTGTCAAGAGTTCGCATGTGTTGGCGCAGCTCGGTGTTGGCGCGGCGTGCCTCCTCGGGAGTTGCAATGGCCTTACGCGAACGGGTAGCCAGTTCGTGATGCAATCCCACGATCGCCTCCAGCGTCTCATCCGGAATGCCCTTCGATGGGCGAATTTTAGGTAACCCCAACGAGGCGTAAATGGTGCTGCGCTGCACCCGATCCAGCTCGATCTCCAGGGCCGCACGCTTGGTCGGTGGTGCCTCATCAAGCAAATCAGCCAACTGGATGTCCGTGGCGGAAGCGATCGCAGATAGCAGGGTCAGTCGCGGCTCTCGTCGCCCGTTCTCCATGAGAGAGAGTTGGCTACCCGCGACACCCACGCGGTCGCCGAGCTGGTCAAGGGTGAAACCGGCGCTGGTACGGAAATGGCGGATGCGTTGGCCTAAAGTCACAAGATCATTCACAGGATCACTATAACTAAAGAATGCAGATTCTTTTCACCCAAATCGGCAGCAACGTGCAAAAAAAAGGTTCATGATCGAAGAAGAGCAATTTTTTCAGAACCACGAGCCTCAGCGGAAGGTAGAAATGAGCATCGCCGAGTTGACAAAGACCCACTGCTCCGCACCCGACGGGACCGACCACAGCGTCATCACCTGGGTGAACGAAATCGCCACGTTGACGCAGCCCGACGAGATCGTCTGGTGCACCGGCAGCGCCGAAGAAGCCGACCAACTCGCCGAACTCATGGTCGAAGCCGGAACGCTCACCCGCCTCAACGATGAGTACCGCCCTCACAGCTTCCTCGCCCGTAGCGACCCCAGCGACGTCGCTCGCGTCGAATCACGCACCTTCATCTGTTCCGTCAACGAGAGCGACGCAGGCCCCTCCAACAACTGGGCCCCTCCCGCCGAAATGCGCACCACCCTCGACGGACTCTTCGCCAGCAGCATGCGCGGTCGCCGCATGTTCGTCGTACCGTTCTCCATGGGACCGCTTGGTTCCCCTCTCGCCAAAATCGGTGTTCAAGTCACCGACTCCCCCTACGTCGTCATGAGCATGGGCATCATGACGCGCATGGGAACCGCGGTTCTCGAATCGATTGATGACTCCACGGAATGGGTGCGCGCCATCCACAGTGTCGGAGCACCGCTAGCCGCCAACGATACCGATGTGCCGTGGCCCTGCAATCAGACCAAATACATCAGTCATTTCCCAGAGACCCGAGAGATCTGGTCATTTGGTTCTGCCTACGGCGGCAACGCGATTCTCGCCAAGAAGTCGTTCGCGCTTCGCATCGCCTCGGTAATTGCTCGCGACGAAGGATGGCTCGCCGAGCACATGCTTCTGCTCAAACTCACCAACCCGCGCGGTCGTGTCTTCCACATCGCCGCGGCATTCCCCAGCGCGTGTGGCAAAACAAATCTTGCGATGATCAAGCCCACGATTCCCGGCTGGAAAGCCGAAACAATCGGTGACGACATCGCGTGGCTCGGCAAAGGGGCCGACGGCCGACTTCGTGCCATCAACCCCGAAGCTGGCTTCTTTGGCGTGGCTCCGGGAACCGGATACAGCACCAACGAGACCGCGATGGACACCATCTGGGGCAACACCGTCTTCACCAACGTCGCGCTAAAAGACAACGGCGACGTCTGGTGGGAAGGAATGACCGATGAGGCGCCTGAGCACCTCATCGACTGGCAGGGAAACGATTGGACGCCAGAATCTGGCACTCCGTCGTCGCACCCAAACTCACGTTTTACTGTGGCAGCAGCACAATGCCCCACCATCGCAGATGACTGGGAATCACCACAGGGCGTCGTCATTGACGCAATAATCTTCGGCGGTCGCCGCGCGACCAACGTGCCGCTAGTGGTGGAGGCACGAGATTGGGAGCATGGCGTCTACCTGGGCGCCACTATCTCATCTGAGCGAACGGCGGCCGCCGAAGGCACCATCGGCGAACTACGGCGTGACCCGTTTGCCATGATGCCGTTCTGCGGATACAACATGGCCGATCACTGGGCGCACTGGCTCTCAGTCGGCCAAGATCTGCGCACATCAGGCACTGTGCCTCGTATTTTCCAAGTGAACTGGTTCCGCAAAGGCCCAGACGGATCCTTCCTGTGGCCAGGCTTTGGCGAGAACTCGCGCGTGCTCGAGTGGATCCTTGACCGTGTCGACGGACAGCTTGCTGCCCGCGACAGCGCTCTCGGCTTGCTCCCGCGCGACGGCGACCTCAACATCCACGGTCTTGAGCTCAGCGACGAGACCATGCAGCAGCTATTTGCGATCGACACCGACTCATGGAAAGCAGAAGCAGCATCCACTGAAGAGTTCTTTGCAACCTTCGACGGTCGCGTTCCGGCTGCGGTAACGCGGCAACTTGAACACCTGAAAGCGCGCCTCGACGCCTAACCAACGAAACCGCCTCGTCGTTCGTCTTAACTAGTGTGACCACAATTGCGCTAACTGTTGGCCATTCCTCGGCCACAATAGAGATGACGGCGAGGAGGGGCTCAGTGACTGAGACCGAAAACACCCCTGCCCGGTGGGAAGACGTGGTCACGCAACTCGTCGCCGAGCGAGGCGAAGCCTTGACGCGCTATGCGTATCTAATCTCCGGCAACCGTGAAGATGCATCCGACCTCGTGCACGATGCGCTCGTCAAAACCTTCGGTCGGTTACGCAACGGATTTACGATAGTGAGCGCTGAGGCGTACGTGCGCCGGGCGATTCTCAACACCTATCTCGACCGAGGCCGGCGCATCAGTCGTTGGAGAAAAATTGCCCACCTCACCGCCGAGCCCGAAAGCCAGCCACCAGCGGATGCCAACACTGAGACCCGCATCGACATCCAATCCCAATTGATGAAGCTGCGACCGCGTGAACGAGCCTGCCTGGTGCTGCGCTATTACGAAGACCTCACAGTGGATGACATTGCCGAGACCCTGCAGATCAGCCCCGGTGCGGTGAAACGGTATCTCAGTGATGCGCTAGCCCGAATGGCTGCCGGTCTCGATCGCGCCGACCCAGACAACCTTGGGGGCCGCCATGGTTGATGAATCCCAGATGCGCTCATACTTCGCTGACGGCGAAACCCCCGCGATCCCGATCGACGCTGACACCATAGTGTCGCGCAGCAAGGCTCGACGCCGACCACGGCAGTTCGCTGTAGGCACGGTAGGTGTTCTCGCGGCGGCATCCCTTGTTTTTGCCGGTGTGAACACATTCCCGCCCGCGAACGATCTCACTTCGGCGGGGATCATGGCAGAGGATTCCAGCTCGCGAGCGGAAAGCGACTCGGAGGCTGGCGCCGCTGAGTCGCTCCTCGCGCCGAACACTTTTGCTGACACAGAAACTTGCGGGGCGATTATTCCCAGCCAGGCTGCCTCGCCCTACGGGCTTACGCTCGAGGTCGACCTACCCGGCCCGATACGTTCATCCGGCAGCGCTTTCGGCTCTGTTCGACTCACCAATACTTCGGATGTTGCGGTCACGGGAACAACTGCGACAGTCCCCGATCTGAACCTCACCCGCGACGAGGTGTCCATCTCCCACAGTCCTGACGCCCAGATTTTGTCGGTCACCCCGGTGAATCTTCAGCCGGGGCAAAGCCTTGAGTTTGCGATTTCTCTCGACATCTGCGACTGCACGACCAGTGACACCGGTGGCAGGCTCGAACCCGGCATCTACACCGTCAGTACGTCCCTTGCGTTTGTGCCCAATGACGCTACCGATGGTGCTGCGGCTGAGGTTCGAAGCTCTGCCGCGACCGTTGTTCTCGAGTAGTTTCCGCACTCGGGCGGTAGGTTCTCAGTACGGTGTGTTCGAAAAATGTACGAAAGGCGTGTCGAATGACAATCAACTTTGTTGTCGCTCCGCAGTGGCAGGGTTCGGGATCATCGCGTGCCATGCAACTCGTCGATGGTGCCGACGCGATCCGGGGCGATCTGCCCTCCGCATCGACTCGCTCGGTCGACATCCCTCTTGAGGCGGGCGACCACCAAGGAACCGGAGTACAGCGGCTCAGTTCACTTATTCTTGTGAGAGAGCGAACACACCACGCTTTTGCGGCTGAGCCCGCGATTCACGTCACGATCGGTGGCGACTGCGGGGTTGAACTCGCGGCGATCGAGCACGTCAGTGCCAGTTCGCCGGCCGTGGTGTGGATCGACGCGCACCCCGACCTGCACACTCCGGAGTCGAGCCCCACGGGCGCCTTCACCGGGATGGTGCTGCGGACGCTGCTCGGCGAAGGACCGGGCGCTCTCCTGCCGGCACATTCGCTCACCGCCGACCGGGTAATTCTTGCGGGGATCCGCTCCGCTGACCCTGAAGAAGACGCCTACATTCAGCAGACGGGAATTCGTTCGATCGGCGCTGGTGAATTCTCCGCCGACGCCGTGCTTGATGCGATCGAGGCTACCGGAGCAGAATCCGTCTACCTGCACATCGATCTCGACGTGCTTGACCCCGCCGACTTCGCCGGGCTGGGCTCCCCGGTTCCCTTCGGGATTTCGCCCACGGTTCTCGCCGAAACGATTCGCGCTGTCGTCGCGAAGTATCCCCTCGCCGGGGCGGGAATCACTGAGTTTGCCCCGGCATCCATATCCCAGGCAGCGGATGATCTGCCGACCATTTTGCGGCTGATTGGTGCCATCACCTCCGCCAGCTAGGTGTAGTTCCCCGGGACGTTGTGATCGCGCGAGTTAGCGAAGACCTCCGGCAGGATGTGGGTACCACCCTCACATCCCCAACCGAAGGTCTTCATGACTCACGCTAACGCCCCGTTCGCCCCGGAGGGGCGGCTTCGTCTTGCTCGTCTGATCGTGGAAGGCGGCTGGTCCGCTCGTCGTGCCGCAGAACGATTCCAATGTTCACCATCAACAGCATCGAAATGGGCTGCACGTTTTCGCGCTTGTCAACCCCTGACTGACCGCTCCTCACGACCGAATCGTTCACCGGCGCGCACCTCGCGCCGCCTTGAGCGACGCATCATCGCGTTGCGATTCACCCGTCGGTGGGGACCACATCGGATCAGTTACCACCTGCACCTCAATCGCTCCACAGTCGAGCGGGTACTAGCCCGCTATCGGATGCCAAAACTCGCCTGGCTCGACCAAAGCACGGGACTCCTCGTCCGACGATCAAAACCCGTGCGCTATGAGAAAGCGATACCGGGCGAGCTGGTGCACGTTGATATCAAGAAACAAGGACGTATCCCTAACGGGGGCGGCCACCGAAAGTTAGGCCGCACCATCGGCAACCACAACAACCAGAAAGGCGGCCGCGGATACTCGTTCCTGCATCACGCCGTCGACGACCACTCCCGACTGGCATATTCAGAGATCCTCGACGATGAGAAGAAGGAAACCGCGTCCGGGTTCTGGCGCCGCGCGAACCAGTTCTTCGTCGATGCCGGCATCACCGTGACCGCCGTGATGACCGACAACGGTTCCTGCTACCGGTCAGCCGCCTTCACCACAGCCCTCGGCCCCGCAATCAACCACAAATTCACCCGCCCCTACCGCCCGCAAACCAACGGGAAAGTCGAACGCTTCAACCGCACCCTCGCCGAGGAATGGGCCTACGCCCACACCTACCTCAGCGACGAAGCACGCGCGGCAACCTACCCAGCCTGGCTCCACAGCTACAATCACCACAGACCCCACACCGGCATCGGCGGCCAAACACCATCAGACCGCGTCCACAACCTCACAGGGAACTACAGCTAGGCCAGGTAGTTCACACTCTGGTGCCCGCGCCGTAGTCTGGGAACATGACTGACACCAGTACAGATTCAGCGAAAGTTACTCTCGAGCGGGACGGTCACGTTTTGCTCATTGGGCTCAATCGGGTCGATAAGCGCAATGCCGCTGACCTGGAGCTTCTTGAGCAGCTTGCGTTGGCGTATGGCGAACTTGAGCGCGACCCCGAGCTGCGGGCCGGTTTCGTTTTTGCCCACGGCGACCACTTCACCGGCGGTCTTGATCTGGCCGACATCGGGCCACGAATTGGTGCCGACGGGCTCGACATGGTGCCCGAGGGCGGGATCAACCCGTGGCAGGTGTCGGGCCAGAAACTGTCCAAACCCGTAGTGATTGCGGTGCAGGGCACCTGTCTCACGTTGGGTATTGAGCTGATCTTGGCCAGCGACATTGCGGTTGCTGCCGACTCGAGTGTCTTTGGCCAGGTCGAGGTATCGCGGGGCATCCTGCCATTCGGTGGGGCAACGATTCGTTTTCCGCGGCAGGTGGGGTGGTCGAATGCGATGCGCTGGATTCTCACCGGCGACAGTTTCGATGCTGCGGAGGCTCACCGCATCGGGCTCGTGCAAGAGGTTGTGCCGCACGGCGAACAGTATGCGCGCGGACTCGAGCTGGCTCAGCGGGTCGCCGCCCAAGCGCCGCTCGCGGTGCAGGCCGCACTGAAGAATGCGAACGTTGCGATTCGGGATGGGGACCCTGCCGCAGAGGTTGCGCTCCAGCCTGAGCTCGTGACCCTTGCGCAGAGTAAGGATGCCCAAATCGGCATGAAAGCGTTCATGACGCGCACCACCGCATCATTTATCGGAAAGTAGGAAGCATCATGGCTGAAAACAGGTGGGATGTCATCGTTATCGGCGCTGGCGCGGTAGGCGAAAATATTGCTGATCGCGCGGTGCAAGGTGGGCTGAGTGTTGTTCTCGTGGAGAGCGAACTCGTCGGCGGTGAGTGCTCATACTGGGCTTGTATGCCGTCGAAGGCACTCATCCGCAGCGGACTCGCCCTCCGTGCGGCCCAACGCGTCGATGGCACAGCGCAGGCCGTCACCGGAGACATCGACGTCGCCGCCCTGCTCGCCCGTCGCGACAGCTTCACAAGCAATTGGGATGACGCGGGCCAGGTGCGCTGGGTCGAGAAAGCGGGCATTGATCTTCGCCGGGGTCACGCTCGGCTCGACGGCGCCAAACGAGTGATCGTCACAGACGACAACGGCGACGTTACAACGCTTAACGCGAATCATGCCGTCGTCGTCGCGACCGGATCCGATCCCAAACTTCCCGACATTTCCGGACTAGTGGATGCCCAGCCCTGGACCCCGCGCGAAGCAACCTCGGTCAAGGAGGTTCCCGAATCGTTCGCCATCATCGGCGGAGGAGTCGTCGGGGTTGAGATGGCGACCGCCTACCTCGACCTTGGCTCGAAAGTGACACTCTTTGCACGCAGTGGACTGCTCAACGGTCAAGAAGACTTCGCAGGCGACCTTGTTGCGAAAGCGCTCCGCGCGCGCGGCGCCACCATCGTCACGGCGTCTCCCACGCGAGTGAAGCGCACCGCCCACGGGGTCGAGATTGAGACCGAGACTGAGAGTTTTACAGCATCCGAAATTCTGATCGCAACGGGTCGAACCGCGCGCACGAGCGACATCGGTCTCGACACGGTCGGGCTCCCGGTGGGCGACTGGCTGTCGGTGGACGACACCATGCTCGTGCACGACACCGACTGGCTTTATGCCGTCGGCGACGTGAATCATCGTGCCCTACTCACGCATCAGGGCAAGTATCAGGCGCGCGCGGCTGGTGACGTCATCGTCGCCCGAGCAAAAGGCGAGCCGGTGGATGACGCACCCTGGGGCTCCCACGTTGCTACCGCAGACCACGGCGCTGTTCCGCAGGTGACGTTCACCGATCCGGAGGTCGCTTCGGTCGGCATCATGTCTGCCGATGCCCAGAAGCAGGGCATCGACGTGCAGATTGTTGACTACAACATCGGCTGGGTTGCTGGAGCAAGTCTGCAGGCTGATAACTATGAGGGCCAGGCCCGGCTCGTGATCGACCGCGAGCTTCAGGTGATTGTCGGCGCAACCTTTGTCGGTCAGGATGTCGCGGAACTGTTGCACTCAGCCACAATTGCGATCGTGGGCGAGGTCCCTATCGCCAGGCTCTGGCATGCGGTTCCCTCGTACCCCACGATCAGTGAAGTGTGGTTGCGCCTACTCGAAGCCGTTGGTCGGCCATAGCGACAGAAGGGCTGCGGTCTATCCCGCTGTATCTGCTGGCGGGGCCTAACCCACGGCTTGTCGAAGAAACTTTGCTCGCCGCTAGTTGGAGCTGAGCAGTCGTGCGGGACCCTCGTGGGCAACCCAGGCGTAGACGGTGCTCTCACCGAACGCGCTCACGGGGAGCATTTCGCTCAACCACGCATCCATGGAACGGGTGAGGCTTTGGCCGCGCTCGCGCAGCAACCAGCAGACGCTGAAACGGCCGGGCGCCGAGAGCACTCGGATGTCGGCAGCGGTATCGACCTCGATGAACACTTGACCCCGTGCGCGGGCCGGAAGGCTCGCCAGAATCATTGCAATGGTATCGATCGAGGTCTCGTCTCCCGCGAGCAGCACGCGATTAGCCGACTGGGGGTTCCAGGCGATCTGCGGCGTGAATAGTTCAGGAAACATTGTCTCTAGTATAGGCATGCCTTACCTAAATCGCACAGCCCTCTCGGGGTATTCCAAGCAGCAAATGTGGTCAGCGATAGTACGCCCGAAGCTAGGCAAAGGTTTGCGATTGACCGGGACTCGGCGCTAGCTCCGAAACGCTACCGGATGCCGCGTGCCCCACTGAAAGCGCCGCTCCAGTTGCGCCCCAATCGCCAGCAGCACATCTTCGCGCCCAGGCCGCCCAATCAGCTGCACTCCCATGGGCAGCCCCTCAGCGGTCTCGTGCACCGGAAGGCTGATCGCGGGGAGGCCTGCGACGTTCACGAAACTCGTCCACGGCGTGTACTGCACCTGTTTTGCGAAGTTCTCGAAGGCATCCTCGGCATGAAACCACCCCAGCGGCCTCGGCGTCATCGCCATCGCCGGGGTAAGCACCGCGTCATATGCGGCGAACTGGTGGATGACGCTGCGCTCAAATCGAGACAGCGTTGCGATGGCAATACCAACGTCGCGCGCGCCCATCCGGCGTCCGCTTTCGATGAGCCATTTCGTGAGGGGTTCCGCGAGCTCAAGTTGTTCGCCGTCGAGGGGGATTCCTGCGGCTCCCGCTTGCCACAGCACGGTGAATGCTTCGGCGTATTCGGGTGAGGGCGTTAGACCAAACTCTTGGCTGCCGTGGCCGAGCTGGTCGAGGGCTTCGCGAGCGAGGTCGAGGGCTTCCTGCGCTTCGGGAGAAACGCTGATCTCATAGGTGTCGTCCCACGGCGAGGTGGTCATGACGCCGATGCTGAAGGTTCCTTCGCCGCGGATGGCGGCGTTGAGGAAGGCTCCGCCATCCCACGTGGGCGGCGTGACCGAGTATGGCGATGGCCCGGCGAGCGCGTCGAGCAAGAGTGCAGCATCCGCCACGGTGCGGGCGATGGGACCGGCAACGGGCAGCTGCCCGAGACTGCCGAAGCCGCTGCCGGAGGGCACGCGCGCGCGGGAGGGTTTGAGGCCGACGAGTCCGGTGGCTGCGGCGGGGATGCGGATGGAGCCTCCACCGTCTGAGCCGGGGGCGAAGGGCAGCAGGCCCGCCGAGACGGCTACTGCTGCTCCCCCGCTGCTGCCGCCTGACCCCAACGACGTGTTCCACGGATTCACCGCGGGGGCATCCGAGAGCGGCTCGGTGTAGGCGGGGAGGCCAAACTCGGGCGTCGCAGTCTTGCCGAGACTGATCGCCCCCGCGTCATCCAACACGTCGACGATTTCGTCGGATACCTCGGGCACGAAGTCTGCGAAGGCGCGTGATCCATAGGCGGTGCGCACTCCGGCGCGGGCCCAGAGGTCTTTCTCTGCCGAGGGTAAGCCCCAGAGGGTGGATGCTCGGCTCCCCGCCTGCTCGAGCTCTGCTGCCTGAGCCCGTGCGGCATCCGCGGTCACGACGGTGAAGGCGCCGAGCTCAGGGTTCAGACGCTCGATGCGGTCGAGGTAGTGGCTCACGAGTTCGCCCGGTGTTAGCTCCCCGGCGCGCAGGAGGTTCAGTTGTTCGTTCGCGGTGAGGTGATGAAGTTCTGACACTCGTTCAGCCTAAAGAACTTGACAAAGCCCCGCCATGCTGATTGGTTAGTTACATAACCAACTAACCAATCGAGTAATCGCAGGAAAGGAGGCACACATGGATGACTCACGCCCAATCTTCGCGCAGCTCGCCGAGAACATCGAAAACGACATCATCTCTGGCGCGCTCCCCGAAGAGGGCCAAGCGCCCTCAACCAACGAATTCGCGGCCTTCTACCGCATCAACCCCGCCACCGCCCTCAAGGGCGTCAACGTGCTCGTCGATGCAGGAATTCTCTACAAGAAACGAGGTATCGGAATGTTTGTCGCCTCCGGCGCTCAAGAACAACTCACAGGTGCACGGCGCGACAAGTTCAGCAGCGAATATGTGCGCCCGCTCTTGGCCGAAGCAGAAAAGCTCGGCATCGACTCCACCCAACTCACTCAGATGATCGCCAAGGAGGCGAAGAACTCATGACGTCAACCATTGAGGTAAACAACCTCACGAAGCGCTTCGGAAAAGTCATCGCCGTGAACGACGTGAGCTTCTCTGTTGCTGAGAACAAGATTTATGGTCTTCTCGGTCGCAACGGCGCAGGCAAGACCACGCTCATGCAGCTGCTCACCGGCCAAGATTTCGCGAGCGAAGGCACCATTTCCCTGTTTGGGCAGGCGCCCGTTGAGAACGCCAAGGTGCTGCAGAACACGTGCTTCATCAAAGAAAGCCAGCGCTACCCCGAAGACTTCCGCCCCAAGGATGTCTTCACGACTGCGCCGTGGTTCTTCGCGAACTGGGATCAGAAGTTTGCCGAGCGACTAGTCGCCGACTTCCGACTCCCCCTCGACCGTCGCATCAAGAAGCTCTCCCGCGGCCAGCTCTCCTCCATCGGCGTAATCGTCGGACTCGCCTCGCGCGCACCGCTCACCTTCTTCGATGAGCCCTACCTGGGATTGGATGCCGTGGCCCGCCACATCTTTTATGACCGCCTTCTTGAGGACTACGCCAACCACCCGCGCACCGTCGTGCTCTCCACCCACCTCATTGACGAGGTCAGCAATCTGCTTGAACACGTTCTCGTCATCGACGAAGGCGCGATGCTCATCAATGAGGATGCCGAAACCCTGCGCAACCGCGCTACCACTGTCGTAGGTATGAAGACCGCCGTTGACGCTTTTGTCGGCGAGCGCACAGTGCTGCAGCGCGATGGCATCGGCGGGCTCAGCTCGGTAACCGTTGCGGGGCTCAACGAGAGCGAGCGCCGCGAAGCGACAGCGGCCGGGCTGGAACTGTCACCGGTGTCGCTACAGCAGCTCATCATTCACCTCACCAGCACCGAGACCACGGAATTCGAGGCCAGCGCATGACAATCACAAGCCCCGCACTCGCACATCCTGCGAGCCCAATGAAACGCATCACCAACGTGGCGCGGCTACACTTCGCGAACCCGTGGACTACTCTCACTCTGCCGTGGATCATTCTTGGCGTGATCTTCATCGGCAACGTGAGCATCTGGTGGATCATCTACTCGGCCTCTCCTGCCGAGAACCGCGCAGACGTGCTGAGCGGGCTGAATTTCGGTGGCGGCAACTTCTTCATCTTCATCTACATGATGGTGGTGGCGATTCAGGCGATGAGCATCACGTTCCCCTACGCACTTGGTTTCGGCGTCACCCGCCGGGATTACTATCTCGGCAGCTCGCTCGCCTTTGTGATCCTTGCCGCGATCTACACCGCGGGGCTCACCATTCTGGCTGCTATCGAAGATGCGACAAATGGATGGGGGTTTGGCGGCAGCCTGTTCGCCACCATTTTCGTCGGCGACACTACGCTTGAGCGCATCTATGTGCAGTTCCTGCTGTTCCTGTTCTTCTTCTTCTTCGGATCAGCAATCGCGACCGTCTGGTTGCGGTGGAAAGCCAATGGGGTGGCTGCATTCTTCATCGTCCTCGGAATACTGTTGGTGGCGGGTCTTGCTCTCGTAACATTCACCGACTCATGGGGTGCCCTCGGTGAGACGCTCGTCAGCCTGGGCCGCATCGGCATTGTGAGCTGGAGCCTGGTCGCCACAGCCATCAGCGCTGTCGCCGGCTTCTTATTGCTGCGTAGAGCAACCCCGCGAAACTCGGCATAGAGCACACCGGCACGAGAGCGGGCTACGCCCCGAGCGATTTCTGCAAAATGTAGGTGCCGACCCAGCGATCGAACTTGAAGCCGACGCGCGTAAGGTGCCCGACCGATTCGAAGCCGAGTTTGTGGTGCAGGTGCACGGAAGCGTCGGCCCCCTCATCCGAAATCACGGCAATGAGTTCGCGGATGCCCGCCTCGCGTCCGCGCTCAATCAGAGCCTCCATGAGAACACGGCCCAGCCCCTGTCCGGTGGCCGCGGGTGAGAGGTAGATCGAGCTTTCGACGGTGTGCCGATAAGCAGCTTTGGGGCGCCACGAGCACATCGCCGCATAGCCAACGGCACGATCGTTGTCATCGGCGGCCACCACAAACGGCATCCCAGCCGATTGCACGGTGGTGCGCTTTAGCTCCATAGTTTCGGCGGTCACCGCACCGACGTCGAAGGTGACGACAGTGTTCAGCACAAAGTGGCCGTAGATTTCGGCGAGCGCACCAGCATCACTGGCTGTGGCATCTCTCAACTGGAATGCGATGGGGTTCTCCCGGGGTGTGGGTAACTGAGAAGACTATTTTAGGGGTCGATGCGCCAGTCGATTGCCGCTCCTCCCTGCGCCTCAAGCGCAGCGTTAACCCGGCTGAAGGGCTGTGAACCAAAAAAGCCCCGACTGGCCGACAGTGGGCTCGGGTGCGGGCTCACGACCACTGGTGTGTCGCCAAGCAAAGGGACGATGGATGCCGCATCTTTCCCCCACAGCACGGCGACAAGTGGTTGCGGCCGTTCCGCGAGAGCCCGAATCGCGTGGGCGGTCACCTCTTCCCAGCCGTGACGGCGGTGCGAGCCGGTCTCCGCTACCTGCACCGTCAGCACCCTGTTGAGCAGCAGCACGCCCTGGCGCTGCCATGCGCTGAGGTCGCCGTGCGCTGCAGGCGGGATGCCAAGATCGTCCTTCAGCTCCCGATAGATGTTGGCGAGGCTGCGTGGCAACGGCCGCACCTCTCGGTCAGTCGAGAATGCCAAGCCGATCGGATGCCCGGGAGTCGGGTACGGGTCTTGCCCCACAATCAGCACCCGCACGTCGTCGAACGGGGTCTGGAAGGCGCGCAGCACAGCCTCCGGCTCCGGCAACCACGGCCGCCCCACCTCGGTCTCGTGGTCAAGAAATTCCCCAACAGCGTCTAACTCTGCGGCCATGGGCTGCAACAGGCGAGCCCACCCCGGGTCGACACTGCAGAGATCCATAGCAGTACGCTAGCTTCTGCCGACCGAACCGATAGCATCCGTTCATGTCATTGCTGCGTGGAAAATCCGGTGCCATCACGATGGGCCTCATCGGCTACCTGTTCTTTGTCGAACTGGTGAGCGGAATCATTCAGGGGTACTACATCCCGCTGATTCCCGATCTAGTTGAGCATTTGGGCATCCGTGATGCTGACTTCAACTGGTTCGAGGCCGCACAACTGCTGCTGAGCGCCATTGTGGTGCCGATTCTGGCGAAGCTCGGCGACATGCACGGCCACAAGCGCATCCTGCTGGTTTCGACAGTGCTGACGGCCGGCGCGACCTGGTGGTTAGCATTCACCGGTGACTTCACAAGCTTCTTGATCGCATGGGCACTGCAGGGTTTCTACGTTGTGTGGCTCCCGCTCGAAGTAGCACTGATCTTTGATCGCGGGCGCGCGACCGGGTCCGGTGCGTCCCAGACCCGTCGAGCCGCAGGTCTCCTCGTCGTTGCCCTCGAAGCCGGTGCCATCATGGGCGCTCTCGGCGGCGGCCGCATCTTCAAGGTGTTCGACGAAAACGTGCAGCAGACCCTCATGATCCCGGCAATCGCCGTGACCATCGCCTTCTTCGTGATTCTGTTCGGCGTTCCTGAGTCAAAGCCGCTACCGGGCCGCTCGCTCGACTTCTGGGGTTTCGTGATCCTCACAATCGGGCTCCTACTGATCACCTCTGGGCTCACGTTTTTGCGCATCAATGGGCCAGGCGCACTATGGGTGTACCTGCTGATGCTCGCCGGTGTCGCCACGTTCATTCCGTGGGGCCGCTACGAACTGCGCCAGAAAGACCCCGCAATCGATCTTCGGATGCTGCGAGACCCCAGCATGTGGCCGATCCAACTCACTGCGGGGCTCGTCGGCATCAGCCTCCTCGGGGCCCAGGCGCCGCTAGCAACCTTCGCGGGAACCGACCCCATTAACGGCTACGGGCTCGGCATGGAATCGGACGAGATCTCGTACATCATCGGCGCCTATCTGGTTTCGATGATTGTGGGGGCGTTGCTATTCCCTGTGCTCTCGAAACGGAAAAGCCCGCGGGTGGCCCTCATCGTCGCGACCTTCTTCGTCGCGACTGGTTACCTGATGTTCTTGCCCTTCCACGACACGGTGCTCAGCGTGTTCCTCAACATGAGCGTTGCCGGACTCGGCTCCGGTGCCCTCGTTGGCGCGCTCCCTGCCGCAGCCGCCGCCGCCGCTCCGCGCGGTCAGACCGGCATCGCGACGGCACTCACCAACACGACGAAAACGCTTGGTGGATCGTTCGCCTCCGCGGTCTTCGCGATCGTGCTGGTCGCTGGTGCCGCATCCGCCGTCACCGAAACAGCGTCGAGTCTGCTCGGCTACCTCACGGTCTTTACGATCTGCGGTGTGGGCGCACTCGTCGCGGCGGTGCTGCTATTCCTCGTGCCCAAGCTCGCCTTCGCCGATGTTGTTGATGACATCGACGAACTCGTGCCTGCGATCGAGACAGACGATAAGGTCTAGCGAATCTTCAGTTCGCCCCGGATCATCTTGTGGGGTGCGGCTTGGGCGACAGGCTTCACCGTAATCAGGTCAAGGTTGACGAACGGCGGCAACTCAATGGCGTGCACAATCGTTTCAGCAATGTCTTCGGCAACGAGTGGGTCGGGCACATTGTCGTAGACCGAGTCGGCTTTGGCCGTATCGCCAGCGAAGCGCACAAGCGCAAACTCTTCGGTCTTCACCATTCCGGGCGCAACCTCGATCACCCGAATCGGCTCCCCCGCAAGCTCCAACCGCAGCACAGCAGTGAGGGCGTGCTGGGCGAACTTGGCAGCGTTGTAGCCGCTACCACCCTCGTAAGCAACATGGCCAGCAATCGAGGTGACCATGAGGATGCTCGCGCTCTGACCCGCAACGATTCCCTCGCGCAGCAGCGGCAAGAGCGCACTGGTTACTCGCTTGGTGCCCACAACGTTGACATCGAACATGCGCGTCCAGTCATCCGGGTCGCTGTCCTCGACACTGGCGAGACCAAAAGCCCCACCCGCGTTATTGACGAGGGCATGGATGGGGCCGAGCTCACGCAGGTAGCCGGCGAGAGCGTCAACATCGTTCTGTTTCGTCACATCGGCAACGAAAGTATCGACCCCAGTCTCCGCCGCGAGCGCCGCGAGCCGTTCTTCGCGACGCGCAACGGCGACCACCTGCCACCCGTGTTTCACGAACCGCCTCGCGGTCGCTTCGCCAATTCCCGAACTTGCTCCCGTAACCACTACTCGCCGATTCACCATTCCTCCAAAGTAGCGGTATTACACTTCAACGAATGACCGGAGTATCTCTCGGCGGCCCGCGGGCCGCCCGCACCCCCAAGGTGCGCACACCGCAGTGGGATAACGCCCGCTTTCTTGCCGTCACCCTCGTGGTAATCGGCCACGGCATCCAGCGGCTCACCTACGAATCCAACAACGCTCTCGCGTTGTACCTCTTCATCTACGCATTTCATATGCCCGCGTTCGCCATCATCAGTGGCTATTTCTCCAAACCGGGGCCCCCCTCGGCCAAGCAGATGCGTCGCGTGCTCACTGACATCCTGTTGCCGTACTTCATCATGGAAGCCATCTGGTCTCTCGTGAAATTCTTTGCCGAAGGTGAAGCCGATCTCAACCCCTCACAACCCAGCTGGACACTCTGGTTTCTGCTTGCCCTGGGTATTTTCCGGCTCGTGCTTCCCTACCTGGCGCTGCTCCGCTGGCCTCTCGTCTGGGCGGTTATCGCCTCCGTCGGGGTCGGCTACTTCGACAACGTCGATAGCACCTTCTCACTCTCCCGAGCCATCGGCATTCTTCCCTTCTTCGTGCTGGGGTGGAAACTTCGGGAGTGGGGAACCGTCGACCGCTGGCAAACAACCAGACGATCTGTCTGGCTATACCGGGGGCTTGCCGTTGCCGTTCTCGCGGGTTGGCTTGCCATCGTCTTAAGCAACATTGAACTCTGGCGAACCATTGACCTGCGCTTCTGGTTCTTTTACGACGCCTCCTACCACGGGCTGGGCGAAGACCAGTGGTTTGCGGGCGGCGTTCGTCTCGCTCTCATCGTGCTCGCGGTGATTCTTAGCGCCGCGTTCTTCGTACTCGTGCCGCGCCGTCACACCTGGATCACGGATGCCGGGCAGGCCACCATGTACGTCTACCTACTCCACAGCTTCGTTCTCTACCCCCTCCGCGAGAGTGGACTCCTGCAGGATGAACGCACTTCTGCCATGTGGCTGCTGAGCCTCGTTCTCGCCTCGATCGGAGTGGCCCTGGTGCTCTCTACCCCGGTTGTGAAGAAAATCTTCCACCCCATCATTGAACCGAAGCCCCAGTGGCTGTTTGCCCCACTGCCAGACAAATCGCCTGACAAATCGCCTGACAAACCTTGAGTTACGAGATATTTCGCGACTAATTGACCCGGCTGCGCCCTGTCTTTAGGCTCACAGTGTGGCGGACATCCCGATCCACCAACCGACCTAGGGGGCCGCCGTGAGCGACTGGAACTTTGAAACCAAGCAGATCCACTCGGGCGCGCAGCCTGACCCCACCACCAACTCCCGGGCGACCCCGATCTACAAGACCACGGCCTACGTGTTCAACGACGCCGACCATGCCAAGAACCTCTTTGCGCTGGCCGAGTTCGGCAACATCTACACCCGCATCCAGAACCCCACCCAGGATGTCGTGGAGCAGCGGGTTGCCGCCCTCGAAGGCGGGACCGCAGCACTGTTGCTCGCTTCCGGCCAGTCGGCAACCACCTTCGCCGTTCTCAACATTGCTCAGGCTGGCGATCACATCGTCTCGTCATCCTCTGTCTACGGCGGAACCTACAACCTCTTCAAGTACACGCTTGCCAAGCTCGGCATCGAAACCACGTTCGTTGAGAATCAGGATGACGCCGCCGAGTGGGCTGCCGCGGTACGACCCAACACCAAGCTGCTATTTGCCGAGACCATCGGTAACCCGCGCATTAACGTGCTCGATATCGAACTCGCTGCCGAGGTTGCGCACGCCAACGGAGTGCCACTGATCGTTGACAACACGATCGCCACTCCGTACCTGATCCGCCCGCTCGAGCACGGTGCTGACATCGTGGTTCACTCGGCGACCAAGTTCTTGGGCGGCCACGGTACGGTGCTCGGTGGTGTGATCGTTGATGGTGGCAAGTTCGAGTGGTCGAAGAACGTGGAAAAATTCCCGGGTCTCACCGAGCCCGACCCCTCCTACCACGGTGCGAGCTACACCGGCGTGCTCGGCGATGCCATCGCCTACATCATCAAAGCGCGCGTTCAGTTGTTGCGTGACCTCGGATCCGCCATTTCTCCGGACAGCGCATTCTCGCTGATTCAGGGAATTGAAACCCTCAGCCTGCGCATCGAACGCCACGTCCAGAACGCGCAAGAAGTTGCCGAATGGCTCGATAACCACAACGACGTCGACGTCGTGTACTACGCCGGGCTCCCCACGAGCCCGTGGTATGCCAACGCCAACAAGTACGCACCCAAGGGTGTCGGCGGAGTTCTCTCCTTCGAACTCAAGGGCGGAGTGGATGCCGGACGCTCGTTCGTCAACGGCGTCTCACTGTTCAGCCACGTTGCCAACATCGGTGACGTGCGCAGCCTCATCATTCACCCCGCGTCGACCACCCACTCACAGCTCTCGCCCGAGCAGCAGTTGACCGCCGGAGTGACACCAGGACTGGTGCGTCTCTCGGTGGGTCTCGAGAACATCGAGGACATCAAGGCTGACCTGCAGGCAGGTTTTGATGCGGCACGCACAAAGACCGCTGAGGTTCGCGCTCGCGTCTAGGACTCTTGACAGCGGCGGCGGTGTTCCTTGGACACTGTCGTCGCTGTGGTCGCCGTAATAATTTCGTACCGTACGTCATTGTTGACGATACTTGAGAGACATGGACTGGCAAACACCCGAAGACACCGTTCCTTCGGCATTTATCACCGACGCAAACGTGCGTTCGCTCCTCGGCAAGCCCCCAGCAACGGGCGCGTGGCGTGAGGGCGATCCGGTCGGTCAACGCCAGTTCATCACCGTCACTGACCTTGCGCTGGAGTTCAGCGGCCTACTTCCCTCGGCGCGCATCGCCTACGAGACGCACGGCACTCTCAACGACGCCGCATCCAACGCAATCCTCGTGGCGCACGCCCTCACGGGTGACAGCCACATTGTGGGCAATCCCGGCAACGGACAGTCAACTGCCGGATGGTGGAACGACTTAGTCGGACCAGGGAAAGCTATCGACACCAACCGCTGGTTCGTCGTTTCCCCCAATATTTTGGGCGGCTGCCAGGGCAGCACCGGTCCGGCGTCTCACGCCCCCGATGGTGCGGAGTTCGGCGCCCGCTTCCCGTTCATCACCATTCGCGATCAGGTTGCAGCCCAGGTTGCTCTGAGCAACGCCCTCGGTATTGATCGGTGGGCTGCCGTGATCGGCGGTTCGATGGGCGGGATGCACGCGCTCGAGTGGGCGGTCGGGCATCCTGATCGGCTCGAAAGGGTCGCGATCCTCGCCGCACCTCCGGTGTCGACCGCAGACCAGATCGGGCACAATTCGGTTCAAGTGGAGTCAATCCGCACCGATCCTGCCTTTGCCGATGGCGCCTACTATGACGCCGCCGATGGCGATGGTCCGCATCGCGGGCTTGCGCTGGCCCGACGACTGGCACTGCTCAACTATCGTTCGCCCGATGAGCTCAATGACCGTTTTGCTCGCACCTGGCAGAGCGAGGTAAGCCCGTGGGGTCGCGGTGGCCGCTATGCGGTCGAAAGCTACCTCGATTTTCATGGCAACAAGTTTGCGCGCCGTTTCGACGCCAACAGTTACATCACGCTGGTTGAGGCAATGAGTTCGCATGATGTTGCCCGTGGTCGCGGAACGCTTCAGCACGCTCTTGCCACAGCTACGATGCCCGCGCTCGTGCTCGGCATCGACAGCGACCGGCTATTCCCCGTCTCGGGCCAAGAAATCATTGCCGAACACCTACCCGGCAACATCGACGGTGCACGGCCCCACGTCATCCACTCGCCTTTTGGGCACGACGGGTTCCTCATCGAATCCACAATTGTGGGTGCCCAACTGGAGCGTTTGCTCAGTCTCTAGAGCCAGCTAGAGCGGCCCAGAGTCGCCTTGAGTCACCCAGAGTCACCTCGAACGCACCAGCCTGACGCCCCACACGGCCGTTTCTGCAGGACACAGAACGGTGCGCCACCCCCGACCGAGGGTAGAAATGTGGGAACATTACCTGCAATGGACCTCACGGCAAAAGAACGGGATCGCCTATTACAGCGCAGCGCGCGAGTAGCGAGCCTGAGTTTTCTGTGCGTTTCGATCCTGTGCCTTATGCTGCCCGGTGCCGTGCCCGTGATGACCCTCATGCTGTGTTTACCCCTCTATCTATTTATTGGGGTCATGCAGTTTCAGTTGGGCAACAGTCGTTCGCTCGGCTGGGTCGCGCCGGCTTTCTTCGCCGGAATTCTCGCAATCGTACTGATTTCGCAAACCCCGGGGGGCCCGACTCAGGCAGGCCTCTCCGCTGCCGCGCAGTTAGCATCGGGGTCGTTGGCGAGTCTCGCTATAGTGCTGACAACTACTCTCGCGCGCCGCCTTATGCTGCTCATTAGTTTTATTGCGGTGGCGGGCACGACAGTGGTGGCATTGCAACCATTTCAGGCGCCCATTCCTACACTCGTGCAGCTCACGTTTGGTTGGCTCCTGGCAACGCTAATCGGACTGTGGATCAGCTCGAGCGTGCCACAAGCGGTTCGCCACATCGCCAGCATCGGGCGCGCTCACCGCGCTGAACGTCAAGCAAGCGAGACAGAGGCGCAACGCCGCCAAGGTGCTCGGCTGCTCCATGACACAGTCCTGGCAACTCTTACCCTGCTCGCACACTCGGGTGTGGGAGTTTCCGCGGATGCGATGCGTCAGCAGGCAGGCGATGATGCACGGCTCCTTCGTCAGTTGCGTCTCGGTGCAACCCCCACCCCGCAGGCGTCCGGTGGCTACAACCTCAGCACACCGGTAAGTGAGACGGTGCTGGGCACGACCCTGGAGTCGGTCAAACAACGCTTCGGTCGCATGGGCCTCGAAGTGAGTTGGCATGGCACCGGTCAAGTGCTCTTGCCGAGTGAAGTGCTTGACGCGTTCCTGTTGGCTCTCGCAGAGTGTTTGGAAAATGTCCGGCGTCATTCGGGTGTTACCGACGCGCACGTGACAATCACCGAGGATGAGACAACCGTGCGAGCAATGATCACCGATTCCGGGGTTGGCTTTGTTCTCGATGACGTTCATTCCGCCAGTCTCGGATTCAAGGAGTCGGTTGTCGCGCGACTCAAGGAGGTTGGTGGTCAGGCTCGCCTTTTCTCCACACCGGGGTCAGGCACAACGGTTGTGTTGGAGGTCCCACGGTGATCTACGCGCCTCCCGAAGAAAATACTCTTGGCGTCATCATCGGCGGCGGGCCGTACCGCGCTAAAAGTGCAACCGTCCGGCGACTGTCCAACACTGATACTCCGCGGCTTACAAGCCTAGGGACCGGCTTTGTCGGCGTCGGCGCTGCCGTACTGGTGAGCTTGCGAGCAATCTACGGACTCGCTTGGCTCATCGCCCAGTGGGAGCTCTACCCCAATCCTGTCCCAGCTGCGGCGGCCTGGATCATCCTCATAATCCTGATCGCGGGAACCATCACGGCGGTTCAGTTTCTGAACGGCCAATTTCCCCATTGGATGTTCGCATTCTTGCTCTTGGGGCTCGCCACCGTTGTGGCGCTCGACCTGTATTCCATCTGGGCACTCCGCGATATCGGCGGGCACGCAACGGCCGCGATCGCCGCGGGCATGACGCTGTTGCTCATTATTACGGTCCGCCCCAGTTCGCACATCGCCATCGCTGTCTCCGTACTCGGTGTGGCCCTGGCGGTAGCCGTAGTCATCAACGTTCCGTTGAATTCTGACTCGATCGCGCCACAAATCACCGCCATCTCGTTCGCGGTGCTCCCGACCGTGATCGGACTCGCCGTGATACGGAATTTCCGTCGCCTTGTGCAGGTAGAGCTGGATCGAGTGCTCGTGCAGAGCACTCTCACTGCGCCACGGTTTGCGGTCGGCATGATGGCATCCGAAGAACTTGCTCGACTCGACCTGGCCGCAGAAAAGCTGCTCGACTCGGTAGCAAACGGATCGACACGACTTCCGCTCGCTCCCAAAGTTGCCTCAACAGCAGCATCGCTGGCCACCGAGCTGCGTCTCCACTTGATTGAAGGCCGACGCGAGACCTGGCTCTACCACGCGATTACCGAGTCGGATCTGCTCGGCAAAGCAGTGACGCTGACCGACCGGGGCAGCCTCGCTGGGCTCCTCGACCCCGGCCAGCGCGACGGGCTGCTCTCTGCTGCATGGCTACTCGTTGCCGACACCGCCAAACGTGGTTCTCGAAGCTCGGTTCATATAACGATCGCCCCATCGGCAAACGTTGTAGCCCCCGGCTTCGAAGAAAAGGTGGCGATCGCAATCACCATCACTTCCCGTGGCGTGATCCGAAACCGAATAGACGCCTCCACGTGGCAAGCTGTCACAAAAGTGGGGGGCTACACCGACTCCACCCAGAATTCCAGCGTGCGGCTCGATATCGAATGCCTTGTCGACAACCCTGCCGACCAGTAGCTTCACAAAATAATACGATCAACTAGAGGAATTCATCGTGACTGAATCAACCAAGCACATCCGACTCGCAATCGTCGACGACCATCGAATGCTGCTCGGCGCTCTCACCGAGTGGATCCGAAAAGCTGCCGCCGATATCGACATGGTCGTCGCTGTCCCCACGTGGCCCGAGCTCACGATCCATCCCGAGTTTCCGGTTGATGTCGTGTTGCTCGACCTCGATCTCAAAGATAACATTCCGGTGTCACTGAAGATCAACACGCTCAAGTCAATGGGCGTCTCCGTCGTTCTCATGAGCACCTATTCCGAGCCGAACGTGGTGCGCGAAGCTCTCGCCGCGGGCGCTCTCGGGTACCTCGTCAAGAGCGAAGATGCCGACATGATCGTTGAAGCCATCCGTGCCGCCGCGAAGGGCGAATCATTTGTGTCTGCCGAACTCGACCTCGCCCTCAACGCTAAAGAAATCGGTGGTGCTCCCAAGCTGAGCGCTCAAGAACGCCGCGTGATGGCACTGTATGGCGGCGGCGAGCCCGTGAAGTCCGTCGCATACCAACTCAGTATTTCTGAAGAAACCGCTAAGAGCTACCTCAAGCGTATCCGTGAGAAGTATCGCGTTGCGGGCTTCGATGTTGGCACAAAGGTGGCACTGCGCAAACGTGCGCTCGAAGACGGGATCCTCGTCGAAACCGACACTATGCGCCACCTCTAGCAGTTAGCTCTCTGAGCGAATGATTGCCTTTTCGAGGCGTTCGACCTTGCCCAGCATCTCGTCAGTGTGACCGGGGCGGATATCGGCCTTCAGCACAAGAGAGACCCGTGACCCAAAGACACCGACGGCTTCAGTCGCCGCTTTCACTACGGCGAAAACTTCATCCCAGTCGCCTTCGATTGTGGTGAACATCGAGTCCGTTTGATTGGGCAACCCGGAGTCTCGAACCACTTTTACCGCAGCTGCCACAGCGTCGTGCACTGAATCTGTGGTGCCCGGCCCCCCACTGGGTGCTACTGAGAATGCGACGATCATGATGACTCCTTTGCTCGTGAACTAATCGTTGGCGTTGCGACCCCTACGGCGTTTCCCTGGGGACGTGATGGGCTCACAGACAATTCTGGGGTAAGCCTGACGAGCCCCACAATCGCCCACACTAACAAAACTATGAGCAGCAGATTTCTGACGCTCACCAGGGTGATCATTGTGGGGTTTGTCGCCAAAAGCAGGTGGTAGAGATACGGATAGATGCTGTGCGTGAGTGCCGCAATGACAAAGGCGAGTGCCGCCGGCGCACGAAAGCTTGGGGCCCCATGAACCCTGCCCGCGAGAAGTCCAAGCACAATCGGCACCGCAAGCCACGAGATGAACTGGGGGGAGCCCACCTTATTCACGACGATCAGGGCCACGACGAGCGCGAGGCTCAGCAGCGGCAGAACCCTGAAGGCAGCGACACCGGAGTGCACTTGGCGAACACCAAGCAGCGCGATCACGAGCACAATCAACCCGAGGAGCGGGGTAACTGCGGTGGCGGCAAGCTGCACTCCAGCGCCCGCGACCTGAAACGTCAATATTTGAGCGTCGTAATAGATGAACGTGTCGGGCACACCGGCAACAATCTGCCACAACCAGATTCCCGCTACGGGCGACTCAATCTGAACGCCACGTCCCGTTTGCTGGGTGATGAAGCTAAGCACGTTCCATTCAGCGCCCGCGAGCAGTGCGAACACCGCGATCGTTGCGCTGGTAGCCGCGGCAGCAATGACAATCTTTCCGCGAGCGCGCATCGCGATCACTGCGGCAAGGAGCAGAGCTGCCGGCCACACTTTGATCCACGTGGCACAGGCCAAAACGATTCCGGCGGTCTGCGGCTGCGACTGAAGCAGCCGAACGCCCACAATCGCAAGGGCCACCGTGATCGTGTCGATTCTGGCCAACGCTATCGGACCGAGCACGATGAGAAACCCTGCCCACCACCATCCCGCAATCATTCCTGAACGCGAACGCCCCCAGCGTGTCAGAAAACCCAGGGCGACCACATTGACAAGAAAAACAATGAACAGCCACACGGTCGCAATATTTTCGAGACCGAAGGTCACAGACGCCAGGATCGGCACGAGCGCCAGCACAGGGTAAACCCACGGGGCATCGACGCCAACAACAACTCCAGAAGCGTAGGCCTGTTGCGCCCAACCCGCGTAGACGATCGTGACATCGCCCAGGGGCAAGCCCGGCGCAAAAATGTTCAGCAGGCCGAGTACGAGATGGACCCATACGAACGTCAGCAACAGCGCAACGGCTCCGACCGCGCGGTTGACGCTCATGCGGGACCGGAACCGGAGCCGGAGCCGGAGCCGTTGCCGGGACCGGAGCCGTTGCGGTTGCTCACGAGCTCAGCAACAACTGCCGGCACGGATTCACACAGGTCGAGAATCGTGAGCGGCCCACCGCCACTGGCGCGCTCGGCAGCCCTGCCATGAATGAAGGATGCCGTGGCTGCGAGTCCCACCAGCAGGCTCGGGTCGGCCATCACCCCGTCACTATGCGTAGCGACGAGTGCACCCAGAATTCCGCCGAGCGCGTCGCCTGCCCCTGCTGTAGCGAGCCAGACTGGCGCAGACGCAACAGCCACCGTAGCAACCCCGTCAGTCACATAAGTGGTGTGTCCCTTAATGAGTACAGTGATTCCCAGTCGTTGGGCTGCCTCGATTGCCCACTTTCTGGGGTCGTCAGCGATACTCTCGACCGGCTCATCCAGCAGCCGACCAAGCTCACGAAAATGTGGGGTAATCACCACGGGGCCCGATGAACGCTCAGCCACATCGAGCGCTCCCCCATCGAGAACCAGTGGAACGGTGGTCTGTAGGGCTTCGGCGATACGGGCTTCAGCAGCATCTTCACGGTGCGCGAAGTCCATTCCCGAGCCGATAAGCCACGCCTGCACCCGCCCTTCAGCCGTGACCACTTCGGGCCGACGCTGCAACACCAGTTCTTGCGCACGCTCAGGCCCGAGGTAACGAACCATGCCGAGCCCCGTGCGCAGCGCGGCCTCTACTCCCAGAACTGATGCTCCCGGATAGTGAACTGATCCGGTGATCACACCCAACACACCTCGGCTGTATTTGTCGTCATCTCGTCCGGGGACTGCGATAAACCGTGCAGCGTCACTAGCACCCCAGATAGCGTCAGTCCCCATGAGAGTTAACGATAGTTGACGAGCGTATTAGCGGCGTCGAGTAGCGTCCTGCACCTCGCCAACAAGCACCTCAATAATGTCCTCTAAGAACAGCACACCCGTGGTTTCCCCGCCGGTGTTGAAGCTGCGCGCTACGTGCACACCCGAACGCCTCATCGTCGCCAGTGCATCTTCGAGATCAGTTTCCTCAAACATCGATAGCAACTGACGAATCCGCTTCGGTGGTACCGGTTCCGCGAACTCACTCTCGTCAAGATCGATCACATCTTTCAGATGCAGATAGCCGGTCGGTTCGCTCGCATCATTCAGCAGAATGTACCGAGAGAAGCCGCGTTGCGCGACCGCCTTCTCGAGGTCTGCCGGTGCGGCGTCTTCGGGCAGTGTCACGAGCCCAGACATTGGAATGGCGACATCCCGAACCTTCTTCGAGGTGAACTCGAATGCACCCGTGAGCGTGCCACCGGAATCCGTCAACACCCCCTCGCGAGTTGACTGAGCCACGATCGTCGCAACCTCATCGAGCGTGAAGACGCTATTGGCTTCGTTCTTCGGCTCAACCTTGAAGAGTCGCAGAATGCCATTGGCAACCGCATTGAGCGAAACGATGATGGGGCGGAAAACGGTCGCGATGAACACCAACGGCGGAGCCAATAGCAGCACCGCACGATCGGGGATCGAGAACGACAGGTTCTTCGGCACCATCTCACCGAGAACGACGTGCAAGAACGAGACAATGATCAGCGCCATGATGAAGGCGATCGTGCTGATGAGTTCTTCGCTCAGCCCGGTCAGAGCCAACGGCACTTCAAGCAGGTGGTGAATCGCCGGCTCGGACACATTCAAGATCAGGAGTGAACAGACGGTGATTCCCAGTTGGCAAGCCGCCAACATGAGCGTCGCATGCTCCATAGCCCAGAGCGCAGTTTTTGCGGCGCGCGAACCCGCCTCGGCGCGCGGTTCGATTTGCGAACGGCGTGCTGAAATGACCGCGAACTCGGCGCCCACGAAGAACGCGTTGACGAGTAGCAGCACGAACAGCCAAACAATTCCCCAGACCTCCATCAGCGCACCACCTCGGCGTCGCTAGCACTCACAATTGGATCGGGCGTAAACCTCACACGGTCGATTCTGCGGCCTTCCAATCGTTCAATTCGGAACACTCCACCCGCAGCGGTAATGGTGTCGCCTGTGCGGGGAACACGGCCGAGTTCACTCATGAGCCACCCCGCCACAGTTTCGTAGGGTCCTTCTTCGGGCACTTCAACCCCGGTGCGTTCCAAAAGCTCATCGGGGCGCAAGATGGCGGGGAACGTAAACCAGTCCCGGGAGCGCACGACGTCGGCTTTAGAACGGTCGTGCTCATCAGAGACTTCCCCGACCAGTTCTTCCACGAGATCTTCCAGAGTGGCAACACCCGCGGTTCCGCCGTACTCATCAACCACAATTGCCATCTGGTAGCCACGGCCACGCAATTCGGCGAGCAGGGCATCCAATCGCATGGTTTCGGGAACTTGAAGTGCTTCGGTCTGAATCGCAGACACAGGCACCTCGGCACGTTTTTTATGCGGCACGGCAACAGCCTGCTTCACGTGCACGAGACCTACAACGTCATCGATGCTGTCATCAATGACAGGGAAGCGAGAGAAACCGGTGCGCTTCGCGAGTTCAATCACATCTTGGGCGCTGTCGGTTCGATCGATGCTGTCCACCCGGGGCCGCGGAGTCATCACATCTTGAGCAGTGTGGTCGGCAAACGCCAGAGTGCGCGCCAGCAGCGTTGCGGTGTCGTTATCGAGGCTTCCTTGGCTTGCGGAGCGCCGCACGAGTGAGGTTAGTTCTTCTGCCGTGCGAGCACCCGAAAGCTCCTCCTTGGGCTCGATACCCACACCGCGCAGGATCGCATTGGCCGTGTTGTTGAGGAGACTCACCGCGGGTTTAAACACCGTGCTGAAGAGCATTTGGAACGGCACAACAAACTTCGCCGTCGCTTTAGGTAGAGCCAGCGCAAAATTCTTCGGCACGAGTTCACCAATAATCATCGATAGCAGAGTGGCAAAAGTGATTGCCACGATCGTGGCAATCACACCCACCGCCGCCGCCGGCAAGACCGCGCCCAGAGGAACAGAGAGCCAGGTACTGAACGCGGGCTCCAGAGTGTAGCCCGCTAGTAGCGTCGTCAGGGTAATGCCAAGCTGCGCGCTCGAGAGATGCGTCGAGGTGTGCTTGAGGGCAGAAATTACGGGGGTCAGCCGCTTCTCGCCGCGTGCCTGACGAGATTCGAGCTCAGAGCGGTCGAGGTTGACGAGCGCAAACTCAGAGGCGACAAAGAATCCGGTGCCGACGGTAAGAACGAGACCGGTGCCAAGCAGCAGCCACTCATTCACGAGACGTCACCGCCCTGGATGGGAGCGGGAGGCTGTGCTGGAGCGGGAGACTGTGTGGGAGCGAAAGACTGTGCTGGAGTGAGAGAAAGGGCGAGAAATAGGTCGTGATCGCGCGAGGTTCGGCCCCGGCGACAACTAGAGGGAGGGTCGTCCATTATGCGATTGAGTATAGGACACAGACCTGAATAAGCAGTGCTCAGCTACCAACTCACGGGCAGGGCTTTGCCCTCTTCGTAGCCTGCCGCTGACTGGATTCCTACGAGCGCGCGGTCGTGGAACTCAGTGAGATCGGTGGCCCCCGCGTAGGTGAACGAGCTACGGACGCCCGAGGTGATCATGTCGACCAGATCATCGAGCGAGGGTCGCGCCGGGTCAAGGTAAATCTTCGACCCCGAGATGCCCTCAGCAAACAATTCCTTGCGAGCCAGTTCGTAGGGTTCGAGTGCACCAAAACGGGCTCGCACCGCTTTAGTCGAGGCCATCCCCCAGCTCGTCTTGTACAGAGCGCCTGCATCGTCGTGACGCAGTTCGCCGGGGGCTTCGATCGTGCCGGCGAACCAGGATCCGACCATGACGGATGACGCACCGGCTGCCAGCGCGAGGGCAACGTCGCGCGGGTAGCGCACTCCACCATCCGCCCACACGTGGGCTCCGAGCTCACGTGTGGTCGCCGCCGTCTCAAGAACTGCCGAAAACTGCGGACGCCCCACCGCAGTCATCATTCGAGTCGTGCACATGGCTCCCGGCCCCACCCCCACCTTGATGATGCTTGCACCGGCCCCCACAAGATCGCGTACCGCCGCCGAAGTAACCACGTTTCCGGCGGCAATCGCCACACCAAGGTTCAGTGCGGCAACTTTAGCGACCGCCGCAATCATTCCGTCTTGGTGTCCATGGGCCGTGTCAAGCACAAGGGTGCTCGCCCCAGCGGCAACGAGTTCCCGGGCACGAGCTTCAACGTCGCCATTAATCCCGAGAGCAGCCGCCACCGCCAGCTTGCCCTCCCGATCAAGTGCTGGAGTGTAGAGAGTGGAGCGCAGCGCACTCTTCACACTCGTCGACCCAACCACGGTGTCGCCATCGGTCACGGCAATACAGTCGACCCCACGCGCCATAAGCAGATCAAAAAGTTCGCGAGCAGTGGCAAACTCTGACCGGTCGATAGCGTGAGTCTCGCGTTTAACCAGATCTCCCAGTTCAGCCCCCGGCAGTGCCGCACCCAAACGCTCGGCATCAACCACTCCGACGAGCGCGCCATTGTCGAGCAGCACCACTCCGTGGCCCTTGAGTGGAGGTACCTGCAGTAGAGCATGCTCTACCGAATCAGTGGGGCTGAGAAAGATGGCCGAATCAAGATCAGTCGGTTGTGAGCGTACCCAGGAGATTGCGGCATCCATGGTGTCGCGGGTGAGGTCTTGCGGCAGAACGCCGAGCCCACCGCGTCGGGCGAGGCTGGCGGCAAGACGTGGCCCGGTCACAGAGTTCATGTTGGATGCCACGAGGGGAATAGTTGCCGCGGTGCCGTCACCGGGTTTCAGCGATACTCCCATTCGGCTGCCGACTGATGAGCGGCTGGGAACCAGAAATACATCGGAGTAGGTCAGGTCGTGCCGTGGCGAAGTTTCGTAGAAATCCATATCTCCCAGCGTAATAGCCACCGATTAGGAACAATCTTGGTAAAAATGTCGAAAAAGCGTGATCTGTGCCCTTGACGGCCAGCAGACGCACAACAAAGCGATTAAGATTGGTGGGATGTCCGTAGCGCAGAATGTGCGCCACTTTTTCACACACCAGAACTGAAAGTAGGCGGTTTGACGTGTCAGGCCAGGTAACCGGAATCGCACCGGAAGGTGACTCCTCGGGCGAGTTCGGGGCCAACGAATGGTTGGTCGACGAGATGTACGAAAAGTACCTCGAAGACAAGAATCTTGTGGATGAAGCGTGGTGGGCGTTCCTCAAGAACTACCAGCCTGCTGTGGATCCCACGCCGGCGGTACATGCCCCCGCCGAGCAGTCGAAGACCACCACGCCGGCGGAACCCGCAGAGAAGCCCTTTGTCGACGAGCCAAGCCCGAGCACCGGCAGCCAGCCTGTCGCGCGAACCACATCGGTGGAGCCCAAGCCTCGGCCGATTCCGGCAGAGGCGCCCACCACCACACCGATCGACACCGCCCAGGCGACCCCCGAGCCTAAGCCTCAGTCCGAGAACACCGTGGCTCCGCTTCGCGGGGCAGCCAAGAGCCTGGCTGCCAACATGAATTCGAGCCTCACGGTTCCCACCGCCACCAGCGTGCGTACCATTCCGGCGAAGCTCATGATTGACAACCGCATTGTCATCAACAACCACCTTAAGCGTGCGCGAGGCGGCAAGGTCTCATTCACCCACCTCATCGCCTGGGCGATCATCCAGACTCTCAAAGAGTTCCCCAGTCAGAACGTCTACTACGACGAGCCCGAAGGCAAGCCTTCGGTGGTGACGCCCGCGCACATCAACCTGGGTATCGCCATTGACATGCCGAAGCCGGATGGCTCTCGCGCTCTTGTCGTTCCCGGCATCAAGCAGGCCGAAACCATGGGTTTCGGTGAGTTCCTGATCGCGTACGAAGATGTCGTGTCACGGGCTCGCGCCAACAAGCTCACGGCCGCTGACTACCAGGGCAACACTATTTCGCTGACTAACCCCGGCGGAATCGGCACGGAGCACTCCGTTCCGCGCCTCATGCGTGGTTCGGGCACCATTGTCGGCGCTGGCGCGCTGGAGTACCCGGCAGAGTTTCGGGGAGCAAGCGTTCGGACCGTTACCGAGTTGGGTATCGGCAAGACGGTAACGCTCACCAGCACGTACGACCATCGCGTCATCCAGGGTGCCGGTTCTGGCGAGTTTCTCAAAAAGATCAACGAACGCCTCATCGGTGAACACCACTTCTACGAAGACATTTTCGCAGCTCTACGCATCCCGTATGACCCGATCCACTGGGCCAACGACATTAGCGTCGACCTTGCCGACAACGTCAACAAGACCTCGCGCGTTCAAGAACTGATCAACTCGTTCCGGGTTCGCGGCCATCTCATGGCCGACACCGATCCCCTCGAATACCGCCAGCGTTCGCATCCCGACCTCGATATTTCGAGCCACGGTCTCACTTTTTGGGACCTGGACCGCGAGTTCGTCACCGGTGGTTTCGGTGGCAAGCGCCAGTCGCTGCTGCGTGAGATCCTCGGAACGCTGCGTGACGCCTACTGCCGCACCGTCGGCATCGAGTACATGCACATTCAGGACCCTGAGCAGCGTCGCTGGATTCAGGATCACGTCGAGAAGCCCTACTCAAAGCCCGGCCACGACGAGCAGATGCGCATCCTCGGCAAGCTCAACGAGGCTGAAGCTTTCGAGACGTTCCTGCAAACCAAGTACGTCGGCCAGAAGCGCTTCAGCCTTGAGGGCGGAGAGTCAACGATTGCTCTTCTGGATGCCGTCATCCAGAAGGCCGCCGAAGCCAACCTCGAAGAGGTCGCGATCGGCATGGCACACCGCGGTCGACTCAGTGTACTCACGAACATCGCCGGAAAAACTTACGGTCAAATTTTCCGTGAGTTTGAAGGTACGCAAGATCCTCGCACCGTTCAAGGCTCTGGCGATGTGAAATATCACCTCGGAACGGAGGGCACCTTTACTGCTGCCGACGGCGGAAGGATTCCTGTCTACCTCGCAGCGAACCCGTCGCACCTTGAAGCTGTAGATGGCGTCCTCGAGGGCATCGTTCGCGCCAAGCAGGATCGTCGTCCGATTGGTTCATACGCGGTTCTTCCTGTGATGGTGCACGGTGATGCCGCGATGGCGGGCCAGGGCATCGTGGTCGAGATTCTTCAGATGTCTCAGCTTCGCGCGTACCGCACCGGGGGAACCGTTCACGTCAACGTCAACAACCAGGTCGGGTTCACAACTCCTCCCGGCGAAGCACGCACTTCGGGCTATTCAAGCGATGTCGCCAAGACCATTCAGGCTCCGATCTTTCACGTCAACGGAGATGACCCTGAGGCTGTGGTTCGAGTTTCTGAACTCGCTTTCGCCTATCGCCAGAAATTCCATCGCGATGTTGTTATCGACTTGATTTGCTACCGTCGCCGCGGTCACAACGAGGGCGACGACCCCTCGATGACTCAGCCGCTGATGTACAACCTGATCGAAGCCAAACGTTCCGTTCGAACCCTGTACACCGAGGGCCTTGTCGGTCGTGGCGACATCACTCAGGAGGAGTATGAGGCGAGTCACCAAGATTTCCAGGATGGGTTAGAGCGCGCCTTCGCCGAAACCCATGCGGCCCAAACCGGGTCAATGCCAATCCTCACTAAGGACGGCAACGGGGTATCCGATCTTGAACGTCCGGGATCGCAGCGGGACGACACGATCGGCGAACCCATCACGACGGGGATCGATGAAAGCATCGTTCACCTCATTGGCGATGCCCATGCTAATCCTCCGGCAAACTTCACGGTGCACAACAAGTTGCAGGCTCTGCTTCGTAAGCGCGTCGACATGAGCCGCAATGGTGCAATCGACTGGGCATTTGCCGAGTTGCTGGCTATCGGTTCGGTTCTTCTCGAGGGCACTCCGGTTCGGATGGCCGGTCAGGATGCTCGCCGCGGCACCTTTGTGCAGCGTCATGCTGTGCTGCACGACCGTGAAAATGGTCAAGAGTGGTTGCCACTGCAGAACCTTTCAGAGAACCAGTCCCGCTTCTGGATTTACGACACGCTTCTCAGCGAGTACGCGGCACTCGGCTTCGAGTACGGCTACTCGGTGGAACGCGCTGACGCACTCGTCATGTGGGAGGCCCAGTTCGGTGACTTTGCCAATGGTGCCCAGATCGTTATTGACGAGTTCATTTCCAGCGCTGAACAAAAGTGGGCGCAGCGCTCAAGTGTCGTGATGCTTCTGCCGCACGGTTACGAGGGTCAGGGGCCCGACCATTCATCGGCCCGGATCGAGCGCTACCTGCAGTTGTGTGCCGAAAACAACATGATTGTGGCTCGTCCGTCAACGCCGGCGTCCTACTTCCACCTTCTGCGTCGTCAGGCGTACTCGCGCCCACGTCGACCACTGATCGTGTTTACGCCTAAGGCCATGCTCCGACTGCGGGGTGCGACCAGCGACGTCGCCGAATTCACGGGTGGACGCTTTGAGCCTGTGATCGACGACGTTCGCCTCGAAGACAAGTCGGGCGTCACACGCGTGATTGTCACTTCAGGTAAGACCTACTACGACATTGTTGCGGAACTCGATAAGCGCGAGATCACACACATCGCTGTCGTGCGGATGGAACAGTTCTACCCGCTCCCCGTTACTGACATGAATGAGGTACTCGCGAAGTACCCGAACGCCGACATCGTCTGGACTCAAGATGAGCCCGAGAACCAGGGTGCGTGGCCATTCATCACCCTGGAACTGCAACGCCACATGGATGCTCGTGAGATCAAGGTCGCATCGCGTCCGTCATCCGCATCGCCTGCGACCGGTTCCTCGAAGCGCAGTGCGCTTGAGCAGGCCGAGCTGATCGATCACGCCATTACGCAACCCTAGGGTCGCGTAACACGGTTAATGACGAAAGCGGACACCCTCCGATGGGGATGTCCGCTTTCGTGCTGTCAGGACTGGGCGTGATGCTTAGCGTGACGGGGCGTCATGGCACCCGCCACCCGGTTACGCCTCAGACAGCTTCGACAGGATCGCGCTGCGGAGTTCTTCAGGCGCCGTCTCGCGGCAGGCCTGCTTAACTTTGAGCTTCAGAGCGAGAACCACGAGATGTTCGCTTGAGCACGACTCGCAATTGTCGAGGTGGTCGGCGACATCCTGAAAGTCGGCTTCGTTCAGTTCACGGTCGAGGTACTCCTCGAGTTCTTCCTTCGCTTTTTCGCAACCGCAATCGGTCATTTCTCACTCCTTGGTGATGCGGGCGTGCCAGGGGTACGGTCACGCGCATAGTCGGCCAGTAGTTCGCGCAACATTCGACGGCCACGGTGCAGTCGACTCATTACGGTTCCCACGGGGGTTTTCATAATGTCGGCGATCTCCTGATAGGAGAAACCTTCGACGTCGGCGAAATACACTGCCAGTCGAAAATCTTCCGGGATCGATTGAAGCGCATCTTTCACTGCGCTATCCGGCAGATGATCAATGGCTTCTGCTTCAGCCGAGCGTGTTGAGACGGACTGTGTGATCGACTCCGCACCGCCGAGTTGCCAATCCTCGAGTTCGTCGATCGTTCCCTGATAAGGATTGCGCTGGGCCTTGCGGTAGATGTTGATGAACGTGTTTGTTTGGATGCGGTACAGCCAGGCTTTGAGGTTTGTGCCCTGTTGAAACTGTGCGAACGCTTGAAACGCTTTGACGAACGTCTCTTGCACGAGATCAGCGGCATCGCTCGGATTGCGGGTCATTCGCATGGCGGCACCAAAGAGTTGGTCCATGTAGGGCAACGCTTGCTCTTCAAACTGCCGCCGCTTGTCAGCGGCGGCGGTGTCGGTGGCACTTGGCTCAACTCTGTCGGTAGTCATCAGCAACAATTCTAGTTCGCTGGTCGCGGTGTCCCGCTGAGTGCTGAGTACTGCAGTCATGCTCGTGCCTCCTCCGTGGTGTCTCAAACGCCGATACTCTTAGTAACTGATGTTCGTATCCAAGTATTCCAACCCAGAGTTCAGCCCGTACGATGACGACTCGGTGCCAGAGACGTCGGTGCCCGGCAACTGGCCAGCACCGACCGTTTCGCACGCACTGTCTGCGTCACTGAGCCTTCCTGGCAGCAAGAGCCTGACCAACCGCGAGCTGGTATTGGCGGCGCTGGCCGATGGCCCCTCGCGGTTGCATGCGCCGCTGCACTCGCGTGATAGTGCTCTGATGATTGAGGCGCTTCGCGCGCTCGGCGTCACCATCAATGAAATCGCCACCGGTAATGTCTTCGGACCCGACCTTGTGGTCACTCCGGGTGAGCTCGAAGGGGGCAGTTCGATTGATTGCGGTCTCGCGGGAACGGTGATGCGCTTTCTCCCCCCGGTCGCCGCACTCGCGCTCGGTCCGGTTGCATTCGATGGCGATCACGCAGCACTTCGACGCCCGATGCGCACCACCATTGATTCGCTTCGTGCGCTGGGAGTTGACGTCTCGGATGATGGACGGGGCACTCTCCCGTTCAGCCTGTACGGGATGGGTTCTGTTGCCGGTGGCGAAATCACTATTGACGCTTCCGCCTCCAGCCAGTTTGTTTCGGGCCTGCTCTTGACGGCAGCCCGCTTCGACCAGGGTTTGACCCTGCGCCACAGCGGCGAAAAACTGCCGAGCATGCCCCATATCGAGATGACAGTTGCGTGCCTCGCTGCGCGCGGGGTCATCGTTGACAGCCCAGAGCCTGGCGTGTGGGTTGTGCCCGCCAGCCCAATTCGTGCAATCGATGTCTGGCTTGAGCCCGATCTCTCTAACGCTGCCCCGTTTTTAGCCGCCGCGGTCGTCGCCGGTGGCACCGTCACCATCGAAGGCTGGCCCGCATCCACCACTCAGGTGGGTGCTGACCTTGAACAGCTCTTGCCCCTGTTTGGCGCAACGGCTACACGAGGCGACGGCGCGCTCACAATTGATGGGGGCACCGGCGTGATCGGTGGCACCACGTACCCCGGAATCGAACTCGATCTCAGCACGGGTGGGGAACTCGCACCAACAATCATCGCGCTGGCAGCGCTGGCATCATCCCCAAGCACCATTACGGGCATTGGGCACCTTCGTGGGCATGAAACCGATCGACTGGCGGCCCTCTGCACAGAGATCAACGCTCTGGGGGGTGCGGTGACAGAACTCGACGACGGGGTACGTATTGAACCGCGAAAACTCCGCGGCGGGGTCTGGCACAGCTACGACGATCACCGGATGTCGACCGCCGGTGCCGTCATTGGCCTCGCTATTGAGGGTATTGAGATCGAAGGCATCGACGCCACCGCCAAGACGCTCCCCCAGTTCCCTGCGCTCTGGGCGACCCTCGTGGGCGAAGCCCCGCCGACATCCGACACTCTGGGGCTGCTGTAACGATGAGCTGGCTTAGCGGCGACGAAGACGACGACGAAGACGACCGCAAATACAGCGAGTACGACGAGAGTTCAGTGCGTACGCGCCCCAACCCCAAAGCGAACAAACCGCGCAGCAAAATTCGCCCCGAGCATGCCGACGCGATTGAGGGGCGCGTCTTCAGTGTCGACCGTGGACGCTACGGAATCTGGGTGGCCGAAGGAACGCCAGAGGAGCGCCAGATCATTGCCGCGCGCGCGCGCGAGCTGGGGCGCAACCAACAGGGAAAAGTGTCCGTCGTTACGGGTGACTGGGTCGACCTAGTCGGTGACACCAGCGGAACCGAGGGAACCCTTGCCCGCATCGTTCGCATCCGCGAGCGCAGAACACTCCTCCGCCGAAGTGCCGACGATACGGATGCCGTAGAGCGCATCATTGTCGCCAACGCCGACCAGATGCTGATTGTCGTTGCCGCTGCGGACCCCGAGCCGCGACCGCGACTTGTCGACCGCTATCTGGTCGCGGCGTACGACGCCGGAATTGATCCCATTCTGTGCATCACTAAAACTGACTTGCAGGATCCGGCTGAGTTTTTGGAGAACTTTGCGGGGCTCGAATTTCGGGTGATCGCCAGCCGCTCAGATGAGGTTCCGCTTGAGCAACTTCGTGCACTCTTGGAGGGTCACACCACCGTCGCCGTCGGCCATTCAGGTGTCGGAAAGTCGACTCTCGTCAACGCGTTAGTTCCGGATGCCAATCGCGCTGTTGGGCATGTCAACGCTGTTACCGGTCGCGGTCGACACACCTCGTCGTCGACGATTTCGTACCGGGTGGGGTCTGGGTGGGTGGTCGATACTCCGGGAGTCCGCTCCTTTGGACTGGGGCACATCGATCCCGGTAAAATCTTGTCGTCGTTCACTGACTTGGCACTTCTTGCCGAAGAATGCCCGCGCGGCTGCACTCATCTTCCGGATGCACCAGACTGCGCGATCGCAGAAGCGATCAATGCCGGTGCGCTGGGCGATGTCGGCCGACTCCGTTTGGATTCTTTTCAGAGGCTGATCACGACGCTGGGTTCCACTAGCGTGTAGGGGTGACCGAATACACTCTCGCCGACGATCTGTCTCTTGCTCTCGCACTTGCCGCAGACGCTGATCTCATCTCACTCGATCGCTTCACCGCTCTCGACCTCGAAGTCACCACCAAGCCGGACCGCACTCCGGTAACGGATGCCGACAAGGCTGTTGAGCGCGGCATCCGTGCGGGAATTGCGGCTGCGCGTCCCGGTGATTCCATTCTGGGCGAGGAGTTTGGCGAGGCAGGAAATTCGCGGCGCCAGTGGATCATCGATCCCATCGACGGGACCTCAAACTTTCTGCGTGGCGTTCCCATCTGGGGCACTCTCATTGCTTTGGCAATTGATGGTGTGCCACAGGTCGGCGTTGTCAGTTCGCCCGCCCTCGGCAAGCGTTGGTGGGCGGCCACCGGCCACGGTGCATTCGCTCAGGCTCACGGTGCAGAGCCGCACCCTATCAGCGTAAGTAAGGTCAGTAGCCTTGAGTCTGCATCCATAAGCTACAACAGTCTGTCAGGGTGGGATCAAGCAGGCCGTCTTGATGCGGCGGTGGCTCTCACCCGCGCGACGTGGCGTTCGCGCGCGATCGGTGACATGTGGGCGTATATGTTGTTGGCTGAGGGAGCATTGGATGTCGTTGGCGAATTCGATCTGCAGCCTTACGATCTGGCGGCGTTGATCCCGATTGTGTGTGAGGCCGGAGGAAGCTTCACGTCAGTTGAGGGCGAGGTAGGGCCCTGGCACGGAAGCGCGTTGGCCACCAACGGAGTACTTCATGACGAAGTGTTGAATTTTTTGAATTCTCACTAAAATTTCCTCCCGACATTTCTGCGAATACGCTGAGAACAGCAGGCTGGGCGGTAAAAATTGTCGCTAGATTTCACGAAAGTTATCGACTGTGCTGAGCCGCATGAGGGCGAGATTTTGTACATCGCTTTCGATCCCTCCGGAGAACAAATCACGGGTTCACTCGCTGGGGCAGCCAAGTAGCGATCACCTGTGTCGCACCCGCTAGCCTGATAGATCGTTAGGGAATGGTGCATAGACTTCGAACATAGAGCAGGAGTAACTAGTGAAGATTGAGTTTTCGGGGTCAGGTAATCACATGTTGGCGGCGAACCTCGAGTTGCCCGCCGGTACACCTGCGGCTTTCGCGCTATTCGCTCACTGCTTCACGTGTTCGAAGGATTCGTTCGCGGCATCCCGCATCTCAAAAGCGCTCGTTAACTACAGGATTGCGGTGCTGAGGTTCGATTTCACCGGCCTCGGGGGCTCCGATGGCGACTTCTCGAACACTAACTTCAGTTCGAATGTCGAGGATGTTGTCGCGGCCACTGAGTACCTGCGCGACAACCACCGCGCTCCCACTCTGCTCATCGGGCACTCGCTCGGTGGGGCTGCCATTCTTGCCGCAGCCCACCAGGTTCCCTCCGCACGTGCTCTCGTGACAATCGGCAGCCCAAGCGATCCGTCGCACGTCGCCAACCTATTTGGTGGGACCACCGCTACGATCGTGCGCGAGGGCGAAGCACAGGTTCATCTTGGTGGGCGCGATTTCACAATCCGCAAACAGTTGCTCGACGATATTGCCGCGCAATCCCAGTCGGGGCGACTTCGAGATTTGGATGCCGCACTTCTTGTCGTGCATTCACCCAGTGACCAGATTGTCGGCATCGATAACGCGCGCGAGATTTTCGACGCTGCCACACACCCAAAGTCCTTCATCGCCCTCGACGGTGCAGACCATATGCTCAGCAATCGAGGCGACGCCGAGTTTGCCGCCAGCGTTATTGCGGCTTGGGGCGCACGCTATGCTTTCGGCCCGTCGGCGCCACGCTCGACAGCCACCGCGAGTGCGGCATCCGTCACGAGCGATGGAAAATCTGTTGTCGTCGCTGAGAGCGGCCCGGCACGCTACGAGCAACGGGTCTTCGCTTCGGGCCATGAGTTCGCCGCAGACGAGCCGGCACCCCTCAGCGAGAATCATGGGCCGGCGCCCTACGATTTTGTTCTCGCGGGGCTCGGTAGTTGTACCTCAATCACGGTACGCATGTATGCCAATCGCAAGAAGATTCCCCTCGATGGGCTCAGCGTGCGGTTGACTCGAGAGCGGATTGATGCTGCCGAGTGCGATCACTGTTCTTCTTCGGAGGGCATGGTTGAGCACATCACGCGTGAACTCGCTCTCGACGGCGACCTCTCCGATCAACAGCGCGAGTCGCTGCTCGCCATCGCCAACAGGTGTCCCGTGCACCTCACGCTAGAGGGTGAAATCTCAATTTCGACGAGAGTCACAATGGCGGGCGGGTAGCCCAAGCGGCCTCCGAGCGTTAGGCTTATTAGGTAAGCCTAACTTCTTGAGCGAAATGAGCCGGCGGGATCGCCAACCAACCATGACTATTGAACGCGAAACCGTCAAACATCCCCCCGCTGTGCGCCACGTCACAGTGAGCGCGATCACTCGCCCCACCGCTTCCATCACGCGGATCACTCTGAGCGGTGATGAGCTTGCTGGATTCGTGAGCAGCGGTCCAGCAGATCACATCAAGGTCTTCCTCCCTGACCCCGAAACAGGCAATCTATCAGCGCCCGTTGTGACGGAAGATGGGGTGAAAAAATCTAAAACGGGCGTGACAATTTCGCGCTATTACACTCCATTGGGCTTCCGTAGTCACACCGACCATCACGAACTCGACATCGATTTTGTCGTTCATGGCGATGACGGTCCAGCGTCCGCGTGGGCTGCTCGAGCCGCTGTTGGCGATGCGCTCGCGATCGCGGGACCGCGTGGTTCACGCCTCCTTCCCCAGGGGGCGACCCACGTCATCCTTATCGCCGATGAGACCGCTTTACCTGCGTGCTCTCGCTGGATCGACATGCTCCCCACTTCGGTACACATCTCAGCGCTATTCGATGTTGCCGACGAAAGCGTCAAGGACTATTTCAGCGTGGAACAGCACGCTCGGATCACTGCTGAATGGCTGTACCGCCGCGATGGTCTCGGGCAGTTGGACAGCGCGCTGCGCTCTCTTGGTTCGATCGAAGAATCGACCTTTGTTTTCCTCGCTGGTGAAGCGGGCACCCTTGTGTCACTACGCCGCTACCTGCGTCGCGAGCTGGGGCTGCCCAAGCAGCAGGTTTCCATCGACGGGTATTGGCGCCGTGGCGTTGTCGACGCTGACCACCATGCCCCGATCGACCCCAACGACCCCGAGGACTAGCGTGCGAAGCTCTGCGGTTCAGCGCAGTCGGTCGAGAAACTAGCGTCTTCCCAGCACCCGAAAATTAGAGGCTGGTGCCTGCTGGCCGAAGTGTATGCTGAAAGAACAAATGAATAGCCGTCATACCGCTGCGGGAGAGTCCTTCCGATCGATGGTTGGCGCCGTAGGAGCAAACCCTCTCCGGGAATCTCTCAGGCACCAGTACCGCAGCGGATAGGCAACTCTGAAAAGCAGTCGGCCCTGCCCGACTCGCCGGCGGGGCAACGCAACGCCACAAGCGTGCGGAAACTCTCAGGCCCAATACAGAGCGGAGAGGACTCAACGACACCCGCACGATGATGTGTGGTGAAGAAATGGAGTCACCGTGCCAATTCGCAATCTGACGCCCAGAACTGAAGTACCAACCCCTTCCCTCGAAGAGGTGCCGCTGAGCAGCTTCGATCTCTTCACCGTCGGAATCGGTCCCTCCAGTTCCCACACGGTCGGCCCCATGCGCGCTGCCGCATCATTCGCAGCCGATCTCGCCGGACACGGGATGCTCAACTCCGTCGCCACTCTCGGCGTGCGGCTCTACGGCTCTCTCGCTGCCACGGGTGCCGGTCACGGCACCATGAGCGCAGTGCTCATTGGGTTGGAGGGCAAGCTTCCCGACCAGGTTCTTCCCGCGGAAATGGAGACGACCCTCGAGCGTATTGAGAATTCAGGAGTGCTGCAGCTTGCCGGCAGCCGTGAAGTTCCCTTCACCGAGGGTGCGATTGCGCTGCATCCGCTCACGGTGCTTGACGGGCATCCGAACGGCATGCGTTTCGCGGCATACGACGCGGAAGGTGGCGCCGTACTTGAGGCGACGTACTTCTCAATCGGAGGCGGATTCATCTACCGCGAGGGTGACAACCGTGACGGCAGCTCGCCCACCGACGCCGCCACAGTCGCCGATCCCCTACCGTTCCGCACTGCCGCGCAGTTGCTTGCCCACTGCCGAGCGGAGGGCCTCAGTTTCAGCGGCGTGATGCTTCGCAACGAACTCGCTCGCCGCACGCAGGCTGAGGTCACCGCCGGCCTTCTGCACATCCGCGACGTCATGGACGAGTGCAAGAACAACAGTTTGGAACGCTCCGGCAACCTTCCCGGTACCCTCAACGTGCGCCGACGCGCTCCAGCTTGGCATGCCCGCCTTCGCCAGGAGGACCCCGATCGCGATCCCGCGTTTTGGCAGGAGTGGGTCAACCTCGTTGCCCTCGCTGTGAATGAAGAGAATGCCTCGGGTGGGCGAGTAGTGACCGCCCCCACCAACGGCGCCGCCGGCATTATTCCCGCCGTACTCTTCTACGCCACGCACTATGCCCCGGGCATGCACGATGCTGACCAGGCTACGAAGGATGCCGCTACCGTGCGCTTCTTGCTGGCCAGCGCTGCCGTCGGAGTGCTCTACAAGCGCATGGCGTCTATCTCTGGGGCGGAAGTCGGATGCCAGGGTGAGGTCGGGTCTGCGTCTTCGATGGCGGCGGCCGGGTTGGCCGAGATCTTGGGCGGAACCCCCGAGCAGGTTGAGAATGCCGCGGAGATCGCCATGGAACATAACCTTGGACTGACGTGCGATCCCATCGGCGGTCTCGTTCAGATCCCCTGCATCGAGCGGAACGCAATCGCGGCAGCTAAGGCAATCAATGCCGCCAAGATGGCGCTCTGGGGTGACGGTACTCACCGGGTATCTCTTGACGAGGTCATCATCACGATGGCTGAGACGGGCAAAGACATGAGTTCGCGCTACAAAGAAACGTCGATGGGTGGCCTCGCTGTCAACGTCGTGGAGTGCTAGCCCGCCGCTCGCACATAGCGCAGCAGTAGTGTTCCGTCATCGGCGCTGAGGGCGTGTGCGAGAGTCATCGCTTGGGGGCTCGCTTCCTCGGCGTCGACGATCCGCCGCGCTGAACCACCTTCCAGCCGCGGGCTCACGGTGAGACAGAGTTCATCCACGATTCCCTCGCGGATCATGGTCGCAAACAACTTCGGTCCGCCTTCGCTGTGCTGTTGCGGGTAGCCGCGCTCAGCCAGCTCTCTCTTTAGTACAACCGTGTCGACCTCGTTCTCGCCAGCAATGATCACCTCCGCGACTTCGCTCAGCCGCTCCCGGTCACCTTCGGGAGAACTCTGTGTGGTGATGACTAGCGGCCGCGCCGCGTAGGCCGCTAGCTCCTGCGGGTCAAGCGTCAGCGATCCGCTGACGAGCGCGAACGGTGGCTGGGGCGAGAGCCCATTGCGCGTGCGCCACTCGACGGCGGCATCATCGAGGGCGAGGTTACGGTACCCCTCCTGACGCACGGTTCCTGCACCCACCACGATCACGTCTGCGAGCCTGCGCAGCAGAGCGAAGACGCGGCCATCGGATTCAGTTCCCAGACCGCCCGAAACGCCCTCATGGGTGGAGGCCCCATCAATGCTGGAGACAAAGTTTGCTCGTAGCCAGGGCAGATCACGATTCCGAACCGCATAGTGAGCAAGGAGCTCTTCGTCGGTCAGCGATTGGGTTGACTGCAGGAAATGGATGTCGGATGCCGATGCCACCGGAACCTACCTTTCGTTCTCGTCAGACATGTTGTGCTTCAAGAATGCCGGCTCTCGCAACCCGAGAATCGCCTCTGCCATCCGTATCGCGGCCACGCTCTGGGCGACCTCGTGAACCCTGACGACGCGAGCTCCAAGGAGCACACACGCCACAGCTGACGCGAGCGATCCCTCGAGACGCTCCCGCTTGGCACGATCGAGTACCTCCCCGATGAAGTCCTTGTTGGACAGAGCGACGAGGGTGGGAAATCCCAGCTCGGTAATAACATCGAGCCTGCGAACAAGTTCAAGGCTGTGGAGTGTGTTCTTATTCAGGTCGTGACCGGGATCAACGAACAGGCGCGAGTCCGGCACACCGGAGTCGAGGGCTCGTTGAACGCGGGCGGCCAAAAAGTCGCGGACTTCGATCGCAACGTCGTCGTACTGCGGTCGCGCAAACTGTGTGCGTGGGCGCGCCCGTGAATGCACCAGAACGAGCGATGCTTCGCTGTCCGCGACTACCGACGCCAGGTTCGGATCGCTGAGGCCGGTGGTGTCGTTGATCACGGTGGCACCTGCCTCTATGCTACGGCGAGCCACCTCCGCGTGAAATGTGTCGACGGAGATCACGACGTCGGATTTCTCCCGCAACGCGCGAACGACCGGGATAACTCGATCAGCTTCATCGTTCACATCAAGTGGATCCCCCGGGGCAAATGGCACGCCGCCGATGTCTACCCAGTCTGCACCTTCGTCGACAGCGCGCAGGGCTGCGGCGACCGCGTCCTCCAGCGCAAAATTGGTTCCTGAATCGTAGAAAGAATCGGGCGTGCGATTGATGATCGCCATCACCGCAACCTGTTTGGAGAAGTCGAAAACCCGGTCACCGATTTGACGGTGCGGATTATGAAGCGGAGGCAGCGGGAAACTCATACCTTCTATTCTCAGCGACAACCCTGACAACCAGACCGGAAACTGGGCAGTCAGCAGCCACGGCAGCGCGATTCTTCCCGCCCTGGTTAAAGCGAAAAAGCCACACCCGGTGCATTTCAGCACTGGCTGTGGCTTTTTCACAATTGAAGTCCGGCGGTGTCCTACTCTCCCACAAGGTCCCCCTTGCAGTACCATCGGCGCAGAGAGTCTTAGCTTCCGGGTTCGGAATGTGACCGGGCGTTTCCCTCTCGCTATGGCCGCCGAAACACTATTGATTTATGTATCAGTCTGGGCCAGTTCACAACACTTGAGACTCCTCTGTTATGAGGGCCCCGAGCAGTGTGTGCTGGGCGCAGTTCCCGACCGTAAATCGGGAACCACAAAGTGGACGCGAGAATTCTTCTCATTCACCATTGGGGATCCGAGGATACCCAGTGAGGTGGGGTGTTATCAATTTATCGACTTATTAGTACTGGTCAGCTCCACAGGTCGTTAGTCCCTGCTTCCACATCCAGCCTATCAACGCAGTAGTCTAGCTGCGAGTCTCTCGGCCTAAGCCATGGAAATCTCATCTTGAAGCTGGCTTCCCGCTTAGATGCTTTCAGCGGTTATCCATTCCGAACGTAGCTAATCAGCGGTGCTCCTGGCGGAACAACTGACACACCAGAGGTTCGTCCATCCCGGTCCTCTCGTACTAGGGATAGATCTTCTCAAATTTCCTGCGCGCGCAGAGGATAGGGACCGAACTGTCTCACGACGTTCTAAACCCAGCTCGCGTACCGCTTTAATGGGCGAACAGCCCAACCCTTGGGACCTACTCCAGCCCCAGGATGCGACGAGCCGACATCGAGGTGCCAAACCATGCCGTCGATATGGACTCTTGGGCAAGATCAGCCTGTTATCCCCGAGGTACCTTTTATCCGTTGAGCGACAGCGCTTCCACAAGCCACTGCCGGATCACTAGTCCCGACTTTCGTCCCTGCTCGACTTGTCAGTCTCACAGTCAAGCTCCCTTGTGCACTTACACTCGACACCTGATTACCAACCAGGTTGAGGGAACCTTTGGGCGCCTCCGTTACTTTTTGGGAGGCAACCGCCCCAGTTAAACTACCCACCATGCACTGTCCCTGAACCGGATCACGGTTCGAAGTTAGATATCCAGAGTGACCAGAGTGGTATTTCAACAACGACTCCACCTGAACTAGCGTCCAAGCTTCACAGTCTCCCACCTATCCTACACAAGCCACACCGAACACCAATACAAAGCTATAGTAAAGGTCACGGGGTCTTTCCGTCCTTCTGCGCGTAACGAGCATCTTTACTCGTAGTGCAATTTCGCCGAGTTCGCGGTTGAGACAGCTGGGAAGTCGTTACGCCATTCGTGCAGGTCGGAACTTACCCGACAAGGAATTTCGCTACCTTAGGATGGTTATAGTTACCACCGCCGTTTACTGGGGCTTAAATTCACAGCTTCGCCTTACGGCTAACCGTTCCTCTTAACCTTCCAGCACCGGGCAGGCGTCAGTCCGTATACATCGTCTTGCGACTTAGCACGGACCTGTGTTTTTAGTAAACAGTCGCTTCCCACTGGTCTCTGCGGCCCTGCAGCGCTCCCGGAGTAAATCCGTTCACGCCTTAGGCCCCCCTTCTCCCGAAGTTACGGGGGCATTTTGCCGAGTTCCTTAACCACGATTCTCTCGATCTCCTTGGTATTCTCTACCTGATCACCTGAGTCGGTTTGGGGTACGGGTAACTTGAACCTCGCGTCGATGCTTTTCTTGGCAGCATAGGATCACTGATTTCGTCCGTGAGGACTACCCATCGGGTCTCAGGCTTAATGAACGACGGATTTGCCTATCGTTCGCCCTACATCCTTAGACCGGGACAACCATCGCCCGGCTCAGCTACCTTCCTGCGTCACACCTGTTAATACGCTAACCGCACCAGAATAGGGTCGTACGCTAGGCCCCACGCCTCACCCCGAAGGGATCGGTCTAGGGGATTCAGATACTTAGCATTACTGGATTAGTTGGGGCGGTTCTTCGTCAGTACGGGAATATCAACCCGTTGTCCATCGACTACGCCTGTCGGCCTCGCCTTAGGTCCCGACTTACCCAGGGCGGATTAGCCTGGCCCTGGAACCCTTGATCATTCGGAGGACGGGTTTCTCGCCCGTCTTTCGCTACTCATGCCTGCATTCTCACTCGTGTAGGCTCCACGGCTGGTTTACACCGCCGCTTCACTGCCCACACGACGCTCTCCTACCACTCCGTACGGCTGAACCACGAAGGCTTACCTAAAATACGAAATCTACAACTTCGGTGGTGTGCTTGAGCCCCGTTACATTGTCGGCGCGGAATCACTTGACCAGTGAGCTATTACGCACTCTTTCAAGGGTGGCTGCTTCTAAGCCAACCTCCTGGTTGTCTGTGCAACTCCACATCCTTTCCCACTTAGCACACGCTTGGGGACCTTAGTTGGTAGTCTGGGCTGTTACCCTCTCGACGATGAAGCTTATCCCCCACCGTCTCACTGCTGCGCTCTCACTTACCGGCATTCGGAGTTTGGCTAACGTCAGTAACCTTTTAGGGCCCATCAGCTATCCAGTAGCTCTACCTCCGGCAAGAAACACGCAACGCTGCACCTAAATGCATTTCGGAGAGAACCAGCTATCACGAAGTTTGATTGGCCTTTCACCCCTATCCACAGCTCATCCCCTCAGTTTTCAACCTAAGTGGGTTCGGTCCTCCACGCGCTCTTACACGCGCTTCAACCTGGCCATGGATAGATCACTTCGCTTCGGGTCTAGAACCAGCGACTATAACGCCCTATTAAGACTCGCTTTCGCTACGGCTGCCCCACACGGGTTAACCTCGCCACTGATCACTAACTCGCAGGCTCATTCTTCAAAAGGCACGCTGTCACCCCTACTAAGGAGGCTCCAACGGTTTGTAAGCAAACGGTTTCAGGTACTATTTCACTCCCCTCCCGGGGTACTTTTCACCTTTCCCTCACGGTACTTGTCCGCTATCGGTCATCTGGAAGTATTTAGGCTTATCAGGTGGTCCTGACAGATTCACACGGGATTTCTCGGGCCCCGTGCTACTTGGGATACTCCTCGAACCATTGACACATTTCGACTACGGGGCTAGCACCCGCTATGGCGTGGCTTTCAATCCACTTCGTCTATATATCGTTGTAATTCTTGCTGTACGGCAGTAACAGCTGAAAAGTCCCACTACCCCGACCATGCAACGCCTGCCGGCTATCACACATGATCGGTTTGGCCTCTTCCGGTTTCGCTCGCCACTACTAACGGAATCACGGTTGTTTTCTCTTCCTGTGGGTACTGAGATGTTTCACTTCCCCACGTTCCCTCTACCCGCCCTATATATTCAGGCGGGAGTCACTGAGTCGTCTTGCAACGCCCAGCGGGGTTTCCCCATTCGGAAATCCTCGGATCACAGCTCTATTATCAGCTCCCCGAGGCTTATCGCAGATTTATACGTCCTTCTTCGGCTCCAGATGCCAAGGCATCCACCGTTTGCTCTTAGAAAATTGATTATCACATGAGTATAAGAATCGATCGCAACACCCAAAGGTGCTGAGATTGACCAATGATTGATCCAACAACAAAGTTGTCGAACGTCATCGTTTATTTCTTGTGATCCGACCTTTCGGTCGAATCTAAGATGCTCGCGTCCACTGTGTAGTTCTCAAAATACGGGCGGTATCCCCCACCACCACCAACAACGTCGGCAATAGCACCAGGATCCGTTAGACCCAGACACCCTTTCGGATATCTCAAGTCCTAAGGTACGAAACCGAATCATAACAATCCGGGCCCGGTCCCTCAGGACCCAACAACGTGCGAAGACCAGCACCCCCATAAACCCTCGTTCCTACCAGCAAGCTGGCGTACTGAAAAGAAAACAGTTCCTCTGATCACAATGTCAATGTTCCACCCATGAGCGCCGTCCAACCCGAACAGGTTGGCACGACTTGGCAAGTAACTCCGTAGACTCGCGAACTGTAAACAGGAACGCTCCCCACGGCTTGCACATGCTCCTTAGAAAGGAGGTGATCCAGCCGCACCTTCCGGTACGGCTACCTTGTTACGACTTAGTCCTAATCACCAATCCCACCTTCGACAGCTCCTCCCCTTGCAGGTTAGGCCACTGGCTTCGGGTGTTACCGACTTTCATGACTTGACGGGCGGTGTGTACAAGGCCCGGGAACGTATTCACCGCAGCGTTGCTGATCTGCGATTACTAGCGACTCCGACTTCATGAGGTCGAGTTGCAGACCTCAATCCGAACTGAGACCGACTTTTTGGGATTCGCTCCACCTTGCGGTATTGCAGCCCTTTGTATCGGCCATTGTAGCATGCGTGAAGCCCAAGACATAAGGGGCATGATGATTTGACGTCATCCCCACCTTCCTCCGAGTTGACCCCGGCAGTCTCCTTTGAGTTCCCACCATTACGTGCTGGCAACAAAGAACGAGGGTTGCGCTCGTTGCGGGACTTAACCCAACATCTCACGACACGAGCTGACGACAACCATGCACCACCTGTTTACGAGTGTCCAAAGAGTGAACTATTTCTAGCCCGTTCTCGTATATGTCAAGTCTTGGTAAGGTTCTTCGCGTTGCATCGAATTAATCCGCATGCTCCGCCGCTTGTGCGGGCCCCCGTCAATTCCTTTGAGTTTTAGCCTTGCGGCCGTACTCCCCAGGCGGGGAACTTAATGCGTTAGCTGCGACACAGAAACCGTGGAATGGTCCCTACATCTAGTTCCCAACGTTTACGGCATGGACTACCAGGGTATCTAATCCTGTTCGCTCCCCATGCTTTCGCTCCTCAGCGTCAGTTACGGCCCAGAGATCTGCCTTCGCCATCGGTGTTCCTCCTGATATCTGCGCATTCCACCGCTACACCAGGAATTCCAATCTCCCCTACCGCACTCTAGTCTGCCCGTACCCACTGCAGGCCGGAGGTTGAGCCTCCGGTTTTCACAGCAGACGCGACAAACCGCCTACGAGCTCTTTACGCCCAATAATTCCGGATAACGCTTGCACCCTACGTATTACCGCGGCTGCTGGCACGTAGTTAGCCGGTGCTTTTTCTGCAGGTACCGTCATGATGTGACAAGCACATCGCTTCTTCCCTACTAAAAGAGGTTTACAACCCGAAGGCCGTCGTCCCTCACGCGGCGTTGCTGCATCAGGCTTTCGCCCATTGTGCAATATTCCCCACTGCTGCCTCCCGTAGGAGTCTGGACCGTGTCTCAGTTCCAGTGTGGCCGGTCACCCTCTCAGGCCGGCTACCCGTCGTAGGCTTGGTGAGCCATTACCTCACCAACTACCTGATAGGCCGCGAGTCCATCCTTGACCGAAAATCTTTCCAACTCCTAGCCATGCGGCTGAAGCTCGTATCCAGTATTAGACGTCGTTTCCAACGCTTATTCCAGAGTCAAGGGCAGGTTACTCACGTGTTACTCACCCGTTCGCCACTAATCCACAGAGCAAGCTCTGCTTCATCGTTCGACTTGCATGTGTTAAGCACGCCGCCAGCGTTCATCCTGAGCCAGGATCAAACTCTCCATAAATGTTTGATAGCAACCACAAACCAAAGCCTGCAGAAGCACATCTTGTGCAAAGACCAACCGGAATAGGTCAGAACCTTGCAAGTTTGAAACTGACAGAACAAATCAAAACTGACTTGCTTTGTTATTTATATCTTTTCCAAAGGAATCCGCTGCACCCCCACAACCAACCCGAAATAGGTTGATCACAAAAAGCACAGTCGGGTTTTTGGCATTTGACATTGTGCACGCTGTTGAGTTCTCAAGGATCGGACGCTCCTGACCTCCACCGCAAAACGGTTTCACCCCAGGGCAACAAACCTGTATCAGCCACCCCCACAAGACTGCAGAAAGCAACCTGTCTAGCCTACCAGCCCCAGCGTGTCTGTCAAATCAGAAGAAACAAACCAGAACGGCTAGCAACACCTGACCAACACACGCACAAAGCGGATACTCATCGTACGATCACCCACCAGAACCCACAAAAGGAATCCCAGCAACTGACCGGACTAAAACTATAGCAGCTTCAGACCGATGGTGGCCCCCACTTGAGGCCGGAAACCTAGCAGCAGAACTGCCCGGGTTGTCCGCACCTTTGGGGTGACAAGAGGAAACATTACGTGCATTCCGCCCCCCTCACCAACACCAACCACATCCCGGGCGTGTCGGGTGGTATGTCGCCAGAGAGCCGGGATCTCGGCATCGACGCCCAGCGATGTGGAACAGTCCGCTCATCGGCTCCGCGATGGGGCACGAAACGTTCTCTCAGCCCTCGCCTCCGAGCTGATTCCTCGGCTGGACGCGTCAAACTAATATTCATACAATTGACCGACTCGCAGAGTGAAGAGTTGCAATTGTGGCTGGACCGCTGCCCGGATACGAGGAATCACAATGACTTGGATGGTAACCGGCGGTGCTGGCTATATCGGCGCCCACGTCGCTCGCGCTCTAGCGAACGCCGATATGGCGGCGGTGATCGTGGATGACCTCTCCAGCGGGCTCATCAGTTTCATTCCGGACGACGTACCGTTCGTGCACGCCAACATCCTCGACAAAGTCTCGCTCGTTCAGGCAATGACCACACACGGGGTTACCGGCGTAATTCATGTTGCCGGATTCAAATACGCCGGCGTGTCCGTAGAGCGCCCCCTGCACACGTATAACCAAAACGTCACCGCCACGGTCACTCTGCTCGAAGCCATGCAGGAGTGCGGTGTCGATCAAGTGGTGTTCTCCTCCAGCGCAGCAGTCTTCGGAACTCCAGACGTCGACCTAGTGACCGAGAGCACGCCCAAGCAGCCCCTATCTCCGTACGGAGAGTCCAAGCTGATTGGTGAATGGCTTTTGCGTGACCAAGCAGTCGCCACCGGCCTGCGCCACACATCTCTGCGCTACTTCAATGTTGTCGGCTCCGGTGACCCTGCGGTCTATGACACCAGCCCCCATAATCTTTTCCCCCTGGTATTCGAAGCTCTTGTCGCGGGAAAAACCCCACGCATCAACGGCACCGACTATCCAACTCCCGATGGCACCAACGTGCGTGACTACGTTCACGTCGCCGACATTGCGGCCGCGCACGTCGCAGCCGCCCGCCGACTCGAAGCACACGAAGAGATCGAACCCGCGTACAACTTGGGAAGCGGAGACGGACTCTCGGTTGCCCAAATAATGGCCGCTGTAGCAGCAGTCACCGGCATCCCCTTCACTCCTGAAATAGCACCGCGTCGGGCCGGAGACCCACCCCGCATCGTCGCGAACGGTGACCTCGCGAGCCGCGACCTCGAATGGAAAATGCGGTTCAGCACAGAAGAAATGGTTCGCAGCGCCTGGGAAGCCCGCCTCCGTGCAGAAAAAGGAAGTGCAGAATGACGTCGAGGATCGCCAAGCGCCCCACCACACTCGCCGATGGCCGAGAGCTCATCTACTTCGACGACGCCGACACCACACTCGGGGAAGAACGTTCTGTCGACAGCAGAGTTCTTGATCCACGGCCCGCAACCGCGACCATGAGACAAGATATCCTGACGGGAGAATGGGTGTCCGTAGCGGCTGCCCGCCAGAACCGAGTGTTTCTGCCGCCCGCCGATCAAGATCCGCTAGCACCACAGACTCCCCAGAACCCCTCCGAAGTTCCGGCGCTCTATGACGTCGCCGTCTTCGAGAACCGTTCACCATCGTTCGGGCCGGCCCTTGCCGGAAGCGACAACAGCCCGACGGGCCTCGACGATCTCGCAGATCTCGGGCTCGGCCGCATCCGAAGCTCCATTGGTCGGTGTGAAGTCGTGTGCTTCAGCCCCGACCACGAAGGATCATTCGGCACGCAAACCCCCAGTCGCGCCCGCACCGTGATCGAGGCGTGGGCGGATCGCACCGAAGCGCTTTCGGCGCTCGACGGCGTGCAGCAAGTATTCCCCTTTGAGAACCGTGGTGAAGCAATCGGCGTGACGCTGCTACACCCGCACGGACAGATCTACTCGTACCCGTACATCACCCCCAAAACGCAACGGACTCTGGATGCGATTGATCGCACCAGCCCCGACATGTTTCAGCGCATCCTCGACTTCGAACGCGCTGGCGACCGCGTCGTACTGAGTGGAGAACACTGGACGGCGTTCGTGCCGTTCGCCGCACGCTGGCCCATCGAGGTGCATATGTTGCCGCACCGCCAGATCCCCGACTTCGCTGCTACCTCGGATGACGAACGTGACGAGCTCGCCACAATGTATCTGAAACTACTGCGCGGTATTGACGCGATCTACGACTCCCCCACGCCGTACATCGCAGCGTGGCATCAGGCTCCCGTCAACACGGCACGCGACACGTTCCGCCTCCACCTGCAACTGACCTCACCTCGTCGCGCGGCCGACAAACTGAAATATCTTGCAGGATCTGAGTCTGCGATGGGCGCGTGGATCGCTGACGTCACGCCAGAGGCCGCCGCCGAGAACATCCGAAAGGCCACCGAACGAGCATGAGTGTCACAGTGCAACAGCTAAGCGAACACTTCAGCAGCCTTACCGGACGGAAGCCAGATGGCGTGTGGTCGGCACCTGGCCGCGTCAACCTCATCGGCGAACACACCGACTACAACGAAGGTTTCGTGCTGCCGTTCGCGATCGACCGCCGCACGCGTGCTGCCGTTGGGCTGCGCAGTGACGGAATCATCCGAGTCACTAGCACGTTCGACGACACCCCCGTTGAGATTCCGCTGTCGGACCTCGATGCTGCGCGTGCCGCAGGCAAAATCACCGGCTGGAGCGCCTATCCGCTCGGTGTCGCCTGGGCTCTTGGACAACACGGCGCAGATCTGACTACTGTTGCCGGCGTCGACATCATCATCGATTCCACCGTTCCTGTTGGCGCTGGGCTGTCGTCGTCTGCCGCCATCGAAAGCTCAGTGGCCCTGGCGCTCAACGACCTCTGGAGCCTCGGCTTCTCGCGCGAGAAGCTCGCAAAAGTCGGACAGATGGCCGAAAACGACGTCGTCGGTGCTCCCACCGGGATCATGGACCAGTCAGCATCCCTTCTCGGGGCGCCGGATTCGGCCGTGTTTCTCGATTGCCGGTCGCTCGATGCGACAGTCGTACCGCTCAGACTAACGAACGCGGAGCTCAGCATCCTGGTGATGGACACCCGCGTCTCGCACTCCCACGCCACGGGCGGCTACTCCGAGCGTCGCGCGTCCTGTGAAGCGGGCGCATCCGCCATGGGTACCTCGTCGTTGCGCGACGTGAGCGTCGCTGACCTCGACCGCGCGCGCGAAATTCTTGACGACGTGACGTTCCGACGTGTTCGTCACGTGGTCACCGAAAATCAGCGAGTGCTGGACACGGTTCGCGCCCTCAACGACCAAGGACCACTCGCCATTGGTGCCCTGCTCGACGCCTCACACGTGTCGATGCGCGACGACTTCGAGATCTCGATCCCTGAACTCGATCTTGCCGTCGAGACTGCGCGAGAACATGGCGCTATTGGAGCGCGGATGACCGGCGGAGGTTTCGGCGGAGCAGCAATTGCTCTCGTTCCGCACGCCCGTGTTTCTGAGGTCGAAGGCGCAGTGAAGGAAGCCTTTGCCGCACGCGGATTCACCGAGCCCGTCACCTTCACCGTGACTCCATCACAGGGCGCCGAGCGGAACACCGCCGCGACCCCCGAGGCCTAGAACTAAGTGTGGCATCGATCAGGTAGTCGTAGGAAGTTCGCGCGGTGCTAGCGGAAACACCACAAACAGAGATAAGCCAGCCGACCATACAGCCCGCCTATCTCCGTCTATCCACCTGTGCTCCCTGATCTCTCGGAGAACTCAGCGCGACAACGACCGATGGTGGAGATGGGGGGAATTGAACCCCCGTCCACTGCTGTAATTCCATGCCTTCTACGGGTGTAGCTTGTGCAGACGTTCTACTCGGCTCTGATCTTTGCCACAAGCACCTAGATCAACAAGCCCAGCCAGAGTGCAAGTCCCACGTAGCCCTCAGGCGTAACTACGCAGCAATCTCTCTAAATTGCGCCAGGATTCGGGTAGAGAGCATTCCCGATCTGACGGACTTCTTTAGTGCGCTCGCTTAGGCAGCGAGGGCGAAGTCAGTGCGCTTTGAATTGGCACTTATAGTTTGCAGTCATCGTTAACGAGATAAGGCTGCATTCTCGACCCGCTTCTCATCGTTTTGCAGGCAATGTCGAAACCGATCATCCCCCTGAGAAGGTCGTTGTCGCGCTGTGGAGTTATCAAAACTACCCAAAGAACAGGTAGCCCTCAATCCTAGTTCACAACCGCGATCGAGACCAGCCCGCGTGACGAACACGCTACGAGCGAACCTGGGCCCGCATCCCGCCACGGGCGAAGTAGATTTGATCCATGAGCGATAAAACACAAGAACTTCCCACCAAAACCACAATGTTCGGCGCAGACTGGTGCCGCGACTGCGTTCGCTCCGAAGCTCTGCTCAATTCACTGAACATCGAGTGGGACAAAATCGATGTTGAAAAAGACCCGGCCGCAGCCGACCGCGCCCATGCCATCAGCGGTCGCCTCAACATCCCCGTCGTGCAGTTCACCGACGGAACCTTCCAAGTTGAGCCCAGCGACAAAGAGCTCACAGCCAAGCTCACCGAGCTCGGCGAGATCTAACCGCTACTCCCCCATATTCTTTCGTGCGGCAATCGCACGATCTGACTCACGCTTATCTTGACGCTCACGTAACGTCTGACGCTTGTCGTATTCACGCTTACCCTTGGCAACCGCCAGCTCTACCTTGGCCCGGCCATCCAGAAAATATATGGACAACGGCACAAGCGTGTAGCCACCCTGCTTAATCTTGTTGTGGATCTTCACGATCTGCTCTTTATGCAACAGCATCTTGCGCTTGCGCCGCGGTGGATGGTTGTTCCACGATCCCTGAAAGAACTCAGGAATATGCACGGCATCCAGCCACGCTTCCGCATGATCGTCAATGTAGCCGTAGCCGTCAATCAAACTAGCGCGCCCCAACCGCAACGACTTCACCTCAGTACCCGACAAGACAAGACCCGCCTCAAAGGTGTCTTCGATGCTGTAATCATGGCGAGCCTTACGGTTGCTTGCCACAACCTTTCGGTCGCCATCCTTAGGCATGATTCACTTCTCTCTCAATTGGGGCGGATGCCAGCACCGGCACGGCGAATGCCGACAGTGCAGCAAATAAGTTTAGCGCGAGAGGTGCAAACCGCCTAGACCTTCAAGTATCTGCTGATCGCAACGCCAGCAGAAATCGCCGCCAGCCCCGCACCGGACACGATGAGGACAGGAACAACGAGCAACGCCTCATCCATTCCCAGCAGGCTCGTGTTGACCGGCAGGGTGGATGCCAGATATCCCCGAACAAAGAACTGAACGATAGCGACAATCGCGCCGCTGGCCAACACCGAACCGATGAGAGAGGCGAATACGCCCTCAAGAATGAACGGGGTTTGGATGAACCGGTTCGATGCACCAACAAGCCGCATAATGCCCAGCTCTCGACGACGCGAGAACGCGCTCAGCCTGATCGTGGTTGCAATGAGCAAGACAGCAGCAACAAGCATGAGACCGGCGACCCCAATTGCCGTGAAGCTCGCAGCGTTGAGGATGGCGAAGATCGGCTCAAGATAGGAACGCTGATCCTGAACGCTCTCAACGCCAGCAAGCCCGGACAGACTCTCAATCAGCACATCTGCCTGCTCCGGATCGACCAGATTCACCCGGAAGCTTTCGTTCAAGGTCTCCGGCGTGATGATGCCAGCAAAGGTAGTGTCAGCGAACTGCTCCTTAAAGTTCTCGTACGCCTGTTCGTTCGTCTCAAACTGAACCTCGTTGATGTACGGCGCGAGTGTTGCCGAATCCAACTGCTGCCCGACCGCATCAATCTGGTCTTCGGTAGCTTCTGCCAACGTGCAATTGCCGGTCGTATCGATATCGGTGCACATATAAACCGCCACCTGAGCGCGGTCGTACCAATACCCCTTCATCTGGCCGATTTGCATCTGCAACAAAATCGACGCGCCCACGAACGTGAGCGAAATGAAGGTCACAAGAACAACAGAGACCACCATCGACAGGTTGCGGCGCAGCCCGCTGCCAACCTCGCCAAGAATTAAGCCAAGTCTCACGCGTCGAGCCCCTGACCCTGCGAAGGCTGCGCAGAGGCCGTCGACACCGGCACGCCGGGTCCACTTGCAGCCGGATGTGGGATGCGCGCTTGAGCCGGAACCGACTGCGTTTGGTACCCACCCTGGCGCTCATCGCGCACGATCTGCCCACCAATGAGCTCAATCACCCGGCGCTTCATCTGGTCAACAATGCCAGCATCATGGGTGGCCATGATTACGGTGGTGCCACCCAGGTTGATTCGCTCAAGGAGTGTCATGATTCCGGCAGAAGTCGCCGGGTCAAGGTTTCCCGTCGGCTCATCCGCGAGCATGATCGCAGGCTTATTCACGACGGCTCGCGCAATCGCTACTCGCTGCTGCTCGCCACCAGAAAGCTCATGGGGAAAGCGACTCGATTTGCCAGCGAGACCGACCATCTTGAGAGCATCCGGAACCGCCTCCTGAATGTAGCCGCGACTCTTACCTATCACCTGAAGAGTGAAAGCAACGTTATCGAAGACAGTCTTATTGGGCAGCAGGCGGAAATCCTGAAACACCACGCCAAGGTTGCGACGGAAGTAGGGCACCTTGCGACTCGACAGGGTGTTCAAGTGCTGACCCAGCACGTGAACGGTTCCCTTGCTTGGGTTCTCCTCTTTGAGGATCAACTGCAAAAAACTGGACTTGCCCGAACCGGAAGCTCCCACCAAAAAGACAAACTCGCCCTTGAGTATTTCAAGGTCAACCGAATTCAGTGCCGGCCTCGTGGTGCCCGGATACGACTTCGAAACAGCATCAAAACGAATCATTTGGAGTCAGCCTAGAGACGCCCAGCGCGGAATGTGGCAGCGACCCACCGCGTGCCAAGACTCACAGGATGGCGCGCTTGCGCCACTTGATGCCCGCCGAAATAAAACCATCCAGATCGCCATCAAACACATTCGACGGGTTGTTGACCTCGAACTCGGTACGCAAATCTTTCACCATTTGGTACGGCGCCAAGACGTAGCTGCGCATCTGATCGCCCCAACTCGCGGTGATCACGCCCGCGATCTCCTTCTTTGTTGCCGCCTCCTGCTCGCGCTGTAACAACAGCAGGCGCGACTGAAGCACCCGCATTGCCGCCGCACGGTTTTGGATCTGGCTCTTCTCATTCTGACAACTCACCACAATGCCCGTGGGCAAGTGGGTGATGCGAACAGCAGAGTCGGTGGTGTTCACCGACTGGCCGCCAGGACCGGAAGAGCGGAAGACATCAACCCGGATGTCGTTCTCGGGAACTTCGACAACATCCGTCGTCTCGATCAGGGGAACAACCTCGACCGCAGCAAAACTGGTCTGGCGCTTACCGGCAGAGTTGAACGGGCTCATCCGCACGAGGCGGTGTGTACCCGCTTCGACGCTGAGCGTTCCAAACGCGAAGGGCGCATCGACCTCAAAGGTGGCTGACTTGATGCCCGCTTCTTCGGCGTAGCTCGTGTCAAGGACGCGGGTGGGGTACGAGTGCTGCTCGGCATACCGAAGGTACATGCGCAACAGCATTTCGGCGAAGTCTGCCGCGTCAACCCCACCTGCTCCGGCGCGAATGGTGATGACGGCCGGTCGCTGATCAAACTCGCCGTTGAGGAGTGTCTGAACCTCTAGGTCGCCCAACGTCTTCGTGATGCCAACAAGTTCGGAGCGAGCATCCGCTGCAGCCTGCGCATCACTCTCTTCATTGGCGAGCTGAACCATGATTTCGAGGTCGTCGAGTCGGCTGGAGAGGGAAACGATCTTGGCGAGCTCCGCCTGACGGTGGCTGAGGTCGCTCGTAACCTTTTGTGCCTTGTCGGTGTCGTCCCACAGATCGGGAGCACCTGCCAGTTTGCTGAGCTCTGCAATCTCCGCCGTCAGTCGATCCGTGTCGACAACCTGGCGAATATCAGCGAAAGTTGAGCGCAAGGCGGCGATGTCGTCAGAAAAGTCCAGTTCATCCATATCATTCACCAGACTACCCGCTGGCTCACGCGGCAGGTGTTGAGCGGCCACGACATACTATTGACGGCGATGAGCACAACGGAAAAACCCTTCAGCTGGCGCTCAATTGGGCTGCCCGTTCTCTTACCGACGCTCCTGTTCTCGATCGGTGAAGGCGCGATCATTCCTTTGATCCCGATCGCTGCAAACAACCTGGGTGCCACGCTGGCGATCGCAGGACTCGTGGCTGCGCTGCTGACCCTCGGGGAGCTGTTCGGTAATATTCCCAGCGGATGGCTCATCTCCCGCATTGGCGAACGACCAGCCATGATCGGCGCAAGTGCCCTCTCCATCGTGGGAGTCGTGATCTGCATTCTTGCCCCCAACCCTGTTGCCCTCGGATTCGGGGTGCTACTGATCGGCTTGGCGACCGCCGTCTTCGCTCTGGCACGCCACGCGTTTCTTACGAGCTTCGTGCCCCTCGCATACCGGGCTCGAGCACTCTCTACCCTCGGTGGCACCTTTCGACTCGGAATGTTTATCGGCCCATTCATCTCAGCGGTGATCATTCAGCTCACGGGTGCAGCAATTGTCGCATTCTGGATTCACGTTGTCGCGTGCGCCGCCGCCGCCCTAGTACTGATCCTCCTCCCCGACCCCGCCACCACCTTCGGGGCGGTTCACACCTCGCGGATAAACAACCGCACCCTGCGCGACGGAGAAGCGCTTGTGGAGAAGCAATCAAACGGGCTGTTTGCCACAATTCGGCAGAACCGAGCCGTGCTCTCACGCCTCGGCATTGGTGCCGCGATCATCGGCGCGATGCGCGCCAGTCGACAGGTGATTCTCCCGCTCTGGGCGGTGAGCATCGGGATCGCGGATGCCAACACCGCGATCATCATTGGGATCGCCGGCGCCGTCGACTTCGCCCTCTTCTACACGGGAGGCCAAATAATGGACCGCTTTGGGCGGCTCTGGACCGCAGTACCATCGCTGATTGGGCTCAGCATCGGTCACCTCGTGCTCTCGTCCACTCACGATCTCAGCGCCAACACCGCGTGGTTTATTGGTGCCGCAATGTTCTTGTCATTGGCCAATGGTCTCGGAAGCGGCATCGTGATGACATTGGGCGCCGACCTCGCACCCGCCAACAATCCCGCCCCCTTCCTGGGAGCTTGGCGTTTTACCGGCGGGCTCGGACAAGCAACTTCACCACTCATGATCGCGGGAATCACAGCAATCGCTTCGCTCTCAGTAGCGGCAGGAACGGTGGGCGTGCTCGGGCTAATCGGCGCCGGCGTGATGATTCGCTATGTGCCCCGCTACATCCACAAACCACAGCGCTAAGAGCTGCGCTTTGCCTGATATGTGAGCTGTTGGCTATCGCCCTAAACTGGCGCGATGATCCCCACCGCAAGCCTCGTCGCGTTCGTGCTCGTCAAGCTTGGCGGGATCGTGAGCTCGCTCGGTAACGCCACCGGTGGTGTAGTGCTCGTGTTTGCGGTGGCCTTCGGGGTCGGCACCGGCAGCGTGCAAGCGCAACTCTTGCTACTTGGCTTGATTTTCATGGCCATTGCCGTAGTCTCCGACACCGCGTAGGCACTGGCGGCGGGGTTCGCTCGCGATTGGTTTGCTAACTCACCCCGCCGGATAACGAACCTTTCCGCCGTTGGCGGCTTCGCCCTGATCGGGCTCGGCATTGGTTCGCTACTTATCCCGCACGCTAAGCGATAGCGGCGACCGCATCGGTAATTTGTGTCGACCCGTCCATGAACTCGATGGTGTGACCGATCGTGTTGTCGCTGTCAATCACAGCGGCAATCACATGAGCGACATTTTCGCGCGATGCCTTTTCGGCGGTTGCTGCATCGCCAACATCGATCTTTCCTGATGCTGGTTCGCTTGAAAGCGCCCCCGGCCCCACGATTGTGTACCGCAGGGGGCCTTTGCGCAGGTGGTCGTCTGCCGCAGCCTTGGCCTCAGCGTAGGCAAAAAAGTCATTGTCTTCTGGCACGCCGTGGTCGAGGCTTGCACCCCGGTAGGACAGCACGACATAGCGGTGAACTCCTGCGTGTGCTGCAGCATCCATTGTTCGGATGGCGGCATCGCGGTCAACAGAGTAGGTGCGCTCAGGGCTACCACCACCAGCACCCGCGGCGAACACGATCGCGTCGTTGCCGGTAAAGATTTCGGAGAGCTCTTCGGCGCTGAGCGCTTCGATGTCTGCGACCACTGGCACCGCGCCTGTTGCGCTGATATCAGCTTCTTGGTCAGGATTGCGAATCAGGGAATGCACGTGGTGACCCCTGCCGCTGAGCAGCTCCGCAAGGCTCATTGCGATTTTGCCGTGGCCTCCGACGATAACGATTCGTTTCATGGCTAACTCCTTTTGCGTGGTTTGCGCACGTCCGTGCTTTGCGCACGTGCGTTCTGAGCACTCTCCACGGTACGAAGTGAAACTCCCTGTTTGCTGCACGAGCGTTTGCTGGAAGTCGTCAACGCGTCGGCCGCATGCTACGAGAACACAGACCGCGCGCGTGCCGTGACCTCGATACGCAGGCCCTCGGGAACCAGCAACGATACAAATGGTGGACGCCAGTACGCCGACAGAGAGACAGTAGCGCTGCTTGAGTCGGCACTTGTTGCCTGCTCAATCTGCAGCTCCGTGAACTCCGCACGGGGAGCGGTCGCGAGATACTCCTCCACTGCGGTGGCAACTTTCGCGGGTGTGAGCCGAGGTCGGAAGCCATTCGGAGTACGGACGACCTCATCGAGATCGTAGGATTCTGCGCCGACGAGGGCTGCGCCATCCGCAAGAGTGAAAAGTCTCTTTCGTTCAAGGTAGAGAGACGTCGCTGCGACGACCATAAAAATCAGTACGAGCGACAAGAAACCGTAGAAGATCGTGAGTATGAGCGCGGAGCCCTCGTCATTGGCTAGGCGACAGCGCGCGGGCATTAGCGTGCTCCCGAAAATTGTGAGACCTGTTGTGTGGCTGCAGCATCCAAGGGCACCTGGAGCGGGAAAGCTCCACTCAACACAGGGGGTGCCAGCGGGAGATCAATGGTGATTGCTACCTGTACCGTCACATAGCCGTGACGGGTGAGGCAGTCATTGGGATCGGGAGCGCACGTAATACTGACCTGGGCAGCAGCGGCAACAACATTGTGATTGTCGAGCGCGAACTCGATTGCCCGCGCCGCAGCCGACTCTGCCTTCTCGAGGTTTTCGGCCTGCACAAAAACTCGGGCAGCCTGCCGCGCCGCGCCCTCTGCCGCGAGGGCCCCCGACTGAATCGCAGCCATGGTGAGAACCAAGTACACCAGAGGAACGAGCATGACCATGCCAACGGTGATGAACTCGAGGGATGCCGAACCCTGCTCTTGCCGCAGCCAGCTCATGCGCGTTCGAACCCGGCGGCAGAAGCTAGCGAACCTGCTCAATCGGAGCATGCGCGGACACCTCCAATCCATCGTCAATGCCAATCAATCCGATCAGTGGTAGTGGCGCACGAACAGTGACCATCACTGACGGCTGCCCCAGGTGATTCGTGGAGCGTGCGGTTATGTCACCGGCATAGCCGGGCGATAATGCCGTGGAAATGAGGTCGCGAGTGCGCGAGACCCCGTCGTTGAGTGACGTATCGGCCAGCGAGGCGAAACGCGCACCCTCGGCCGCAGCATCCAGAGCGGTATTGCGAATGTGGAGGGCCAGACCCAACTGAATGACGCTGAGGGTAAGGACCGTGAGCAGAACGGACACGAGCACGAACTCAACCACAGCAGAACCAGACTCGTCTTTGCGCACTAGAACCCGGTTACGCGATCAATCGCCTGCTCGAAAACCGAGCTGAGTGCCGGGCCAGCGAGACCCCAGATGATGATCACAAGACCTGCGGTCATGAGAGTGATGAGCACCCAACCCGGAACGTCTCCACGATCAGAAATGATCGGTCGTATACCTCGAGTTAGCCCGCTCTTTCGGATCAATTGAGTTGATTTCACTCTGCAAGCATCGAGCAAAAAACGAATATGTGTGGAGCTTTTCCACAGCTCTGGCAAACCACGCGACGTACGATCCACGGCGCACGACGGCTACTCCTTCGACGCGTCTCGCTTGCTTTTAGCGTTGGAATCCCTCTGCTCTGCCTGAACCGACCGCACTTCGTCCTCAGCGATAGCGTCAGTCTGAGCAAGCTCGTCGGGCGAGCCCCCCCTCGTGTCGGCAAGGATCGCGTTCTCGGTGCCCTGCGAGATCCCCGCACCGGTCGGCCCCGCTTTCTGTCGCAACCGATCGAGGGCAGCCCGAAGCGGGTGGGCAGGCTCGCGAAGGAGTGGCTCTTCGACTTCAAGCCCGTAAAACTCACCAATGTGATCGACGAACTGGGCGCGTCGAGCCTTTTCGTAAGCGCGACGTTCCCGACTAAACGCCGTCACGGTGGCCGCACACATCATCAGCATTACGACACTGAAGGGAAGGGCAGAAAGTATCGCCGCGGTTTGCAGGGTTTGTAGGCCGCCCGTAATCAGCAGTGCGATCGCCAAGAACGAGGCGAGCAGCGCGAAGAAGATCCGGATACGTTTGGGGGGTTCGGTAGCGCCACCGGTCGCAATCATCGACATCACCAGTGCGCCCGAATCGGCCGAAGTGACAAAGAAGATTCCAATAAGCAGGATGGCGCCAAAGGTGAGCACTGTCCCGGCCGGCAACCCGGCGAAGAGGTCGAACAGGGCAGAGTCGGCATCCACTGATCCGTCTGCGGCGATGAGGCCACCCTGACCGTAAAGTTCACGATAGATCGCATTTCCCCCGAGCACGCTGAACCAGAGGAAAGTAAGAACGGTGGGGACAAGCATCACGCCGCCGACAAACTCGCGCACGGTACGCCCCTTTGATACCCGCGCAATGAAGACACCGACGAAGGGTGCCCACGACATCCACCAGCCCCAGTAGAAGGTGGTCCACCCGGCCTGCCACTGCTCGCCCGCTTCGCCCGCGTAAGCACTGACAGTAAAGCTGAGCCCAATGAAGTTTTGCAAATAGTTGCCCATTGACTGCACAAACTCGCGGAACAGGAACGTGGTGGGGCCAACGATCAGAAGAAATACCAGCAGCACCGCTGCGAGCAGCAGGTTGGTAGTGGACAACCATTTCATTCCGCGGCCGATGCCCGTCACGAGTGACGCAATCGTGAACGCCACGATCACGATGATGACAATGATCTGCGTGCTGAGGTTGGCCTCGGCAATACCCGTTTTCTCCAGACCCGCCGATATCTGCAAAACGCCCAAACCCAGCGACGTCGCAACACCAAAGACCGTGCCAACGAGAGCGATGACGTCAATGAGATTGCCCCAGCCGCCATGCACCCGCTTGCCGAGTAGCGGCTCAAGTGTCCAACGGATCGAAATGGGCCTCCCGCGACGGTGGATTGCGTAGGCGAGCGCAAGCCCGACAACCACATAAATGGCCCACGCATGCACGCCCCAATGAAGGAACGTTTGACTCATCGCTTGCTGCGCGAGTTCAATTTCGTTGCCAGTGACTCCCGGGCGCGGGTTCGCGAAATGGCTGAGAGGCTCAGCGACTCCGTAGAAAACAAGGCCGATACCCATCCCAGCGGCAAAAAGAAATGAGATCCACGCAAGCATCGAGAACTCGGGCTCGTCCTCATCCTTGCCCAGTTTGATATCGCCGAAACGGCTAAATCCTAGCCAGAGCGCAAACGCAACAAAGAATGCAGCGATGAGAACGTAATACCAACTGAATGAGTTGACGACACTTGACTGAAGGGTGTCGAATACATTTTTTGCGATCGTCGGCGTAACCATCGAGAAAGCTGTGATCGCAATAACCAGGCCGGCAGCAGGCCAAAACACCCACGGCGCCAACAGCCGACTAGCGGTGGGCGGCGCAGGCATCCCGATCCCGGGTTGCGTAGAACCGTTCGATCCTGCAGTCATTGCGTCTCCGATCGCCTGGGTAGGACGTTATTCAGAATACCGCTGAGTGGTGCGGACAAGCTAGGCAGAAAACACGGAACAAACACGAGGATTCTTGCTGCCGATGCCGCCCTGCAAGATCGCCGGTCTCAACCAGTCGAGAACCTGGACCACACACCGGTTGCGCTCCATGCCTCAGAACCCGACCTGCAGCACAAAGATACCCGGGAAGATCGCGAAAGCTATCGTGATGGGCAAAATAAGGAATACAAGAGGGAAGGTACCGGGACTAAAACACGCATTGCGCTGCTAAGGGTTGCGGAGTGAGCTGAGCGGGCGTGCCGATCTCGAATCATTAAAAAGATTTTCGGAGTGACGTAGCAAGATTTCAGAGCCCTCAACCTCAAACGTCTGAGTCTCGTTTGGTGTTTAGCACCCGCGCGGCGGTTGGGCTTACCCTTTTCGCCAGCCGCCACTCTAGGGCGAACGGCCGTGACCGTCCGAGAAACTCGTGGGCCCCTAAAGCCTCACCAAACCGCATCCTGAACACTCCCAGACGACCGTGCTGCCATGCTCGACAGGCTCCATGCGGATCAGGCAACGCTCACAGTTCGCGGTATCGAGGTCGTCGCTCTCGTCGCTCTCGTCGCTCTCGTCGCTCTCGTCGCTCTCGTCATTCTCTTACTTGTGTCTCAGCATTATTCGGGAGCCCTCGCGGAATATAGACGAATAAGAGTACGAGGAAGAGGGATAACGTTCTGATTACGCAGGGTCTGAGTTTCACGGATGTCAGAAGGTCACGACATGCTGAGGTCATGACTATCCCACCCGCAGACCAAGAATCCCAACCGAATCTTCCCCCACAGGCAGCTAGTCCTGCGAAAGAGAAGAACGTCCTCGGCATCACCGCCTTCATAGTAGCGATCGTCGGGTTCGTCTTCGCCTGCATCCCGGGCGCACTTATTGTCGGTTGGATTCTTTTGCCAATCGCATTCATCCTCGCGATCGTCGCTCTCTTCCTCAAGGGAAAAAGCAAGACGCTTGCCCTCATAGGGCTCATCATCTCAGTTCTCGGGACCATCGTCGGCGCGGTCGTATTCACGGCCGTAGTAGCCAACGCATTCGACGACGCTTTCTCAGGCGGGGACACAACGGTGGCAGCCCCCGAAGGCCAAACTGAGGAAACTGAGGAAAGTGAAAAAGCTGACGACGAGCAGGGGACACGCGCAAACCCGTACCCGATCGGCAGCGCGATCACGCAAGGAGACTGGACAGTCACCATTAACAGCGTGAATCTTGATGCGACCGACGAACTCCTTGAAGACAACATGTTCAACGACGCGCCTGACGCTGGCAGCGTCTATATCCTCGTGAACATGACAGCCACCTACAACGGCACCGACCCAGACGGTGACTCGGTCTGGGCCACAGTCAACTACATCACCGCGGACGGGAACACCATCGACGGCCTTGCAAAGTTTATTTCGGCACCAGAGCCATTCGAAAGCCTCTCTACCCTTTATGAAGGGGCATCAATTACCGGCAATCAAGCGTTACAAGTACCCGCCGACACCGCAGCCGACGGAGTCCTCGCAGTCAATCCGACAATGATGGGCGACAAGGTGTTCGTCGCCGTCAAATAACCTCGCCTCATCAACCGGACCCCCTCGCTGGATCTTCAGCAGGGGGTCCCTCTGCTTTTCCGAAGAAAGATCGAGAGCAGAACGTTTATGGCGACCACACGCAACGACCACAGTGAGATGCATGTGGTTACAAGGTGATGTTCATGCCAGGTTCTTTCTAGGGCGTGCGTGGGGGGACAGGCCGCTGTGAGCGCCTTAGAGAAATTCCCCGAAAGCGATCGTGATGGGTAAAATTAGAAACTAAGCGGGAAGGTACCGGGACTAAAACCCTCATTTTTTTGCGAATCAAAGAGTCACGCAATGAGGAGCTTCTAAGGGATCACAGCGCAGGCAGAGATGAGTCAACGGCAAGAAACGGGGCTGATGATCCTGCCGTTGGCAAAGCTGCAAGAGAGGTCGCTCACTGTCGCTCCTGTGCTGTTCCCAGAGTCTTGACGAAGTTGCGCAGGTCAGGGAGTTTCGGCACATCAACCCATAAGCGGATGCTGTTCTCGATTACAGAAGTACCACCGATTTGAAATGAATCGAACGGCAATGGGTCGAGGATTGGCGCCAATGCTGCCGCTTTCGCTGCCGAAATATAGCCCATTTTTCGACCCTTGCCATAGACAGCTACTGCGTTTACGTCGAACTTGTTCTTTGGTTCTCGAACGAGGAGGTAGTCAGTGCCGCCATATTTCGCGCGTTGCTTGTCGGTCACCCAGTTCGCGGATCCAACGACCCGCATTCGAGTAGATGCAACGGAGCGAAGATCTAAAATCTCCCGCGAGTCTAAGTTAATTTTTGCGACCTTCGCCGGATTCTCACGCGCATAAGCGCGGCGGTCTTCCGCTTCCGAGATTTTCACGTGTTCGTCAAGGACATCGAAGAGGCTGATCCCATGTCTGTCCGCTACTCGGGCCTTTACGTCCCAGTGTGACTCGTCGGGTTCGGCTGCTTCGGCATCGACCATCTCCTGAGCGATCGCTGATCGTTCCGCCGCAGACAGCTTTGGTTTCGGGACAGCGGGAGAAATCACATCTTGGACGCGCTCGGGTCGGGCGGACAATACTCGCCATGCTTCACGGAGGAATCCCATGCTCGGATAGTAGCGCAGCGCTGTCGGGGCGGGGGGGGGCGAGTGGCCATGCCCTCTATTGTTTGGATTGCGGGAGCGCGTGTGATTCCGTCCCGAAAGAATCGAAAGGCCCGCCGGCTCATCAAGGATTTTGGGCGCCACTCGCCGCCTCAGTCGCTTACTGCTTGGCGGACGCCGCCGCGGCTGGTGAGCGCACCTAAATCACTTCGTGTGTCGAGCCAATGAAAGACCGCAGACAACGCAAGCGATATCCGCCCGGAAACGTAGACCGGCCCACGAATCCACCTCGCTTGTGCCATACAAGTGGATGGGCGCTTGGGATTGACTGCGAGAAATTGCCGCCCAAGCCTCCTTGAGTTCGATCGAGCCAATGCTGGCCTCGCGAGCCAAGGTGTGCGAAAGTGCGGCTTACTGGGCTTCGGAGATATTGAACACCACGGGATAAGGCTTCCGAAGACTCCTGTGCAGACGTAATACAAGCCCACATGTCATACACGCGGTGTTTTCCCGGTGGCCAGGGACCGACGTCTCTTCCCAAGCTGAATATTCGTGGTCGGTTGCGACGTGAAATGCCATGCTGATCCGTGACCATGCCGCCGACAGGGCACGATCGTCCTTCAGCCGGTACCACATCTCAAACAGCGCCTTGTCGTGCGCCTCCGTGAGACGGACTACTAGTGTGTTCCCCCTGGTCTGCCCCTGCACCTTCGGGAGCATCGGCTTCGATGTGCTTCGGCGAAAAAACAATACGACTCCAAGTCTTCAGGTCGATGACCAAGTTGCGATGTCGACAATGCCTAGACTCTAGCTCCCTTCAGATCACCAGCGCTAGAACCCCACCTGCAGCACAGAAATCCCGGGGAAAGATCGCGGAAGCGTTCGCAATCAGCAAGATCAAAAACAGCGGGCTAAGCAATTAAATAGGACTCTTTAGCTCCCGTTTGGCCTAGCGCTTCGGCTGACGTCAACTGCGTAAGTGACGCGGCGCTGCACCTTTGACGCACGCATCCGTAGTGCGATGATTGTGCGAAGCGCCTCCCTGCTGGCCCTGAACGTCGCCTTCGGATCGCCGAGGAGGCGTACGATCTCATCGCAGGTGAAGTTCGTCCCTTCCTCGCCGCCGGCGGCCGATCGTGGTCTAAAGGTTCGCGAGGATACCCAACTCGGCTTCGTCAGATGATTCAAGGCCTTGACGACGCTCACGCCGTAGTGTTGGCGACGGGCGATGCGATGCAACTAGACCGTGATCAGCGAATCGTGGAGCACGTCATCCCAATGAAGCGGATCGTGATCGAGATTGTTGACCCGCGTGAGGCCGACCCCCGCTCGAACTCCGTCTCCGACCCGATTGCCGGCGGACCGGCGATATCTCCGGAACACCTGATCTCGATCTTCGATCGGCTCCTCGTAAAGTGCTGGGTTACCGCTGACGAGCACGACCGACTGAATCGCACAGGCCGAAGCTTCCAATGGGACGCCCCCGATGGCGATGGATGGTCCCGATACAGGCAGGCAGGCGTCACTGCGTACCAGCTCACTACCGACGGCGACTTGCTGCACGATTAGACACCCGCTCCGCGAATCAAAAAAATCAGCATTCATCGGCGAATGGCTTGGTGACGTGGCGACTCCACGTCGGCATCGACCACGCGACCCGTGACAAACGATTTGTGACCGGGAGACTTCCGGAACGGGCTGGAGTCGGACCCTAGAACCCGACCTGCAGCACAAAGATACCCGGGAAGATCGCGAAAGCTATCGTGATGGGCAAAATTAGGAAAACAAGCGGGAAGAGCATCGCGACCTCCTTCTTGCCGGCGAGTTCCAGCAGTTCCCGCTTGGATTCCTCGCGAGCATCCTGTGCCTGGGCTTGCAGCACATCGGACAGCGGAGACCCACGATCAAGTGCCCCCAGTATCTGATCAACACAGCGCCCAAACGGTGCGAGCTCCAGTTCGCGGGAGAGAGCACCCAGGGTTTCTCCAAACGGAAGACCCGTGTTGACCGATGCGACAACGCGGGCAAGCTCTCGGGAAAGTTCGCCGCCGCTGACCTGAGAAACCCGACGCACGGCATCCAGTATCCCTTCACCAGCGGACAGGCTCAGCGCTAAGAACTCAAGAACCACCGGCAACTCAGCCGTGAGACGGCGGATTCGTTGCTTAGCCGAACGTTGGAGCAAGTAATCACGGCCGGCTATGCCCGCCGCGGCCCCCACAAAAACAAGCACAAGCTGGGCGACTAGGGGCACCTGCTGTGCGTTGGCAATCGTGATGTTGAAGACGATCCCGAGCAGTGCGCCGGCAAGTCCCGCCAGCAGTTGCTGGGACCGGTACGCCTCAACACTTAGCTCGAAACCCGCCTGACGCAGCCTGCGCGCAATCTGATCGCCGCCACCAACAACGGTCGACAAAGTGCCCCGCAACCAGCGGCCAATGGGAAGCAGCAGCACGCCAAGCACCGGTAGCGGTGCGATTGAACGCGGCGACACGTGTGCGCGTGCGCCAGCCGAGACATCGATCACATACGGCGCAACACGATTTGCCAGAGTGGGGCGGCTCAGCCTCGGGATGAGGCTGAGAACCGACCACAGCCCCAACCCGCCAGCAATACCGGCAAGGATCGCCCACGCGAGAGTGTCACTCATGCAAACCACCGTGGCTGCTCCGGGAGTCGACCGATGCCGGCCATGATTCGGTAGGCAACGACAGAGAGCACCAGGCCCGCCACAATGAGCACAAGACCGCCGGCCGAGTTGTAGGCGAGAGCTGCTTCGGGGCGTGTCGTCAGCAAAAACAACACCACCCACGGTGCAGCCAACCCCAGTCGCGCAGCGTTCATGACCCAGGACTGCCGAGCCTCGATTTCTGAGCGGATCGCCGCCTCTTGACGCAGATAGAGGCTGAGGCTGCGGAGAACATTCGTGAGTTCGCTTCCGCCAACCTCGCGCGACATCCGCAGTGTTTCAAGGATGCGGTCGGCAACCGGGTCAGCGAGCGCCACTTTCAGTTCATCGATGGAGATCGAGAAGTTTGCGGTGGTGCGGTAGCGCTGAGAAAAGGCCACAAATGCGCTGCGCGTGACGGCCGGACCGGTGTGGGCTAGAGTCATCAGGCTGTCGGGAAGGGCGAGCCCCGAACGCACTGCTGAGACCAGCTGGTCGACCACATCCGGCCAGACCACCCGGGTTGCTCTGCGACGCACGCGTGCTCGCCAGCTGATGGCGAGCGACGGGGCTACCAGCGCAGTAGCGGCAGCGCAGACAACGACGGCAACAACCGTTGTAATGACAAAAGCGAGGGCCGCCCCCGCAAGAGAGCAGACGAGAGACACGATTACGACAACAGCGGGGCTCGTTGTCGGCAATCCTGCCTGAACAAGCCGCTCTCTCATCCGGCGCCACCATGCAGCGCCTGGACGAGGCCGTCGCGCGTCGCGCGCAGGCCACATGAATGGTGCCGCGATCAACACTGCGCCCACCGCAAGCACTATGCCCAACACAAGGCTCATGCGACAGCACTCAATAACAGCGAGACGGGATCAAGCCCTACCGCCTGGAACTTTGACAGTCGAGCCGGAATGGCGCCCGTCTGGATCAGCACGCCCCCCACCGTGCGAAAGAGAGCACTGCTCTCGACGACACCGTCACTGCACTCCCCCGTGAGCGAGGCGATTTCAGCGACCCGCCGGGCACCGTTCGAGGTCATCTCACAGTGAACAACGACATCCACCGAACTTGCGACGGTAGGCACCACAAAATTTGAATCGATGTTGCGGCCAGCGAGTAATGGCAGGGTACAGAGCTTCACGAGTGCTTCGCGTGCGCTGTTAGCGTGGATGCTCGACATCCCCGGCAGCCCACTGTTTAGGGCGATCAGCAGGTCGAGCGACTCGGCATCGCGCACTTCGCCGACCACGAGCCGGTCAGGGCGCATCCGCAATGCCTCTTTGATGAGGCGGCGCAGACTGATCTCGCCGGTGCCTTCGAGGCTTGGCTGGCGGCACTGCATTCCGACGCTGTCGTGGCTGGGCACACTCAACTCGAACGTCTCCTCAACGGTGACCACACGCTCGTGGGGGCGACCGGCAGCCAGTAGCGCGTTCAGCATCGTGGTCTTGCCACTCTGGGTGGCCCCCGACACCACAATATTTTCGCCAGCCAGCACGCACAGCCGCAAGTAGTCGGCGGCATGCTGCGTGAGACTGCCCAGCTCGACCAGGCGATCAAGATCACGAATGCGCTGACTGAACTTGCGCACATTCACTGCCCAGTGCTTGCGGGTCACATCCGGAATCACCACGTGCAGTCGGGAGCCATCAGGCAGCGACGCATCAACAAACGGTGAACTCAGATCGACACGGCGACCAGAGGTTTGCAGCATTCTCTCGACCAGGTCACGCACGTGAGAATCAGTAAGGCGGATGCCGGTGAACTCCGGAACCCCGTTGCGAGCAACGAACACATGCTCGGGGCCGTTGATCCAGAGTTCCTCGACGGTGTCATCGTCGAAAAACGGTTGGAGCGGACCATACCCGGTGAGCGCCGCAACGACTTCGCGCGCCGCCTGCGCCTCGTCGGCGAGGAGCGGTACCGAGCCGCCGAGGGCCCGCTCGCTATAGCGCCGTACCTCGTCGCGCACGTAACGCGAAGCGAGTTCGCTGTCGCTCGAAAGATCAACCCCGTCACGGCGAACCCGTTGGCGGACCTGATCGGCAATGGTCACCAGGGCGTTAGACATGCTCACAGTCTGGTGAGTGGTCGCTCACATGCCTGCCTGTTATCCACAGGAAGCAAGGTGGTGCCCGGTCGACCATCGAGAGCCCCAGTGATATGATGAGTTTATCAAGTCAGTAAGCAAGCGCGGTGAGGAGCACAGCAATGACCGTTCTCGATGAGCGAAGACCACTCTACGAAATCAAGGCGAACCTGTTCAAAGGGCTCGCGCATCCTCACAGAATCCGGGTGCTCGAAATTTTGTCGAGCAACGACGAATCATCGGTGTCACAAATGCTCGCCGAAACCCGGCTCGAGGCATCCCACCTCTCACAACACCTGTCAGTGCTTCGCCGCTACGGGCTCGTCGTCTCCGAACGGCGAGCAAGCATCGTCTACTACCGGCTCGCTCTCCCCCAGATTGCTGAACTATTGCGTGTCGCCCGCGTGCTGCTCGGCGGAATCCTTGCCGACTCGCACCGCCAGCTCTCCTCAGTCGAATCCCTGCCCGTAATTCCCGACGCCCAGTGAGAAGATCGCTGAAGTCCCTAAAGTCACTGCGGTCACTGCGGTCACTGCGGTCACTGCTGCCTGAGCGATCAGACTACCTCGGGCTCCGCTCAAGCTGGCGCGGAGATGCGCTGGCCGGCATCACCGTCGGTATTGTGGCGCTGCCCCTCGCCCTCGCCTTCGGGGTGAGCTCTGGAGCGGGCGCCGAAGCCGGATTAATCACCGCCATCGTCGCCGGAATCGTCGCCGCAGTATTCGGCGGCTCCCACGTGCAAGTCTCCGGACCCACCGGCGCCATGGTTGTCGTACTCGCGCCCATCGTCGCCAGCCAGGGCATCGAAGCCGTCGCCATCGTGAGCCTCATGGCAGGCGTCATCGTCGTCATTGCCGGCGTGCTGCGACTCGGCCGCACCGTCAGCTACATCCCCTGGCCCGTCATCGAAGGATTCACCGTTGGCATCGGCGCGATCATCTTCCTGCAACAGGTACCCGCAGCCCTCGGCACCGAAAGCGTCGAACACTCCACCAACGCCGTGCTCGCCGCCGTCACCTTTATTGGTAGCGCCCAGTGGCCAGCCGCGCTGCTCCCTCTCGGAGTCGCCGTTGCCGTCATCATTCTGATGCTCGTGCTCTCCAAGATCAGCGGTCGGCTGCCGGCATCCTTTATCGCGATCGTCGCCGTGACAATCGCGACGCACGCGTTCTCGCTGCCGCTGGCGACTATCGGCACACTTCCGGCATCCCTGCCCGCACCCGCACTACCCACCCTCGATCCCGCTAGCTTCACACCGCTAATCAGCGCCGCCTTCGCCGTTGCTGCCCTTGCCGCCATCGAGTCACTGCTGTCTGCGCGAGTCGCATCGGCGATGACGGATGCCGGTGCCTACAACGCCGACCGTGAACTGGTGGGTCAGGGGTTGGCATCCATTGCTTCAGGATTCTTCGGCGGGATGCCCGCGACCGGGGCCATCGCCAGAACCGCGGTGAACGTGCGCTCAGGTGCCCGCACGCGGGTTGCGGCCCTCGTACACGCTCTCGCGCTGCTCATTGTGGTCTACCTCGCGGCGCAGGTCGTTGCGGTGATTCCGCTCGCTGCCCTCTCGGGAGTGCTCATGGCCACCGCCGCACGCATGATTTCACCCACCGTGGTGAAACAAGTGGTTCGCGCCGGCAAGGCAGAAGCCGCCGTATTCACCATCACCGCGATCATCACCGTCAGTTTCGACCTCATCTTTGCCGTCGGCATTGGGATCGCCGCCGCCGCCTTTTTCGCTCTGCGTGCTCTCAGCGCAGCGAGCGGAGTACACCGCGAAGAACTGCCCGGCTCGCCCCAGCCCGGCGACGAACGGATCGCCCTCTTTCGCGTCGATGGTTCCCTCTTCTTTGGTGCCGCCGAACGAATCATCACGCGCATCAATGACCACGATGGCATCGAGATCGCCATTGTGCGGCTCTCACAACTGCAAATCGTCGACTCGACCGGGGCGCACACCCTCACCGAGCTCATCACCGCACTTGAGCGACGCGGTGTAACCGTGCTGATTAAGGGGATTCGGCCCGAACATCGGCACGTGCTTGAAAAACTGGGAGTCATCGACTCGCTGCGGCACGCCAACCACCTCTTTGACGAACTTGAGCCCGCAATTGAACACGCGCGCTCCCACGTGCGGCGCACCGCCGCCACCGACTAGAAGGCTCACCGAGATCGCACCAGCATCTAGAGCGGCGGCGTCACCTTATTTTTGGCAACCTCAGAAACCCACAGCCCGCTATCTTTGACGATGCGCTCTTGCGTGTCGTAGTCCACGCGCACAATGCCGAAGCGCTTCGAATATCCGTAGCCCCATTCGAAGTTGTCAAGCAGTGACCACACGAGGTACCCCCGCAGGTCGACGCCCCGCGCGATGGCTCGGTGCGCTGCCGTAAAGTGCCGGTTGAGGTAGTCAACCCGCTCGGGATCGTGCACCCGACCATCCGTCACTTCGTCATCGAACGCGGCACCATTCTCGGTGATCATGAGCGGGAGGTCAGGAAAGTGTGAGCCGAGATCGACCAGCAACTCGTAGAGACCGTCGGGAGCGATGTTCCAGTCCATCGCCGTGTACGGGCCGGGTTGCTCCAAGAACTCAACGTCAGGGCTGCCGGGCCACGGGGATCCACCCATATCTTTGTGCCCGTCATTCTTGCTGCGCTCGGTCACGCCATCCCACATTTTCACGGTCACCGTGGAGTAGTAGTTAACTCCCAAGAAATCTAACGATTGATGGATGCTCTCAAGATCGCCCTCGCGCACGAACGACCAGTCCGTCACTTCACCAGTATCAGCAATGAGGTCATCGTCGTACCGACCCAAGAGCATGGGGCTCGTGAATGCCCGATTAGCGAGTGCATCAATGCGACGCGTGGCTTCAGCATCCCCACCCCGGATGACATGAAAGTTGAGTGTCGCCGAAACCTCGGGCAAGTTGCTGGCCGCCGCTCGCAAGCGTGGAACCGCCAACCCATGCGCAAGGTTGAGGTGGTGCACCGCGGCGAGAGCCGCGGCACCGTCGGTGCGCCCGGGGGCATGGGCACCCGAGCCGTAGCCGAGGTAAGCAGAACACCACGGTTCGTTGAGGGTGGTCCAGGTGTGCACGCGGTCGCCGAGCGCAGTAGCCGCGAGTTCGGCATACTCAGCGAATCGCAGGGCGGTGTCGCGCACAGGCCACCCACCCGCATCCTCAAGCTCTTGGGGTAAATCCCAGTGATACAGGGTGGCAATGGGGCGGATGCCGCGGCTCAACAACCCATCGACAAGGCGCGAGTAGAACGACACTCCCTCGGGGTTTACCGGTCCGTGCCCGCCGGGCTGAACGCGCGGCCATGAGATCGAGAAACGGTAGGCGTCGAGGCCCAGTTCAGCCATAAGATCAAGGTCTGATTCGAAACGGTAGTAGTGGTCGTCTGCAGCGTCACCCGTGTCGCCGTTCCACGTCATCTCGGGGGTATGGCTGAAGGTATCCCAAATGGATTCGGTTCGGCCACCATCCCGGGCGGCGCCCTCAATCTGATAGGCGGCCGTGGCCGACCCAACGATAAAATGAGGCGGAAAAACTAGGCCACTATCGCGGTAGTCAGAACTCATGAAGAAAGCCTAAAGCCTCTGGCTCCCCGCGGGTTCACCGTTTTTCTCTCTTGAGTCAGCCAGTTCAGTGCAGAACGCGGCGGGGTCTTCCAGTAGCGGCGCAAAAGCCAACTCAGACGCACCGATCATCAACAGATCAGCACCCAACTGGGCTGGCAAAATCTTCACACTTTCAAACGATGCTTCTAACGCTTGCGCACGCACCCGTTCGATCAAAAACTCTGGGTCCGTCAAAAAGATCGATGACAAAAATCCACCGAGCACGATAACTTCGGGGTTGAGCACGTTGACAGCATTGCGCAGCGACGTGCCCAGCGAGAGCAGTTGGCGCCGCACAAGCGCACTCACTTCGGGATCGTTCGAACCCTTGAGAGCATCATCGAACGTCTCGCTGTCAGCATTGGTGAGCCCCAACGCCTGCAGGAGATCAGCTCGGTTTACCTCCGTCTCGAGACTCCCCTCTTCGCGCGTGTCACCATCGTTGGCATTGGTAACGACCCGGACATGACCGAACTCACCCGCGTAACCTGCGCGACCCGCCACGGGGCGACCGTCACTGATGATGCCGCCACCTATTCCGCTGGCGCCACCGTTGAGGTAGATGAGATCGGTTATGCCGCGACCAGCACCATAAATATGTTCCGCAAGCGCACCCACGCTCGCATCGTTCGCTGTCCACACCGGGTAGCCGGTGGCGGCAGCTAATAGCTGGCTGACCGGCGCATCCCGCCAACCCAAATGAGGAGCCCAGCGCACCAAGCCATCGTCGACCTGCACCAGACCCGGGACCGCAACGCCAATGCCAACTATTCGACCAGCAGCCTCGTACTCACCCTTCAGGCTCTCGATGATCACACTCGAGATCTTCACGAACTCAGCCACCGTCGATGGTGACTCCGTCTCGTAGCGAATGCGCTTCAGCAGCGTTCCATCGAGACCCACAACACCAATCGTGATGGCGTCGATCTCAGGATTAATAGCAATCCCCACGGTGCGAGCATCCGCGTTCACCATCGGTGAGGGGCGACCAACCTGACGGGTGGGGTCGGGCTCGCTCTCGTAAGCCAAACCAAGTTCTGTGAGTTCCGCAACGAGAGCGGCAATTGTTGACCGGTTCAGCCCTGTCTGTGACGTTAACTGCGAGCGCAACTGTGCGCCACGGTGCAGCAGTGTCAAAACGCGCGACAGGTTGTGTCGCCGAGTGCGGTCGCCTTTGCCACCGGTGCCGCCGGACGAAAGCGGTGGGGTTAGAGTCACAGGCTCATCCACTCAGTTGACCAGTAATACGTGCACCTAAGACTAGCGACGTCCCGTGCGCCGCTTGCTCATGACATCGAAAGCTACAGCGAGCAATAGCACGAGTCCCTTGATCGCCTGCTGCCACGCGGCATCCACCGAAAGAATAGAAAGCCCCATATTCAGCACGCCCATGATGAGTGCACCGATGACCGCACCGATGACCGTTCCGACACCCCCGGTCACGGCGGCACCGCCAATGAAGACCGCAGCGATAGCGTCGAGCTCGAAACTCTGACCCGCCGACGCAACTGCGCCACCAGCACGCGCGGTGGTAACAACCCCGGCAAGACCCGCAAGCACTCCCATGTTGACGAAGACGAAGAAGTTGATCCACGACGTTTTGACACCGCTCATTTGGGCTGCGAACAGGTTTCCGCCGATTGCGTACACGTGGCGCCCAAATACGGTCTGGTTCAGAACAAAAGTAAACAGCAGGATCAGGACGGCCAGAATAATCAGGATGATGGGAGTACCCCGGTAAGCAGAAAGTTGGAACGTCAGCGCAATAATCGCGGCGGCAGCGATGGCGATCTTGGCCCAAAACGAGATAGCGCTCTCTACCGGCAGTTCGAGTTTGCGCTGCTTTGTGCGACTGCGGAGTTGTTGACCGATCAGCAGAGCTGCCGCCAACACTCCGAGAACGATGGTGAGGATGTCGCGATCCCCACGTCCTTCACCGATCGTGCCGAAGATCTCGGGCAGCCAACCGCCGCCGATTGCATTGAATTCCGCGGGAAGCGCGTTGATGGTTCCGCCGGTGAGGAAGACCAGGGTGAGCCCCCGAAAGAGCAGCATTCCTGCCAGCGTCACGATGAAGGCGGGGATGCCGACAAACGCAACCCAAAAACCCTGCCAGGCACCGACCGCGGCCCCCAAAACGAGAGCCAGAATCACGGCAGCCCACCACGGCAGACCCCATTGAGTCAGTGAAATAGCCGACACAGCCCCCACCATCGCAACCACAGATCCGACGGAGAGATCGATGTGGCCGGCGATGATCACGATCACCATTCCGATGGCAAGAATCAGCACGTAGGCATTCTGTTGGATCAGATTGTTGATATTTCCTGGCAGCAGAAGTCGCCCATCGGTGAGCACTTGAAAGAGAACGACGATGACCGCTAGTGCGGCAAGAATTCCGTACTGCCGGAGGTCGATCTGCAGCTTGAGCTTTTTGCGATCGGGGGTAGTGGTAGTCATCGGGTTAGTCCTTTCCCGCGGTCATCAACTGCATGAGTCGTTCTTGGGTAGCGTCGGCGCGTTCGACTTCGCCGGTAATGGTGCCTTCAGAGATCGCATAAATGCGATCACAGAGACCGAGGAGTTCGGGCAGCTCAGACGAGATCACAACGACGGCTTTGCCTTGAGCCGCGAGCGCGTTGATGATTCCGTAAATTTCGTACTTGGCACCAACGTCAATTCCGCGAGTTGGTTCGTCAAGAATGAGGATGTCTGGCCCGGAGAACATCCATTTGCTCAACACCACTTTCTGCTGGTTTCCCCCGGAGAGGTTTCCCGAAAGCACTGACACGTTGGGAGCCTTGATATTCATCTGCCCGCGATAGCCCTCAGCGACTTTGTTTTCCGCAAAGCGATCGACGATCCCCCAGCGCGAAATTTTGGCCAGTGCTGCTGCCGAGATATTGACAGCGATGCTGCCGATGAGATTGAGACCGAAGTGCTTACGATCTTCGGTGGCGTAGGCGATTCCGTGGCTGATCGCCTCGCTGACGGTCTTTACCGAGATTTCGGCGCCGTGCTTGTAGGCGGTGCCACTGATGTGGCTACCGTAGGAGCGGCCGAAAATGCTCATTGCCAGCTCGGTGCGCCCGGCTCCCATCAGGCCGGCAAAACCGACAATCTCGCCTGCACGCACCACAAATGATGCGTCGTCAACCACTTTTCGAGTGGTGTCGACCGGATGATGCACCGTCCAGTTTTCGACCCGGAACAGTTCTTCCCCAATTTCGGGAGTGTGTGCGGGAAACATGCTGTCGAGGTCGCGGCCGACCATCGCACGAATGATTCGGGCTTCCGTGGCATCCTCTTCAGACATGGCGAATGTCTCGATCGTTTTGCCATCACGAATGATGGTGACCTTGTCAGCGATGTTGCGGATCTCTTTGAGCTTGTGCGAAATGATGATGCAGGTGATGCCCTGGCCCCGCAGGCTCCGAATGAGATCGAGTAGGTGCGCCGAATCTTCATCGTTGAGGGCGGCGGTGGGTTCATCCAAAATCAGCAGCTTCACTTTCTTGGAGAGTGCTTTCGCAATCTCAACCAGCTGCTGTTTGCCGACCCCCAGCTCGAGCACGCGCGTGCTCACTTGCTCGTCGAGTCCGACGCGCGCGAGCAACAGGGTGGCTTCACGATTGGTCTTCGCCCAGTCGACAACCCCACGGGTGGCGATCTCGTTTCCGAGGAAAATGTTTTCTGCGATGGACAGATAGGGGCTCAAGGCAAGTTCTTGGTGGATGATCACGATGCCGTCGTGCTCCGAGTCGTTGATCGACCGGTAGGCAGTCTCGTGATTTTCAAAGGTGATGCTGCCGTCGTAGCTGCCCGAGGGGTATACCCCGCTGAGTACCTTCATGAGGGTCGATTTACCGGCACCATTTTCACCGCAGATGGCGTGCACCTGCCCGCGCTCGACCTCAAGGCTCACACCATCGAGTGCACGGACTCCGCCGCTGAAGTCTTTTGTGATCGTGTTCATGCTGAGGATGGCAGTCATGATTAGCTCCGCTCGCAGTGACTGGCGGGGGACGGCTGCTGTGCCGTCCCCCGCTTGTCGAATGGTATTGCTTCTAACCAGGTGCGGGCTAGAGTCCGACGTCCGAAGCCTTGAGGAAGCCCGAATCGATGAGCTTCGACTGCACATCATCCTTGACGACGACCTCTGGGGCAATGAGGAAGGACGGAACAACCTTTTCGCCGTTGTCATAGGTTTCGGTGTCGTTGATCTCAGGCTCTTCGCCATTGAGGATCGCCTCGACGAAGCCGAAGACAACCTTGCCGAGTTCGCGGGTGTCCTTCCAGACGGTCATGGACTGTTCACCGGCGAGGATGTTGGTCACGCTGGCTTTGTCACCATCTTGACCGGTCAAAAGTGGCCAGTCGCCGTCAGCCGTGTATCCGGCACTGCGCAGTGACGCGGCGATGCCCTGAGCCAGGCTGTCGTTGGGAGACAGAACTACGTCGATTTTGTCGCCGCCGGTGTAGAAGGAGGCGATGCGGTTGTCGAGTTCAGACTGAGCCGAGTCAGATTTCCAGCCGAGGATTCCGATGCTGGCCCAGTCGTCGTTGCTTGCCGGCGACTTGCCCGAGGGAACAACCAACTGGCCGTTCTCTACATACGGAAGCAGCACATCCCACGCACCCGAAAAGAAGAACTTCGCATTGTTGTCGTCGGGGCTGCCGGCGAACGGTTCGAGGTTGAAGGGGCCTGCGCCATCCGCCAATCCGAGCTGTGTTTCGATGAATTCGCCCTGGAGCTGGCCAACCTTGTAGTTGTCAAACGTTGCATAGTAATCGACGTCGGGGGTGCCATTGATGAGACGGTCGTAGGCGATCACGCTGATGTCTTGTGCTTTAGCGTCAGCAAGCACGGGTGCGAGAAGCTCGCCATCGATCGCAGCGATGACCAGAACGTCAACACCGGAGGCGATCTGGTTCTGAATTTGGCTGATCTGAGTGTCTGCCTTGTCGTCGGCGTATTGAAGGTCTGCGGAGTAACCGGCATCTTCAAGCTGAGCCTTGAGGCCTTCGCCGTCGTTGATCCAGCGTTCAAGGCTGCGTGTCGGCATCGAGATTCCGACGCTGCCGAGGCTGTCGCCACCGCCAGTGTCTGATTCTCCGCTGCTGCAGGCGGCAAGCCCGATGGTCATCACAGTCGCTGCTGCGACGGCAATTATCTTCTTCATTGACATTGTGTTGTCCCTTTCGGATGTGAGTGCCGGACAAAAGCCGGGAGCACTGCGAGTGTTGCCGGCAGAGAGCTGGAGGGCTGATCCTCACGAGAGGGAGAGTAGTGGTCGCGTCGGTTGCCCGGCGCGTGCGTGCGCTACTTCCTTGTATCGCGGGGGTCGCACTTGGCGCCCATTTTGTTGACATGCAAAACTTATATCGTTTTTGACGGTAAGCGCAAGAACTTTCTGAAAATAACCCAGATGCTGGGGAATGCAGACTCTTCTCTGCGCCGCCATGCACTGGGTTTCGGCATTGACGGGAGTGGTGGGTGCAAGTAAGTTGTTACAAATAACTTATCGCCAGAGCCGCCAATCGGAAAGCCACTAATGACTACACAACCCACCCCCGCCGACAAATTCTCATTCGGTCTCTGGACTGTTGGCTACAACGGGGCAGACCCATTTGGTGGCCCCACCCGCGCACCGCTGGATGTCGTTCACGCGGTCGAGAAGCTCGCCAAGCTTGGCGCCTATGGGCTTACCTTCCACGACGACGATCTCTTCGCGTTCGGCTCCACCGCAGCCGAACGCCAAAAACAGATCGATCGCCTAAAACAGGCATTGAGCGACACCGGACTCATCGTTCCGATGGTCACCACCAATCTGTTCAGTGCCCCAGTATTCAAAGACGGCGGCTTCACCTCCAACGATCGCGGCGTACGTCGCTTTGCCATGCGCAAAGCAATGCAACAACTCGCACTCGGCGTTGAACTCGGCGCGAAGACTTTCGTCATGTGGGGCGGGCGCGAAGGCGCAGAGTATGACTCGGCAAAGAACGTTCGGGCGGCGCTCGAGCGCTACCGCGAAGCCCTCAACCTGTTTGGCGACCATGTCACCGAAAAGGGCTACGACATCCGCTTTGCCATTGAGCCCAAGCCCAACGAGCCCCGCGGCGACATCTTGCTACCCACCGTTGGTCACGCGATGGCTTTCATCGAAACCCTCGAACGCCCCGCACTGTTCGGGGTGAACCCCGAAGTCGGTCACGAGCAGATGGCCGGACTCAACTTCACCTCGGGTATCGCCCAAGCTCTCTACCAAGACAAACTCTTCCACATCGACCTCAACGGCCAGCGCGGCATCAAATACGACCAAGACCTCGTCTTTGGCCACGGCGATCTGCACAACGCGTTCTCGCTCGTCGATCTCCTCGAAAACGGTGGACCCGGCGGCGGCCAGAGCTACACCGGCCCACGCCACTTCGACTACAAGCCGAGCCGCACCGAAGACGAGACCGGCGTGTGGGATTCTGCCGCAGCCAACATGCGCACCTACCTGCTGCTCAAAGAACGCGCCGCAGCATTCCGTGCAGATCCTGACGTGCAAGAAGCTCTCACCGCTGCGCGAGTCTTCGAACTCTCGGAGAACACCCTCGACGAGAATGAAAGCTATGACGACCTTTTGGCAGACCGCTCATCGTACGAAGACTTTGACCACGACGCGTACTTCAACGGCAAGGGATTCGGATTCGTGCGCCTGCAGCAGCTGGCAACCGAGCACCTCATGGGCGCTCGCTAAATGACCCTCGTCGCGGGGATCGATTCGTCAACCCAATCCTGCAAGGTCGTAGTTGTGGATGCCGCGACCGGGACGCTCGTCCGCTCCGGTCGCGCATCCCACCCTTCGGGCACCGAGGTGGACCCCGAGGCATGGTGGTCGGCACTCACCGAGGCGATCGCTCAGACCGGTGGACTCGATGACGTCTCCGCAATATCGGTCGGAGGACAGCAGCACGGCATGGTCCTGTTGGATGCCACCGGCCACGTCATCCGCCCCGCTCTGCTCTGGAACGACACCCGCTCTGCAGCCGCAGCTGAGGATCTCCGAGTGGAATTCCCTGATCTTGCTGAACGCACCGGCTCTGTGCCGGTGGCGTCATTCACCTCCACAAAGTTGCGTTGGTTGCGCGACAATGAGCCAAACAACGCCGCCCGGGTTGCCGCAGTCTGCCTGCCACATGACTGGTTGACCTGGCGTTTGCGCGGATTCGGCGTCGACAATCCGCAGCTTGATGAGCTCACGACCGATCGCTCCGATGCCAGCGGCACCGGCTACTTCAATTCGGTGACCAACAGCTATGACCGCGCAGTGTTTGCGGCGGTGCTCGGTCGTGATCGGGACACCTCCGAAGTGCTGCTGCCGCGCATAGTCGCCCCGGGCGAGAGTGTCGGCACAGTCGCTGGCTCCCCCGTGGCTGTTGCGTGCGGCGCCGGAGACAATGCGGCGGCCGCTCTCGGTCTCGGCGCGCGCACCGGTGACGTTGTGGTCTCGATCGGAACCAGCGGCACCGTCTTCGCCGTTGCCGACACGCAGGTACCCGACCCCTCGGGAACTGTCGCCGGCTTCGCCGATGCGAGCGGCCATTTTCTTCCGCTCGTCGCAACCCTGAATGCGGCACGCGTGCTCGACAGCACCGCCACCCTCCTCGCACTAGCGCACGACCAACTGGGCGCGTTGGCTCTGCACTCCGCCCCCGGTGCTGACGGTCTCGTGCTCCAGCCCTACTTTGAAGGCGAACGCACCCCGAACCTTCCGGATGCCACGGCAACCCTGTTCGGTATGACACTGGCATCGACCACGCGCGAGTCACTGGCGCGTGCCGCGATCGAGGGCATGCTGTGTGGACTCGCTGATGGCCTCGACGCCCTGCTGGCGCAAGGAGTTTCGGCTACACGCATCCTGCTGATTGGCGGTGCTGCCCACAACTCCGCCGTCTCGACAATCGCGTCGCAGGTGTTTAGCGTGCCGGTCCTGGTGCCTGAGCCGGCTGAGTATGTTGCGCTCGGTGCCGCAGCCCAGGCCGCGTGGGTGCTCGCCGGGGCCCGACCAGACTGGAACATCGCCGCGACGGCAGAGCCGGCATCCGACTTTCAACCTATTATTCGGCAGCAGTATGCGCGCTACTCAACAGCGGCACGCACGAAAAACGCGGGCCACCTGCCTGAGCAGATGACCCGCATCACAACGAAATAACTAGCTTCTAGCTGTGAATCGCCGCTAGCGTGCGGCGGTCTCCAAGCAGCTGTGGCCAGAGCTTGCGACGGTCACGCACAACGAAACCGCGCGCAATAAAACGGTCCTTGCCATCAAAGCGGGGCGCATACATTGAGCGACCATGCATCGCACGCAGGTTGTCGAGCATCAGCAAGTCACCCGGCTGCAGCACGTGAGCATCCCGGTGCTCGATGTAGGTCTCAACTACCTTGCCCAGCAGTCGCTGCGCTTCAGCGGTGATGCCATGCATGAGGTCTTGATCGACCAAGATATACGGGTCGTCTTCCGGTCCGGTGAGGATCGGGAAGGGGCCACGCACGTCATCCGGGCGCGGGATGTATGGCTGGAAAGACTCATCGATCGTGGTGGCCCACAGCGGCTGGCGCAGCTTAGCGACCTCTTCAGGGGAAAGGTGCTGAACGAGCTTGCGGCCCGAGAAAGCATAGGTCTTTGCGTTCTCGTCACCGCGCAAGGCTCCAAGAATCACGTAATCGGGCTTGAACACCGAGAAACACTGCTCGGTGTGGGCTTCAAGCTCCACCTTTGAACCCTGCGACTGCTGCGTTACCGCAAGCTTCGGGTTGGGGACCATGTCTTGGATGAGGTGACCGTTGCCCTCAGCTTCGTAAGCGACCATGCTTCCGAGCAAGTGAGCCAACATGCCCATCTCTTTAGCGAATACGGTGCTAGCCCCCAGTCCACTCTTGTTGTTGAGCGGGGTATCTGTGAGGCCTTCATCGACGTAGAGTCCACGCACCACCATGATTCCCGCCTCAGAACCAACCTCAGCAAAATTCAGAACAGCGGCACGAACCTCTTCGGGCAAGCTAAACGCCGCAGCGAGAGCCTGGCGACCAAAGTCATCCGGGCTCTCATTCGGATGCGCAGTAATGCGCTCGGCAGCGGCGCGAATTGCTTCGGCAGTGGCTGAGTCAACAGTAAAAAGGCTCGATTGGAGCTCGTGAACGGTAATGTCGCTCTCCTTGCTTCGTGCGACGCGCAAGCCGTGGCTCTTGGCTCTGGGATGGCGCGGTCGCTGACGTTGTCTCCATGGGAAAGACACTTCATAAATTACACCCTCACGCCCTAAAAGTAAGGGCCTCCTCAATAAATTGGGCGCGTCCACAGCAAAAGCGCAGCAACGCCAAAGATGAAAAGCGCAGTCCCCTTCTCGCGCTAGGATTAATTGGCCAGCGGGAGTGGTGAAATTGGTATACACGCAGGATTTAGGTTCCTGTGCTTTCGAGCGTGCGGGTTCAAGTCCCGCCTTCCGCACCGTGTCCAAGACCGCGAGTAGCTCCACTGCGAAAACTCGGGGTTCCGCGATACCCTTCAAAAGTTCATAGCTAACGTCGCCGACTACGCGCACCTAGCCGACGATTCTGGAGATCCCTTTGGTAGGCACCGCCCTCATTCCTTGGCTCGACCCCGAGAACCTCATCGTGGGATTCGGCGCCTTTGCTTTGGTCGGCGTTGCCCTCATCGTATTCGCCGAAACCGGTCTCCTTGTGGGGTTCTTCCTGCCCGGCGATACGCTTCTGATTATCGCCGGAATTCTCACGTTTGCCGGCGTCATCGAATTCAATATTTGGTGGGTGTGTTTGGCCATCAGCGTCGCCGCGTTCCTCGGCGGTGAAGTTGGCTACCTCATTGGGCACAAACTGGGCCCCAAAGTATTTGAACGAAAAGAGACCGGACTCTTCAGCGTCGAAAATGTGCGCCGGACCAACGCATTCTTTGCCCGCTTCGGCGGTGTGGCTGTAATTCTTGCCCGCTTCGTGCCGATCGTTCGCACGTTCGCTCCCGTCGCTGCCGGTGTCGGCCACATGGACTACCGCAAATACTCTCTCTACAACGCAATTGGCGCGATTATTTGGGGCACGGGGCTCACCTATGCCGGGTATCTGCTTGGCAACATCCCACCGCTGAGCGACTTCATCGTCGAGTACATTGACGTCATCCTGTTGGCCGCTGTGGCCATTTCAGTGCTGCCCACCGCCTACCACTACTTCCGCTCCATCTACAAAGCCAAGAAGGCACGCGAAGCCGGTCGTACTGCCGCGCTCGACGACCGGCAGGCAGAAGCTCTCGCTCTTCAGCCAAAAGACTTCGACCAGAATCTCGACGACTAACCCGTCAGCAACTAGCCCGGCAGGGCCGTAGGCCGTAGGCCGTCAGGGTTGCGGCGGGCTCTGGCTCTACCGTGCTACACGCTTGCGAATAGCTTCCATGCCCTGCTGAGCGCTGCGGCGCACCTCAATGTCTTCGTCCGTGAGGAGTGCTGACATTGGGTCAACATCGTCAGCGGTGCCGATGGTGCCGAGGGCGCGTGCCGCGCCCGCACGAACACGAGGAGTTTCGTCAGCGAGGAGTGCCGCTAGCTGCTCGTGCGCGTCGAGTCGACGGGTAGCCACGACCCGCGTTGCCATCTCTCGCACACGCCACGCCTGGTTGCTGAGGGCCGCAAGTACGGCATCCACAGCACTGTCATTCCATGCGTGCAGCAGTGCGCGGGTTCCCCAGAGTTCGGGCCAATAGAGCACTGGGGCACCGTCAAGGATTCCCTGGGCATGCTCTCCCCCCACAATCAGAAGAAACTCTTTGCCCTCATTGTGACCTTCGATCAGCGAGACTGCGCGCTCGACAATGACCTCTTCACCATGCCGCTCGCTGGCAGCCGCGATACGGGCCGCGATGGGAAGTTCAAGGTCAACTGCGTGGGGATCATCATGTTCAGACACGCCTCAACCCTACGGTGTCGTGCCCGAAACCCCGACTCGCAGAGTCGTGCTAGCGCTCGCCGAGCAGCGTTGACCGCACGATTGGCATGATTGCTGCAAAGGCCTGAGCCCGGTGGCTGAGCGCATCCTTCTGATCGGAGGTTAGTTCGGCTGAGGTGATCTGCTGTCCGTCCGGACGAAAAACCGGGTCGTAGCCAAAACCGTGCGTTCCACTGCGTTCGGCAGCCACAGCGCCTGGCCACAGCGCGAGTTCAACGAATTCCTCGGGCCCCGCACCACCGGCTGCGGCAGGCACCACGAATGCCGCAGCGCACGCAAACTGGGCGCCACGATCATCCATGCCCGCCATGTTCTTCAGCAGCAGCTCAACATTGTCACTGTCATTGCGAGTGCCTGCATACCGAGCCGACTGGATGCCAGGGGCACCGCCCAGCGCATCAACGCAGATTCCAGAGTCGTCAGCGAGCGCCGGCAACCCGCTGTGTGCGGAGGCAGCCCGTGCCTTGATCAGTGCGTTTGCCGCAAACGTGTCGCCATCCTCTACCGGCTCTGGCCCGTCGTAGGCAACGAGTTCGAGACCATCGAGCGTGGGGCCGAGGATGCGGCGTAACTCAAGAACTTTGTGGGCGTTGTGGGTGGCGAGAACGATGCGCATTAGTTTGCGGCGGATCCCGCTGTGCCGGATCCCTGGGCACCCGCAGCGGCGTCGGCAAGCGAGGCAAGCTGAATCGCGGTGAGATCAACTGCTCCCGCCACAGCTAGATCGAGCAGGGAGTCCAGTTCGCGCCGGTCGAATGGCGCGCCTTCAGCTGTTCCTTGCACCTCAACGAAGAGTCCACGGCCGGTGACGACCACGTTCATGTCTGTTTCAGCGCGAACATCTTCAACGTAGGCGAGGTCGAGCATGGGCTCGCCATCGATAATCCCCACGCTCACGGCGGCAAGCGAGTCGAACAAGGCCTTCGAGTTCTTGCCGATGAACTTCTTGTCGCGACCCCATTCGATGGCATCGGCGAGTGCGACATACGCTCCGGTGATTGCTGCAGTGCGGGTGCCGCCATCAGCTTGAAGCACATCGCAGTCAATCACGATGGTGTTCTCACCGAGCGCTTTCATATCGACAACGGCACGCAGGCTGCGGCCGATGAGGCGCGAAATCTCGTGCGTGCGGCCGCCCACTTTACCTTTGACCGCTTCTCGATCCATTCTGCTGTTCGTGCTGCGGGGAAGCATCGAGTACTCGGCCGTCACCCAACCTTTGCCCTTGCCCGCCATCCAGCGCGGAACGCCATTGGTGAATGATGCCGTACACAGTACTTTGGTCTTGCCGAAGGAGATGAGGGCTGAGCCCTCCGCCTGGTCGCTCCACCCGCGCTCGATTGTTACCGTGCGCAGTTCGTTGTTTTCGCGACCATCGTGACGTGTCATCTGTCTTCTCTCTTTCGGTGAATCCTGGCTAGCTGGGCAACGTCGGCAAACTAATGGTGCCCGTTTCAAAGGTTTCCACGCGCACAATGTTGGGCCCCATGAATCGGGACGCGAGTCGAGTAAAGCCCGCCTTATCTGGTCCGGTGGCCTCAAAAATGTGCGCGGCGGGTTCCGTCGATTTGCGCAACAGGCTGTGCGCCACAAGTGTGCTGTAGACGTCGTAGGCAGTCGCTTCCGCACTCGAAACCAGCGTCACTTCGCGCCCCATCACATACTGAATCGCCGCAGAAATATGCGGATAGTGCGTGCACCCGAGCACCAAGGTGTCAATCTCGGCCGCTTTGAGCGGCGCCAAATACTGCTCAGCCACCGCAAGCACTTCCGGCCCGGTGGTGATCCCGGCCTCCACAAATTCGACAAATCGTGGGCACGCTTGCGTGAACAGTTTGATATCGGATGCCGCAGCAAACGCATCCTCATAGGCACGCGACTTTATGGTGCCCTCGGTGCCAATCACTCCGATACGGCGATTGCGAGTCTGACTCACTGCCGCCCTCGTGGCGGGTTGGATCACTTCGACGACCTCGATACCGTACGCCTCGGTGTAGCGCTCCCGCGCATCCCGCAGCATGGCCGCCGATGCAGTGTTGCACGCGATAACGAGCAGCTTGACGCCGTCGTCGACGAGACGATCCATGACCTCGAGCGCATAGCGCCGAACGTCGGCTATCGGCTTGGGGCCGTACGGAGAATGAAGGGTGTCTCCCACATAGACAATTGATTCGTGAGGCAATTGGTCGATGATGGCTCTGGCGACGGTGAGCCCGCCAACTCCTGAGTCGAAAACGCCAATGGGTGCATCAGTCACGCGATCAATCGTAGCGGTGGATGCCCGCCACCGCCCGTGAAGCCCTCGGGGTCTGTCGCGTACGCTGGTGGCGTGAGTACCGCGCTTCTAACTGACCAATACGAGCTCACCATGCTCGATGCAGCAATCGGCAGTGGCCGCCACGAGCGCCCGTGCGTGTTTGAAGTATTCGCCCGCCGGCTTCCCAATGGAAGACGCTACGGCATCGTCGCCGGAACGGGTCGTCTCCTCGCGCTAATCGAACAGTTTCGATTTGGCGATGACGAGCTGTCATTCTTGCAACACAACAGCATCGTCAGCACCACCACGATCGACTGGCTCGCCAACTATCGCTTCTCCGGCACCATCACTGGGTACCGTGAAGGCGAAGTCTACTTCCCGGGCTCCCCCGTGCTGATTGTCGAAGGCTCGTTTGCTGAGGCCGTGCTGCTTGAGACTCTCGCCCTGAGCGTGCTGAACTATGACTCAGCGGTCGCGTCTGCTGCGGCGCGCATGGTGTCTGCCGCCGGTGAGAGACCGCTGGCTGAGATGGGATCGCGTCGCACCGGAGAACGTTCCGCCGTGGCATCCGCCCGGGCCGCGTACATTGCCGGGTTCAGCGCCACAAGCAATGTGGAGGCTGGTCGCAGTTGGGGCGTGCCCACCATGGGCACCGCCGCCCACTCTTTCACGCTGCTGCACGACTCTGAAGAAGAAGCGTTCCAGGCGCAGATCGATGCTTTTGGGCCATCGACAACCCTTCTGGTCGACACGTTTGATGTCGAGAAAGCGGTCGATCTTGCCGTGAAAGTTGCCGGTCCCGAACTGGGTGCCGTGCGGATCGACTCCGGTGACCTCGCGGCGCAGGTTGCGACGGTGCGCGCACAACTCGATTCGCTCGGGGCTACGAACACCCGCATCACCGTCACTAACGATCTCGACGAGTATGCGATCGCCGCTCTGCGGTCTGCCCCGGTCGATTCGTATGGCGTGGGCACGTCGGTCGTTACCGGATCCGGCTATCCTGCCGCGGGGATGGTGTACAAACTTGTTGCTCACCAGGATGATGCTGGCGAATGGGTTTCGGTCGCCAAGAAGTCGACAGCTAAAGCAACCGTCGGTGGGCACAAGGCCGCGCTCAGAGCTCTCGATGCGGGCATCGCGCACACGGAATCGATTTATCAGGCAGCGGAGGGCCGACCTGATGTTGAGGGCCGCGATCTCATCGTCGATCTCGTTGTGAATGGGTCGGCGGATGCCCGTTGGCTCGGTCATGACGGAACACTCGCCGCGCGCAATCACCGCGCGCAGGCTGTGGCGGAACTGCCCGACAGCGCGTTCGGGCTGTCACGCGGCGAACCCGTCGTGCCAACTGTTTACCGTTAGCGGGCTGCAGCCGGCCGCAAGCGTTCAGAGACGAGTGCCACCCGTCATGCGCTAGGCCTTGAGTTTCTCGTAGACCTCTTTGCACCGGGGGCAGACGGGAAACTTTTCTGGGTCACGCCCCGGTGTCCAGAGCTTGCCGCAGAGAGCGCGCACGGGTTTGCCAGACAGCGCTGATTCCATGATTTTATTCTTGGGCGCGTAGTGCGAGAAACGTTCGTGGTCGCCCTCTTCGACTTGCTCCTGGTTGAGCAGTTCTTCAAGTTCGCGGTCGAGCGTGTCGGTTCCGCCGCCGGTGTGATCGGTGTCAGCCATACGCCAATTCTATGTCGTGGTGCCCGAATTAGTTTCGGGAAGACAGCGCCAGCAGTTCCGGACCGCGACGCACCATAATCCGGCCACCCCCGTACACTCCAATCACCAAGACGAAGAGCCCAAGAGACAGCCCAACAAGGAATGCAGCCCAGTGTGGGTCCAGTTCTACGAAAGGGTTGAAGAACACTACCGCGAGCACGGGCGCACCACACAGGAGCGTGAGCGCGAAGGTGAATGCCTGTACGCGTGCGGCGTTAGAGACGAACGCTTGGGGTTGGACGAATGCTCCGTGACCGGGCAAGGGCGCCTCGTAGGGTGCCGCTGCTGAGCTGATGCTCGATACCCCCAAGCCCGCAAACAGCAGGCACAGACTGAGCCCAATCAGTGCCGGCAGCACTTCGGGACGCCCCGCGACAACAACGGTGAGGATGCTTCCGCCGATTGCCAGGGGAATTCCGACGAGCAACCCTGGAACGATTCGGCCCCAGCGGTCGTCAGAGCCGCGGGTGTGCGCTGACACGTGGGTCCAGAGCGCCGTATTGTCGTGCGCCACATCATTGTGAGCGCTCCAGCCAAGGAACAGGCACATTACGGGAACCGGAATCCACGCGATGATATCGACGCTAATGCCCCCCACTATCAGGGCGGCAACCATACCCAGCGGAATGATCGGGATCGCCGCTAGGGCCACAAAGTAACGAGCATCGCGCGCCCAGTAGCTGAGGCTGCGCGCAGCAATCGCGCCAAGTGCCGTTGCGGGCATGAGGTGAAACCAACCCAATCCGGAGCGGTACGTTTCAATTGCGCTTCGTTCGGGGCGTGACAAAACATAGCTGAGCGTGAAGAACCAGCATGCGGCAAGAACCACAAGAAAACCGAAGGCAATGGCAAGCTTCGCTGCAGCTTCATCGGTGTCACCGGCAGCGCCAGAGGCGGGCGCACTAAACGCAACCCCGAGCGGAGTCCATTCGAGTATGGCGGCGATCCGCCGAAGTGCGGGGAGCACTTGCGACTGGTAGTCCGAGAGCGCCACAAGCACCGTTAGCGGAAGGGAGGCGAGGACGAGGGTGAGAGCGAGAATGCCGAAACCTTCCCGCAGTCGGCGCGTACTCAAGTAGCGTGACGCGATCAGGCTCGCCAATCGAGAGCCGACTACTGCCGTCGCGATCACGATAATGCCCGAAGCCACGGCGATGAAGGCGGATACCGCCACCCCCGACCATGCAACAACCTGCGCAATCGCCATACCGATCAACATTATGACGGGGATGCTGATCGTACCGGCGAGGAGCAACAGAAGAGCGAGGCGGAATCTGCTGACGGACAGAAACGAGAACCGGCGTGGGTCGAGTGCATCATCCGCATTCCAGCCCAGCGGAATCAGAAGAAAGCCGGCAAGCACTACAGAACCGAATACGACCAGAGTGCTCCCGGCCACCTCGGGTGTGGTGTATCGCAAATTTGCGACCGCACTAACCGCAATAACGAACAAGACGGCACCATATAACAGCACGAACGCCAGACTGAAAGCGATGAGTGGCCCTCGACGGAATGTGTTCGCGAAGAGGGTCAGTTTCAGTCGGAGAAACTGCTCAACCACTCGAGCCCTCCCCCGACTGAGTTCGTGCCGGTCAGCTGCACAAAGCGGTCTTCGAGCGACATGCCGTTTCGCACTTCGTCGATTGTTCCGTCAGCGAGCAGGGTACCCTCAACGATGACGGCGACGTGGCTACACACGCGTTGTACGAGTTCCATGCGGTGGCTGGAAAGCACAACGGTTCCGCCAGCGCTCACATACTGCTTGAGGATACGAATAACCGTTGTCGCCGAGACCGGGTCAACCGATTCGAAGGGTTCGTCGAGTACCAACAGGCGCGGCGAGTGGATCATCGCGGCCGCGAGTGCCACCTTTTTGAGCATGCCGGAGGAGTAATCACTCACGAGGCGACCCATCACATCTTCGAGGCCGAATGCGGTCGCCAGATCTGCGGACCGTTTTCTTACCTCAGCGGCGCCAAGACCACGAAGCACACCCGAGTAGTAGAGCAATTGCGAGCCGGTGAGTCGATCAAAGATGCGTAAACGGTCCGGGAGTACCCCCATCGAACGTTTCGCAATCGCCGGCGAATCCCACACCTTGACACCGTTGACGCTGGCGGTCCCCGAGTCGGGCCGCAGGAGGCCCGTAATCATGGAAAGCGTCGTCGTTTTACCGGCACCGTTGGGGCCGACAATGCCATAAAAAACACCGGCACGCACCGTGAGGTCGATGTCATTGACCGCGACCGTGTCGCCAAAACCTTTTGAGAGCCCGCGAACTTCAAGGACTACATCGTCGGATGTCGCCACAAGCGCATGAGTGAGCGCCGGCGGCGCGGTCGGTTCCGGCAGGGTCGGTTCCGGCGCGGTCGGTTCCGGCGCGGTCGGTTCCGGCAGGGTCGGTTTCGCTGGTGCAGACATCCCGAGCTCGACCGGAGCAGAATCGACAGCGGAGGCTGGGGCAGCGAACTGAGAGGCAAGGAGACGAAGGCGAGCGAGGCCCGCAAGAACAGCATCCGGCTTCTCTGCTGGTTGTGACGCATCAGGTGCGGCTATCGCAGCCTCACCTTCCGCCGGCACAACGATCTCGGGTACAGCCAGCTTCGGCGCAATTGGGCTGGCTGCGGCTGGTTTCGCCGCAGCGGGCTTCGACACAGCTGGCTTGCGCACGGCTGGTTTCGCTGCCGTTGGTTTCGCTGCCGTTGGTTTCGACACAGATCGTGGTTTTGTCGAACGCGTCGCGGCGGTTGTGCCACCGGCAGGTTTCTTGGTGGGAGGCTTGCGAGCGCCAGATGCGGGGGGTGTCACTGCCTTTTTTGCAGTCTTGTTGCCCTCGTCGGGTGTTTGGGCGTTTTCCACTGTCCAAACCTACCAATCAGATGACGCGATTATGAGCGTGCATCACAAATAGACAACAACCACCCAATATCCATGGAGTTCTCGGCTCACACAGCTATTCTGACTATCGCACAAGGGTGTGTCGATTTTACTTATCTTGGGTGAACAGTAGGTTAACCAAACACCGCATCCCCAGATCCTAGAATTACTGAGGAGACCACCATGACTACACAGATCGTTATTTTAGCCGCCGGCATGGGCAGCCGTTTGGGCCGCTCACTTCCGAAGCCCCTGACAGAGCTCAGCGATGGTCGCACCATCATGAAGCAGCAGTTCGACAACATCCACCACGCATTTGGCGACAACGCCAAGGTGACAATCGTGGTCGGCTACAAACTGGAACACATTGTCGAGGCCTTCCCTGAAGCCTCGTTCGTGTACAACGAGCAGTACGACCAGACCAACACTTCCAAGAGCCTGATGCGTGCACTGCAGGCGTCCACCCCCGGAGGAGTGTTGTGGATGAACGGCGATGTCGTCTTTGACCCCACCGCACTTGAGCGGGCCGCAGCGATGGTCGCGCGCGATCAGTCGTTCGTCAGCGTCAACACCGCTAAGGTTTCCGACGAAGAGGTCAAGTACACCACTGACGCAGAAGGTTTCATCAAGGAACTTTCCAAAACCGTCAAGGGCGGCCTCGGCGAAGCCGTTGGCATCAACTACATTTCGAGCGATGCGAAGGCAGCTCTGGTGCGTCAGCTCAAGAAGGTTGGCGACCAGGATTACTTCGAACGTGGCATTGAACTCGCTATCGAAGAAGATCGCCTGCTCATTGAGCCGATCGACATTTCTGATCTTTACGCAATTGAGGTCGACTTCGCTGAAGACCTCGAGCGCGCAAACCTCTTCGTTTAAGCTGTTCGGGCGGCGCGTTCGAGCGGCGCACTCCGAATAATTTCTCACCTCGCGGCACTGCTGTGCCAAGATTCGTTGCTTCTGCCGCTTACGATAGGGGCGTGGCGAACACAGCATTGGGCCGGCCCGCATGGTCCCCCCTCACCCGATACCGCCGCATCCTCTGGTTGCTGACCGTTCGCGACCTGCGGGTGCGGTACTCCACCTCAGCCCTCGGCTATGTGTGGTCCATTCTTGACCCGCTGGTGATGGCCGGAATCTACTGGTTTGTCTTCACCCAGATCTTTGATCGCCCCGTGGGCGAGCAGCCATACATCGTGTTTCTTCTCACCGCTCTGCTGCCGTGGATGTGGTTCAACGGTGCTGTTTCGGATGCCACCCGTGCCTACCTGCGTGAGGCTAAGCTCATCCGGTCCACCAAAATCCCTCGTACCATCTGGGTTGCGCGGCTCGTGCTCTCGAAGGGAATCGAGTTCATCGCCAGCCTGCCGGTGCTTGCGTTCTTTGCGGTTGTCAACGGCGCGGTGCTGAACTGGGAAGCTGTCTACTTTCTGCTGGGAGTTGTGCTTCAGACGATCCTCACCCTGGGCGTGGGTCTGATCGTTGCTCCCCTCGTGGTGTTTTTTCGCGATCTGGAGCGCGCCACCAAGCTGGCGCTGCGTTTTCTTTTCTACGCCTCCCCCATCATTTACGGGATCCCAGACTTGCAAAAGCTGGGGCTCGACGGTCTTGCCGCGTTCAATCCGCTTGCAGGGATCTTCTCCCTCTACCGGGCCGCCTTCTTTCCCGACCAGCTCAACTGGTATGCGGTGCTCATTGGCACGCTGATGAGTTGCATTCTGCTCGCGGTTGGGCTTCTCATCTTTGTGCGCACCGAACGTGCCGTATTGAAGGAGATCTAGTGACCGACAGTCTGGTGATCACCGTTCGGGATGCCGGCATCCGGTTTCGGCTTAATCGTCGTTCTCGCCGCAACTTCAAAGATCTGTTCGCTGGTCGAAAACGTCGTGCCCGTGCCAACGAATTCTGGGCTCTGAGACATGTGAACTTTGATGTGACCGCCGGTGAAGCAATTGGTGTCGTCGGACGAAACGGGCAAGGAAAATCAACGCTCCTCAAACTTGTGGCCGAGGTCATGCTCGCCGACGAGGGTGAGGTCAACGTCGCCCTCGGAGTGGCCCCGCTCATCGAAATCACGGGGGGCTTTGTTGACGACCTGACCGTGCGTGACAATGTGTACCTCACCGCAGGTTTGCATGGAATGACGAAGCGGGAAATTAACGAACGTTTCGATGAGATCATCAGCTTCGCCGAAATAGAACGTTTCATCGACACGCCCTACAAGCATCTCTCGAGCGGCATGAAAGTACGCATCGCTTTCGCCGTGATTTCGCGACTCGAAGAGCCCATCATTTTGGTGGATGAAGTTCTTGCCGTTGGCGACAAAGCGTTTCGTGAAAAATGTTACCGCCGCATTGAGGAACTACTCCAAGGCGGGCGCACCCTTTTCTTTGTCTCGCACAACGAACGCGACCTTCGCCGCTTTTGCAACCGTGGCCTCTACTTTGACAAGGGTGAACTGGTGCTCGATGGGCCCATCGGCGATGTACTGGCTCGTTACAACGCGGATTACGGTTCCTGAGCGGCTGCGCGACTCTCGGTGCCACGCCAGAGAGCTCCGGTACGGTTAATGCTATGGCTTCAAGCGAAATGAAAAAGTCGCACCCCATGGTTGTGCGTGGCATAGACCGCGTGCTCACCGTGCAGCGACCCGTCGTGCTTGCCCACATCCGCAGCATCCGTCGCGGCAAGCCCCAGGCGACACCGGATGAAATCATTGCGATCCTGGAGCGTCGCTATCTTGCCGCGGTAACTACCGGGGGCGCCCTCGTTGGCGCGAGCGCGGCCATTCCTGCTGTCGGCACGGGAACATCCCTCGCCCTTTCCGGTGCAGAAACTGCGGGATTTCTTGAGGCCAGTGCGCTCTTTGCCCAGTCCGTCACCGAAGTTCATGGGATCGTCGTTGATGACCCCGACCGCGCACGGGCGCTCGTCATGACCATGGTGCTCGGCACCGCCGGCAGCGACCTCGTGAAACAGCTCGCCGCTCAGGCCACCGGCAGCGGCCTTGGCCGTTCGGCATACTGGGGAGAGACCCTCGCTAAAGGTGTCCCGACGGCACTGGTTGGCCCCATCGCTGACCGCATCAAGCGCACCTTTGTGAAAAAGTTTGCGGCAGCCCAGGGCACCAATATTGTCGGACGCTTGATGCCGTTTGGGATCGGTGCGGTCATCGGCGGAGGCGGCAACAATATTTTGGGGCGCCAGATCATCCGCACGGCACGGCAAGGTTTCGGACCAGCGCCGGCCACACTTCCAGCCTGGCTCGAGCCGGTGCTCGTAATCACCGCGCCGAAAGAACCCAAGATCAGAAGCGAGCACAGAATTCGCCGCGCACTCACACGAATTCAGCGCTCTCGTCGGCGGCCCGACACAGGCTCGTAGCTCAGCTACTCGCTAGCGGGTGACTCATCGTCGTCATCCTCAAATGGATCACCCTGACTACCGTGGCGATCTCCGATGTGGAGGTGAGCGTGGCGGTGCCACAGCGCAACCAGCGAGTCAACAGCGTCGTGAAAGCGCGCTGTCGCTGATCCTTGGCTGGTGTCGCCAAAATGACGCTCAGCCCAGAAACCCAATCGTTCCTGAGCGTCCGCGTCGAATTGCACACGGCTGACGATCGACAGAATGTCGCCCGCTTGCTCGGCGCGCAACCACTCGCACGATCCTAGATAGCCTGCCTCGTCGATGTCTACCAGGGCCGAAGCCGGTCGAGTAACGATGAGCGGTTTACCCGCCGCGAGCCGGTCATAGACCATGGCCGAAACGTCGGTGATCGCGACATCCGCCGCCACCAACTGCCACCCCAACTCTTTGCCATCATCATAAATGTGCTGAACCGAGGGATCCGTTTCGTTGGCTTCGGCAATCGCTGCGATGATCGCGATGTTCGCCCGCTTGTACTCGTCGTCGACAACACCACTTCGCGGATGCGGGCGGTAGATCAGGCGGTGCTTGTCGCTTGAAAGAACAGCTTTTGCCAGAGCAACACCGTGGCTGGCAATTGACCCGTACGCGGCGGCCTCACGGTCACCCTCCCAGGTGGGGGCATATAACACCACGGTGCGGTCATCGGGTGTGTATGGCAGCTCCCCGGCAAAGTGGTCGGCCTGCGGACGCCCGATCGCGATAGCGCGCGTCTCAAGATCGAAATTCCACAGCTTGTGACTCAACCGGTCGAGCGCTGCGTCGCCGGCCACAAAACTGAAGTCATAGGCTTTGAACTGGTTGGTCGTCATGTACATTTTGTCGCTCTCACCATGGTTGATGAAAACGTGCCACATGCGCCCGTAACGAAACATTTGAAAGTTTTTGGCGTTCTGGTTGACGTAAAACACGATCTTCAGCGACTGCTCTGACACAAACTGCTCAAGTTCGGACACCCGGCGCAAATACACCGTCGGAACCGGGGCCTCATCCCAGAGAGCAAGTACCGAACTCGGCGACCGCGCAATGATCGATACCGGGTACCGCTTCGACAGCTCGGCAAGAGGCGCATACCACTGGCGCATTTGATAAAGGTTGACTTTGGTATCGGCGAAGTAGACGGCGATGCTCACTGAGCCGGGAGCCGGCATCGGATGCCCCTCACGACGCGTCGCAATAAGCCGGCGATTGTGGCGTGCACGCAGCATGTCGCGCCCCACTCTGCGTGCGGTTGCGAAGTCTTTCAGTAGAGCCATGGTCTCAATCAAATCAGTGGAGGGCCGGTGCAGCACACTTCCCACCACACCGTTACCGAGCCGATGCTGATGCGGTGACGTGAGATTTGGCCGCGGTTTCGATAGTACTCGCCCTCACCAACACCGGATTCGGGGGTGCACACTACCCGAATACAGATATTTTTGCAGTGTGAGCAGGTACGGTTGATGAAATGACCGATTCTGATTCAACCGCACCGTCTGACACTCTCGAGACCGCGATCACTTTTTCCGACCTCGCCCTCAGCGATGCGGTACTGAAAGCGGTTCGTGATATTGGCTACGAGACGCCTTCCGCGATCCAAGCCGCTACGATCCCCACTCTTCTCGAGGGCCGCGACGTCGTCGGCCTCGCCCAGACCGGAACCGGTAAAACTGCAGCGTTTGCGCTGCCCATCCTTTCTCGCCTCGATGTTTCGCAGAGCAAGCCCCAGGCCCTTGTGCTCTCCCCCACCCGCGAACTTGCTTTGCAGGTGTGTGAGGCGTTTGAGAAGTACGCCACCCACATGCGCGGCGTTCACGTGCTCCCTGTCTATGGCGGACAAGCGTATGGTGTGCAGCTCTCAGCACTGCGTCGTGGCGTTCACGTTGTCGTTGGCACTCCCGGCCGCATCATGGACCATCTGGCCAAGGGCACCCTCGATCTTTCCGAGCTCAAGTATCTGGTTCTCGATGAGGCTGACGAGATGCTGAAGATGGGCTTCGCCGAAGATGTTGAGACGATCCTTGCCGACACCCCCGAAGACAAGCAGGTGGCGCTGTTTTCGGCGACCATGCCCGCTCAGATTCGTCGCATCTCCAAGAAGTACCTGCGCGATGCCGAAGAGATCACCGTCAAGTCGCAGACAACCACCTCGGCGAATACGAGCCAGCGCTACCTAATCGTCTCGTACCCGCAGAAAGTGGATGCCCTCACGCGCATCCTTGAAGTCGAAAACTTTGAGGGCATGATCGTGTTCGTTCGCACCAAGAGCGAGACCGAAAACTTGGCCGAGAAGTTGCGCGCCAGAGGCTACTCGGCAGCAGCAATCAGTGGCGATGTGGCTCAGGCCCAGCGTGAGCGCACCGTCAACCAGCTCAAGTCGGGCAAGCTCGACATTCTCGTTGCAACCGATGTTGCTGCTCGTGGACTTGACGTTGATCGCGTCAGCCATGTTGTGAACTTTGATATTCCTGTCGATACGGAGTCATATGTGCACCGCATTGGCCGCACGGGTCGTGCCGGTCGCAGTGGTTCGGCAATCAGCTTTGTGACCCCGCGCGAACGTCGCCTGCTCACCGCCATTGAGAAGGCGACCCGCCAGCCGCTCACGCAGATGCAGTTGCCGTCGGTTGAAGACGTCAACTCCACCCGACTCACTCGTTTCGATGACGCAATCACTGAGGCCCTCAACCAGCAGGCGCGCATCACTGCATTCCGCGACATCATCGCTCACTATGTTGAACACCACGACGTGCCCGATGCGGATGTTGCTGCCGCACTTGCCGTTGTGGCTCAGGGTGACACTCCCCTGCTGCTGACCGCCGAAGAGGAACGCGCTCAGCGTTTCAGCGAGCGCGAGGACCGCGGCACGCGCAGCGATCGTCCGGAACGTGGCGGCGATCGCGGTGGAGATCGTGGCGGAGATCGCGGTGACCGACCAGAGCGTCGCCCGCGTTCCACGAAGCCCATGACCGCGTACCGCATCGAGGTGGGTAAGCGTCAACGCGTTGAGCCTCGCCAGATTGTGGGCGCCCTCGCCAATGAGGGTGGACTCAGTCGGGAAGATTTTGGTCACATCCAGATTCGTCCCGACTTCTCGCTCGTCGAATTGCCCGCAGACATGTCGAAGGATGTGCTAGAAAAACTGCGCGACACCCGCATCAGTGGCAAGTTGATCGAAATTAGCCCTGACCGCAAAGCAAACGGCGGCGGAGCGCGCAGCGCGGCCGGAAAGTACCCGAGCCGGGACCGTTCTTTTGAAGGTGGCGCTCGTGCCAACCGCGAACGCGAGGCGTCGCGCGGCTACAACAAGCATGATTCAGGCACTCGTGACGAGGGCCCCCGGGACAGCGGCAACAGTGATGCTGGCAACCGTGATGCGGGCAGCCGTGTTGTTGGCAACCGTTATGAAGATCGCCCCACCCGCAAGCCGCGCAGCTAGTTGCTTCACCACCTCAGCGGCAGTCTCATCACGGAAATGTGAGGGTGGCTGCTGAGTCAGTTAAACGCCGCTGGCGAATTTAGATCACGGGAGGGCGGCCGGCGCGCGCCATCCGTCGGACGGTCTCCCAGCCCATGCTGCGGCGGCCTCCCGGGTTCTCTCGCCAGCCCGCAAACCAGCCACCCCACCAGGCGCGCATGCCGACGGGGTTGCGGGCTGATCTCACGATCTGAATTGCTGTCCAGCTCGCAACGTAGGCCGGTACGAGCAGCACGGGCAGGTTGCGTTTGGCCAACCAGATGCGGTTGCGGGCGTTGAGTCGGTAGTAGTAGCTGTGTCGCGCAGGATCGATGGCCGGATGATTGGCAACCAAATCTCCGGCATACCAGGCGCGTTTTCCGGCGCCCCAGACGCGCCAAGCTAGTTCTATGCCTTCGTGGGCATAGAAGTAGGGGTCACCCCATCCACCGATCTCATCGAACAGCTGGCGAGGGATCAGCACGGCGCCCTCCCAGACGGAGAAAACTGCACTCGGGTGCTCGGGGTTACCTTTGCGGATGCGGGGGGTCCACCGGCGCGGGTTCTCTTTGCCCTCGGCGTCTTCGACGCGCGGCTGCAGGAGCCCGATCGTGGGGTCGGCTACGAACTTCGCGACAGCGTCACTGAGGAAGGTGGGTGACGGGATGCTGGCGTCATCATCGAGGAAGAATATCCAGTCGCCGTGGACGTGCTCGACACCACGATTGCGGCCTGCGGGGATGCCGAGGTTGGCGGGCAGGTGCAGGCCGCGGACGCCGTCCAGAAGGCCTGTGGGCTCCCAGCCGTTGCCAACGACCACGATATCGAGCTCTACCCCTTGCTGGTCGTTCAGCGACCTCAGTCCGCGCGCCAGATCTTGGGGGCGTTTGCCCTGGGTGAGGCACACGACGCCGATGCGATGGGTCATGAACGGACGCGCTTGGATGCCATGATTGCCACAAAGTGGCCGATTAGCGCGAGAGCTGCTAACGGCAGCAGGATCAGCAGCACTGTGCGTTCGGCGGCCAGTGCGGGCACGAAGAGTGCCACAATCGCGGTCGCGAAGGCGATCATGGTGAGCTCTACCGAGTGATAGAGCCGGTGGAATGGTACGAATCGGGCCACCCGGCGGAGCTTGGCGACAACACTGTGGCTCGGTTCGGCTTCCCCCTTATGGTCGCTGAGTTTATCGAGGCCGGCATTTGCACGGGCAACATGCACCATGTCATTGAGTGCTTTGTTCAGCACAATCAGGAGGGCGAGGGCCAAACCGGCGGTGGTCCAGGCGAAGTCGGCAGGAAAGTCGAGAGGCCATCCTGCGGCCCGGATGCCGAGGGCGACCGGGATGAGTGCTTCTGTTGTGTAGTGCCCGACTTTGTCGAGGAACACCCCGGCCGGGGAGCGGGTGTTGCGCCAGCGGGCAACTTCGCCGTCGCTGCAGTCGACGAGCATTTGGAGTTGTCCCAGAATGAGCGCGAGGGCAGCTCCGGTCATTCCGGGGATTAGCAGCGCTGCCGCGGTGAGCCACCCGGTGAGAATCATGAGCCCTGTTACGCCGTTGGCGCTAATCGAGGTCTTCAGTAGTACCCAGGTGATGTAGGGCGAGATGTCGCGCAGGTAGAGCGAGGCTGTCCAGTGTTCGGCGTTGGCGCGCATCCGCACCTCTGGTGGTTGGGTAACTTCGCGGAGTTGCGCGATGCTCTGCGGGCGGGCTGAGGGGTCTGCTGGTGTGTGGGTAGACACGCGGTTACCTTCCCGTCTGCGCAGTGATGTTTTTGGTGAGGGTGAGGAATCCGAGGATGAAACCTGTGCCCCATCCGAAGTGGATGCACGGCAGCACAACCAGATACCAGACGCCTGATCGTAGCCCCTCTTTGGCGGCCGTAATGCTTGAGGCGACGATTACGAAGAGTGTGTAGGTTGCTGGCGCGATGTACGCGAGACTCAGCCAGGTTGCGCTGGTTGCGCTGCCGATGATGCCCAGTAGGAGTCCGGCGACGATGCCGAGTACGGCGATTGGTGGCACAAAGTAGCGCAGTGAGTTTGCTGTGCCGAAGCGTCGCGCGAGTTCTCCGCGCCAGATTCCTGTGGCAACGAATTGCCGAATGAGTTTGCGTAGGCTCGAGCGCGGGCGGTAGACGACTTGGAGTTTGGGGGTGAACCAGACGGTGCCGCCCGTGGCACGGAGTCGTCGGTTGAGTTCCCAGTCTTGGCCACGCTTGATGTCTTCGTCGAAGAGTCCAACTTCGGTGAGGCGGTCGCGTTGGAAGACTCCGAGGTAGGCGGTTTCTGCGGGGCCTTCTTTGCCGCCGGTGTGGTGTTGGGTGCCGCCGAGGCCTTCCGGTGATCCGTAGGCGTGGGCGACGGCACGTTCGAAGGGGGTGCGGCCTTCGGCTTTCATGATGCCGCCGACGTTGTCGGCTCCGGTGCGTTCGAGTGTTTCGACGGCGATGCGGGTGTAGTTGGTGGGTAGTACCGAGTGGGCGTCGACGCGAACGATGATGGGGTGGGTCGAGGCGCGGATGGCGGCGTTCAGCCCGCCCGGGGTGGAGCCAAGTTCGTTGGGGATGTGTCGGATGCGCGAGTCGAGGCGTGCCATTTCATCGATGATGGCGTTGGTGCCATCGATGCTGGGGCCGAGCGCGAGCACGATTTCGAAGGGTCCTTCGTAGTCTTGCGCTGTGAGGCTGTCGACGGCTGCCTCGATGTGTTCGACTTCGTTGAGCACAGGCATCACGTACGACACACCGGTGAGGGCTGGAGCCTTCTTTGCCATGTGTTCCAATACGTCGGGCTGGGTGGTCGGTTGAGCATATCGCGTTGGGGCACGATCTCGCGGTTTACACACGTCTGCGGCGTGCACGAGCTTGGGGGCTTGTGCACGCCGCAGAGTGAGTGGTGCAGGTGTGTTAGTTCAGCGCACCTAGTGTGACGTCGACCGTGTAGGCCTCTCCGTCACGTACGTAGCTGATGGTTGTTTCTTCACCGGCTGACTTTGCGCGTACCTGTGCAGTGAGGTCAGTTTTGTTGGTTACGGGGATGCCGTCGAGGTTGGTGACGATGTCGCCCACTTTGAGCCCGGCGGCGGCGGCGGCTCCTCCATCGCTGACATCGACGATGCTTGCGCCGATGACTGTTGCGTTGCTTTGGATGGGGTCGTCGGTGACGTCTGCTACTGCGGCACCGAGCAGTCCGTGGGTGGCGGTTCCGGTGGCGAGTATTTCGTTTGCTACTCGGCTGGCTAGGTTGGCGGGGATCGCAAATCCAACGCCGATGTTGCCTGCTGTGCCGCCGGATGAGGCGATGGCGACGTTGATTCCGATGAGTTCACCGTCGGAGTTCAGCAGTGCACCTCCGGAGTTGCCGGGGTTGATGGCGGCATCCGTTTGGATAACCGACAACGCAACTGATGCTTGGTTGGCGTTGCTCTGGCCGCCGTTTTCGCCGAAGAGGTCGAAGTTCCAGAGGTCGGGGGCCCCGGGGCTGTCTGGTTCGGGTGCCGTTTCGGGATCTTCGGGTAGTGCGGCTGATGCGACGGTGATGCTTCGGTTGAGGGCACTGACGATTCCGCTGGTGACGGTGCCGGAGAGACCGAGCGGTGCACCGATTGCTACGGTGCCATCGCCGACGTTGAGTTTGCTGGAGTCGGCGATCGAAACGAATGGCATGTCTTCGGCGGCATCAATGTTGATGACGGCGATGTCAGAGATGGGGTCGAATCCGACGACGGTTGCGGGGAGTAGGCGTCCGTCGCTGGTGGTTACGGTGACGTCAGGGTTGGCTACTTTGCCGTCGAGGGTGACGACGTGGGCGTTGGTGATCACGTTTCCGTCGGCGCTGATGATGACACCGGATCCGCTGCCGCCGGTGCCTTGGCCGCTCACGTTAATGGTGACGATGGCGGGTGCTGCTTTGGCGACGACTGAGGTTACCAGTGTTGCGTTGCCGGGGTCGTTGACGGTGATGGATGTGGGGTTGGCTGTGCCGCTGACGGCTGCGGTGTCTTGGTTGCCGACAGCCCAGAGCGCTACTCCTGCTCCGGATGCACCGCCGAGGAGCGCGACGATGGCGAAGCTGGCCACGAGTCCGAGGGTCATGGTGGGTTTTTTTGCGGTGGCTGGTGCCGTGTTGGTCTCGGAGCTGGTGGTTGCTTCAGGCCCGAAGCTCCCGCCGGGGGAACCAGCAGGGGTGGCAGCAGGATCTGCTTGACTGTAAATCGGGGTTGCCTCGCCGGCCGCGGTTGTTTCGCTGGCTGTTGCGGTTTCAGGATCTGCGGTTGTTTCGCTGCTGGGTGTCGCTTCGGTGGCAGAAGTTGTTGGGGTGGGGTTGGTGTGGTTGGTGTTGTCGCTGGATGTTGTTGCGGGGGTCGGTTCTTTGGGGACCTCGGTCATGTTGTGCTCCTTTCGGCGATGCAAGCTTCTATCGCCAACCTGAACATTGTATTTAGGGGTGCTGTATGGGGCCTGCGTGGTGGCTGCACGCAGGCCGCTAGTCGGTGGTGGTGTGTGGGCTGGTGGTGTGTTGGCTGGTGGGTGTTGCGGTTTAGAGGAGGCTGGTGCCGAGGGCTGCGAGTGCGCCGAATGCGATTCCCCAGAGGGTGATGGAGATGATTTGCCAGAGGATGACGCTGTTTTTGGATGCTCCGAAGGAGACCATTGCGGCTGCGGTTATTTGGCTGGGGAGGATGGTTTGGCCGAGGAGGCTGACGCCGGGTACACCGTATTTGTCGAATTGTTTGCGTAGTCGTTCTTTGCGTTGTGTGGGCGGTTTGGGGTTTTGGCGTTTGGTGACGCTGGCGCGTACGTGGTGTGCGCTGAGTACGACGATGATCATGGATAGTGTGTTGCCGATGATGGCGGCGAGGATGGCTATGACGGGGTTGATTCCGGCGAGGATGCCGATGATGGAGCCGAAGTAGGATTCGATGAAGGGGATTGCTGAGGCGAGGATTACGCCTACCCATTGCAGGAGTGGTGGCAGTGATTCGGTGAAGTTTTGTAGTGCGTCGATCATTGGTTCTTTCGTGGTTGTGCCGTGATCGGCGTGGATGTTCTTGGTTAACAGCCTATGCCGGTGGGGTTGCTGTTGCAGTCTTGGTCGACGAGCACTGTGGTGGCGTGACCTGCTGTTGCGGTGAGGGGTGGGGCTGCGATTGTGAGGGTACCGACGACGTTTTGCCAGCTGCTTCCTGCGACTCGGTATTCAGCGGTGTAGGTGACGGTGAGGGTGATTGTGTAGTTACCTGGTTCTTGGTAGATGTGGCTGGTGGGGGTCGGATCGAATTCGGCAATCTTCTGTTTCGCCCAGGTGGTGCCTGCTGTTCCGAGTGAGGCCGTTGTGCCATCGCCGTAGTTCCAGTTGTGAGCAACTGGGGTGAAACGCACCTGGGCGGTGCCACCGAAGAGTGTGCCGTCAACAACATGGGTGGATGTGTTGACGTAGAAGTTTGTTGCAAGCCCGACGATCATCCACTGGTTGGGTTGCATTCCGGCGGTCGCAGGTTGTGGGCGGAATGTCGCGATGTCGGAGATGGTTACCGGGCCGGTCTCGCCTTCGGCATTGTCGGCTGGAGGCGTCCAGGGTACGCACTCGATTCGCTGGATGTCGCACCACGCCTCCTCGACGTTGTCGAGAGCGTCGACGCCAACACCAACCTCCAGGCCAACCCCGTCTGCGGAGTTGTCGCGTGGGCCCGAACCGTTCGATGCCGGAACTTCGGTAGTGATTCCGAGCTCTACATAGCCATCCCCGATGGCCCCTACTGCGGGGCAGGCTGGACCATCGTCAAGTTCGTCGCCTGCCTGGCAAGTCGACGAGGTTGGGACTCCGATCAGTACCACTGGCATGAATGTTGCGGAAGCAGTGAGTAGCAAAACAAACAAATGAGCTAACACGAGGTTTCCACCCAAGGCTGCCTATCGGACAACAGCAGCGTCTCCTGGTCAACTGAGTAATCGAAGCTGATCTGAACGATTCGAGGCGGCACACTTTGATCTTTCACACGGTTGCCATCCGAGTCGAGAAGATACGCCTTGGAAAGGTCCTCACAGACGTATATCGTCACGAGCTCTTTTGGAGAACCATCCGTTGAATATCGCTGCAACGAAGTCTGATCAAACGTAATGTCAGCGGTCGAGTACTTTCCTTCTTTAGCGATTCGGGAGTAGACGCTTACCGCGTCAGCCAGTTCAGCTCCCACCGCCACTGACTTGAATAGGGCCTCGTCAACGACCGCGGTGCGTAGCGTCACATTGATCACGCGCAAGTACTCCGCATACGCCTCCTCAGCCGCCGCGAGCGCCTCCTCGTCGGAGGCGTAGGGCGCAACGAAGGTGGGGGTGGGTTCGGGTTGGGGTGATGCGTCGGTGGGCACGCATCCACTCAGCAACGCTAAGAGGAGCACACCGCCCGCCGCGCGTACGAGGTTCGGTAGCCGCATACATCGACCGTAAACATCGCCAACGAAAGAGGTACCCGACTTTCCACAGCCACACGCTGACGCAGACGATACAAGTCGTTAGGCTTGCGGAACGATGACAGTCACCGGATCTTGGGAACGCGCCGCCAATGGTGCCATGCTGCTGGGTGCCAACGGGCAACTGAGCCAAACAATTTTTGCCGAAATGTCGGCCCTCGCCGCGAGCACCGGTGCCATCAATTTGGGTCAAGGGTTTCCCGATGAAGATGGCCCCATCGAAGTTTTGGATGCCGCCCGCACAGCCATCAGCGACGGCATCAACCAATACCCGCCCGGCAACGGCCTGCCCGTGCTGCGCAACGCCATCGCCGAACACCAAAAACGGTTCTACGGGATCGACATCGACCCCGACACCCAAGTACTCGCCACCGCAGGCGCAACCGAAGCTCTCGCCGCCACAATCCTCGCCCTCACCGACACCGGCGACGAAGTCATCACCCTCGAACCCTTCTACGACGCCTACGGCGCCATGATCAACCTCGCCCGCGCATCCCACGTGACAGTGCCACTCCGGGCCCCCAACTTTCAGCCCAACCACGACGACATCCGCGCCGCATTCAGCGGACGCACGCGACTGATCGTTCTCAACAGCCCACACAACCCCACGGGCAGCGTTCTCGACCGTGAAACTCTCGAACTGATTGTCGAACTCGCGCACAAATACGATGCGCTCATCGTCACTGACGAAGTGTACGAACACCTCACCTTCGGCCACGAACACATCCCCATCGCCAGCCTGCCCGGAGCATTCGACCGCACCATCAGCATCTCCAGCGGCGGCAAAACGTTCAACACCACCGGCTGGAAAATTGGCTGGATCACCTCGCCGCAACCGATCCTGCAAGCGATCATGGCCGTCAAGCAGTACCTCACCTACGTCAACGGTGCACCCCTTCAACCCGCAATCGCGGTCGGCCTCGGTCTACCCGATGAATACTTCACCGGAGTTGCCGACGGACTCGCCCGTAAACGCGACACGCTCGGAGCCGGACTTCGCAGTGCCGGATTTGACGTCACCACACCCCAGGCTGGCTACTTCATCATCGCGGATGCCGCACCACTCGGAGTCACCGACGCCGCCAAATTCTGCCGCACCCTCCCCGAACTAGCAGGAGTTGTCGGAATCCCCGTCACCGCCTTCGTGCACTCCGAAAACCACGGCGACTACAACACCCTCATCCGCTTCGCTTTCTGCAAAAAAACCGACGTACTCGATCGCGCCGCAGCACAACTCTCCGGAATGAAACTGCGCCACTAATTGGCGAAAGCTAGCGCTCCTCGCGCGGGTGCACGGCATACCGGCGCAACTCGAGCGCGGGATTGATAGCCCGCACCTCATCGAGGCGAGCGTGCTCAATGTGGGCGACCGCAACATCCGTGCGCTCACCAATCGTCACCAACTCAACGCCCATCGGGTCCACCACCATACTGTTGCCAACCCCAATCGGCGGGGCATGATCCGCGGCGGCGATAAAAACTGTGTTCTCGATCGCGCGCGCCGTCAGCAGCGTGCGCCAGTGGTATTCCTTCAGCGGCCCACGAACCCACTCGGCGGGCACCACAATCAGGTTCGCTCCAGCATCCACCAGCCAACGAGACACCTCCGGAAAACGGATGTCGTAACAGGTCTGCAAACCGACAGTGAAGCCCTCCCACGCAAACGTCTCAGGCGCACCAATCGACCCCGGAATAACCCAATCCGATTCGCGCTGCCCGAAGGCGTCATAGAGGTGCTGTTTGCGATAGGTAGCAACCAGGGCACCCGTGGGCGCAATCGCAATGAGGGTGTTCGAGAATCGCTTCTCTTCACCCGACGACTCCAACATTCCCGCAGCGACATGAATGCGCAAGCGCTGCGCCAGCGACGTCAGAGCCTGCACGAAGGGGCCATCGAGAGGTTCAGCCGCAGCCACCCAATCGTCGCCCATCATGGGCGTGAAGTACGCCGAATACTCGGGGAACACGACAAAACTCGCACCGCGCTCGACCGCGCGCTCGGCAAGCTCAGTGACCCTGGCGATGTTCTCAGCGCGGTCAGCACCCGGCGCAAACTGGGCAACAGCAACAGTCGACGCGGAAGTCATGACCCCAGCCTACGACCCAGCCGCCACAGCGACCAGGGCACCTGCGCAAAAACGACTAAACGCCGCCCTCAGCAATCTGCTTGCGGTACGGCAGCAGCGCAGCCTTCATGCCAATTCCGAGCACACCCACCAAACGGTCGTCGCGGTAGTAACCCACCGCAACCTGATCGGCCAAGTCTCCCTCAAGAATGCGGACGTCGTCATCCGTTACCAAACCCAACAGTCCGTAAGCCTGCAGTTTGATCTCAAACTGGTTCGACCAGAACGAGGGCATCGGAGCGAACGGCTTCGCGACCACGTCATCGAAAGAACCATCATCGGCCAGGTGCGCAGCCAACACTGCGCCAGCACGCTTGCCCGTATCGGTCGGGATATTCCAGTGCTCAATTCGGCGCGGCACATCATCAAACATCGGATTTGGGAACCGCGCAATATCGCCAACAACATACACGTCATCGAGCGCGACACCCTCGGTCGTCACCGCACGCATCGCGTTATCAGCGAGCACCCCATCACCCATATCGAGACCGGTGCCCTCAAGCCACTCGATGTTGCAGTCCGAACCAACAGACTCAATCACAACATCAGCCGGCACAACGCGGCCATCACTCAACTCGACCGACTCAACCGAAGTTCCGCCATTGATGGCAGCGACAGTGACTCCGGTGAAAATCTCCACACCCTCAACGTTAAGCCGCCGACGCATCTCCTGCCCAACCAGCGAACCAAGCGGACGAATCATCGGCTCAACACTCGGCGTCACAACCGTCACCGAGCAGCCCAGCTTGCTGGCCGTCGCACTCAGCTCACAACCCAAAAAACCCGACCCGACAACAACAACGCGCGCACCCGCAGTGAGTTCCGCCCGCAACGCCATCGCATCATCCAGCGAACGAACCACATGCCGCCCAGCAATCGGCCTAAAATCCAGCCGGCGAGCCCGCAAACCAGTGGCAATCACTAGAGCACGCCACGGCTGCACCTGGCCATCATCAGTGGTGAGCGTGCGAGCCTCGAGATCCACCGTGGATGCCCGAACCCCGAGCATCCACTCAACATCACCCATCTCAGCTCGCGACGGAAACGCCACAGCCTCATGAGTCACATCAGTGGCCAACACCTCCTTAGACAGAGGCGGACGGTTATAGGGCGCATGAAGTTCCTCACCCACGACCCGAATCGCACCCGTGTAACCCGACCGACGAAGCGACTCCGCCGCGCGAAGCCCACCCATTGCCGCACCGACAATAACAACCGGTGCGGAAGGGTTCGCCCCAGACACTATTCGACGATTCGGATGGCCTGCATCGGGCACACATCAACGGCAGCCTCAATGTTGTCGCGCTCCGAATCGGGCGCCTCAGCAACATACTCAAGTTCGTCATCGTCGTTGAGCTTGAAATTGTCGGGCGCCTCAAACACACACTGGCCATAGTTCTGGCACTGGTTCATGTCAACTTCGATTTTGATCATCGCTTTTCCTCAACTGTCGACGGGTAAAGATCTTTAGAGGGAGTACGAATACCTCGGAACTCCCAATCACCACCCATTGCGGTCGACATTACCTCTTCACTCTGGGTCGGCTGTGCACCGACATCGGTGCGGATCGGAGTCGGGCCGGCAACAATACGGTTAGTGAGCTTTCCCAGACCCTCAACCTCGACCTCGACCACATCTCCGGGCTGAACCGGACGCGAGAACGCGGGCGTGCCCGAGAACAGCAGATCGCCGGGGCTCAACGTAATCGTGCGCGCAATATCGGCAACGAGATAGTTCATATCCCATTCCATATTGTCGGTATTGTCATCTTGCTTGACCTCACCATTCACGATGGTGCGCAACTGCTTGCCACGGAAATCCCAGTCCGTGACCAGGCCAGGGCCAACCGGGGCGAGCGTATCGCTGCCCTTCACCCGGAGCATGGAACCGGCATCCGTATCGCGGAAATCGTGCAAACCGTAGTCATTGCCGATCGAGTACCCGGCAATATAGTCGCCGGCCTCATCAGGAGAAACATTGCGGCAGGTGCGACCAATGACGATCACAATCTCACCCTCAAAGTTCAACCACTTGCAACCCTCGGGCCGCACAACATCGCCCTTGTGCGTGTTGAGTGCGGTGACCGGCTTCTGAAAGTAAGTCGGTGCCGACGGCAGCTTGGTCATGAACTCTTCGGTGCGACTCGCATAGTTCAAATGCACCGCAATGATTTTGCTTGGCTCAGTCGGCGGCAAATGGACTGCCTCATCGACACTCACCTCGCGACCATCGCCAGCAACGAGCATGTCGCCGTGGCGCACCACCTGCGTCGGGTATCCGCCAAGAAGTACTCTGCGCAACTCAGTCACGAGAAAGAACCACATCCTTGGCTGCCGGGAAGCCACCCTCCGGCTTCGGGAACCACACGTGCACCTGAGCGGTGCCGATTGAATTTTCGTACTCGCTGTACATCACGCCGGGGACGGTGCACTTGTCTTCACCGATCGCGCCCGCAGTGATCAGCCAGTGGCCGAACATCGCCTCGGGGCGAACCTTGTGGAACGCAGGCATGGTTTCCAGCACCTTCGCGTGGTTGCCCTCCGTGAACCAGTCAAGACGCTCGCAGTCTGCCTCGCGGGCAGCATCCGAGAAGATGTGTGCCGGGTCGGCCATCTCATGCTTGCGCAGCTCGCGCAGCTTATAGAAGGTATGCGAGAGAGCACCAGAAGCGAGCAGGATGACGCGGCGGTCGCTCTTAGCGATGGCCTCACCGATTGCACGTCCCGCGCGCAAGAAGTCTTCATCGGTGGCGGTCTGGCAGATTGAGACGCTCAGCCACCTCTTCTCGGGTAACCCCTTGCCGAGGTAGTCCCACAGATTGATCGTGGCGTACATCACGGGAAGGTGTTCGTCGTCGATCGGGGTGATCCAGGTGCCGTTCTTTTCGGCCTGCTCCCCCATGAGCTTCGCCAGCTCAGGGTCGCCTTTGTAGTCGAAAGGCAGACTGTTCACGCTACGAGGAAGTTCCTCCGAGGTGAACGTGCCGTGACGGCGCTCATGCGAGGTAACAACGAACTCGACCGTGGTGGCCCAGTGGCTGTCGAGCACGACAACAGTGTCGTAGTCGTCGTTCTCGAAGTAATCCTTGCGGAGCCGTTCGAGTCCATCAACGAGCGTTGAATCTTTGCCCTCGTTGAGTTCCATGCGGATCTCCTTCGGCAACATGATCGTGGGTACGTGAGCAATCAGCCCAACCCCAACAACTTCTCCCATGACTATTCCTTCCATCCGTTCGGCGAAACCACCGTGTTCTTAACATCTGCATAGAAATCGAACGACCAAGTGCCGCCCTCACGACCAACACCTGACTTCTTCGAGCCACCAAACGGTGCCCGCAGGTCACGCACAAAGAAGCAGTTAACCCAGATCGTGCCCGCCACCAGCTGCTTGGCGATCACATCAGCGTGGTCGCGGTTGCCCGAAACCAGAATCGCGGCGAGCCCGAATTCGGTGCCGTTGGCCATTGCCACGACTTCTTCGTCGGTGCTAAAGGTCTGCATCGTCAGCACCGGGCCGAAGACCTCTTGGGTGACAATCTCACTGCCAACCTCAGGATCTTTCACCAGAGTCGGAGCAAAGTAGAGTCCGCCAAGTTCGGCGTTTGGCGCACCACCAACAACAATATTCGCGCCGCCCTCTTTCGCGCGATCCACGAAACCCTTGATCCGCTCAAAGTGCACACGATGAACCTGCGGCCCAATGTCGGTCTCGAGGTCGCGGGGGTCACCCTGACGCAGGGTCGCAATTTTTGCCGTGAAAGCGTCAGCAAAGGCATCCGCAATGTCTTCGTGAACGAGGATGCGCGTGCCGGAGAGGCACACTTGGCCGGCGTTGTCGTACTGCTCCACCGCAAGGGTTGCTGCGAGCTCGAGGTCGGCATCGTGCATGACGATGCAGGGGCTTTTGCCGCCGAGTTCAAAGCTGCACGGGGTGAGGTTGTCTGCTGCTGCGCGGGCGATCGATTTGGCGGTGGGTACTGATCCGGTGAACGAAATACGACTGAGGTCCCGGTGAGCCACTAGGGCTGCACCCGCTTCTTTTCCGTAACCCTGCACGACGTTGAACACACCGGCAGGCAAGCCGGCTTCGCGGGAGATGTCGGCCAAT